>NZ_CP038018.1:0-651081 GCF_008805035.1 Eikenella exigua | reverse complement strand
CAGCTGCGAGGTGCCTCCGTTGTTCATGCAATCGGAGAAGTGTAGCCAGCAGGCATTGGCTGCATCGCGGGTGATACGGTCATCCACGGCCACGTCTTCAGCAGGGTAGACTCGGTTGATGTAGTCGGACAAATATTGTGGACTTTTGCTTTCCAGCATCTGCCGGGCGGAGAGCAGATAGTAGGGATATTCCATAATATCAGAGCCGAGCAGGAATAAGCTGACTGTTTCGCCTTGGTATTCGCGCCAGTAGGTGCCGTCGGCGAAAGAGAGCAGCTCAAGCAGGGAGGCAGGAGTTTGCGGATAGGTGGCTTGCAAAGCATGGACATCTTCAGGGGCGATACTGCGCTTGATGTCGACAAAGTGTGCCTACTCGTCTGTATCGCCGCATTTGACGTAGGCTTGCTGCAAACCGGCAAGATAGTTTTGGGTAATGGTTATGATGTTTCCTTTCAACTCTGGTTAGAGGCTACCTGAAAAATCTTCCTACCTTTTCAGGTAGCCTTTACTGCCACGCCGTCGAAATAACGCAACACGGTATCCGGTAGCCAATCTAAATCAGCCGTGCCGGGAAAGCCGGCGTGACCGCCATATTCGGGCTGCAACAGGGTAACGGCTGGCGACACATCGCCCGCCTGCGGCAGTGATTCGGCAGGAATGAAGGGGTCGTTCAGCGCATTTAAAATCAGGGTAGGTACGGCGATTTGGCACAACAGGGGTTTGGCGCTGGATCGGCGGTAGTAGTCGGTGGCATCGGCAAAGCCGTGTAAGGGGGCGGTGAAGCTGTTGTCGAAATCGGTGAGGTTGGCGGCAGCTTGTACGGCAGCGGCGTCAATCTGCGGAAAACGGGCGGCGCAAGCAGCGGCTTTAGGCAACAGCGAACGCAGGAAATAAGGGGCATACAGCATTTTGCTCAAGCCCTGTTCCAGCCGATGCGAGGCGGCGGTTAAATCCAACGGCGCACTCACCACGGCAGCAGCCTGCGGAATAGCATGGCTGCCTTGTTCGGCCAGATATTTGGCCAATGCGTTACCGCCTAAGGAAATACCGACGGCGCAGATGCGCGGGTAGCGCGAGTGCATTAATTGCAACATGTGCGCGACTTCGGCGCTGTCACCGGAGTGATAAAACACGGGCGCACAGTTTTCCACTTCGCCGCAGCTACGGAAATGCGCCACCACACCGTGCCAGCCGTGCCGTTGCGCGGCAAACATCAGGGCGCGGGCATAATGGCTGGCGCTGCTGCCTTCCAGCCCGTGAAACAACATCAATAGCGGGGCATCGGGGCGTTTGCCATCCACAAAATCGTAGGCCACTTCGGTAGCGCCCAGGCTGTCTGGCAAAAGCTCACGCCGATAGGCCGGGCTACCAATGCGCACCAGTTTCGGCCAAATGCTCTGCAAATGCCCGCCGCGCAGCCAAAACGGCGGCCGGTAGGCAGGCAATTGGGGGGAATTGTTTCGGTTCATGTGTGGCAATCCATTGAAAATATTTAATCGGCAGTACGCGCTTGGCTATCGACCGCTTCACATCAGGCAACAAATTAGCCCACTAATAGGCTAATTTATAAAGAAATTTATTTAAAGCCATTAGATTACTTGCCCACAAAATGTGACACTTACCGACACTGCCGTAGGTAAAAAGCGGCATAATCGTTGTCAAACCTTACTCCGATATAGTAGAGTGTTTCCACAGCTACCGGCAACGGTAGCCATTTTTCACAGGAGAACCTAACTATGCAACGCAAATTAACTATTCTGATGCTGGCCTTGCTGCCGATTGCGTCCGCATGGGCCGACGGTGTAAAAATCGGCAACGACTCTTCCGGCCTGCCGTCTGAATTGGTGCAAAACTTGGCGCAAACATCCAAATCCATGGGCGTGAAAGAGCCAATGAATATCAGCACCCGCAACGAAGGCGGTGCACGCTATGCCGTGGTATCCGGCACTTCCGGCACCACTTGCCGCATCAAACTGTCCAACGGCAACCCGCCCACCATCTTGGGCTTGTCCTGCCGATAATCCAAACCGGCAAATATTTAAAGAACAGCCCGAATATCGGGCTGTTTTTGCTTCCTGATGCTTGAGGCTACCTGAAAACCCTATGGTTGGTTTTTCAGGTAGCCTTTGCTGTCGAATTGACTACTGTTTCAAACGTTCGATTTTCGCGCCCACTTTGCCCAGCTTCTCTTCAATATGCTCGTAGCCGCGATCCAAGTGATAGATGCGCTCCACGATGGTGTCGCCATCGGCCACCAGGCCGGCAATCACCAGGCTGGCCGAAGCGCGTAGGTCGGTAGCCATCACTGCGGCGCCGGAAAGTTGCTCCACACCTTTTACCAGCGCGGTGTTGCCCTCGGCGCTGATATGTGCACCCATACGGTTGAGCTCGGGCACATGCATAAAGCGGTTTTCAAAAATGGTTTCCACCATCTGGCTGCTGCCCTCGGCTACCGCATTCATCGCCATAAACTGCGCCTGCATATCGGTGGGAAAGCCCGGATGTGGCACGGTGCGCACATCCACCGCTTTCGGACGCTGCGTCATTTTAATGTCGATCCAGTTTTCGCCGGTTTGGATTTCCGCACCGGCTTCCACCAGCTTGTCCAACACCGCCTCCATGGTTTTCGGTGCGGCGTTTTGCAGGCGTACCTGCCCGCCGGTCATGGCTACGGCGCAGAGGAAAGTGCCGGCTTCGATGCGGTCGGGCACCACGCTGTGGGTGCAGCTATGCAACTTCTCCACGCCTTCAATGGTCATGGAAGGCGTGCCGATACCGCTGATTTTCGCGCCCATCTTCACCAGGCATTCGGCCAAATCCACCACTTCCGGCTCCACCGCGCAGTTTTCCAGCACAGTGGTGCCTTCGGCCAGCGTGGCCGCCATCAGCAGGTTTTCCGTGCCGCCCACGGTAACCATATCCATCACCACACGCGCGCCTTTGAGCCTGCCGCGTGCCTTCACATAACCGTGCTCGATCACAATTTCCGCACCCATGGTTTCCAGCCCCTTCAAATGCTGATCCACCGGCCGCGAGCCGATGGCGCAGCCGCCGGGCAGGCTCACTTCCGCCTCGCCGAAACGCGCCAGCGTGGGGCCTAGCACCAAAATGGAAGCGCGCATGGTTTTTACCAATTCATACGGCGCGCAAGTGTTGTTTACCGTGCCGCCGTTGATTTTGAATTCGCTCACACCGTCGCTTTCCACCTCTGCGCCCATGCCTTGCAAGAGTTTGTGCGTGGTTTTCACGTCGGCCAGCATCGGCACGTTGGTCAAATGCAAAATATCTTCAGTTAAAAGCCCAGCACACATCAGCGGCAGGGCAGCATTTTTCGCACCAGAAATCACGATTTCACCGTGCAACGGGCCATTGCCGGTAATTTTCAGTTTGTCCATGTTTCAGTTGAATTTCTTTAATCTTTAAGGTTGAAGCAGCAGCCCTTGGCAACAAAGGCTACCTGAAAACGCGGGATTATAAACGTTTTGCCTTAGCCGTAGGCAGCCTTTGCCCAACTTTTCCCGCAACGCTTTTCAGGTAGCCTCCCGCCCCACCCGAGGCTACCTGAAAACATTCAATCAACACCAACGCCCCATTTTTCTACGCTATAGTAAGCTCATTTAACTTCCGCTACAGCCTTGACTCAACTTGTATCAAAAGGACGCCAATTTGCTATACAATCAGCCCATCCCCGTCCCGAACAAAGGCCGTGCCATGCCTGACCAATCCCTCGCCCCCCACCGCCAGGCCATCGATGCCATCGACGCCGAAATCCTCACTCTGCTTAACCAGCGCGCCGCCCACGCCCGTGCCATCGGCGAGCTCAAAGGCACCGGCACCGTCTACCGCCCCGAGCGTGAATCCCAAGTGTTGCAGCGCATTCGAAGCCTGAACCAAACCGCCGCCGGCATCCTGTCCGACGAAGCTGTTGCCCGCCTGTTCCGAGAAATCATGAGCGAATGCCTCGCCGTAGAACGCCCGCTCACCATCGCCTACCTCGGCCCCGAAGCCACATTTACCCAGCAAGCCGCCGTGAAGCACTTCGGCCACGCCGCCCACACCCAGCCCTGCCCCTCCATCGACGAATGCTTCTGCCTCGTGGAAACCCGCCAGGCCGACTACGCCGTTGCCCCTGTGGAAAACTCCACCGAAGGCCCGGTCGGGCGCACCCTCGACCTCATGGTTTCCACCCCCCTGCGTGCCTGCGGCGAAGTGCTCCTGCGTATCCAGCACCATTTATTGCAGCAACCCGGCGGCAGCCCTCAGCCGGAAAAAGTGTATGCCCACACCCAAGCGCTGGCCCAATGCCACGAGTGGCTCAACCGCCACCTGCCCCATGCCACCCGCATTTCCGTGGCCAGCAACGCCGAAGCCGCCCGCCTCGCCGCTGCCGAGCCGCAAGCCGCCGCCATTGCCGGCCAGGCCGCCGCCGAGCATTACAATCTGGCCAAACTCGCCGCCAACATCGAAGACGAGCCTAACAATACTACCCGTTTCCTCATCTTCGGCCACAACAGCACCCAGCCCTCCGGCCGCGACAAAACCTCCCTCATCGTCTCCGCCCCCAACCGCCCCGGCACCGCGCACCGCCTGCTCCAACCCTTCTCCGAGCACGGCATCTCCATGACCAAGCTCGAAAGCCGCCCCAGCCGCGCCGGTCTGTGGGACTACATCTTCTTTATCGACATCGAAGGCCACACCGACAGTCCCCAAATCCAGCCCGCCCTCGAAGCCCTTGCCGAATGCGCCGCCTTCGTAAAAATCATCGGCGCCTATCCGCAAGCCGTGCTGTGAAACCCTGAAATATTTTTCAGGTAGCCTCTTTAGAATGCAGCAAAAGACTATCTGAAACAAGCTTTTCGAAGGAAGTCGAGTTTCTGAGAAATTATTTAAAGAAGCTAAAACTAGTTTTTACAAAGCTAAAAAACATCCAACTTTGAGATACAATTCTCCTTTCCCAACCACTCTAATAGAGCAACACCATGCGTACCTTACCCATAGCAGCCGCAGCCATCCTACTCGCCGCCGCCGGCACCCATGCCAGAGTGGCATTCTTCCACAGTGTAGATGGCCAAATCACCTGCCGATACGGTGGCTACGCCCCCCAACTCACCTGCGAAATTCCCCCGCCTACCAAACCCATTCCTGTAGAACGCGAACCTCAAGACTGCCCCTTCGGAACTTGGAACGGCCAATGGAGCGGCAATATCTCCCTATTTGCAAAAGGCCCCGCCCACCTCAACTGCAACCACCACAACTACGCCAAATTCCAAGCAGGCAGCTATGCCCTCCCCGACAACCAGCCCTTCAAACTCTTTAACCAACCCGGCTGGCAATGTACTGCCCAATCCGGCAGTCTAAGTTGCACCAATACCGAAGGCCACGGCTTCCAAATCAGTCCAGACAGCCTGTACCGCTTCTAACTATCTGTTTACCAATCACTTTTCCAACCACTCTCTATATAAGGAGTAACATCATGCGTACCCTCCCCCTTACCGCCGCAGCCATCCTGCTCGCCGCTGGCACTGCCCATGCCGACATCAAACTCTTCCGCAGCCCCAGCGGCAACATCAACTGCATGTACGACCACTCCCCCGGCGTAGTGGAATGCCAGATTCCCCAGCCCGACCGCCCCATCCGGCCCAAACCGCGTGATTGTGAACTCGATTGGGGCGGCAATTTCTCCATCGCCCGCACCGGTCGTACCCAAATGGGCTGCGTCGGCGACAGCCTCGCTAGCCCCGACAGCCGCGTGCTGCCCTACGGCCAAACCCTGCGCGGTGACGGCTGGCAGTGCACCAGTCGCACCAGTGGCATGACCTGCACCAACAGCCAAAACCACGGCTTTGAAATCAGCCGCCGCCGCCAACGCCTGTTCTAATTTCTGATACACACAAAAGGCTACCTGAAAGTTCCAGGTAGCCTTTTATTATATTGAGGCACAACTATTTTCATACAAGACAACAAACCATGAACATACAGCCTTACGCAAAACGTGCCGACGTCGTAGCATGCCTATTTCGACACGACTATATACTCAGGCAACCGCCATCTCTGCCCTAAAGGCTACCTGAAAGCTCCAATTTATTTTCAGGTAGCCTTATATATTTCATGCCGTCGGGGCTAGTCCTGACAGTATCTTTCCCATCCTGGCCATTGGCAGCTGCGCTATAATAGCCACCCCGCAACCACCCGCAGGCCGCCCGCTATGCAACCATTTCCCTCCATCATCCGCCCCCTCAAATTCTACGCTGTAGTGCCCGATGCCGATTGGGTGGCGCGTATGGCCGATGCCGGCGCAGACACCGTGCAGCTGCGCAGCAAAACCCTCACCGGCGAAGCCCTGCGCCGGGAAATCCGCCGCGCCATCGCCACCACCAGCGGCTCGCATAGCCAACTTTTCATCAACGACCACTGGCAGCTCGCCCTTGAAGAAGGCGCCTATGGCGTGCACCTCGGCCAGGAAGACATGGACAGCGCCGACTTTGCCGCCCTTGCCCGTGCCGGCATCCGCTTGGGGCTGAGCACCCACGACGAAGCCGAAATGGCGCGTGCCTTGGCCGTGCAGCCCAGCTACGTGGCCTGCGGCGCCGTATTCGCCACCAACACCAAAGCCATGCCCACCGAACCGCAGGGGCTGGACAAACTGCGCCGCTACGTGCAACAAGCCGGCAATACCCCCACCGTGGCCATCGGCGGCATCACGCTGGAAAACGCGCCCGCCGTGCTCGCCACCGGCGTGTCCTCGCTGGCCGTGGTCAGCGCCGTCACCCACGCCCCCGACCCCGCCGCCGCCGTGCGCGCCTTCCAAAAATTGTGGCCGGAATAAGGCCGCGCACCATGCGGCCATCTGCAAGCGCAAGCTGCCGCGTAAATTAAACCCCAATATCCAAAAGGCTACCTGAAACCACATCCGCTTTTTCAGGTAGCCTGCATCACGAAAGTAAACCATATGTCCAACCGCCGCCTGATCTACGGCTTCCACGCCGTCAACGCCCGCCTGTGGCAAAACTCCAAAAGCCTCACCGAGCTCTACGCCCTGTCCGGCCGTCACGATGCCCGTATGCAGCAGGCCTTGGAAAAAGCCGCGCAGGAAAATATTCCCGTCCACTTCGTGGAAGCCGCCCGCCTCGATAACCTGTGCCGTCACGCCCGCCACCAAGGCATCGCCGGCTTTATCGACGCTTCACACAACCACGTCCACCTCGACGACGTGCTCGACAACCTCACCGAGCCGCCCCTGCTGCTCATCCTCGACGGCATCACCGACCCGCACAACCTCGGCGCCTGCCTGCGCGTGGCCGACGCCATGGGCGTGCACGCCGTGATTGCGCCGAAAAACCGCAGCGTCGGCCTGAATGCCACCGTGAGCAAAGTGGCCTGCGGCGCCGCCGAAACCGTGCCCTACATCGCCGTCACCAACCTTGCCCGCACCCTGCGCGAACTCAAAGAGCGCGACATCTGGATAGTGGGCACCGACATGGGCGGCGAAGCCGATCTGTTCCACTACGACATCCCCGCCGCCGTGGCCTGGGTGATGGGCAATGAAGGCGAAGGCATGCGTCGCCTTACCCGCGAACACTGCGACGCGCTGGTGTCCATCCCCATGCTCGGCACAGTGGAAAGCCTCAACGTATCCGTGAGCACCGGCATGGTGCTGGCCGAAACCCGCCGCCAGCGCGTGCTGAAAGCAGACTAGCCCCAGCGGCTGCAAATTTTCAGGTAGCCAGTTAGACAAGCAAGCCGTGGGATGAACGCTCGCTGCCTATACATTTTTATTTCTAAGGCTACCTGAAACCACGCGGGCATTTATGCCTGCTTCTATTGTTCTTCTCATTTTCAGGTAGGTAGCCCCACCCTATCCCCCAAGGAGCGTCCATGTCCTTCCACAGCCACGAACACAACCATTCCCACGTCCACAGCACCAACACCCATATCCTGCGCGTATCGTTAGCCGTGATTGCCGGCTTTATGCTGGTGGAAGCAGCGGCAGGCTGGCTCAGCGGCAGCTTGGCACTCCTCTCAGACGCGGGACATATGTTTTCCGATGCCGCCTCGCTCGCCCTGGCGCTTTTTGCCTTCAAATGGGCGGAGAAGGCCGCCAACTCGCAGAAAAGCTACGGCTATCAGCGCGTAGAAATCCTTGCCGCCACGCTCAATGGGCTTACGCTGGTGGTGATGGCGGCGTGGATTGTGGTCGAAGCCGTTATCCGCGCCTTCAAGCCCGTGCCCGTAGCAGGCGGCGCGATGCTGATGGTGGCTGCATTCGGGCTGTTGGTAAACCTGTTTATCGCGTGGTATATGCTGCGCGGCGAGAAAGACAACCTGAACATGCGCGGCGCATTTTTGCATGTGGTGGGCGATTTGCTCGGCTCCGTTGCAGCAGTGGCGGCCGGCCTGCTGATACAGTTTTACGGCTGGAACTGGGCAGATTTAGCGGCCAGCACGGCGGTGGCTCTGCTCATCGGCAAAAGCGGCTGGAGTGTGCTCTCAGGTAGCCTGCACATCCTGATGGAAGGCACGCCCCAAGGCACGGATTTGGTAAAAATTGCCGAAGACATACAGAAAATCAACGGTATATTGGGCGTACACGATTTGCACACCTGGACGATTACCAGCAAAAAACACGCCATGTCCTGCCACATCATCGTGCGTGGCGACCTAACCGTGGCACAAGCCGCCACTTTGGCGCAACAAGTGCAGGCAACGGTGCAAACTCACGGCATCGGGCACATCACCGTGCAGACCGAACCCGCCAATACCGGCGCAGCATGCTGCCAAGCGTGCGAACAGCCTACGCATGAGCATAATTAACAGCCGATATGGTTTTGGCACTTATAGTGTGACTCCTAACAGCCGACAAACCGAAGATAGCTTGAGTGGCAGCAAGAAGAGCCAACACCACATCATTCCTATTTTAACCTCTCGTTTTAGCCTCTCGTTGCAACTGCGCTTTCAGGTAGGCTTGTTCTTTAGCAATACTCCTTATCGTTCCAACGCCAACACCAGCAACTCGCCGGCAATCATAGCTATCCGATATAGCGGACTAAATCAACTTTCGATACCAGGCGGCAAACCGCAGACAATATAAAACTACAATAAAACAAACCAAGGCCGTAGCGAAAATTGAGTTACTTTGCTATACAATACCGGCTCCCCCGCTTAATAACATAGGATTCCCCCATGAACAGCCTATTGCACCGCAGCCTCGGCATTTCCCTGCTCACCTTCACCCTCTCCGCCTGCGGCCTCCTCGGCGGCGGCGGCTCGCAAACCCCGTCCCGCCAGCCGCTCACCGCCACCCGTAAGCCCCAAGTCGTCATCGGCTTGGCCTTGGGCGGCGGCGCATCCAAAGGCTTCGCCCATATCGGCGTGATTAAAGTATTAGAAGAAAACAATATTCCCATAAAAATCGTTACCGGAACCAGCGCCGGCGCCCTGGTGGGCAGCCTCTATGCCTCCGGTATGAACGCCCCCCGCCTGCAGCGCGAAGCCGAAAACCTGCAACGCGCCGATTTGGTGGACTTAACCCTTTCCACTAGCGGATTTATCCGTGGCGAAAAACTGCAAAACTACATCAACCGCCAAGTGGGCAATCGCCCCATCCAAAACCTGCCGCGCAAATTCGCCGCCGTGGCCACCGAATTCGACTCCGGCCGCAGCGTGGTATTTCGCAGCGGTAACACCGGCCAGGCCGTGCGCGCCTCCGCCAGCATCCCCAACGTGTTCCAGCCCGCAGTAATCAACGGCAAACGCTATGTGGATGGTGGCCTCACCGCCCCCGTACCCGTATCCGCCGCCCGCCAGATGGGTGCCAACGTGGTGATTGCGGTGGACATTTCCGCCAAACCCGCCCGCCTATCCCAAAGCGGCTTCTTCTCCTACCTCGACCAAAGCCTCAACATTATGAGCACCCCCGCCCTCAACAGCGAGCTGGCCAAGGCCGACGTGGTGATCAAACCACAGGTGCAGCATCTCGGCGCCGTGGGCGGCTTCGATGAAAAAGCCCACGCCATCAAACTCGGCGAAGACGCCGCCCGCGTCGCCCTACCGCAAATCCGCGCCGTATTGCAGCGCTATCAAGTACACTGACAAGTGTGCAGAAGGCTACCTGAAAATTTTAGCTTCACAGACACTTATTGCGCTGTATTTCAACTTCGTTGAAGTTTAACTTTAGCTCCGCATAAACTCAGCTTCCTTCGGAAACTTCGTTTTCAGGTAGCCTTTCCCGCCCAATCCGTTATAATCCCGCCCGTACCGCAGCAGGCCAGACAGTCGCCGCGCCTTTGGGTGGGGAGGAAAGTCCGGGCTGCACAGAGCAGGATGCCGGCTAACGGCCGGGCGCCGCGAGGCGACGGAAAGTGGAACAGAAAGCATAACCGCCGATGGCTGCGGCAACGCAGCACAGGTAAGGGTGAAATGGTGCGGTAAGAGCGCACCGTGCGGCTGGTAACAGCCCGTAGCAGGCCAAACCCCATCCGCAGCAAGACCAAACAGAATGCAACGACGCTGCTCGCCGAGCATTCGGGTAGGTTGCTTGAGCCGCTTGGTAACAATCGGCCTAGAGGAATGACTGTCCAACGACAGAACCCGGCTTACCGGCCAGCTGCGGTACACATTATCTCTAACCGTTTCGATCAAACCGATACAGCCTTAGTTTACCCTGCCTCAGCCTAATCGGAATGATTTAATATCGAAACCGTACCAGTCTATAAAATATCAAAACAATTGCAGGCAGAAGTGCTTTCACACTTCCGCCCGCATCATCACAAGGGTTTAAGCTTATTGAATCAAGCTACCGGCCACACCGCCCAACGCGGCACCACCCAAGGTTGAGCCGGTATCACCGCCGATCACGTTGCCTGCCACCCCACCCACTGCGGCACCGATGGCGGCGTTGCGCTGTCTGGTGGTCATACCAGTGCAAGCGCTCAGGGAGGCGGCCAGCAGCATAACAGTGAAAATAGAAGTAACGGTAGATTTTCTCATGGTATATACCCTTTCTGTCAGTATCAGAGAGGCACGGCGAATTTAACCGCCCTACCTGCCTGTGAGAGTATCGTACTTTTCTGTGATTGCATCAAAAGGCAGGTAAATGTCTGTTTACTCCGTTGCACACATCATTCACTGATATTTTGTGCCATCATCTTCATGGGCGGGATGCTGTTTGAGTCGCTGGTTTTATCGGTACTGTACACCAAAAAAGTTAACCGCGAGGCGCAGCGCGAAACGGAACGGGTGCCGTCTGCGCAGGCAGTGAAGGTGATGCCTTGGGTGGTCAGGCTGCTGTTTCCTTCCGGCCTGGTGATGATGCACCGCTACCTGCAAATCCTGCACAACCCGATTGTGTTTCTGGCCAAAGAGATGTTTTACATTGCGTGGTAAAGAAGGCTGCCTGAAAGTGCTACTGCAACGAAGTTAAAAAACCAAACAAAACATCCTGCTCCATTATACTTCTTCATTGTTGCACGATTCTTACAACCCGCCCACCATCCTGTGCACCAAGCGAAAACAGAATTGCCAAACTGGCGAATATGGTTTAGAATTACACCGTTTTTCAGTTATTTATACAAGATAAATGAGAAATGGCCCCGAGGCCATTTTTTTGTTTTCCAACTAGGGAATTCATGGATATTCAAGCCGTTTTAGAAAAAACCCTGCCCGGCCTGGGCTACGAACTGGTGGATTTCGAACTCACCGCGCAAGGCGATTTGCGCGTGTTTATCGACAAACCAGAAGGAATCACTGTGGAAGACTGCGCCACCGTCAGCAACCATTTGAGCCGCCTCTTCATAGTGGAAGACGTGGACTACAAACGGCTGGAAATCTCCAGCCCCGGCCTCGACCGACCGCTGAAAAAGGCGGCCGACTTCATCCGTTTTTCAGGTAGCCTCGTCAAGCTAAAAACCCGTTTGCCGGTTGAGGGGCAGAAAAACTTCATCGGCCGCATCGAAAACTTTGAAAATGACGTGCTGACTATTGCCTTCGACGGCAAAACTGCTGTCATCGAATTATCCAATATCGACCAGGCGCGCCTGAAGCCCGAATTCTAATTTGCCTATTTATCAATTAATAATGGAGAGTTCATTCCCATGAGCCGCGAAATGTTGCAACTGGCCGAAGCATTGGCCAGCGAAAAAAACGTTGAATCCGAAGTGGTATTCGAAGCATTGGAGTTCGCCCTGTCGGTGGCTGCCAAGAAAAAGGACGACCGCGAACACATGGACGTGCGCGTGAGCATCGACCGCAATACCGGTGAATACCATACTTTCCGCCGCTGGTTAATTGTGGCCGATGAAGACTACACCTACCCCGACACGCAGAAAACCATCGAGGAAATCCAAGAAGAATTCCTCGATTCCACGCTACAAATTGGCGAGTATTACGAAGAAGAGCTGGAAAACGTGGCCTTTGGCCGCCAAGCCGCACAAACTGCCAAGCAAATCATCCTGCAACGCATCCGTGATGCCGAGCGTGAGCAAATTCTGCAAAAATTCCTTGCCCGCCGTGAAGACGTGGTAATGGGCACAGTAAAACGCGTTGAGCGCCACGGCATCATTGTGGAAGTCGGCCGTTTGGACGCACTGATTCCGCGCGACCAGTGTATCCCACGTGAAAACTTCCGCAGCGGCGATCGCATCCGTGCCCTCTTCCTGCGCGTGGACGAACAAGGCAACAGCGGGCGCAAACAAGTTATCCTCAGCCGCACCTCGCGCGAATTTTTGGTAAAACTGTTTGAGCAGGAAGTGCCGGAAATTGAAGATGGCCTGTTGGAAATAAAAGAAGTCGCCCGCGACCCCGGCCAGCGCGCTAAAATCGCCGTCAAATCCAATGATACGCGTATCGACCCACAAGGTACCTGCATCGGTGTGCGCGGCTCGCGTGTGAATGCCGTATCCAACGAATTGGCCGGCGAGCGTGTGGACGTGGTGCTGTGGTCGCCCGAAACCGCCCAATTTGTGATTAACGCGCTCTCCCCCGCCGAAGTCAGCCGCATTTTGATTGAT
This sequence comes from Eikenella exigua, assembly GCF_008805035.1. Classification (NCBI taxonomy): domain Bacteria; kingdom Pseudomonadati; phylum Pseudomonadota; class Betaproteobacteria; order Neisseriales; family Neisseriaceae; genus Eikenella; species Eikenella exigua. The sequence goes on along the minus strand of NZ_CP038018.1, from coordinate 638,077 downwards.
GAAGATAACCATTCGGTAGACGTTATCGTAGCCGACGACCAGCTCGCGCCCGCCATCGGACGCAGCGGCCAAAACGTGCGCCTCGCCGCCGATCTCACCGGCTGGCAGCTCAACATTATGACTGTACAGGAAGCCGAAGAGCGCCACGAAGCTGAAGATGCACAAATCCGCAACCTGTTCATGCAGCACTTGAACGTGGACGAGCAAACCGCTGACCTGCTGATTGAAGAAGGCTTCGCCGCCTTAGAAGAAGTGGCCTATGTGCCCACTGCCGAACTGGTGGAAATCGGCTTCGACGAAGCCACCGTGGAGACCCTGCACAACCGCGCCCGCGATGCCATTCTTACCCTGGCCATCATGTCGGAAGAAAAACTGGACGAAATAGAAGAAGAGCTAAAAAACCTAAACGGCATCGATCTAGACATGCTGCGCGATCTGGCACAGGCCGGCATTACCACCCGCGACAGCCTGGCTGAGCTTTCCACCGACGAATTGATTGAAATCACCGGCGTGAGCGAAGAAGATGCCAAAACCGTTATTTTGGCCGCCCGTGAACATTGGTTTGCCGAAACACAGAAATAAGGAGGCCAGAAACTTATGAGTAATACCGTACAACAATTTGCTGCTGAACTGAAAAAAACCGTACCCACACTCTTAGAGCAGCTCAAAGCCGCCGGCGTGGAGAAAAACAATGGTGCCGACAGCATCAGCCCGGCAGACAAACAAGCCCTACTGGCGTACCTACGCAAGCAGAATGACAGCGGCACTGTATCCATCAGCGTGAGCCGCACCCGCACCGAACGCAGCATCGTGGCTGGCGTACAGGTAGAAACCCGCCGCCGCCGCCGTGTAGCCGTGCCGCCAATTGAATCAGCTGCCGAGCTTGTTGTACTGCCCGCTGCCGAGCCGGCCACTCCGGTTAAAACTATGGCCACTATTGTTGAAACTGCCATCGAGCCCACTGCCACAGAGATTCAAATAGCCTCCAAAAACCTTGAAGCTGACACTGTACTTGCTGCCAAAGAAAAACCAGCCAAGGCGAAAACCGAAGCTGCTGCCGAAGTCAAACCAAAACGCAGCCGCAACCCCAAAAAAGAAAAAACACCCAAACCACTGCCGCAGCCTGTGGAAGTGGTCAGTGCCGCCGAACAGGTCATGCGTAACGAAGAAGCCCGCCGTGCCGAAGCCTTGCGTGCGCACCAGCAAGCCCTATTGAAAGAAAAACAGGAGCGCCAAGCTCGCCGAGAAGCTGCCAAACTGCAAGCGCAGCAGGAAGCCAAGCTGGCCAAAGAGCAGCAGTCTGCCCCGCGCAGTGCTGCGCCAAGCGAAAAAACCTCTCTCTCCTCTGGTAGCGCCGCCCCTGGAAGTAGCCGCCCGAAAAAAGGCGAACGCCACCAGCGCGACGACGATATGCCGCGCGGCCATTCCGCCAAAAGCAAAGGCAAAGAACGCAATAACCGTGGCGATGAAGAACGTGTGCGCAGCGGTAAAAAAAGCAAAAAACAGCTCAAGCTGGAACCTAATCAGCACGCCTTCCAAGCCCCAACCGAGCCGGTGGTGCATGAAGTGCTCGTACCCGAAACCATTACAGTGGCCGATTTGGCACACAAAATGGCGGTTAAGGGCGTGGAAGTGGTGAAAGCCCTGATGAAGATGGGCATGATGGTTACCATCAACCAATCGCTCGACCAAGAAACCGCGCTGATTGTGGTGGAAGAAATGGGTCATATCGGCAAACCCGCCGCTGCAGACGATCCCGAAGCCTTCTTGGATGACACCGAAACCACCGTTCAAGCTGAAGTCCTGCCGCGCCCGCCGGTGGTAACCGTAATGGGCCACGTGGACCACGGTAAAACCTCACTGCTTGACTACATCCGCCGTGCCAAAGTGGTACAAGGCGAAGCCGGCGGCATTACCCAGCACATCGGCGCCTACCACGTACAAACCCCGCGCGGCGTCATCACCTTTCTCGATACCCCCGGTCACGAAGCCTTTACCGCCATGCGTGCACGCGGCGCACAGGCCACTGATATCGTGATTCTGGTGGTGGCCGCCGACGACGGCGTGATGCCGCAAACCATCGAAGCCATCGCCCATGCCAAAGCGGCCGGCGTGCCGATGGTGGTGGCGGTGAACAAAATCGATAAGGAAGCCGCCAATCCCGAACGTATCCGCCAAGAGCTAACCGCCCACGAAGTAATCCCCGATTCTTGGGGCGGCAATGTGCAGTTTATCGATGTTTCCGCCAAACAAGGTATCAATATCGATGCACTTTTGGAAGCCGTGCTGCTGGAAGCCGAAGTGCTCGAACTGAAAGCCCCGGTAGACGCACCCGCCAAAGGCATCATCGTGGAAGCCCGCCTTGATAAAGGCCGCGGTGCGGTGGCTACCCTGCTGGTGCAAAGCGGCACGCTGAAAAAAGGCGATATGCTCCTAGCCGGCACTGCATTCGGTAAAGTACGCGCCATGGTGGACGAAAACGGCAGACAAGTACAGGAAGCCGGTCCCTCCATTCCGGTGGAAATCCTCGGTCTCTCCGACGTACCCAATGCCGGCGAAGATGCCATGGTATTGGCCGACGAGAAAAAAGCACGTGAAATCGCCCTATTCCGCCAAGGCAAATACCGCGACGTGCGGCTGGCCAAACAGCAAGCTGCCAAGCTGGAGAATCTGTTTGCCAACGCCGACGACGGCCAGGCAGCACAGCATTTGTCGGTAATCATCAAAGCCGATGTACAGGGTTCGTACGAAGCACTTTCAGGTAGCCTCAAAAAGCTGTCGAACGACGAGGTGAAAGTGGAAGTGTTGCACAGCGGCGTAGGTGGCATTACCGAAAGCGATGTAAACTTGGCCATTGCCTCCGGCGCATTCATCATCGGCTTCAACGTGCGCGCCGACGGCTCTGCCCGCAAGCTGGCCGAAAACGAAGACATCGAAATCCGCTACTACAATATCATTTACGATGCCATCGACGATGTGAAAGCAGCCATGAGCGGTATGCTCGCCCCCGAGCAGAAAGAGCAACAGACCGGCACGGTGGAAATCCGCCAGGTCATCAATATTTCCAAAGTGGGCAACATTGCCGGCTGCATAGTTACCGATGGCATCATCAAGCGCGACAGCCGCGTACGCCTCATCCGCGACCATGTGGTAATCCACACTGGCGAGCTCGAATCGCTAAAACGCTTCAAAGACGATGTGAAAGAAGTGCGTATGGGCTTCGAATGTGGCCTGATGCTGAAGAACTACAACGATATCCAAGAAAGCGATATGCTGGAGGCCTTCGATATTGTGGAAGTAGCCCGCACCCTGTAAACAGGCACAAGACGAAACAAGAGGCTGCCCGAACCCGTTTCAGGTAGCCTCTCGCTACATTTTCCGCACTGCAGGCTATATTGAGAGCGTTGTGAAGCAGTGAACTGTTTGGCAAATAAGAAAATGCAGCCAAACCCCACCATTCGGTTATGGTTTTTTAGCAGTTTGGTTATATATGTAAAGAAATAAATGCTTAGGCCTATACCCAGTCGGCGATGGTTATCGTATCATATCGCTTGTTTACACCGTGTTTGCCCACCATACCCACCGCTGCCCTGATGAGTACGCGAAAATGAACGACAAACAAATATATGCCTTTGAAACTTTTACCCTAATCCGCGAAATACGCCAACACGAAAACGACGAACCGATCATCGTAGCCACCCTTGTCATGCCCGACAACTTCGTGCTCACCAGGCGGCTGCCTCTGCGCCCTGTCGATCGCGAAAATGACCTCAATATTATCCGCTTTTTGGAAAAGTCCTTCGACCTGAAGCCCTATTTCAAAACCCGCACTTTTGAAGAACAGCTGGGTGAATTCGACCAACTGCGCATCCAACACCGTAAAAAACAATACGACTCGTTGATGGATGCCCTGCTCGACCGCACCAGCGAACTGAAATAATCCCTGATCAAGAAAGACCATATGGCCAAAATCCACCGCGGCTATGCCCGCCAAGACCGCGTGCGCGAACAAATCCTGCGCGAGCTGGCCGAGCTCGTCCGCACCGGCCTCAAAGACCCGCGCGCCGGTTTCATTACCATCAACGAAGTCGAGCTTGCCCGCGACTACAGCCACGCCACCGTGTATTACACCGTGCTTGACGATGCCACGCGCGAGATTACCGCCGAAGCGCTCGAACATGCCAAGGGTCATCTGCGCAGCGAGCTTTCCCGCCGCATCAAGCTGTTTAAAACGCCCGAGTTGCACTTCAAATACGACCAATCTCTTGAACGCGGCATGAGCATCTCCCAGCTGATCGAGCAGGTTGCCGCCGAAGAGCCGGTGCAAGATTAGTCTGCCTGGGAATATGCCCTGTTGATTGAACAGGGCTTTTCTTCATACCGCCACAGCAAAAATATTTTCAGGTAGCCTCTCACCCACACAACAACTCAGATAATCCACACTATGAATCCCCACTTGCAAAACGTCTTCTCCCAACTCAACAGCCTGATTCTCGGCAAAGAAACCGTTCTCCAGCACCTAATGGCCTGCATCCTGGCCGACGGCCACGTTTTGCTCGAAGACGTGCCCGGCGTGGGCAAAACTACTCTCGCTCATGGCTTAGCCGCCGTGCTCGGCCTCGACTACCGCCGCGTACAGTTCACCAACGACATGCTGCCTGCCGATCTCTTGGGCATCAACGTCTTCCAACCTGCCGACGGCCAATTCAAATTCCATCCCGGCCCCATTTTCCACCACTTCCTGCTGGCCGACGAAATCAACCGTGCTTCGCCCAAAATGCAGTCTGCACTTTTGGAAGCCATGGAGGAAAAACAGGTTTCCGTAGACGGCAAAACCTACCGCCTGCCCAAACCCTTCTTCGTGATCGCCACCCAAAACCCCATCGAACAGCTCGGCACCTTCCCCCTGCCCGAATCCCAGCTCGACCGCTTCATGATGCGCCTCTCCCTGGGCTATCCCTCTGCAGAAGCCGAACGCCGGCTCTACGCCCAAGGCGACCGCCGCCAACTGCTGCCCGCGCTCAAAGCCGTATGCAACGCCGAAATCCTGCTCCAATGGCAAGCACAGGCCGCCCAAGTAAAATGCTCGCAGCAGGCTGCCGATTATGTTTACCGGCTGGTGCAATCCACCCGCCAGCCCGGCCTGTTCGTTACCGGCCTCAGCCCGCGCGCCGGCCTTGCCGTGGTTAAAGCCGCCAAAGCCTGGGCCTTCCTGGCCGGCCGCGATTATGTGCTGCCGGAAGACATCAAAGCCGTATGGATAGCTGTGGCTGGGCATCGCCTGCAAACCTTGCAACCCCAATCCATCACCCAGCTACTGGAACAAATGCTGCTTCAGGTAGCCGTATCGTGAGCGCCAACCAATACAGCCCGCGCCTACGCGACCTGCGCCTGCGGCCCACCCGGCTCGGCATCAGCCTGGCCGCCATGATTGCCCTGTTGTGGCTCGTCGGGCTCAACTATCAGGTAAACCTCGCCTATATCGTCGCCTTCTGGCTCGCCGGCTTCCTGTTTGTCGGTACCCTGCTCAATTGCCTCCAACTGCTCGGCCTGCGCCTCGACCTCACCCTGCCCGAAGAACTCTTCCAAGGGCAGCCTGCCGATATCCAACTTTTCCCCGCCCCCTCAATCAAAGCCCGCTATCGCCAGCTTTGGTTTGCCCCTGAAAACCGCCGCAACACCGAGCCCGAATACCGCACTGCCCTCTTTACCGCCAAGCAGCCCCAACCCTTCATCTGGCCCGTGCTGCCCGCACGGCGCGGCCGCCTGATCCTGCCGCCACTGCGCTGCGCCAGCGTGTGGCCGTTTGCCGTGAGCAGCGTGGAATGCGTATGGCACTGGCCCGACAACGGCCTCGTCTATCCCGCCCCCCAACTGCACACCGCCCCGCCCGGCAGCACGCCGGCCGAAGAAGGCGAGCCGCGCCGCAAGCTCGGCGGCAATGAAGACCTCGCCTTCCTGCAAGACCACCAACCCGGCACTTCCCTGCAACACATCGCCTGGAAAAGCTACGCCAAAAGCGGCCGCCTGCTCGACAAACACTTCGAAGAACCCGCCTTCCATGCCGCTGATCACATCATCAGCTATGCCGACTATCCCGCCGGTACCAGCGCCGACCACCTCGCCGGCCTCCTGTGCTACCGCGTGCTCGAAGCCCACGGCCGCGGCCAGCGCTACACATTAATTCTGCCCGGCCAAACCATCCCCCCGCAAAACGGCCAGCGCGAAAAATGCCTGGCCGCGCTGGCGGTGATGTAAGCACTTGTATACGACAATAAAAAAGGCTACCTGAAATTTTAGCTTCGCAGAAACTTTTCTGCGCTGCGTTTTCAGGTAGCCTTTTTCAAACCCGCTTCACATCCGTCCGGTGCTGCCGAAACCGCCTTCACCGCGTGAGCTCTGGGCAAATTCTTCCACCACTTTAAACTGCGGCTGCACCACAGGCACGATCACCATTTGCGCCACGCGTGCCATCGGCTCGATGATGAAGGCTTCGCTGCTGCGGTTCCACAACGAGATTTTAAGCTCGCCCTGGTAATCGGAATCGATGAGGCCAACCAGGTTGCCCAACACGATGCCGTTCTTGTGACCCAGCCCGGAGCGCGGCAGCAACATGGCGGCGTAGGCAGGATCGGCTAGGTGAATGGCAATGCCGGTAGGTACGAGGAATGTGCCGCCAGACGGTAACTCTACGGCTTCGTCCAAACAGGCGCGCAAATCGAGGCCGGCGGCGCCGGGGGTGGCGTAGTGCGGCAGGTAGTCTTGCATTTTGGGGTTGAGGATTTTAAGTTCGACTGTAGGTTGCATGGCTGTCTCTATAAATGTTTGAATTATAATGATAATAAATTTTCAGGTAGCCATTATGCCATGCGGCAGGCTACCTGAAAATATGGCTGTTGCGCTACTTACGGCATCAGCATACCACCATTGACGTGCAGAGTTTGACCAGTAATATAGCGTGCCTGCTCGGAAGCAAGGAACAAGACGGCAGCAGCCACATCGTCAACCTCACCGAACTTACCTAGTGCCGTCTGCGCAGTAAAAGCAGCACGAACTTCCTCTGGTAGCGATTGAGTCATAACAGTATCAATAAAGCCCGGAGCAACGCAGTTAACAGTGATACCACGGCTGCCCACTTCACGTGCTAGTGATTTGGAAAACCCCATTAAGCCAGCTTTGGCAGCGGCGTAATTGCTCTGACCAGCGTTGCCCATCGCGCCCACCACGGAGGTGATACTGATGATGCGGCCGCTGCGCTGTTTCATCATACCGCGCAACACGGCTTTGCTGGCGCGGAACACAGATTTGAGATTGACCTGCATGATGTCATCCCACTCCTCTTCTTTCATGCGCATCAACAAACTATCGCGCGTAATACCGGCATTGTTTACTAAAATATCTAATCTACCAAATTCTTTTTCGATACCAGCAATCAAATTTTCGATACTATTTTCTTCATTGATTTCCAGCACACGACCATGTCCCTGCCAAGGTTCCAACTGCCGGCCAACAGCAACTGCGCTTTCTTCGGTAATAGCGGTACCAATCACCGTAGCACCAGCTTGCGCCAGCGTGGAAGCAATGGCAGCACCGATACCACGTGAAGCTCCAGTAACCAATGCAATTTTTTGAGATAGATTTTGGGTAAGCATATTGGGATTCCTTGTGTTAAGAGTTAGATATAGCAGATTAGATTAATTTTCGCTACGATTGGCTCGCCTGCCGTACTACTGTACTGTTTATGACTCGTCACCTTGTATCAAACAGTGTATTAATCCGCTATAGGTTTTCAGATAATGGTTCAATTCAGTAGCAACCAAAAGCTACCTGAAAGCTTAATGGGCGGCGATAAATGTGTCCATCGCTTCCTGCGAAACGAGCGCGGCGCACACCGCGGCTTTGTCGATGCGTTTGGCCAGGCCGGCCAGCACTTTGCCGGGACCGCATTCGGCGGATTCGACGATGCCTTCGCGCACGAGGAGCGCCACAGTTTCCGTCCAGCGCACCGGGCTGTAAAGCTGGCGCACCAGCGCGTCTTTGATTTGCGCGGAGTCGGTGTAGGAAGCCACGTCCACGTTGTTGACCACACGGATTTGCGGCGCATTCAGCACCACATTTTGCAGGGCAGCGGCCAGTTTTTCGGCGGCAGGCTTCATCAGGCTGCAGTGAGAAGGCACAGACACAGGCAGCGGCAGCGCACGTTTGGCACCGGCTTCTTTGGCCGCAGCCATGGCGCGTTCCACCGCAGCGGCATCACCGGCAATCACCACTTGGCCGGGCGAATTGAAGTTCACCGCCTCAGCCACCTGCCCTTGCGCGGCAGCGGCGCAGATTTGGCGCACGGCATCGTCTTCCAGCCCCAAAATGGCAGCCATCGCGCCCTGCCCCTGCGGCACGGCCGACTGCATCAGCTCGGCACGCAGGCGCACCAGGCGCACGGCATCGGCAAAATCCAGGCTGCCGGCAGCCACTAGTGCGCTGTATTCGCCCAAGCTGTGCCCGGCCACGGCGGCGGGGATTTTGCCGCCCGCTTCGAGGTAGGCGCGGTAGGTGGCCACACCGGCGGCGAGCATCAAGGGCTGGGTGTTGACGGTTTGGCCGATGAGCGCGGCATCTTCGCCGTTCATCATCGCCCACAAATCCTCGCCCAGCGCGGCGGAGGCCTGCTCAAAGGTTTGGCGGACAACAGCGCTGCCGTCGAAACCGGCCATCATATTCAGGCTCTGCGAGCCCTGGCCGGGGAAGAAAAAGGCAAAAGACATGGGGTTTCCTTCTGTATTAAGAGTGTTGCTTTGGAAGCGTACAGGCTACCTGAAAGCGGTATTCAGATTTTTCAGGTAGCCTTTTAGCTTGGCCAATCGGGCTTAAAGTGTTTTGAAACAGCTGGGCAGTATGGCAAGGTTAACCGAATTCTGCCACAAACAGGCTACCTGAAAATGTTGATTTCAAAATTTCAGGTAGCCTTATATCTAACAAGCCTAATCAGCGCCCGTGGTAGTTCGGAGCTTCTTTGGTAATCTGCACATCGTGCACGTGCGATTCGCTCATGCCGGCGGCGGTGATTTCCACAAACTCGGCCTTTTCGTGCATTTCGGCAATATTGGCGCAGCCCAAATAGCCCATGCTGGAGCGCAAGCCGCCCACCAGCTGGTGGATAATGTTCACAATCGGCCCTTTATACGGCACGCGGCCTTCGATGCCCTCGGGCACGTATTTGTCGGCGCTATCTTGTTTGTCTTGGAAATAGCGGTCGGACGAGCCTTGGCTCATCGCGCCCAGCGAACCCATGCCGCGATAGGATTTGTAGGAGCGGCCTTGATAGAGCTCGATTTCGCCCGGTGCTTCGTCTGTGCCGGCAAACATGCCGCCCAGCATCACGGTGGAGGCGCCGGCAGCCAAGGCTTTGGCCACGTCGCCGGAGAAGCGGATGCCGCCGTCGGCAATCAGCGGCACGCCGGTGCCTTTGAGCGCCTCGGCCACGTTGTGAATCGCCGTCAGCTGCGGCACGCCCACGCCGGCCACGATGCGGGTGGTGCAAATCGAGCCCGGGCCGATGCCCACTTTCACTGCATCTGCCCCGGCAGCCACCAAATCGCGTGCCGCCTGTGCAGTGGCAATATTACCGCCAATTACCTGCACTTGCGGGAAGTATGCCTTCACCCAACGCACCCGATCCAAAACACCTTGGCTGTGGCCGTGTGCGGTGTCCACCACAATCACGTCCACCCCGGCAGCCACCAGGGCGGCTACGCGTTCGTCGGTTTCCGGGCCCACGCCCACCGCAGCACCTACGCGCAAGCGGCCGTCTTGGTCTTTATTGGCATAGGGGAATTCGGTGGTTTTCAAAATATCGCGCACCGTGATCAGGCCTTTGAGCTCGTCTTGGGCGTTCACAACCAAAACGCGCTCGACCTTATGCTGATGCATCAGTTCGCGCGCGTCTTCAATGCTGGTGCCCTCAGGCACGGTAACCAATTCGGCCCGGGGCGTCATAATGGCAGACACCGGTTGGTCGAGGCGGGTTTCAAAGCGTAAATCACGGTTGGTAACCAAGCCCACCAGTTTGCCGTCCTGCACCACCGGCAGGCCGGACATCTGCCGCTTGCGTTGTGCACGCATTTCCAACAGCTGGCCAACCAACATTTCCGGCACAATCGTAATCGGATCTTTCACCACGCCGCTTTCGTGCCGTTTCACCTTGGCCACTGCTTCGGCTTGGCGTTTAATGCTCATATTCTTATGAATAATGCCGATGCCGCCCTCTTGTGCCATAGAAATGGCCAATCGCGCCTCGGTAACGGTGTCCATGGCGGCGGAAATCAAGGGCATGTTGAGGGAAATATTGCGGGTAAGGCGGGTTTGCAGCGAGACGTGCTTGGGCAGCACTTGGGAATGAGCGGGAACAAGCAATACATCATCAAAGGTGTAGGCTTTTTCAACGATTCGCATGATTAAAACCTTCTTGTCGGTTGCTAATAATGCGGCCGTATTGTAGCAAATTTGCCGGCATTTAGTAAGCAAAACAGCACAAACCGGCCTCAGGCATGACAGCAGGCCACCAGTTGAAGTACAATGGAAACCGATTGTGTAACTATGACTCAACGGGAAGACCGCTCAAATGAATAAAAAATTAACCTTGCTGGCCGCCTGCGCCGCAACCATGTTGTTTTCAGGTAGCCTGATGGCAGAGGACGTGTACCAATGGAATGGCCGCAGCCCCACCTATTCCGATGTGCCGAAAAACCTCATTCCCGCCACCAGCAACATTGTGAATGTGCGCACCCAAACCTCGCGTCCCGCCGCTGCCCCTGCCGGCCACCAACAAAACCAGCTACCACAGGTGCAGAACAACAACGGTGAAATCTCCGCTGCCGATTTACAGGCCATGGCCAACCAAAAACAGCTTGAAGAAAACAAAGCTATTGAAGATGCCAACCGCAAAGTGCGCGAAGAAAATGAGGCCGCCCGTGCCAGCGCCTGCAGCACTGCCAAAATCAACCTGCAACACGCGCAAACTGCCCGCATCCAAAACCGCGAGCAGCTTGTTCAGCAATATCAGAGCAACGTAAATCAATTCTGCAACTAACGGCGCTCCAGCCGGTTTGATTCAGCCGGCCGTCCGGTCTTGCCGTTTCACTTTCCAGCAAACCTTCGGCCATGTCTGATTTCGACCCGCATGCCATTATCAGCAACCTGCCCAACCTGCCCGGCGTTTACCGCTTTTCGAATAAGGATGGGCAGGTTTTGTACGTTGGCAAAGCCGTCAACCTCAAACGTCGCGTGGGCAGCTATTTTCAAAAAAATGACTTATCCCCGCGCATTGCCCTGATGGTACGGCAGATTACTCATATCGAAATCACGGTAACCCGCTCCGAAACCGAAGCGCTGATTCTCGAAAACAACTTCATCAAGGCTTTGTCGCCCAAATACAATATCCTGTTTCGCGACGACAAGTCCTACCCCTACCTCATGCTCACTGGGCATGACTACCCACAGATGGCCTACTACCGCGGCAGCCTGAAGAAAACCAACCAATACTTCGGCCCCTACCCCAATAGCTATGCCGTGCGCGACAGCATTCAGATTTTGCAGAAAGTTTTCCTGCTGCGCACCTGCGAAGACAGCGTATTCGAACACCGCGACCGCCCCTGCCTGCTCTACCAAATCAAACGCTGTTCCGCTCCCTGTGTCGGCCACATTTCACAGGAAGACTACCGCACCAGCGTGGAAGAAGCCGCCACCTTCCTCAACGGCAAAGCCGACCGCCTGCTGCAAAACCTCACCGCCAAAATGCAGCAGGCCGCCGAAACGCTCGACTTCGAACACGCTGCCCGCTACCGCGACCAAATCCAAGCCCTGGGCAAAATCCAGAGCCAGCAATTTATCGACAGCAACAACCCTAACGCCGCCTACAACATCGATATCCTCGCCCTCGCCACCGAACAAGACGGCATCTGTATCCACTGGGTCAGCATCCGCAATGGTCGGCGCGTAGGCGAAAAAAGCTTTTTCCCCGACAGCCGCCACTTTGCCCCCGAAGAAGCCGCCGCCTATGGTGAAGCTTTCGTTGCCCAGCATTATCTCGGCCGCGACAAGCCCGACATCATCATCAGCAACTTCAGGCTACCTGAAAACCTGCAAACCGCCCTAATCGAAGAGCACGGCAAACAAATCCGCTTTATTGCCAAAACCAGCGGCGAGCGGCGCGTGTGGCTGCAAATGGCCGAACAAAACGCCCTGCTCGCCCTGCGCCAGAAACAGCAGCAAAACCAAAACCAAGGACAACGCGTCCAAGCCCTGGCCGAACTGCTGCAGCTGCCCACCGCCGAGCTCAACCGCATCGAATGCTTCGACATCAGCCACACCCAAGGCGAAGCCACCGTCGCTTCCTGCGTGGTATATGAAAACCAAAGTATGCGCCCCGACCAATACCGCCGCTACAACATCAAAACCGCCAAAGCCGGCGACGACTATGCCGCCATGCACGAAGTGCTCACCCGCCGCTACGGCAAACTGGCCGAAGGCAACGAAGAAGACGGCAAATGGCCCGACCTGGTGCTGATCGACGGCGGCAAAGGCCAGGTGGCCATGGCGCAGCAAGTATGGCAGGATTTAGGCATCCGCCTGCCCATGGTCGGCATTGCCAAAGGCCCCGAGCGCAAAGCCGGCCTCGAAGAGCTGATTATTCCGCACTTGGGCACCATCACCCAGCTCCCGCCGCACCACCCCGCCCTGCACCTTTTGCAAACTGTGCGCGACGAGTCCCACCGCTTTGCCATCACCGGCCACCGCCGCAAACGTGGCAAAGCCCGCGTTACCTCCTCGCTGGCCGAAATCCCCGGCGTGGGCGACAAGCGCCGCCGCAACCTGCTCACCCGCTTCGGCGGCCTGCGCGGTATCCAAGCCGCCAGTATCGACGACTTGGCCCAAACCGAAGGCATCAGCCGCACCTTGGCTGAAAAAATCTACGAAGCCCTACACTGAAAGACCGCAATATGCCCTGGAACATCCCCATCCTGCTTACCTGGTCGCGCATCCTCATGATTCCGCTATTTACCGCCCTTTTCTACCTGCCCGCCTCCTGGCGCGTGGGTATCCAAACCGTCAACACCTGCGCCGCCGCATTATTCGTGCTCGCTGCCGTGACCGACTGGTTCGATGGCTACCTCGCCCGCAAATGGAAGCAAACCTCCGACTTCGGCGCCTTCCTCGACCCCGTGGCCGACAAACTCATGGTGGCTGTCGCCCTCATCCTCCTCGTCCGCCTCGACCGCACCTGGGCCATCTGCGCTATCATTATCATCGGCCGCGAAATCACCATCTCCGCCCTACGCGAATGGATGGCGCAGCTGGGCAAACGCAACAGCGTGGCCGTGGCCACCGTTGGCAAATTCAAAACCGCCGCCCAAATGGCCGCCATCACCCTGCTGCTGCTGCAAAGCTGGCCCGCCCTCGGCCTCGACTTCATCTGGCTGGGCAACACCCTCATGTTCGTCGCCTGCGTGCTCACCCTGTGGTCGATGTTCTACTACCTCAAAATGGCTTCCAGAGAATTCAAACAGCCCCGCCCGCCCAAAACTATCTGATAGCGCAAACTTCAACGAGGTAAAAACAAACACAGCAAAACAGAACGCGCAGATAATATTTAAATATTTTTAAACATTCGAGAAGCGTATCATCTTGTTACCCCACCCACCGATGCTCTCAATATCATCAATCTTCCCTTGTTTTGCATCGGCAAAACATGAAGGTTGGATTTTTATGATTTTCAGGTAACCTGTACCAACATCTACCAACGCTTGCTGCTTGCTCCTGATTGGGCGCTATTTGCTGCTGCGCAGCCTACTGCCGCATGAATTACCTCTGCCGAACAAGTGCGCCCGCTGTTCGCCGTCATGCCCGCAAGCCTAACCCAGCGGCTGCAATCCTTGCTATACTTCGCCCACCACCCGCGCATCGCCGAGGTATTGAGCCAAGCCGGCGCGGCACGCATCCGCCTGCTCAGTTCGGCTGCAGAGTTGGAAAACGCTTTAATTGCCGAACGGCAACACCTAACTCAGGCTACCTGAAAATTGAAATTCCAATGTGCGCAAACGCCACACCGGCTTTCAGGTAGCCTCACAACCGATTGAATATTATGAAAGGAATAGCATGAGCCAACCGGAAAACGAATCCGTACCCGCCGTACAGCCTCCCGCTCCCGCCCCGGCCAGCCCTGTCGCGCCGGTGGTTGTTAAATCCGGCGGCAAAGGCTTAGGCGCGTTTGCCCTCGTGCTGGCCGTGCTCGGCCTCGGTGCCAGCGGCTTTTTGTTTGTGCAGGGGCAAAACCTGCTCAAACGCCAGGAAATCCAGTTCGATCAAAAAATCAATCAGGCTGCCTTGGGCGAATCGCAAAATGCCGCCCTCTTGGCCGATGCCGGCCGCAAGCTGCAAGACAATGAAGCTATAATCAAGCAGCTGCAAAGCGATATGCAAACCCAGCAGGCTGAAGTTGCCGCCAACAACCGCGCCCTGCAAGAGCTGCTGAAAACCCGTAGCGACTGGGTGGTGGACGAAGCCGAGGCCGCGCTCAATCTGGCCGGTCAGCAGCTGGTGATTGCCGACAATGTGCCTGCCGCCGTGGCTGTGCTCGAAGGACTGGATGCCCGTTTGGCGCGTTTCGAGCAGCCGCAGCTGCTGCCTTTGAAGCAGGCCGTTAGTGCCGACTTGGCCAAACTGCGCCAGCGCCCCTTCACCGACACCGCCAATGCCGCGCTGCGCTTGAGCCGCCTGGAAGCCGCCGTAGGCGCACTGCCGCTCTTGGCCGATTCCAGCCTGCGCCCGCCGCAAGCCGCCGCACCTGCTGCCACCTCGCCAAATGATCCGTGGTGGCGCCAAGCCTGGAACCGCACTCTCGGCGGTCTCAAAGGCATGGTGGAAATCCGCCGCCTCAATAGCACCGATGCGCTCCTGATGTCGCCCGAACAGGCATTTTATGTGCGCGAAAACCTGCGCCTACACCTGCTCTCTGCCCGCGTGGCTCTGATGCAGCGTCAAAACGATATTTACCAAAACGACCTGGCCGCCTCGGAAAACGCCGTGCGCCAATACTTTGACGCTGCTACCCCCGCGGCCCAATCCTGGCTGCGCGAAATCGCCCAGCTCAAAGCCATCCAGCCGGGTAGCGGCAACGTGGGCGACAGCCTTTCTGCCAGCCTGAAAGCCATCGCCGACTACCGCCAGCAGCGCCAAGGCGAAATCCTCGGCCAGCCTGAAGCCGCTTCTGAAGCTGCCGCTTCGCAGCCTGCCGCGCCCGTTTCCGTGCCCGCGCCGGCCAGCCAACCCACACCGGCAGCCTCCGCCCCCGCGCTTCCAGCGCCGGCTCAGGCTTCCGCCGCTCACAAGGGGATTGAATCATGAAAGGCCTGATTTGGATTATCGTGCTGTTTGCCGCCGCAGTCGGCCTCACCATTGCCGCGCAGCATTACAGTGGCAACGTGTATATCGTTATCGATCAAACCCAAACCCAGATTGCGGTAAACCTGCATTTATTTGTGGGCGCCATGCTCGTGTTCGTGGTGCTGCTCTACCTGCTGCTGCGCCTGATTAACGGCATCATCAACATTCCCGGCCGCGTGCGCCGCTTCGGCCGCAGCCGCCAGGCGCATCATGCCGAAACTGCGCTCAACAAAGCCGGCCTCGCCTACTTTGAAGGCAAATTCCAACACGCCGAGCAAGAAGCCGCCAAAGTGCTGGAAAACAAAGAAGCCGGTCACAACCGCACCCTCGCCCTGATGCTCGCCGTGCATAGCGCCGACCAAATGGGCGACGATGCTAAGCGTGAAGGCTACCTGAAAGAAATCGCCCAGCTGCCGCATAAAGCCCAGCTCTCGCGCCACCTGCTCGAAGCCGAATCCGCGCTCAACCGGCAGGATTATCCCGCCGCCGAGGCCGCCCTGGCCGCTGCTGCCGCCATCAACCCCAAGCTCACCCGCCTGGTACGCCTGCAGCTGCGCTATATGTTCGAGCAAAACAACCCCTTGGAAGTGCTCGACCGCGTGGCCAAGCTGGAAAAAGCTTCCGCCCTCAACGCCGCCGAAGCCGCCCAATACCGCGAATGGGCTTGGCGCGAACTCCTCGCCCTCGCCGCCGACTATCCCGCCCTTAAAGCCTGCCTCGGCCGCATTCCCAAAGAAATACAGGAAGGCGAACTCTGCGCCCCGATCGCCGAAAAAATGCTGCAAATCGGCCAGTATCCCCGTGTGGTGAAATGGGTAAAAGCCCACTATCCCAAGCATCGTAATGCCCAGCTCCTGCCGCCCATGATTGAAGCCGCCCGCTACCTGAGCCCGCGCGAACAGCAGAAAATCATGGACACCATGGAAGGCTGGCTGCACGACGCACCGCAAGACGCCTCCTTGCTGCTGCACCTCGGCCAAATGGCCTACGCCAAACAACTATGGGGCAAAGCCCAAGGCTACCTCGAAGCCAGTCTGCAAGCCCAAGCCACTCCCCAAGCACGCTTGGTGCTGGCCAAAGTGTTCGACGAAATGGACAAACCCGAGCAGGCTGAGCAGCAACGCCAACTGGTGCTGACCGAAATCACCCCAGAAGACGACGAAAACGCCGCCGAATAAGGGCATACGGAAAAAGGCTACCTGAAAACAAGCTTTGCCAATTTCTGCTCAGCTTGTTTTCAGGTAGCCTTTATTCAAGCCGATAATAACTAAAACCATGATTTTTCATACAAAGTAGCAAACCGCAGGCAATACCAGCAATATGTCAAGGCAAATCGGCGCGATTGGAAAGAGAAGTGCTTTGGTAGCAACACATGCCTCCAATAACGGCAATAGTGTAACAACACGGCCACTCCCGCCAATAAGGCTGCCTGAAAATCCATCCCCGTTTTGCGCTAAAATGACCGCTTTCCATTCTTCCACAAGGCCGCCCGTCATGCCCCAGCAAACCGCACACTACCTCAAAGACTACCGCGCCCCCGAATATCTGGTGCCGCACATCCGCCTGAATTTCGACGTGTATGACGACCATACCGCCGTTACCGCCGAACTTTCCATCCAGCCCCAGCCCGATGCCGGCGGCACATTGGTGCTGCAAGGCTCGGCCGAGCTGGTTTCCCTCGAGCTCAACGGCCAAAGGCTACCTGAAACCGCCTACACTTTAGAAAACAACACCCTATCCATCCCGAACGTCCCCGCCCAACCCTTCAAGCTGAGCGTAGCCACCCGCCTTTATCCGCACCAAAACAAATCCCTGATGGGGCTTTACGCGAGCGGCGGCAACCTCTACACCCAATGCGAACCGGAAGGCTTCCGCAAAATCACCTACCACCCCGACCGCCCTGACGTGATGGGCATCTACACCACCCGCATCAGCGCCGACCACGCCCGCTTCCCCGTGCTGCTTTCCAACGGCAACCGCACCGGCCACGGCACGCTGCCTGACAACCGCCACTGGGTCGAATGGCACGACCCCTTCGCCAAACCCAGCTACCTGTTCGCCCTCGTGGCCGGCGACTTGGTGTGCACCCGTGACAGCTTCACCACCCGAAGCGGCCGCCAAGTGGCGCTCGAATTCTTCACCCGTGCCGAAGATGCCGGCAAAGTGCGCTTCGGCATCGAATCGCTCAAACACGCCATGCGTTGGGACGAAACCCGTTTCGGCCTCGAATACGATTTGGATATTTTCATGGTGGTGGCCGTGGGCGACTTCAACATGGGCGCGATGGAAAACAAAGGCTTGAACATTTTCAACACCGCCTGCGTACTAGCCGACAGCCGCACCGCCACCGATGCCGATTTCGAGCGCGTGGAAGGCGTAATCGCCCACGAATACTTCCACAACTGGACCGGTAACCGCGTTACCTGCCGCGACTGGTTCCAGCTCTCGCTCAAAGAAGGCCTCACCGTATTCCGCGACCAAGAATTCTCCGCCGACCGCGCCAGCCGCGAAGTCCGCCGGATTGAAAACGTATCCTTCCTGCGCGCCCACCAATTCCCCGAAGACGCCGGCCCCACCGCCCATCCCGTGCGCCCCGCCAGCTATGTGGAAATGAACAATTTCTACACCCTCACCGTGTATGAAAAAGGCGCCGAAGTGGTGCGCATGTATCACACCTTCCTCGGCGAAGAGGGCTTCCAAAAAGGCATGAAGCTTTATTTCCAGCGCCACGACGGCCAAGCCGTTACCTGCGACGACTTCCGCGCCGCCATGGCCGATGCCAACAGCTTCGATTTCGAGCAATTCGCCCTGTGGTACAGCCAGGCCGGCACGCCGGTGCTGGAGGTTTCAGGTAGCCTGCAAGCCGACAACCGCTTTGTGCTGAACATCCGCCAAAGCATATCGCCCACTCCCGATATGGCCGCCAAACAGCCGATGATGATTCCGCTCAAAATCGCCCTGTTCAGCGCCGACGAAGACACCTTCGGCCAGCCCATCCCCTTCAGGCTACCTGAAAGCGTACAGGAGCAAACCGAAGCCGTGCTCACCCTGCGCCAAGCCGAAGAAACCGTTGCCCTGCAATTTGAAGGCAACCATCAACAAGTCGTTCCCTCGCTGCTGCGCGGCTTCTCCGCCCCAGTAAACCTGTACTACGCCTATAGCGAACACGAACTCTCCGTGCTGCTCGCCTGCGACAGCGACCCCTTCGCCCGCTGGGAAGCCGCGCAAACCCTCTACCGCCGCGCCATCGCTGCCAACGAAGCCGCCCTGCTTTCAGGTAGCCCCCTGCCTGAGCACCGCGCCCTGCTGCAAGCCATCGACTACGTTTTGCGTGCCGACATCAGCGCCGCCTTCCAATCCGCCCTGCTCGCCATTCCCAACGAAGCCGAACTCTGGGCCGGCCGCCAAAACGTCAATCCGCTCATCGTCCACCGCGCCCGAGAAGCCCTGCTCGATTTGATTGCCGCACACTTCGCCGACCAATTTGCTGCACTCAACGCTGAGGCCCGCCGCATGGAAGAAGAGCAATCCGGCCTGGCCGAGCCCTACGAATACCATCCGCAACAAGCAGGCTGGCGCGCCCTGCGCAACGCCTGCCGCGCCTTCATCCTGCGCGCCCGCCCCGGACACATCGAACAAGTGGCCGCCAACTACAATCAAATGGCACGCAACATGACCCACGAATGGGGCATCCTCAGCGCCATCAACCACAACGAGCGCCCCGAGCGCAACCGCCTTCTCGAACAATTCGCCGCCAAATTCCACAGCGACGACCTTGTGATGTGCAAATACTTCAGCTTGATTGCTGCCAGCCACCGCGCCGACACACCCGCGCAAGTGGCCGCCGCGCTCGAACACCCCGCCTTCAGCCTAGAAAACCCCAACAAAACTCGCTCCCTGCTCGGCAGCTTCAGCCGCAACGTGCCGCACTTCCACACAGCAGACGGCAGCGGCTACGCCTTCCTCGCCGACCAAATCGGGCGCATCGATCGCTTCAACCCCCAAATCGCCGCCCGCCTCGCCCAAGCCTTCAACATCTGCGCCCAGCTCGAACCGCAGCGCCGCAGCCTGATGCGCGCCGAGCTGCAAAAACTCGCCGTAAACCCCGCCCTCTCCAAAGACAGCGGTGAAATCATCGGCAAGATTTTGCAGGCTTCTGCATAGGAGGGAGACAACAAAAGGCTACCTGAAAACACCGTGTAGCAAAGTTTCTGCGAAGCTAAAATTTCAGGTAGCCTTTGAACACAAATGCGCGGATAGCAGACGCCCAGCCTATAACAAACCCACTCCACTTCTGCTACAGCATGGCTACACTTGCCATATCGCTGCACAGCCGGCGGTTTACTGTCCGTATTGAAGTATTAATCCTCTATAAACAAAAGGCTACCTGAAAATTTCAGGTAGCCTTTTAACTCAAGCGCCTAGACAACAGGGATCCTCCCTACCGGCAGCATGGTCTGCACTGGCTCACGCGCAATGCCAAGCGCCGAGGATATAGGGCTGTTTCGCGCCGGTGGCGGCGTGGGGGTTGCCCGGCTCGCGGCACACGCGGCAGGCGGCGAGCCAGGCGAAGGCGGCGGCTTCCACCCATTGCGGCGGCAGGTTCAGCTCGTCGGTGGTGGCGGTACAGATGCCGAGCGGGGCGAGCCTGCCGGAGAGCTCGGCCATCAGCACGGGGTTGAACACGCCGCCGCCGCAGGCAAACACTTCGCGCACGCCTGGGGCATGGGCGGCAATGGCGTCGGCGATGCTTTGTGCGGTGAGGGCGTTGAGGGTGCGCACGATATCAGCGGGGGCGTAGCTGCTTTCCGGCGGCTGTATGCTGATTTCGCTGTTTTTCAGGTAGCCTTGCAGCCAATCGAGGGAAAACAAATCGCGGCCGGTGCTTTTCGGCGGGGTGCAGTGGAAATAAGGGTGTGCCAGCAGGGTTTGCAGCAGTTTGGGGATAACGCGGCCGCTGCGGGCAAGGGCACCGTCTCGGTCGCAGGCTTGGCCGAAATGGTGCTGCATATAGGCATCGGCCAACATATTGCCGGGGCCGGTGTCGAAGCCGCTGGCATCGGCATGCGGTTGCAACACGCTGATGTTGGCAATGCCGCCGATATTGAGCACCACGCGGCCATACTCCGGGCTGCCGAACACGGCCTGATGGAAGGCGGGCACGAGCGGCGCGCCTTGGCCGCCGCCGGCCATATCGCGGCGGCGGAAGTCGCCCACGGTGTCGATGCCGGTGAGCTCGGCCAAGAGTGGCAGATTGATGAGCTGCACGGTGTAGCCGTGTTCGGGGGCATGGCGCACGGTTTGGCCATGCGCGCCGATGGCGGCAATATTGCGCGGGGCAAGCTTTTGCTGTGCCAGCAGGCCGTTCACGGCTTGGGCATTAAGCTCGGCCAACTCTTGCGCGAGCACTTCGCTGCGGTGGATTTCGTTGCCGCAGGGGTTTTGCAAATCCAGCAGGCGGCGGCGCAAATCATCGCTGTAGGGCACGGCAAAATGGCCGAGCGCGCCCTGCCATTGGGTGCCGTCAAAAGCCGCCAGCACGGCATCTACGCCGTCCATGCTGGTGCCGGACATCAGGCCGATATAGTATTGGGTCATGGTGCGGATTATGTGGGAAAGACGGCGGCATTATATAGCGAACGGCAGCTGTTTTCAGGTAGCCCCATTGGCGGATTGGACTATAATGCCCGTACTGCTTTCAGGTAGCCTCCGCCGCGATAAGGCTACCTGAAACGCTATGTTTACGATTTGCCGTATTAAGGACACTCATGAGCCACTATTCCGCTATCGGCTTCCCTACTATCAACAGCAACGACGAGCTGAACGACCTCATCCGCCAGGCCCTGCGCACACTTGCCGAAAATGAGGACGACACGGAAGAGCACTCTTCCGAAGCCGAGCCTGCCGACAACTATATGGTGTATTCCGATCCCAGCGGCGCGGAATTATGGCTGGGCTTTTCAAACGACGACAGCCTGCTCTGCGCCGAACCCTATTTTTCAGGTAGCCTGCACACCGTAGGCATAGATGCTGTGTTCCCCAGCGGCTATGGCGACGGCACAGGCTCGGTGCAGGCCTGGATGAACGGCAGCGAATGGAAAGACGGCGAATGGCTGGGCGGCAGTTATCCTTTCGTGTTTGACACCCCCGATTTGGCCAGCTTCCCCGAGCAATCAGAAAGCACCAGCTGCCAAATCCGCCTGTGTGCCTTTGCCGAAGAGGCTGATATTTTTGCCGATGAAGCCGCATTTGAAGCGCAACAAGACCCTGAACTGCCATTAAGCAGCACATTCTTCACCCCGTTGGGTATGTTTCAATCTTCCGATAATGCGGAAAATCCAGCCAAAGCGAGTGCATGGTTTATCGGCACTGTGCGCGCAGCCGAAACGCGCCGCAACGAATTATCGGGCAATGATTTCTACTGCTGCCTGATCGAAACCCACGGCGGCACGCTGCAAGCGGTATTCCCAAGCGATATGTTGGAGCATGCGCCGCAAACTGGCAATGTCATTAGCGGCAAATACTGGCTAACCGGGCGCCTGGCAGCCTAAAAATTTACTTTACCCAATAGAAGGAAACTCCATGAGCAAGCAAAAAACCTGGTCCGGCCGTTTCAATGAGCCTGTGTCCGAACTCGTCAAACAATACACCGGCTCCATCCATTTCGACCAACGCCTTGCCCGCTGGGACATCCAAGGCTCGCTCGCACACGCGCAGATGCTGCACGAAGCCGGCGTGCTCTCCGCGCAGGATTTGGCCGATATTCAGCGCGGCATGGCCGAAATCCAAGCCGAAATCGAAGCAGGCAGCCTGCAATGGTCGCTCGATTTGGAAGACGTGCACATGAACATCGAACGCCGCCTCACCGACAAAATCGGCGACGCGGGCAAACGCCTGCACACCGGCCGCAGCCGCAACGACCAAGTCGCCACCGACATCCGCCTGTGGCTGCGCGACGAAATTTCCACCATCCGCCGCCTGATTAAAGACTTGCAGGCTGCCCTGCTTGAGTTGGCCGAACAAAACGCCGCCACCGTCATGCCCGGCTTCACGCATTTACAGGTCGCCCAGCCCGTCAGCTTCGGCCACCACCTGCTGGCCTATGTGGAAATGTTCGGCCGCGACGACGAACGCATGGCCGACTGCCGCCGCCGCACCAACCGCATGCCGCTGGGCGCTGCCGCGCTGGCCGGCACTACCTTCCCCGTCCGCCGCGAAACCACCGCCGCGCTGTTGGGCTTCGAACAAATCTGCCAAAACTCGCTTGATGCCGTATCCGACCGCGACTTCGCCATCGAATTCACCGCCGCCGCCTCGCTGGTGATGGTGCATTTGAGCCGCCTGTCCGAAGAACTGATTTTGTGGATGTCGCCCCGCTTCGGCTTCATCGACATCGCCGACCGCTTCTGCACCGGTTCCAGCATCATGCCGCAGAAGAAAAACCCCGACGTGCCCGAACTCGTGCGTGGCAAATCCGGCCGCGTCATCGGCCACCTCACCGGTTTGATTATGCTGATGAAATCCCAGCCGCTGGCGTATAACAAAGACAATCAGGAAGATAAAGAGCCACTCTTTGACACCGTGGACACGCTTATCGACACGCTGCGGATTTACGCCGACATGATGCGCGGCATCACCGTGAAACCCGAAGCCATGCGCGCCGCAGTGCTGCAAGGCTTCGCCACCGCCACCGATTTGGCGGACTACCTGGTCAAAAAAGGCCTGCCCTTCCGCGACAGCCACGAAGCCGTCGCCCAAGCCGTGCGCCACGCTGAACAAGCAGGCTGCGACCTTGCCGACCTGCCGCTCACCGTGCTGCAAGGCTTCAGCACATTGATTGAAAACGATGTTTATGAAGTGCTCACGCCCGAAGGCAGCCTGAACGCCCGCAACCACTTGGGCGGCACCGCGCCGGAGCAGGTGAAGTTTCAGGTAGCCCGCTGGCGCGAGATGTTGAAAGGAAACGCATGATGCGTATCTTTCAGGTATAGCCTGTTGCCGCCCCACTGCCTTGCACAAACTTTAGCGATATAATGCGCCCTTCACACCATTTTAATTAAAAAGGAAACATCATGACCAAAGCCCAACTTTCCGCCTGAGGTATGAAAATCGGCCTCAGCGTGCTGGTTATCTTCATCGGCTTCATCATTTGGGACTTGGGCAAAAAATCCGGTGCCAGCAAATTCAGCATGGCCATGCCGTTTTTTGTGCTCGGCTTGGGCGTGATGGGCTTTTTGATGTAAGGAAGTGTTGGTGAATCTGATTTTGAAGCACCCTGTTTGAAAGGCTACCTGAAAACGAGGTCTCTGAAGGAAGCCGAGTTTCTGCGAAGCTAAACGAAATTTCTGCCAGAAGCTGAGTTTTTACGAAGAGAAAACGAAACTTCAACGAAGTTAAAACCACGGCTGCACATTTTCAGGTAGCCTCAATAACGCCATCTGTCGGCCATTGTTGGAAACTATAACTGCCATTGCCGATGCACTGCCGGTCTTGTTATTTTGCGGCGAAACCCGTATCTTGCCTGCCATCCGAAATCCCTATCTGAAAGGAAAAAACATGAGCAACCAAATCATCCACACCTCCGATGCAGCCTTTGAAAAAGATGTATTGAAAGCCGAGCTGCCTGTATTGCTCGACTTCTGGGCTCCTTGGTGCGGCCCCTGCAAAATGATCGCCCCGATTCTGGACGACATCGCTGAAGAATTCCAAGGCAAGCTGCAAGTAGTGAAGATGAATATCGACGAAAACGAGCAAACCCCTGCCCAATTCGGCGTGCGTGGCATTCCCACCCTGATGGTGTTCAACGGCGGCCAGCGCGTGGCCACCAAAGTGGGCGCCCTGAGCAAAGGCCAGCTCACCGATTTCTTGAACGCTTCACTGTAATACTACTTCATTCCGCCACCGCCGCATCTTTCGGCGGTGGCTTTCCTTGACAAGCCGCACTCAAGCTCCTAGAATGCCACCGTTTTGCGCCTATCTCACTTTTGGCGCGCAGCCCTATTCTCCGGCTTATAACAGCCAAAACTCTTAAATCTTCCAAACCCATCCCCACACATATCCCCCATCCCTCCCCATTATCTGAACCGCGCGTTCATTTAATCAATTTATCCATTATTCAACACAAAACATAATCTTATGCACGTTTCCGAACTACAAACCCAGCACATTTCCAAACTATTGGAAATGGCCGAACAACACGGCATTGAAAACGCCAACCGCCTGCGCAAGCAAGATTTGGTGTTTTCCATCGTCCGCCACATGATGAAACAGGGCGAGAGCTTCAGCTGCTCCGGCACGCTCGAAATCCTGCCCGACGGCTTCGGCTTCTTGCGCAGCACCGATACTTCCTATTTGGCCAGCCCCGACGATATCTACGTTTCCCCCAACCAAATCCGCCGCTTCAACCTGCACACCGGCGACACCATCGAAGGTAGCGTGCGCGTGCCAAAAGATAACGAACGCTACTTCGCCCTCGTGCGCCTAGATAAAATCAACGGCGACGACCCCGAAGTGTGCAAACACAAAATCCTGTTTGAAAACCTCACCCCCCTCTTCCCCACCCGTCCGATCAAACTCGAACGCGATATTAAGGCTGAAGAAAACATCACCGCCCGCGCCATCGATTTGGTTTCCCCCATCGGCATGGGCCAGCGCGCCCTATTGGTGGCCCCGCCCAAAACCGGCAAAACCGTGATGCTGCAAAACATCGCCCACGCCATCACCGCCAACTATCCCGAAGTGGTACTGATTGTGCTGCTGATCGACGAGCGCCCCGAAGAAGTAACCGAAATGACCCGCTCCGTGCGCGGCGAAGTGGTGGCCTCCACCTTCGACGAGCCCGCCGCCCGCCACGTTCAGGTAGCCGAAATGGTGATTGAAAAAGCCAAGCGCATGGTGGAACACAAAAAAGACGTGGTCATCCTGCTCGATTCTATCACCCGCCTGGCGCGCGCCTACAACACCGTTGCCCCCACCTCCGGCAAAATCCTCACCGGCGGCATGGATGCCAACGCCCTGCACCGCCCCAAACGCTTCTTCGGCGCCGCCCGCAACATCGAAGAAGGCGGCTCGCTCACCATCATCGCCACCGCGCTGGTGGAAACCGGCAGCCGCATGGACGACGTGATTTTTGAAGAATTCAAGGGCACTGGCAACATGGAGCTGCACCTCGACCGCCGCATGGCCGAAAAACGCGTGTTCCCGGCCATCAACATCAACAAATCCGGCACCCGCCGCGAAGAAATGCTCGTTTCCAACGACCGCCTGCAACGCATGTGGCTGCTGCGCAAATTCCTCCACCCGATGGACGACCTCGAAGCCACCGAGTTCCTGGTGGGCAAACTCAAAGACAGCAAAACCAACGACGAGTTTTTCGAGCTGATGCGCGGTAAATAAGCCCGATGTATTTCAGGTAGCCTGTGAGGCTACCTGAAACCCATTCCGCATTCGCCTAAAAGCCAGTTATCGCCGCTTCAACCCATAAAGAATACGAGGTGGCGAACCGTAGGCAGGTACAGCAAGGCGAGCCAACGCAGTAGTATCCTTGTTTGAAGTGACGATAAAATGACCGCCCTCGACTACGCCGACAGCCGCACCCTGTGGCAAACCATCCTGGCCGAAACCGCCCAAGCCGCCCAAAGCGAGCCTATGCTCGCCAGCTTCCTACACCAAACCGTGCTGCGCCACAGCAGCATCGACCGCGTGCTCGCCTTCCACCTTTCCAGCAAGCTCGCCAGCCCCGTGATGGACAGCCGCGCGCTCAACGAAATCTTCTTCCAGGCGCTCGACAGCGACACCCGCATCTCCAAAGCCATGCAGGCCGACATCGTCGCCTACTACGAACGCGACCCCGCCTGCGATGCCTACTACCTGCCGCTGCTCTACTACAAAGGCTTCCACGCCGTGCAGGCACACCGCATCAACCACTGGTTGTGGCAGCACGGCCGCAAAACCCTTGCCTACTTCCTGCAAAACCGCGCCTCCGAAGTGTTCGGCATCGACATCCACCCCGCTGCCCGTTTCGGCCACGGCATCATGGTCGATCACGGCACCGGCCTCGTGGTGGGCGAAACCGCCGTTTTAGGCAACGACATCTCCATCCTGCACGGCGTAACCCTCGGCGGCTCTGGCAAAGAATGTGGCGACCGCCACCCCAAAATCAGCGACGGCGTGATGATCGGCGCCAATGCCTCCATCCTCGGCAACATCCGCGTGAACGAATGCGCCAAAGTCGGCGCCGGCAGCGTGGTGGTGCACGACGTGCCCGCCCACAGCACCGTCGTCGGCGTGCCCGCCCGCGTAATCGGCCAAGGCAATGTGCGCCCCTCCGCCGATATGGATCAAAGCTTGGATTCATGATGGCAGATAAAGGCTACCTGAAAACAAACAGAATAGCTTTCTGCCCCGGCTAACATGCCGGCAGATGATTTCAGGTAGCCCTTTCCGCCGGCCCGCCGCTGTATAATCCCCGCAACCTGCCCGATTGCACCCGCCCATGAAAGCCGCCTTTTTCTTTCTTTACCTCATCCAGCTGCTGCCCTTCGCCGCCATCCAAAAGCTGGCCGACGCCATCGGCAGCCTCGCCTATTACGCCGTCGCCCCCCGCCGCCGCATCGGCGAAATCAACCTGCGCCTGTGCTTCCCCGAATTAAGTGAAAAACAGCGCAAAACCCTGCTCAAAAGCCACTTCCGCCACATGGCCAAACTCATTCTCGAATACGGCCTCTATTGGTATGGCAGCGCCGGGCGGCTCAAATCCCTCGTCCGCTACCAAGACAAACACCATCTCGACAACGAACTCGCCGCCGGGAATAAAGTTATCCTGCTTTATCCCCACTTCACCGCCTTCGAGCTCGCCGTGTACGCGCTCAACCAAGACGTGCCGCTCACCAGCATGTATTCCCACCAGAAAAACCCCGTACTCGACCAACAAATCCTGCGCGGCCGCCACCGCTACAACAACGTCTTCCTCATCGGCCGCACCGAAGGCCTGCGCGCCATCATCAAACACCTGCGCGCCGACCCCGCCCCCTTCCTCTACCTGCCCGACCAAGACTTCGGCCCCAAAGATTCCATCTTCGCCGACTTCTTCGGCATCCCCACCGCCACCATCGCCGGCCTTTCCCGCATCGCCGCCCTTACCCGGGCCAAAGTCGTACCCGCCATCCCCACCCGCCAGCCCAACGGCCGCGTTACCCTGCGCTTCTACCCCGCCTGGGAAAACTTTCCCAGCGAAGACGTGCAAGCCGACGTACAGCGCATGAACCACTTCATCGAAGAACGCGTGCGCGAACAGCCCGAGCAATACTTCTGGCTGCACAAACGCTTCAAAACCCGCCCCGCAGGCAGCCCCGATTTCTACGCCAAATCCGGCCGCGCCTAACGATGCAGGCCGTTGGAAACCAATCTTCCAACGGCCTGTTTTCTGCCCATTCCAGCCAAAAGGCTACCTGAAAATACTTTTCAAGCAGCCTTTTCAGCCTCAAACAGCTGTTTTAGCGCTGATTGTAAAGACTGTGGTCGTAGCCCACGCAGAAAGCCGTGCCTTCTGCGCCCTTTCCGGTTTCGATTTCGGAATAAAAACAGCGGTCATCGCCTTCTCCGCGTGCCGCCGTACAGGCCTGTCTGGCTTTAACTGCGGCTCTCCTATCATCTCTGTCGATACCGACAAAGATATCCCGCCGGCTCTGCGGCCTGTCGGTGGCCGTAACCAGTACGGCACAACTATTGGCAAAGGTAGCCAAGATTTCACAACGGGATGAGCGGCAATTTTGCTGCACGGCCTCAATCGCCCGCTGTTCCGAACGGTAGCCGCCCGGCCAAAGCAGGCCTTTGTTTACCGGATCCCAGCCGATGGCCATCCAATACGGCGTGGCGCGGAAATGGGCGATACGTGCTTGCACTTCCGCCTCGCGCTGCTCCCAGGCGCGTATTTCGGCGGCGGTGGGGCCGTGGTAGGTTGGCTGTTGTTGTGCTTCGCGGTTCTGCTGGATTTGCTTGTTCAGCCCGTCTGCCAGCCACGGATCGAAACCATCCGCCCAAGCCAAGCCCGCGCCGCCCAATAGCACTGCCACCAACGCGCCCGCTGCCGTGTTCATCATGGTTTGCTTCATCTTGCCGCTCCTGTCTGGAAAGGGGGAAAAGGGTATTGCCGATGATCGGATTGTAACAAAATACAAGATATTGTAAACATCTGTCCCGCTGCTTGAAGGCTACCTGAAAAAGTTAAACAAAACATTTTTGATGTGGACAATATTAAGTTGCCCTGCTTGCCATACGCTCAATCTTGCCCGGCTTCGCCCGCAGTGCGCCGGTTGTGCACTCGTTTGCCGTGGATGCTGAGGTTGCCGGCGGCGAAGTCGGCCACGGCTTGCGGCAGCAGTTGGTGCTCGATTTTCAGTACGCGTGCGGCCAGGGTGTCGGCGGTGTCGGTATCGTACACGGGCACGGCGCCTTGGGCGATGATGGGGCCGCAATCGAGCTTATCGGTTACGAAGTGCACGGTGCAGCCGGCGAGGCAGCAGCCTTCGTCGATGGCGCGTTGGTGGGTGTGCAGGCCGGGAAAGGCGGGCAACAGGGAGGGATGGATGTTGATGGTTTGATTGGCAAAGCGGCTGCAAAACTCGGGCGGGAGAATGCGCATATAGCCGGCAAGCAGCACAAGGTCGGGCGCGTGGGCAGATACCATCTCGAGCATGGCTTGGTTGAAATCGGCGCAGCTGGGGTAGTCTTTGGGATTGAGGGCGGCGGTATGGATGCCCTGCGCTGCCGCCCAGGCAAGCCCGGAGGCTTGTGGGTTGTCGGAGAGCACGGCGGCGATGTGCAGATTGGGGATATCGGCCTGCACCACGGCCTGCATATTACTGCCGCGGCCGGAAATAAGGATGACGGTTTTGGTCATGGTGTAATCATTTGAAAAGTGGTGGGGAATATTTTTCAGGTAGCCTCTTGTGTATGCAAATATCGTATAACCAACTAATAAAAAATAAAAATAACCTCTTTTAAAGTCAGGAACGAAACATTTGATGCAATCGGCTGGGCTGTGCCGCTCCCTGCTGGCGCAGCCGAACGGAGCGCGGTTTTTCGGGGAGCAATGGCTTGCATGCTCGAAGCGGCCTAGCCGCAAGTTGCAGCTAATCCAGTTTCTCTTTGCGCCCAAAAAACCGCGCGGAGTGAGGGAAGTTTGCGCAGCAAACCTGCAACCGCAGTCACCTTTCTTTTGCTTCCTTTTCTTTGGCGAAGCAAAGAAAACGAGGTCTCCGAAGGAGGCCAAGTTTCAGCGGAGTAAAAACGAAACCTTGGTTAGAAGGGTTCGTTTTAACAAAGTTAAAACAAGACCTCTGCAAGAGAGCTTGTTTTTGCGCAGCTAAACGAGTGCCCCGCGCCGGCATGAGGCGCAAAGGGGAACAGGACACACATGGCAAAGGCTACCTAAAATCCAAAGCAGTTGCCTGAACCCAATTGATGCCGTATAAATAATAGCTTGCACTTTTTCAGGTAGCCTGTGGTGTTACTCAGGCTACCTAAAAATATTTGAATATCTCAGCCCAGCCGCATCATTTCAATCTGCTCGAGGCTGCGGCCGAGGAAGCGTTCGCCGATGGTTTGGAAGCGCAGGGGGATGTCGCTCACATAGAAATGGTAGTCGGCGGGAGTTTGGCTGGGGTTGAGCAGACCGGCTTCGGCCAAGGCGGCAGCAGTGGCTTCGGCGGTGGTGAGCGCGGAATCCACCAGCGCCAGATGTGGGGCTTCGCTTTGCAGCAGGGGTTTGAGCAGGGGGTAGTGGGTGCAGCCGAGCACGAGGGTGTCGATGTCTTCGGCGAGCAGCGGCTTGAGGTATTCGCGCACGGTAAGGCGGGTAACTTCGTGCTCGAGCCAGCCTTCTTCCACCAGCGGCACCAGCAGCGGGCAGGCTTGGGAGGGCACGCGCGCCTGCGGGTTTTGCGCGTGGATGGCGCGGGCGTAGGCGTTGGAATTGACGGTGGTGGAAGTGGCGATGATGCCGATGCGGCCGTTGCGGCTGGTGGCCAGCGCGGCTTGCGCGCCGGCGGCAATCACATCGAGCACGGGCATGCCGCCGGCGGTTTGCCGCACTTTGGCGCCAGCTACGGCGGCGATGGTGTTGCAGGCAATCACCAATGCTTTCACGTCGTGCTGCATTAAGAATTCAACGATTTGCGCGGTGTAGGTTTCGATGGTGCTGCGCGATTTCACGCCGTAAGGCACGCGGGCGGTGTCGCCGAAATAAACGATGTTTTCGTTGGGCAGCCGCTCCATCAGCGCGCGCACCACGGTGAGCCCGCCGACGCCGGAATCGAATACGCCGATGGGGCGCTGCGTGAGGCTGTTCGGTTTCATGTTGCTGGGTTTGCTGTTGCGGGAAAAGGCATATTGTACACGCGCGGCGGATAAGGGAAAGGCTACCTGAAATCTTTGTCTCGATTTTCAGGTAGCCTTTTGAGGTTAATCAGCCTTATTGCGGCGGCTTGTGATCGTGCTGCTCCAGCAGGCGGGTTGCTTCGCGCTCCTCTTGCGGGCGCACGGTTTCAAACTCGCCATCGATGATGTCGCCGTCTGCCTGATAACCCGAAGCACAGTAATCCTGCCCCGTTTGGTTTGGCCGCACCGCCGCCGAGCCACCCTTAATCGGCAACAGAAGCACCAAGGCCAAAACGGTGGACACAAAACCGGGCGACATCAACAGCAACGCCGCCACAATATAGCGCAGCGGCCATAGCAATTGGTAAAACGACACCTCGCCACGGTTATTAAACAGCGAGCCGGCCAGCATCACCGAAGAAAAACCGAGGTTGCGCAGCATCACCATGCCGGCCATAAACGACAACACCATCAGCAAAAGCGTAGGCATCCCGCCAAGCCGCTCGGCCACCATCACAATCGAGGCCGCTTCCGCCCCCGCCAACAGCAAGAGCCAAATTCCAAGGTAACGCATCGTTTTTTCCTTTTCAAACAAAGAAATGATTTTTAGCTTCGCAGAAACTCAACACTAAGGCATCGTTTTAACGAAATTCGTTCCGCTTATTTTAGCGAAATTCGCTCCACTCTTTTTCAGGTAGCCTACAAGCTTCAACAAGCGTAGCATTTGGTTTCCGCATCCAACACAAGAAAACATCATGACCGCCGAACAAATCTACCAGCAATGGCACGAAGCCGCCCAAAGCCGCAACACTGCCGCCCTGCTCGCCCTGTATCACGAAGCAGCCGAGCTCGAATCGCCCCTGGTGTCCATCATCCTTAATCAAAACAGCGGCGTGCTGCACGGCAAAGCCGAAATCGGCCGCCTCCTCGAAGAAGGCACCCGCCGCCGCCCCAACGAATTGGTGCGCTGGTATCGCAGCGGCCAATACCTTGCCAGCGGCGGCCTCCTTGTGTGGGAATACCCGCGCCAAACGCCCGATGGCGAGCAAATCGACATTTTAGAGCTGATGCAGCTCAAAGACGGCCTCATCTGGCGCCACCGCATCTACTGGGGCTGGTTCGGCACACAGATGCTGATTCAATCGGCGCTATCCAAAGCTTAAGCCTTAGGGCGCAACGGCCATCCCTATATCTGCCCGCCGGGTGCAAAATCAAGCGGGCAGCAGCAAAGTTTACCGCCGTTTGCAGTTTGAAATCCGGCTACCTGAACTGAAGAAGCTAAAACATTAGTTTCAACGCAGTTTAGATATTAATTCAAGCAATCCAAATGTCCGCACGCCAACCATTCATTTCCTCCGCCCCGCCGCCCCGGCCGTTTTTACAGCAAGCTGCATCCTATAGTATGATAAAGGCATCCCTTTCATTTTTCAGGTAGCCCAGCTGCCCCATCACACGGAGCGCTTCATGAAATTCTCCCCCGCCTGCACCGCCCTCTTATGCACTGCCTTCCTGGCCGCCTGCGCCGGTACATCCTCCGGCGATCGATACTACCGCGTGCAGCGCGGCGACACGCTCTACCGCATCAGCCGACGCTTCAACCAGCCCGTCTCCCGCCTGATGGCTTGGAACAACCTGAAAAACCCTTCCCAGCTCGAAGTGGGCCAACGATTACGCGTGGGCAGCGGCAACAACCGCAGCACATCCGCCAGCAATACCACCAACCGCACGGTAACGCGCACCCCGGCCGAACGCCCCAGCGCCGCGCCCAGCAGCCTGCAATGGCCGGCTCGCGGCGAAATCATCACCCAGTTTAACGGTTCTTCCAGCAAAGGCATCGACATCGCCGGCAACACCGGCACCCCCGTGAAAGCCGCCGCCCCCGGCCGCGTGAGCTATGTGGGCGAAGGCATCCGCGGCTACGGCAAGCTCATCCTCATCAACCACACCGGCGGCATGCTCACCGCCTATGCGCACAACAGCCAAATCAGTGTGCGCGAAGGCCAGCAAGTATCCGCCGGGCAGACCATCGCCACCATGGGCAGCAGCGGCACCGACCGTGTGAAACTGCACTTCGAAGTGCGCGTAAACAACCGAGCCGTCAATCCGATGGATTACCTGCCGAAATAAACGTTTGACACATGAAAGGCTACCTGAAAGTGTACGCTTTCAGGTAGCCTTTTTCACATCTGCGCCCTACTCCTGAGCCGCCCGCGCTGCCGGCCGTTGCAGATGACACTGCATATAGCTTGCAAACGGCTCAATATTTGGCACCACTTGGGTGCGGAACATGCCCCAGGCTAAGAGGCCGCTCAAGTATAAATCGAGTGCGCTAAAGTGCTGCCCCACGGCGTATTCGCGGCCGTCGGCCAGCAGGGTTTGCAGGGTATGCAGCGCAGTGTCGAAATCGCCATAGCCGATAGCGCGGCGCCGATCTTCGCTCTGCGGCACTTGCTGCCAGCGGTCGAGAATGGCGTATTCAAGCTGCGTGCCAAACCACAGCCAGCGGTAGTATTGCCCGCGCTCCGGCGTGCCCGCGGCGGGGATCAGCCTTTTTTCGGGGAAAAGCTCGGCCAAATAGGTGAGGATGGCGGGCAGCTCGGTAATCACTTGCCCGGCATGCGCGATGGCGGGCACTTTGCCCATCGGATTGATGGCCAAATAGTCTGTCTCTTTGAGCTGCGGGTAATCCAGCGCCACGGTGTCGTAATCTGCGCCGCATTCGACCAGCATCCAGCGCACATTGTTGCCGCGCGAAGGATGCACGGTATAAAGGGTGATTTTGCTCATGATGTTTCCTTTTAAAACAGTTGATTGTGTTTTCAGGTAGCCTGAAGTGCAATCATGATACGCCATGGCTGTGTCAGTTTTTGTCAGCAGCCAAGGCCATCGCTGAAACGAAATCAACACTAGCGGCTCAAATCAAATGCACTCAAATCCAGCCCTTCCTGCTGCCGCCAACATTGCAGCAGCAGGCGGTGCGGCATGGGATAGGCCGAGCCGATTTGGGCTTGCGTGATGCGGTCGCAGCGGAAATGGCGGAAGGCCTGCCGCAACGTGCACCAGGCCGCCAACGGCCGTACATCGTCCAAATAGCCCAGCGCCACCGGCCACACTGTGCGCCTGCTGGCCTGTCCGCGCAAATCCGTATAGCTGAAGCTGAGCGCCGTTTCCTGCCGCAAAGCCTGCCGCACCAGCGCCAACACCTGTTCTTCGCCGCTCCCATACGCCGTGCCGCCCATCGGATACACCGCATGCGCCGCCGCCTGCTCGGCCAGGCGTGCTGGCAACACCGCGTGCACCTTGCCCAACACCGAGCGCGCCGCCTCAGCCATTTCGCCGTCGGCATGTGCCACCGCCCAACGCATGCCCAACATCAGCGCTTCCAGTTCGTTTTCGCTAAACATCAGCGGCGGCAGATTGCAATCCTGCTGCAACACGAAGCCCAAGCCCGCTTCACCGCCAATCACCGCGCCCTGCCCGCGCAAAGTATCGATATCGCGATACACCGAGCGCACACTGATGCCCAACTCCTGCGCCAACAGCCGCGCACTTTTCGGATGGCGGCTGGCGCGCAGCAGCTGCAAAAGTTTGAGCAGGCGGTCGGTACGGCTGGGCATGATGAGTCTCCGGATGATTTTTCAGGTAACCTGACGACTTGAATTGGAGGCTACCTGAAAATAATAGAGATGATACCGCGTTTGCAAACAATCGCGGCAAGAGGCTATATGAAATCAGGCTCCGTCATTTTCAGGCAGCCCCAAGCTCCGCAGCCCGCCGTGAACCTGCTACAATCCGCTTCCCTAGCCAACACCTACCAAGGACAAACCATGCGACTCCTCCACACCATGCTACGCGTCGGCAACCTCGAAGCCTCCCTCGCCTTCTACCAAGAAGTGCTTGGCATGAAACTTCTGCGCCGCAAAGACTACCCCGAAGGCCGCTTCACTCTTGCCTTCGTCGGCTACGGCAGCGAAGACGAGACTGCCGTGCTTGAACTTACCCACAACTGGGATGCCGCAAGCTATGACCTCGGCAATGCCTACGGCCACATCGCCATCGAAGTGGAAGACGCCTACGCCGCCTGTGATGCCGTGCGCGCCAAAGGCGGCAAAGTGGTGCGCGAAGCCGGCCCGATGAAACACGGCAACACCGTTATCGCCTTCGTGGAAGACCCGGACGGCTACAAAATCGAATTCATCCAAAAACACGGCCGTGAAGATTAAGGCAATAGGAAAACAATAAAGGCTACCTGAATTTTTCAGGTAGCCTTTTCAATGATCGGTTTCAGACGGCCGTAAAAACACCAAACACGCAGGCAACAATTGCCCATCCCATAGTAGATTCAATTAAATTTCAATACAAAGCAGCGAGCCGCAGACAGTACAGAAAGGAGGCAAGGCAAGACAACGCCGTATCGGAAGTTAAGTGAATCTGCTATATCTCTATTTCTTAGGCAGCCTGCACCCTCACTCCGCCAAATCCCTGCACAGCCGCACCGCCTCGTCCAGCCGTTCCACACCGAAAATTTCCAGTCCGGCAAATTCTTTTTTGCTGCGCGGCAGGTTGGCTTTGGGCACGATGGCGCGTTTGAAGCCGAGTTTTTCCGCTTCTTTCAGCCGCTCTTGCCCGCGTGCCACGGGGCGCACTTCGCCGCTCAGGCCGACTTCGCCGAAGGCCACCATTTTTTCGGGCAGCGGCTTGTTGCGGAAGCTGGACACCATCGCCAGAATCACCGCCAAATCCGCCGCCGGCTCGCTGATTTTCACGCCGCCCACGGCGTTGATGAACACGTCTTGGTCGAAGCAGGCGATGCCGGCGTGGCGGTTGAGCACGGCCAAGAGCATGGCGAGGCGGTTTTGCTCCAAGCCAACGGTGAGCCGTTTGGGCGTGAAGCCGTGCGCGTCGTCCACCAGCGCTTGGATTTCCACCAGCAGCGGGCGGCTGCCTTCCTGCGTGACCAGCACGCACGAGCCGGCCACGTCGTCGCGGTAGCTGGCGAGGAAGATGGCGGAGGGGTTGGACACGCCTTTGAGGCCGTTTTCCAGCATGGCGAACACGCCCAGCTCATTGGCCGCGCCGAAGCGGTTTTTGATGGCGCGAATCATGCGGTAGTTGGAATGCTGGTCGCCTTCAAAATACAGCACGGTATCGACCATGTGCTCGAGCACGCGCGGGCCGGCAATCGCGCCGTCCTTGGTCACATGGCCGACAAAAATCATGGCGATGCCCATCTGCTTGGCCATGCGCGTGAACTGGGCGGCGCACTCGCGCACCTGCGACACGGAACCGGGCGCGGAAGTAATTTGGTCGGAATACATGGTTTGAATTGAGTCGATGACCACCACGGCGGGCTGGTGCTGTTTCAAAGCAGCCTGCACTGCTTCCAAGCGGATTTCCGCCAGCAAATGCACGCCGTCCGCATCCAGCCCCAACCGCTGTGCACGCAGGGCGACCTGTTGCGCCGATTCCTCGCCCGACACATACAGCACTTTGCGTTTTTTCGCCATCAGGGCAACGGTTTGCAGCAGCAGCGTGGATTTGCCGATGCCAGGGTCGCCGCCCAACAAAATCACCGCGCCATCCACCAATCCCCCGCCGAGCACGCGGTCGAGTTCGCCCATGCCGGTGGGCTCGCGCGGCACTTCGGCGGCGGTAACTTTGGAGAGTTCCTGCACTTGCGTGGTGTCCGCCGCCCACGATTGGAAGCGGGCATTTTTCGGCTCAGGCGCGGCGATGCCTTCCTGCAAGGTGTTCCACTCGCCGCAGTGCGGGCATTTGCCCTGCCACTTGGGCACGGTGCCGCCACATTCGGTGCAGGTGTAGAGGGTTTTGGGGGCTTTGGCCATAGTATTGTTTTCCTTGTATCTTTTATTTTCAGGTAGCCTTTTAGCTATTGGTTGGGGCTACCTGAAAGCTTAGCAGGTTTCTACCAAGCTCAAATCTGTTTTGCTGAAATTCAGCGTGTAGTTGCGCTCGTTGCCGAACTGTTGCACAGGGGTGAAGCCGTATTGCTCGAGCAATTGGATAAGCTCGGTACAGCTGAGTTTATCCGCATCTCCGGCGGCTTCAGAAATGGACAGCAGCCTGTCTGGAGCGAGCAGGCGGTGGAATTCGGCGAGGTAGGCCGCTTGGTCGGCCACCTCTCCTAAAACGGTTACCAGCACGATACGGTGAAATGAGCTGCTGGCAAAGGGGAAGCTGCTGCCGCTGCACAGGTGGTATTCGGCATTGGCGATATGGCGTTTTTCCAACCGACGCCGGGCTTTGGCCAGCATTTCGGGCTGAATGTCGGCCAACACCAAGCTGCCCTGCGGCACGGCACGAGCGAGTGCGGGGCTGAAATAGCCCGGCCCGCAGCCTACTTCGAGAATGCGCTGTTGCGGCTGCAACTCGAGCCGGCGCACCAGCTCAGCGGGGGAAAGCGCCCAGTTGCGCAGGGGGATGAGCAGGGTGAAGGCGAGCTGGTGGGGGAAGAGTGCGCCTTTGGTGGTGAGGCCGTGCCAGATGGTTTTTAGGGTACGGAACATGGTGGAATTTTTCAGGTAGCCTTGATGTGGGTTGGGGCTACCTGAAAATAGGGGACAGATAATTTGTTTTCAGATAGCCTTTGCGTATTCGGGCAGGCGGATTGTAGCAAACCCTTTGTGCGGCGGTTGGCCCGACAAGGGAAAAGTTCTGCCGCGAATACTGCTGCGACCCTAGGTAATGGCACGGCTGCGGCGATGTAAGGCTTGTTTTTTTATGCCGAACTGGCAATAATGCCGCTCTGCCTGATAGATCGGCAAACTATCCACTTTCCAATTTTCGGCCAATCCATTGCCATATGTGATACGGGTTGGTTTCAAAAGTAAAGAGAGTATTCAAGCAAATGGCTTTATTGGTACAGAAATATGGCGGGACTTCGGTGGGAAGCCCCGATCGCATTAAGAATGTGGCCAAACGCATTGCCCGTGCCCGTGCCGAAGGGCACGACGTGGTGGTGGTGGTGTCCGCCATGAGCGGCGAAACCAACCGCCTGGTGGCGTTGGCGCACGAAATCCAAGAGTTTCCCGACCCGCGCGAAATGGATGTGGTGCTGGCCACCGGTGAACAGGTAACCATCGGCCTTTTGGCCATGGCGCTGATGGATATCGGCATTCCGGCCAAGAGCTATACCGGCTGGCAGGTGTTGGTGCAAACCGATAATTCCCACACCAAAGCCCGCATCGAATACATCGACGACAGCAAAATGCGTGCCGATTTAGCGGCAGGCAAAGTAGTGATTGTGGCCGGTTTCCAAGGCGTAGACGCCGAAGGCAACATCACCACGCTGGGGCGCGGCGGCTCCGATACTTCCGCCGTGGCGCTGGCCGCCGCACTCCAAGCAGACGAATGCCAAATCTACACCGATGTGGACGGCGTTTACACTACTGACCCGCGCGTGGTGCCCGAAGCGCGGCGCATGAACACCGTATCGTTTGAAGAAATGCTCGAACTGGCGAGCCTGGGCAGCAAAGTGCTGCAAATCCGCTCGGTAGAATTTGCCGGCAAATACAAAGTGCGCCTGCGCGTATTGAGCAGCCTCACCGATGGCGGCGAAGGCACCCTGATTACTTACGAGGAAGACCCCAACATGGAAAAAGCCATTGTATCCGGTATCGCATTCGACAAAAACCAAGCCCGCATCAACGTGCGCGGCGTTCCCGACAAGCCTGGTATCGCCTATCAGATTTTGGACACAATTTCCGCCGCCAATATTGAAGTGGACATGATTATCCAAAACGCCGGTGAAGAAGGCACCACCGATTTTTCCTTCACCATATCGCGCGGTGACTACCGCCACACGCTCGAGCTTTTGCAAAGTGTGCGGGAAAGTGTTGGCGCATCCGATATCCACGGCGACGACACCGTGTGCAAAGTTTCCATCGTCGGCATCGGCATGCGCTCGCACAGCGATGTGGCCACCACAATATTCCGCACCCTGGCCGAGGAAAACATCAATATCCAACTGATTTCCACTTCCGAAATCAAAGTTTCCGTGTTGATCGACGAAAAATACCTCGAACTCGCCACCCGCGTGCTGCACAAAGCCTTCGGCCTCGACCGCCAGCAATAACCGCCCTACCCCGCAGCCCCCTCCGGCACGGGGTGTTTTTTACCTTGTAAAAACCAAATTTTCATTTTCAGGTAGCCTTTAGGAGGAGAGGCTACCTGAAAACACAACTAAAACGTGGCAAGAGTAAGTTGGCGTTGCTATGCCGACCTTTTATTTATCCGACCTAGCCCGTATTCCGAGTAAAAAAATTTTATCTTTTTGTAAACTATCCATATTCACAAACCACTCTATCCCCGTCGCCACAAAGGCTACCTGAAAACCCTTCCGTTGTTTCCACACACCACCAGCCAACCTACCTAAACACAACAAAACCTAAAATAAATCAACAGAAAACAACACCCCCAACCAAACCGCAATCCTCCACACCTAGGCCACCTCCGCCATTTAACCTCAACCGTTCCACCACTGCGTATACAAACAAACACAGAGTGTCGGCAAATTTCCTCCTACCACGCCCAAGCTACTGCCACATTGCCTAAACCTTGCAATGCAGTAAAATAGTATTTTCCTAACCGTCCCCAAGCAGGAAAGACTTGCCATGAACATCGAAAAAGACACCGTAGTAACTCTGCATTACGAAATGTTTGATGCCAACAACCAGCTAATCGACAAAACAGAAGAGCCCATCGCCTACCTGCATGGCGGTTACGACGGCATTTTCCCGCTGGTGGAAGAAGCGTTGCACGGCAAGACCGTGGGTGAAGAAGTGGACGTAACCCTTTCCCCCGATGATGCATTCGGCGAGCAAGACCCCGAATTGGTGCGCCTTGAGCCGCTCAACGTCTTCCCCGTGGAAGTGGAAGTGGGCATGATGTTTGAAGCAGACGACCCCGAAACCGGCGACACCCTAGTTTACCGCGTAACCGACATTGCCGACGGCAAAGCCGTGGTGGATGGCAACCACTCGCTGGCCGGCATGAAACTGCGTTTTAAAGGCAAAGTAGCCGAAATCCGCCCCGCTACCGCCGAAGAACTCGCCCACGGCCATGCCCATGATACACACGGCCATCACCACTAACTACCGTATTCGTACAAACAGGCGGGTTGCCACAATAGGCAGCCCGCCTGTTTTTTCTTTCAAAGTTGGAGGCCGTAAACTTTAGCTTCGCAGAAACTCCGCTGTACTTCG
Organism: Eikenella exigua; assembly: GCF_008805035.1. Classification (NCBI taxonomy): domain Bacteria; kingdom Pseudomonadati; phylum Pseudomonadota; class Betaproteobacteria; order Neisseriales; family Neisseriaceae; genus Eikenella; species Eikenella exigua. The sequence continues at coordinate 598,037 of NZ_CP038018.1, read as the reverse complement.
TTTTAACTTCGTTGAAACCGCACTTTCAGGTAACCTGAAATCTTTTGGGCTACCTGAAGCAAGCCAAACAAAATATCGGCATAGCAAAGCCGACCGATAACCAACACACCACACAAAAGGCTACCTGAAACCTTTCAGGTAGCCTTTCACATCACAAACAAGCATTACTCAAACGGGCGCACCAGCATCCCGAACATCGCGCGGGCGGTGTTCAACATCTGGCAAGAGAAGCCCCATTCGTTGTCATACCAAGACAACACTTTCACCATATTGCCGTTGGAAACTTTAGTCAGCGTGCTGTCAAATACAGAAGCCTGGGTGGTGTGGTTGAAGTCGGAAGATACCAGCGGCAGGGTGTTGTAGCCCAGCACGCCTTTCAGATCGCCCTCACTGGCGGCTTTCACTAGTGCGTTGATTTCTTCCACGCTGGTATCGCGGCCGGCTTCAAAGGTTAAATCCACCAGCGAAACATTGATGGTGGGCACGCGCACGGCGAAGCCGTCGAGCTTGCCTTTGAGCTCGGGCAGCACCAAGCCCACGGCTTTGGCAGCGCCGGTTTTGGTAGGAATCATGTTTTCCACTGCGCTGCGGGCGCGACGCAGGTCTTTGTGGCACACGTCGGTGAGCACTTGGTCGTTGGTAAAAGCGTGGATGGTGGTCATCAAGCCTTTGGCAATGCCCATGCCATCGGCCAGCACTTTGGCCACGGGTGCCAGGCAGTTGGTAGTGCAGGAAGCATTGGATACAACGGTCATCCCGGGTGTGAGTACTTGGTGGTTCACACCGTATACGATGGTGGCGTCTACATCATCACCGCCAGGCGCAGAAATCAGCACTTTTTTCGCACCAGCTTTGATGTGTGCCGAGCTTTTCTCTTTGCTGGTAAAGGCACCGGTACACTCCAACACCAAATCCACACCCAACTCTTTCCACGGCAGATCGGCCGGATCACGCTGAGACAAGAAGCGGATTTTGTCGCCGTTCACAATCAAATGGGTTTCGTTGTGCGACACCTCGGCGGCAAAGCGGCCGTACACTGTATCGAATTTGGTCAGGTGAACGTTGGTTTGTAAATCGCCACCGGTATTGATGGCGACGACTTCAAACTGGTCGCGCAAGCCGTATTCGTAAATAGCGCGCAACACTTGGCGGCCGATGCGGCCATAGCCGTTGATGGCAATCTTCAAACTCATATTTACACCTTTCGTAGGTTCTAAGAAAACCCCGCGCCAAACAGCCCGGGCAGACACAAAATAACGGATCGTATTATAGCGGCTTTGCTGGTGAAAACCCACCCCTCGCTGTTCTACTCCCCCTTTACTTTTCCCCGCCGCAGGGTTAAAAAGGCAGTATCATTTCATTCACACTTCTTTACCGTCAAGGAGCAGTTATGCAAAAAGTAGGATTTGTCGGCTGGCGCGGCATGGTCGGCTCGGTTTTGATGCAGCGTATACGTGAAGAAAACGATTTCGCCCACATCCCCGAAGCCTATTTCTTCACCACCTCCAACGTAGGCGGCAATGCCCCCGATTTCGGCCAGGCCACCAAAACCCTGCTTGATGCCAACAACCCCGCCGAACTGGCCAAAATGGACATCATCGTTACCTGCCAAGGCGGTGACTACACCAAATCCGTGTATCCCCAACTGCGCGAATCCGGCTGGAACGGCTACTGGATCGATGCCGCCTCCGCCCTGCGCATGAACGACGATGCTGTAATCGTACTCGACCCGGTAAACCGCAACGTAATCGATGCTGCCCTGAAAAACGGCGTGAAAAACTACATCGGCGGCAACTGCACCGTTTCCCTGATGCTGATGGCTCTGGGTGGCTTGTTCCAAAACGGCCTGGTGGAATGGGCTTCCAGCATGACCTACCAAGCCGCCTCCGGCGCAGGTGCCAAAAATATGCGTGAACTCATCAGCGGCATGGGCGCCATCCACAGCAAAGTGGCCGCCGAACTGGCCGACCCCGCCAGCGCCATCCTCGATATCGACCGCAAAGTATCCAACTTCCTGCGCTCGCCCGACTACCCCAAAGCCAACTTCGGCGTGCCGCTGGCCGGCAGTCTGATTCCGTGGATCGACGTAGACCTGGGCAACGGCCAATCCAAAGAAGAATGGAAAGGCGACGTTGAAACCAACAAAATCCTCGGCGGCAGCCGCTCCACCATCGTGGAAGGCCTGTGCGTACGCATCGGCGCCATGCGCTGCCACAGCCAGGCCATCACCCTGAAGCTGAAACAAGATCTGCCCGTATCCGAAATCGAAAGCCTGCTCGCCAACGCCAACGATTGGGCGAAAGTTGTGCCCAACACCAAAGAAGCCAGCATGCACGAGCTCACCCCTGCCGCCGTTACCGGCACGCTCTCCGTGCCCGTAGGCCGCATCCGCAAGCTCGCCATGGGCGGCGAATACATCAGCGCATTCACCGTGGGAGACCAGCTGCTCTGGGGCGCGGCCGAACCGATCCGCCGCATCCTGCGCATCGTATTGGGCAATTTAGATTGATGGTGTATTAGCCTCAATCCGACAAACACAGGCTACCTGAAAATTTTCAGGTAGCCTGTTTCGTTACTGCCAGCCATTTCGATCACAACAAATCGATCCTCCTCCGATTTGCCAGTCTAACACTCTCCATATTCCGCCTCACGAAACCTAAATTTCCAGCCTGGTCAGCCGCTGTTCGTCATTTCACTACGCACTAACACAAACATTTTGCTGCAGCATCAGCCTGCTACCCAACGAACTACCCGGCCTCACACCTCCATGCAACACGGCCTGTTAGATACATTGGCTCACCTTACCGTATTAGCTGTATTACCTGCGGCTCACCGCCTTATCCGGATTTAACCTTAATCCGCGATACCCCGTATCTACCCCTCAAACCAAAGGCTACCTGAAAGCCTAAAACTTTCAGGTAGCCTTTTATCATTCCAGCGGCACTATTCCACCGTTACCGATTTAGCCAGATTACGCGGTTTGTCCACATCCGTGCCGCGCACCAAGGCGGCGTGGTAGGCCAGAAGCTGTACGGGGATGGTGTGCACAATCGGCGAGAGCACGCCCACGTGGCGCGGGGTGCGGATGATGTGCACATTGGGGCTGGGCTGGAAGTTGCTGTCCAAATCGGTAAACACAAACAGCTCGCCGCCGCGCGCGCCCACTTCCTGCATATTGGCTTTTACTTTATCCAGCAGGCTGTCGTTCGGCGCAATCACCACCACGGGCATATTCGCATCCACCAGCGCCAAGGGGCCGTGTTTGAGCTCACCGGCGGGGTAGGCTTCGGCATGGATATAAGTGATTTCTTTGAGTTTCAGCGCGCCTTCCAAGGCCACGGGGTAGTGGATGCCGCGCCCTAAAAACAGGGCACTGTTTTTCTCAGCAAATTTGTGCGCCCAGGCGGCAATCTGCGGCTCGAGGTTGAGCGCGTGCTGGATACTGCCGGGCAGCTGGCGCAACTCTTCCATATAAGACTGCGCCTGCTGCTCGGAAACATAGCCGCGCATTTTGCCCAAGGTAACCGCCAGTCCGAACAATACCACCAGCTGGGTGGTAAAGGCCTTGGTGGAGGCCACGCCGATTTCTACGCCGGCGCGGGTGTAGAGCACCAGTTCGCTCTCGCGCGGCAGGGCAGATTCCATCACGTTGCACACGGAAAGGCTGTGCTTCTGCCCCAGCAATTGCGCGTATTTCAAGGCTTCCATGGTATCCAGCGTTTCGCCGGATTGGGATACGGTAATCACCAGTTGATCGGAGCTGGCAATCACGTCGCGGTAGCGGTATTCGCTGGCAATTTCCACATCGGTCGGCACTCTGCCGATGGCTTCCAGCCAGTATTTGGCGGTGAGCGCGGCGTAGTAGGAGGTGCCGCAGGCCAAGATTTTGATGCTGCGGATGTGTTCAAACACTTCTCGCGCTTTGGCACCAAAGTTTTCCGGCTCAAAGCCGCCACCGAGGAATACTTCGGCGGTGTCGGCAATTGCCTTGGGCTGTTCGTGAATTTCCTTCTGCATAAAGTGGCTGTAAGGGCCCAGCTCCAACGAGGTGAGCGACAGCTCGGACACACGCACTTCGCGTTTGGCTTCCTGCCCGCTGCAGTCGACGAGGCGGCGGATGCCTTCGCTGCCCAATTCGGCAATATCGCCGTCTTGCAGATACACGATACGGCGCGTGAAAGCCACCACGGCAGAAACATCTGATGCGGCAAAGGTTTCACCCTCGCCCAAGGCCACCAAGAGCGGGCAGCCCATGCGTGCCACCACCAATTCTACCGGTTTATCCTGCGCCATCACGGCAATCGCATACGCGCCGTGAAAACGCGCACAGGCAGCTTGCACGGCAGCAAACAGCTGGTGCCCGTTGGCGGTGTATTCGTGGTGTACGCTGTGTGCAATCACTTCCGTATCGGTTTGCGATTCAAACACATAGCCCAAGCCTTGCAAGCGGGCGCGTTCTTCCTCGAAATTTTCGATGATGCCGTTGTGCACCACCGCAATCAGGCTACCTGAAATATGCGGATGCGCATTGGGCTCGGTTACACCGCCGTGCGTAGCCCAGCGGGTGTGGCCGATGCCGATGTGGCCGCACAGGCCGGCTGCCTTGGCGGCGTCTTCCATCTGCTGCACGCGGCCCACGCGGCGCACGCGCTCGATAACGCCCTGCTCCGTGCCCACTGCAATACCGGAAGAATCATAGCCCCGATACTCCAGCCGCTTCAGGCCGTCGGTGAGAAAATCCACCACATTTTGCTTGGCGCGCACCGCGCCCACAATACCGCACATTGCAAAGCCCTTCTATTATTTGGTTGCCAGCCGCCGAAGCGGCAAAAAATCGGGCAGATTATAGCAAACCAGGCCGCCATCCAGGCAGCCCGATTCGCCAATATTGCTTGTTTTAATACGAAGCCGACACCATCTTACCGTCTCTAAAATTCTGCTGATACAGAATATTGCCATTGATGGCATAAGTAGTGAGCACCCCGTTTTGCGGATGGGCGCGGAAATCATACAGGCTCTCGCGGGTGAGCAGCATGGCATCGCTGCGCTTCTGCCCGCTCTCGTAAAAATCCTGCACCAAATAACCCCTGCCCTGGCGGCTCAGCAGCTGGCGGTAGTAGCCGCCCTTCACTTCGTTTGGCACGGCCTTGCCCTGCGCATCGAAATACGTGACCACCTGCTCCTCAATGATGCGCAAACCGCCCAAATCCTGCACATTGCTACCGTTATTCCGGCTGCCCACCGGGATACTCAAGCCTGTGCCCACGCCCAGATGGCGGCCGGCAAAACCCAAACCCAGCAGCACATTGCTGCCCGAACAGCCGGCCAACAGTACAAAACAGACGGCAGCCGCAAAATTCCGTTTTTTCATAATAATTCCCCCTTGAGCCCAATCAAAATCAATGTCCGAATTATAACCCGTTTGAATAAACCGATATAATGCCCCTCTTCCCATTTTTCAGGTAGCCTCTCCTATGATCAGCAAGCTCACCGGCAAACTCATCGAAGCCATCCCCCCCCAAGTTGTAATCGACGTAAACGGCGTCGCCTACGAAGCCGACGTTTCCATGCAAACCTTCTACACCCTGCCCCCCGTTGGCGAAACCGTCTCGCTCTACACCCAGCTTATCGTGCGCGAAGATGCCCACCTTCTCTTCGGCTTCGGCAGCCACAGCGAACGCGACACCTTCCGCCAGCTCATCAAAGTGAGCGGCATCGGCGCCAAAACCGCGCTCGGCATCCTCTCCGCCATGAATGCCGACGAACTCGCCGCCGCCATTGCCGCCGAAGACATCAAACGCCTCTCCTCCGCCCCCGGCATCGGCAAGAAAACCGCCGAACGCATGGTGCTCGAACTGCGCGGCAAACTCACCGCCTCCGGCGGCACCCAAGCCCAACCTGCCGCCCAAGCAGGCGACAGCAGCGAAGACATCGTCAGCACCCTGCTCGCCTTAGGCTACAACGAAAAAGAAGCCCGCGCCGCCACCAAAGGCATCCCAGCCGGCACCGAAGTGGGCGAAGGCGTGCGCCTAGCCTTGAAAAACCTGCTGAAATAAACAGATAAAGGCTACCTGAAACTGAACCAACCATTTTCAGGTAGCCTCTTGATCGCCAAACACCACAGTCAATACAAGGCGGTGAGCCGCAAATCATGCACACATACGGCAAGCGAGCCAACGCCGTAGCAAAAGTTTAACTTATTGCCATACCCACCTAAAGGCTACCTGACACCCCAAGCAAAGGAACCCCACCATGCCCCGCATCGGCCTCTTCGGCGGCACCTTCGACCCCATCCACAACGGCCACCTGCACATCGCCCGCCGCTTTGCCGACGAGCTGGAATTAGAAAGCGTCATCCTCCTGCCCGCCGGCGACCCCTACCACAAAACTGCGCCCCGTACTCCCGCCCACCACCGCCTCGCCATGGCCGAAATCGCCGCCCAAGCCGATTCCCGCCTGGCCGTGAGCGACTGCGACATCGTCCGCCAAGGCGCCACCTACACCCACGACACCGTGCAAATCTTCCGCCAACACTTCCCCGCCGCCGAGCTCTGGCTGCTCCTCGGCATGGACAGCCTGTTGCAACTGCACACCTGGCACCGCTGGCCAAACCTCGTGCGCCAATGCCGCATCGCTGCCGCCCCCGCCCCCCGGCAGCAGCCTCGCTCAAGCCCCCCGCCCCACTGCAAACCTGGTTGGCCGAAGCCCCTGCCCAAGGCTGCCTGCACATCCTGCAAGCCGAGCCGCTGCCCATCAGCTCCAGCCAAATCCGCCAACAGCTCGCCACCGAACACACCAGCCCCGACATCCCCCCCGCCGTGCTCGGCTATATCCAGCAACACCAACTGTATAGCCATACCTGCGTATAACTTCAGGTAGCCTCTTTCGAAAGCAAAGGCTACCTGAAATTTTCTCCACACCGTTTTCAGGTAGCCTTTTCCCCGCGTCAAGCGATAAAATGCCACCCGTTTTCCACCCCAATCAAGCCAAGGATCAACATGCAATTCCACCTCCACTCTACCTCCCTGCCCGCCGGCCAAGACGCTCGCCTGTATTTGTGTACTGCCGCTCCAGCCGATGAAACCGCCGCCCTGCTCTACGGCACGCTCACCGAGAGCGAACCTTTCGCTGCTGCCCGCACTCCCGCTAACGGCAGCTTTGCCAACATTGCCGTGCTCAAGCTCGACAACACGGGGCGCGATACACTGGCTAAAGCCTTTCGTCACGCCGCCGGCTGGGTGCAGAAACAGCCCGCGCTCACCATTGACTTGAACGCCTTCTCCGCCGCTGAATTGGGCGATGCCCTCAACGTGCTCACCACTTCGCTGGGTGAAGCCGTGTACCGTTTCGACCGCTTCAAAAAAACCGCCAAACCCGCCGCCCTGCAGCAAGCCGATTTCTACACTCCCGCGGCCGATGAATCCGCCCAAAATGCGCTTAACCGCGCCCAAGCCCTGCTCCATGGCATCAATCTGTGCAAAGACCTCGGCAACACCGCCGGCAACATCTGCACGCCCGCCTATTTGGCCGACACTGCCCGCGCCGAAGCCCAAGCCGCAGGCGCATCCGCCAAAATCATCGGGGCAGACTACATCCGCGAACACATGGGATCATTTTGGTCGGTAGCCAAAGGCAGCGCTCAAGAGCCGCGCCTAATAGAGCTTTCCTACTTCGGCGCGCCCGATAAAAACGCCGCGTCCGTCGTGCTCGTGGGCAAAGGCGTAACCTTCGATAGCGGCGGCATCTCCCTCAAGCCCGGTGCCGAAATGGACGAAATGAAATTCGACATGTGCGGCGCTGCCAGCGTAATCGGCACCTTCATTGCCGCCGCCCGCGCCAAACTGCCCATCAACCTCATCGCCATCGCCCCCGCCTGCGAAAACATGCCTGATGCCGCCGCCAACAAGCCCGGCGATATTGTAACCGCCATGGACGGCACCACTATCGAAGTCCTCAACACTGATGCCGAAGGCCGTCTGATCCTGTGCGACGCCCTCACCTACGCCGCCCAATTCAAGCCTACCGCCCTCATCGACGTGGCCACCCTTACCGGCGCCTGCGTCATCGCGCTGGGCAGCGCCGCCAGCGGCCTGGTGGCCAACAATCAAGAATTGGCCGACAGCCTGCTCGCAGCCGCCCGCCAAAGCGGCGACAAAGCCTGGCAGCTGCCCCTGTTTGAAGAATACAGCGAGCAGCTCAAATCCAACTTTGCCGACCTGCAAAATATCGGCGGCCGCCCCGCCGGCACCCTCACCGCCGCCGCCTTCCTCGCCCACTTCACCAAAGAACAAACCTGGGCGCACCTCGACATCGCCGGCACTGCCTGGAAATCCGGCAAAGAAAAAGGCGCCACCGGCCGCCCCGTACCGCTTTTATGGCAATACCTCTGCAACCTAGCCGGCGTATAAAGCAGCATCCATCAGTTTTAGGTAGCCTGTGGTAAGAAGCAGGCTACCTGAAACCTAACTCCCACCAAACCAACCTTATCCTCACTGCCACCCTCAGTGCCGCCCATGCTGCATCTATCAGCGAAGCCCAACTCGGCGGCCACTGGCGCTGCATCACTGAATACCCCGACATCTACGCCACCGTTACCGACAGTCTCACCCTACGCCTCAACCACCACGCTGGCTGCATCGGCGACTATACCTTCTGCCGCTAAGGCCTCAACTTCGGTTCCCAGCAAAGCGACAACGGCACCTAACTGTCCAACGACACCCCAACCTTCATCTGGAATAGCAGCCATGCCCGCCCGCAGCACGATGCTGCCATCCGCCAAGCCATCGGCAACGATCCTGAGCTCCGCAACATAGAGCACCGCATCGCCATCATCCTCGATAGTGATCACCAGGCCAAAACCATCACTCCGCACATCGACAGCCTTGACACCAACACCATGCTTCAAACCCAAATCGACGACCAAACCGGCAAAGAAATGACACAATGCCCCTGCCGCCGCCTGCCAAACTGAAGCGTTGCCCAAACCGGTAGGGTGGCTTCAATTCTCCCATGCCAGGAAAACACTAAACTCATTTATTTACACCCACTCTGTTTTATTTTCCATTTTTCAGGTAGTATCCCATCCCCGAAAGGCTACCTGAAATATAACTTCCTTCACAACTCAAGGATTTTCATGAAAAACCTACTTCCCCTCCTACTTGCCCTCTCCACCCTGCCCACTGTGCTCTATGCTGCACCGGCCGATGATGCCGCGCGTATTAGCACGCTAGAGCGGCGCATTGCCAGTTTGGAAGCGCGTATTGCCGTGCTGGAGCGCAATCAGTCTTCCCGCAACAGCGGCGTGCGCGAAGTCATCATTGAACACCGGGCAGGCCGCAATACTGCTTATGTGTGTAGCGTTACCCCGTTCCGCAAAACCTATGAGGCCACCAGCCACAATGAAGGCCTTGCCCGCGCCCAAGTCCGCCGCGCCTGCCAAGCTGAGCAAAATGCGATTTTCTGCACGGATTCGGATATTCAGTGCCGCCGTTATGATTGATTCAGACAGATGTAGCTATAGCCAATTAAATGACAATCGATACAAGGCGGCGAGCTGCAGGCAGTACAGCTAGTACGGCAAGGTGAGCCAACGCGGTATTGGAAGTTAAGTTGATTGGCTATACAAGGCTATAAAAACAGGCTACCTGAAAGCATAGCTTCAACCAAGCTAGATCTTTCAGGTAGCTTCTTGACTATTGGCAAAATGTTTTCAGGTAGTCTTTCTATCCTGAACCGCAAACTTTTCATCAGCCATTTCAAGCCAACGCACCCCAAACGGGCGCAAACCCACCAGCAGCGCCCCTGCATTCTCATTTCTGCCACACATACAAAAAGGCTACCTGAAATTTTTCAAGTAGCCTTTTCTCTCCAATATTCAAACCTGCCTTATGCGCCCAAGAACCAGAATTTCAATGCCCACAATACGGCCACGCCCCACACCATCGGCGGCACGTCGTGGGATCGGCCGCAGCACAGTTTCACCAAGGCATAGCTGATGAAGCCCATGGCGATGCCGTCGGCAATCGAATAGGAAAACGGCATAAACACCATGGTAAGGAAAGCGGGGGCGGCTTCAGTCATGTCGTGCCAGTCGATTTCGGTGGCCGAGCGCATCATGTGGATGCCGATATACAACAGCGCCGGCGCGGTGGCGAAGGCAGGCACGGCTTCGGCCAGCGGCGAAAACCACAAGCAGGCAAGCATCAGCACGCCCACAGTAACGGCAGTGAGCCCGGTGCGGCCACCCGCAGCCACGCCAGAGGCGCTTTCCACATAAGGCGTGGTAGAGGAAGTACCCAACACTGCACCGGCCACAATGGCCACAGAATCGGCAAACAGGGCTTTTTTCAGGCGCGGCAGCTTGCCGTTTTCCAACAGGCCGGCACGGTGCGCTACGCCTACCAGCGTGCCGGTGCTGTCAAACAAATCCACCAGGAAAAATACGAAAATTACCGCAATCAGGCTACCTGAAAACAGATGATTAAAATCCATTTGCATAAAGGTAGGCGCCACGCTGGGAATGGCCGACACCACACGCTCGAAGCGGGTAAGCCCCAGCGGCATAGCCAGCAGGGTAACGCCCAAAATGCCGATGATGATGGCACCGCGCACACGGAAATAATCCAGCACCACGATGATGAAAAAGCCCAGCAACGCCAAGAGCATCGGCCAATTCGGCGTATATACACCCGGCTGCCCTTCCACCGGCAGGCGGAATTCGCCCATGTGCACCAGCGTGGCCTCATTGCCCACCACCACGCCCGAGCCTTTGAGTGCAATCAGCGCCAAAAACAGGCCGATGCCGGCGGCAATCGCCATTTTCAGGCTCATCGGCAGCGCGTTCACCAGCATTTCGCGCACTTTCAAAAAGCTGAACAAAATAAAGATGATGCCAGACACAAACACCGCCGCCAGCGCCACCTGCCACGGCACGCCCATGCCTTTGACCACGCTGAAGGTGAAATAGGCATTCAGCCCCATGCCGGGCGCCAGCGCAATCGGATAATTGGCCAACGCGCCCATAATCAGGCAGCCGATGGCGGCAGAAATACAAGTGGCCACAAACACCGCGCCAAAATCCATCCCCGCCTGCGACAGGGTGTGCGGATTCACCACGACGATGTAGCACATGGTGAGGAAGGTGGTGAGCCCCGCCATCAGCTCGGTGCGGATGGTGGTTTTGTTTTCGGAAAGTTTGAAATAACGGTCTAGAAAGGATTGCATGATGTTTTGGGTTGGGTTGGGAAAAGGGTTGAAAGGTTTCTGACGGGATCTGGCTCTGGTTTAATTTTCAGCTAGCCTCTATCTCTTTTGTTTTGTGTTTGACGCGTTATAAAGGCTACCTGAAAACGTCTGTCGAACATTTTTCAGGTAGCCTAAGGGATTAGCCGCGCGGCCGGCGTACGGTTTTATCCATCCAATCAAACAGTTCGTCTAAGTCGTAATCACCGCTGTGCGGTACGTCCCACGGCAGGGCGAAGTCCACCCGTTTGCCGCTGTTTTGCAGCTTGGCGGTGAGGATAGCAGCTATGGCCAGCGAGGTATCGCTATCGGCAGTGCCAACGCGGATGCGCCAATGCTGTGGCACGGTGTGCCGGCTAATGTAGTGCATCGGGTTCATCAGCTTCACAGTATGCGGGTCAGCCAGGGTGGCTTGCGCATTGGTACGGTGTTGGTAGGAGAAGGCAGTGAAGTGCTGTTTGTCGGTGGTAGCGGTGCCGAACAGTTGATTTTCGCCGCTGCTCAAATCCAACGCATCGAAAGCGGGCGGTGTTTTCTGGCGGCCGGCGGCGCGGGCATAGGCGGCAAAGTCCACTGCGCTCACTTTGCCGTTGCGGATAGTGAGCCAGTTGCGGCTGCTCAAGTCTTTGCCTGCATCCAGCTGGCTTTGGGCTGAACAGCGCAGGAAGGAGGCAACATAGTTTTTGAAGCTGCCGTTGCCCTGCGCGTCTAACCGCAGTGCCCGGCCTTGCGAATCACGCAGGTGCAGACTGTTCACATAGGCTGGGAATTGGGCTTTAAGGCTACCTGAAATTTGGATTTGCTCGTTGGTGAGCGTGCCGTTTACCAATTTGCGTTCAACATGGTAATCGATCATGGAAATATCCATTTTTTGGTAGTCATTCACACCATTAAACTGCCATTCATAGGCAGCATCAGCATGATCTAAAATGGAAATCGGGCAATAGGCGGAAACGGCGAAAATATGGTCTTTGGCCGGAGCGGCACCAAGCTGTTGCAGATAGGGCTCGTAGTCGGCCTGATTGCCGCTGGCACCGAGCAACACAGATAAAGCACCGCCAGCGCTGGTGCCGTTGGAGATAATTTTTTCGGCATCTCCGGCCATCACCGCATCGTTGAAACGCAGGTAACGTACGGCTGCTTTCAAATCAATAATCGCGGCAGGCGCTTTGCCGGTGGCGGCGGTGCGGCCGCGCGTACCAGGCGAGGCCACCACATATCCTCTGGCCAAAGCAGCCTGCATGGCGTCAACCTGCCCTTCTTTGCTTGGGCCGAAACCACCCTTCCCCGGCACACCGGCTTTGGCCGGCATATAGCCGCCGATTTGGTTGGGCAGGAAGATGGGCGCGGTTTGCGCGGTGTAGCCATTGATGCTGCCGCCGTTGAAATAGGCTTCGGGGATGTAGATATTGATAGTTTGATAAGCACTGTCGGCCGGATTAGCCACATACACGATATTTTCATAGGCACGATAGGCTACGGTTTGGCCGTTTACTACGGTGCTTTGGCGGGTGTAGTTTTGAGTGCGGAAATCGAGGCCGTACCCTTGGCTGACTTCGATGGTTTTTGCCGCACCGCTGCCGCAAGCCAGCGCCAAGATACCGGCCAACAGGGCGGGTTTGAATTTCATCATGTCATCCCTTTCTACATGCTCGAAAAGCGTGATTGTACGCCTAAAATGCTGACAGGCTATCTGAAAACGTTCGCCAAACATTTTTCAGGTAGCCTGTTATTTACTCTACCAGTTCGCCGCGCAGCGAGAAGGTAAAGGCTTCGGTGATTTCGATCTCTACCATTTGGTTGATGAGCGACACGTCGCCGGTAAAATTCACCACGCGGTTGTTCGCCGTGCGGGCTTGGATCTGGTCGGGGTCTTTTTTGGACACGCCTTCCACCAAGCAGCGCTGCACCGTGCCGAGCATGGTTTGGTTGATGCGGGCGGTTTCCGCTTCGATGACTTCGTTCAGGGCTTCGAGGCGGCGCACTTTTTCTTCGTGAGGCGTATCGTCCGGCAGGTTGGCGGCGGGCGTGCCGGGGCGCGGGCTGTAAATGAAGACGAAGCTCAAATCGAAGGCGATGTCTTTCACTAGTTTCAAGGTTTGCTCGAACTCGCGCTCGGTTTCGCTGGGGAAGCCGACGATGAAGTCGCTGCTCAGACACAAGTCGGGGCGGATGGCGCGCAGTTTGCGGATGATGGATTTGTATTCCAAGGCGGTGTAGCCGCGTTTCATCGCGCTCAATACGCGGTCGGAACCGCTCTGAATCGGCAGGTGCAGGTGCGACACCAGCTTAGGCAGGTCGCGGTAGCATTCGATGATGGCATCGGAAAACTCGCGCGGGTGGCTGGTGGTAAAACGCAGCCGTTCGATGCCGGGAATTTCGTGGACGATGCGCAGCAGGGCGGCAAAGTCGCAGATTTCGCCGTTGTCCATTTCGCCGCGATAGGCGTTCACGTTCTGCCCCAACAGGTTAATTTCTTTCACACCTTGCTGTGCCAGGCCGGCGATTTCGGTGAGCACGTCGTTGAGCGGGCGGGAGAATTCTTCGCCGCGTGTGTAGGGCACCACGCAGAAGCTGCAATATTTGGAGCAGCCTTCCATGATGGAGATAAACGCGCTGCCGCCGTCCACACGGGCGGGGGGCAGGTGATCGAATTTTTCGATTTCGGGGAAGGAAATATCCACCTGCGAATGGCCGGTGGTTTCTTTATCCACAATCATTTTGGGCAGGCGGTGTAGGGTTTGCGGGCCAAATACCACGTCCACATAAGGCGCGCGCTCAATAATTGCTGCGCCTTCCTGCGAGGCGACGCAGCCTGACACACCGATGATCACATTGGGATTTTTCTGTTTGATGGGTTTGATGCGGCCGAGGTCGGAAAACACTTTTTCCTGCGCTTTTTCGCGCACGGAGCAGGTGTTAAACAGGATGATGTCGGCGTTGTCCGGCTCGGCAACCTGCTCGATGCCGCCGTGTTCTTCAGCGAGGACGGCGAGCATTTTGTCGCTGTCGTATTCGTTCATTTGGCAGCCGAAGGTGCGAATATAAACTTTTTTCATGGTTTGTTCTTCTTTCAGGTGTCCCGTAATTGCGGGGCTGATGGTTTGCGGAGGCGGCATTATACGCAGTGCGCCGTGGGATGAAAAGGCGGAATTAAAACAAAATGATGTAGCATGATTTAAGGCTACCTGAACTCCTGCCAAATCGAAGGAGTTCAGGTAGCCTTTTGAGGCCAAACCAGCGCTGCATAACAAACAGCAGGTTGGCACACACCAAGGCCACCAGCAACAGCAGATACATGGCCGCAGTCATCGCCCTGCCTAATGTCGGTTTAGAATGTTTTTAGTGCATAACGCGTCTTTCGATTTAATCGTAACGCATTTTGACATAACCGGAAATAGAGAAGCCTTTGCAGAAGTAGTGGCCAACGAAGCCGTAGTTGGCAAGAATGTGGCACAAGTCGGGATGATTTTCGAAGACGATGCTGTACCGGCGTGTGTCATCTCCACCGCAGCAAGCCAAGCCGAAGGTTACGGGCCACAGCGAACCAATGCACACATAGTTGAGCACAGTATCCCCACTGGGGATGATGAACCCTTTAATTCAGAATGCATTCTGCTCCCATTCCAGTGCTTCTTTTTTTCCATTCATACACAAAGCCTACGCCGAGCACGACGATGAAGACAAACATCGACCAGAAGGCAAACTTCCTCAACTGCGCCAACAAATCTTTGAACACCTCTGCCCATGGAATCATAAATTCTGCTTCCAAATCGAACAGGATGAACAAAATCACCATCAAGCAACAACGCACATCAAACTTCATGCGCACATTTTCAAACTCCTCAAAGCCGCATTCAAACGGCTGGTCTTTTTCAGGCATGGTGGCGCCTGGTGCCCAGCAGGATACACGGCACGCCAGCAATCAGACCAACTAAAATTAAAGATAAGTACGGAAAAATAGTTAGCCAACATAGATTGTACTCTGAAATATACATAAAAATGCAGGTAAAACCATCTCATATTAGAACTAAATTCTTACCACATTCAAAGTAAGTAGGATAAAAAGTATAATGTTACTAATATAGTATATGATGATAATGATTTTCTATATTAGAATAACGCAAGCAAAAACCCTTTGCCCTCCATACAGTTTTGATTTAAATCAATGTCATAAGTTTGGCCATATAAAATGTATGGATATAGCGCATGATTTCCCTGCCGCAGGCTACCTGAAAGCAGTTTGTCGCCTCAGTGCAAAAACGTGTAGAATACGCCGGTTTGCTATTGATGCCAGATTGGGGCGCCAAACTTATGGATCCTTCCGGTTCCCATCCGATTTTGTTTTCCCTTATTTATTCTTCCTGATTTCTCCCGTGCGCCATTACCGTGATGCACGGTAAGGAGTGCGCATGCCTACCCTACTGCCCTCTTCCGAACAACCGCAGATCGACATCAGCCGTATTCACGAACTGGCCGATGCCCTGCTGCCGGTGTCCAACACCATCCGGCCCGAAAGCGTGCTGGATAATCCCTATCTCAACAGCTGCCTGGCCGAGCTCATCGAAATTCTGCACGAGCTGCATCCAGCCGATATTGCCGCCGTGCTTGAATCGCTGCCGCTGCAATCGCGCCTGTTGGTGTGGAAACTGGTTGAGCCGGAGAGCGATGGCACCATTCTTTTGGAAGTATCTGATGTCGTTCGCGAATCTTTGATTGAAACCATGGAACGGCAGGAAATCCTGGCCGCCGTGGAAGACATGGACGTGGACGACTTAGCCGAGCTGGCCGACGACCTGCCGCGCCAAGTAGTGGCCGAAGCCCTGCAATCATTGGATGAAGACGAACGCGCCAAAGTACAGGCCTCCATGTCGTTTGCCGACAACCAAGTGGGCGCCATCATGGACTTCGAACTGGTGAGCATCCGCGCTGATGTTACCTGCGAAGTGGTGATGCGCTACCTACGCCGCTTCGAGAGCCTACCCGACCACACCGACAAAATCTTCGTAGTCGACGAAAACGACGTCTTGCAAGGCGTGCTGCCCATCCGCAAGCTCCTCGTGGCCGACCCCGACGAAATCGTCGAGCACATCATGGCGCGCGATATTGTGCGCTTCCGCCCCGAAGACAACACCGAAGAAGCCGCGCAAGCGTTTGAGCGTTACGACTTGGTAACCGCGCCCGTGACCGATGCCGATGGCAAACTCATCGGCCGCCTGACCGTGGACGAAATGGTGGACGTGATTCGTGAAGAAACCGAAGCCGATATGTTGAACATGGCTGGTTTGCAGGAAGACGAAGACCTGTTCGCCCCCGTGCTTGATTCCGTGAAAAACCGCTGGATGTGGCTGGCCATCAACCTCTGCACCGCCTTTCTCGCCAGCCGTGTGATTGGCGCATTCGAAGGCAGCATTGCTCAAATTGTCGCCCTAGCTGCACTAATGCCGATTGTGGCCGGCATCGGCGGTAACTCCGGCAACCAAACCATCACCATGATCGTGCGTGCCATGGCCATGGGACAGCTTTCAG
Organism: Eikenella exigua; assembly: GCF_008805035.1. Lineage (NCBI taxonomy): Bacteria > Pseudomonadati > Pseudomonadota > Betaproteobacteria > Neisseriales > Neisseriaceae > Eikenella > Eikenella exigua. The sequence continues at coordinate 581,267 of NZ_CP038018.1, read as the reverse complement.
GTAGCCAGGCGCTGCACCTGTTGCGCAAAGAAGTGGGCGTGGCGCTGATCAACGGCGTGATTTGGGGCGGCGTGATGGGCGTGGTGGCCTGGCTGCTGTATAAAAACATCGGTATCGGCCTAGTGATGGTAGCCGCCATGACGCTAAACCTGCTGCTCGCCGCCACCGTGGGTGTGCTGATTCCGGTAATCATGGATAAACTCGGCCGCGATCCGGCACTGGGCAGCTCGGTGCTGATTACCGCCGTTACCGACTCCGGCGGCTTCCTGATTTTCCTCGGGCTGGCTACAATCTTTTTGCTTTGACACCAAGTTCAAATTTTCAGGTAGCCTTTTCCTACCACACAAAGGCTACCTGAAAAATTTAGCGACAGAAAACTTATAGCTGCAACAATTATGTTTCATGCAAGGCGGTGGTCCATAGGTAGTACTAAGTAGTACGGCTAGACGAGCCAACAACGCATGAAGAAGTAAGTATTTTAGTTATCCTCAACCATACGGCGATAGCCACTTCAATTTAAAAAAAGGCTACCTGAAAACCCCTCGGCACTTTCAGGTAGCCTTTCTCTTTAACTCAATACAGTTGGCTAATGCCCCGTTTCCATCTTTGCCACCTCATGCGGATTAAGGCGGGCATGGTCTTCCTGCCCCAAGCCAACCAGTTGGCGCAGGCGGGTCATATAGAGGTTCACATCCAGCCCTTGCCCGTTGCGCTGCGCGCTCCAGATGGTTTTTCGGCCAGCGCGTCCATCATATCGTGTCCGGCACGCATCCAGTCGCCGGCATAACGGCCTTGCAGCTCGTGGTGTATGGCGCGGATGCCGAGCGGCTGGTCGATATCGCTCTACTATTGTATCGAAAGGTGCAAGGAGTAGAAATGGGCTGGGTTCACCCTGCTCCAACGTCCAGTTGCAGCGAGGCAAGGCATTGCCGCCATACGTCGGCAAAAAAGCGGCGTACGTCGTGTGTGTTTACATCATACATTTCAGCTAGCCTTTGGCGCCTAATCGCGGATAACCAAGGTTTTTGCCAACATATCCTGCCCAGTGCGGCGGTTGCCGTCTTCCATAAACATCATGAGGATGCAGGCAGCAGCCACCACCAAGGATAGCATGCCACCGATAAGCGGGATGAATTTCAGCAAGATGGCCAACGGCAGCAGAATGACGGCTTCGCGCAATAGAAGGTATTGCACCAAGCTGGGCTCGCTGCCGTCTTCGCTAATCACGCGAATGCCCATAATGCGTTTGCCCAGGCTCTGCCCGCTATTGGCCATCAACATGGCCTGCCCAATCACATAGGTAAGCATCGTGCCATAGCCGATGAGGGCAGGGTTGCCGAAATTGCTGCCAAATAGGCTGCCGACTAGGCCAACAATAAAGCCGACACCGATGGTAAACAGCAGCAGTATCAACAGGTTCAATGCTGCTGCAGCTATCCGCCGCCACGGCGCCGCCAGCTCTACATTGATGCCGTCTTCGTCAAACGGTTCGTCTTCCAAAACGGCGGAACGGAAAACTTGTTTGATCTCTTCGCCTATCTGACTATTGAAGTTTGGTTTACGAAAATCCCGCATAATTTTTCCTTTCTGATTAGTCTGACGGTTTGCTTACGGGGCTACCTGAAAACCTGTCTCCTGCTGTTTTCAGGTAGCCTGAATGCTGCTACTGATACCGTTGACCATTATGCTCCAACCAGCCATCCGCATGACGGCCGGCCGGGTCGTGGTGCGTCCAGTGGATCACGCCGCCTTGGGCGTTGTATTCATATTCGCCGGAAAAGCCCACCGTATCGCCGCGCTGCAAACGCGGAATGCGCGGCGCGAGGTCGATATTGTGTGCCACCAATACGGTTTGGCCGTTGGAGAGTTTCATGATGAAACGCTGGTGGCGCGAGCCTTGGGTATCGTCGGGCAGAGTGCGGTGCACTTTGCCGCTGCCGCTCACCTGCACATCGCTGCGCTGCTCGGCAAAGGCTTGGACAATCAGTTCAGCGCCGTCTGTAGCACCCGGTTCGGCAGCAGGTTGGGCAGCATTTCGGTGTGGTACACGCGCCTGCTCGACTACGGCGGTTTGCGGCTGTGCCGCACCCTGCTCCGGCTTGGATTTTGGCTGTTCGGCAAAGTGGAAATAGGCGACGATGCCGAGCAACACCAAGAGCCACAGCCATTTGTTTTGTTTCTTATTCATTGTTGTTTGGATTGGTTGGCAGGCTACCTGAAAGTTTGAGCTTATGGAAGCGGCGTTTTCAGGTAGCCTCAAACAGATTAATCGTCATGCCGCACATCGGGCAACAGCAGGCTCAGGAGAATCGCCAGCAGCGCGCACAAGCCCACGCCGGCGAAGCTGAAACTGCCCAGCTTCATTTCCATGCCACCCACGCCCACGGTGAGCACCGAGCTCACAATCACCAGGTTTTTCGGCTGCATCAGGTTTACTTGCGCATCGATCAGCGTTTTCAGCCCCAGCGAAGCAATCGTGCCGAACAGCAGAATCATCACCCCGCCCATCACCGGCAGCGGAATCGAAGCCAGGAAAGCATTGAATTTACCGAAAAATGCCATGCAGATGGCGAAGATGGCCGCCCAAGTCATGATGGCCGGATTGCTGTTTTTGGTGAGCATCACCGCGCCCGTTACCTCGCCGTAAGTGGTTACCGGCGGGCCGCCGATCAGGCCGGCCACGCACACGCCCAGGCCGTCGCCGGCCAGCGTTCTGTGCAGCCCTGGCTCGGCGGCATAATCCTTGCCGGTTACCTTGCCGATAGCCATGATGCCGCCGATGTGCTCAATCGCCGGCGCAATCGCCACCGGCAGCATAAACAGCGCGGCTTGCCAATTCACCTGCGGAGAATGGAAATGCGGCACGGCAAACCACGGCGCGGCCGCAATCGGCGCGGTATCCACCATGCCCATGGCCAAGGCCATCAAATAGCCGGCCGACACCCCGATTAAAATCGGCACCAGCTTCATCATCTTGCTGCCGAACACCGCCACCATCACGGTTACTGCAAACGTGAAGCCAGAAAGCAGCAGCGAATGGGTGTAATCCAGCACCTGATTGCCGCCAGCCTGCCCCATCGCCATGCTGCTGGCCACCACCGCCACCGAAAGCCCGATCACCATAATCACCGGCCCGATCACCACCGGCGGTAGCAATCGACTAACCATCGGCAGCCCGAAATACTTAATCAGCGCGGCAAACACAAAATACATAAAGCCCGCCGCAAACAGCCCGAACATCGTGCCGCCCATGCCCCATTCCTGCATGGCATAAATAATCGGCGCGATAAACGCAAACGACGAACCCAGAAAAATCGGCACCTTGCGGCCGGTCAGCGCCTGAAACAGCAGCGTACCGATGCCCGCGCCCAACAGCGCCATCGCCGGGTTCAACCCTGTGAGCAGCGGCACCAGCACCATTGCGCCGAAGGCCACAAACAAAATCTGCGCCCCCGCCACTGCGGTTTTAAAAGATTGGAACATGTCTCCTCCTCGAAAAATTCAGTCGGCAAAACGGACTGGATTATACCCGAGAGCCTGTGCGTCCGCATCGCTTGGGCTACCTGAAAATATGAAAATCCTGCTGGCTCAAAACCACTCCAGCAAAAGAAAAGGCAAGACAATGCTGCAACCCAAGCCAAGTCAATCCGCCATATAATTTTCAGGTAGCCTGCCATGCTATTTGGAGGCTACCTGAAACCGGTAGGAACACACTGTGTCCCCACACGTAGGCATACAAAAGGCTACCTGAAACTTTTAGCTGCGCAGCAACGGCGTTGCGTTTTCAGGTAGCCTTTGTTTACCGCTTCATTTCACACATCATAAGTGCCCACCGCATAGGCCTCGGCCAAGATATGCCCGCGCATGGCGAAGTGCAGGTCGTTGTAGCGGAAACCTTGCGGCAGGTTGAGCTTGGTGTCGAGCGCATACACAAACAATTCATAGCGGTGGCGGCAGTTGGGCGGTGCCATGCCGCCATAAGCGGAGGCTTCTTCCAAATCGAGCTGCCCCAACACGCTGGCCCAGCTGTTGGCACCCTGCACATAATCTTGAGCCGTTTGGCTGTCGTTTTCCGGCACGGAAGTGCGGGTGAGGTCGGCAATCAGCCAGTGCACCCATACGAAGCCGCTGGCGGTAATGGCATCTTTATCTTCCAACACCACGGCGAAAGATTGGGTTTCGGGCGGGGCATCGCTGATTTCAAACGGGATGGAATACGTAGGCATGCCGTTGGGGCTGAATTGGCTGCCGCGTTTGCCGAAGCGGTCGGCGAATGCGCCGTTTTGGATGGCGGAAGTGCTGACTTTCATGGTGTTCTCCTGTGGTTGGATAAGCTAATTATAACCGCAAATTAAAGCACATATCACAGACTCACCAGCCAGCAAGGATTTTAGCCAGCCTTAATTGTACCGGAGGCTAGCTGCAAACCAGTAGCAGTAGGTTTTATCTCCGTTTCAATCGCTTGTGCTGATCAAATAATAATGTCGATATTGGGCATGAATGCCCTGCTTATGCTTGCCGATACCCACGCAAAAGGCTACCTGAAACTTTCAGGTAGCCTTTCTTGGTGTCTAATAGGCAGCTGCAAGCCTAATATTTTACCAGTACCGCGCCCCAGGCGAAGCCACCGCCGATGCCCTCCAAAAGCAGGGTGTGGCCGCGTTGGATGCTGCCGTGGCGCACGCCCCAGTCGAGGGCGAGGGGAATAGAGGCAGCGGAGGTGTTGCCGTGATCCTGCACGGTGAGCACTACTTTTTCCATGCCGAGTTTGAGATGTTTGGCAGTACTTTCCAGAATGCGGTAGTTGGCCTGGTGCGGCACCAGCCAATCGATTTGCTCGGGGATGAGGCCGGCTTCGGCAATCACGTCTTCGGCCACTTTGGCCAGCGCTTTCACGGCAAATTTAAACACGCCGGGGCCGTCCATCTGCAAAAACGGTGTGCCGCAAACGGCGCCGTTGGCAATCTGGCCGGGGGTTTGCAGCAGATGGCCGTAACTGCCGTCGGCCAAGAGTTTGCTGTGCAGAATGCCAGGTTTGTCCGATGCGCTGAGCACCACGGCGCCGGCGCCGTCGCCGAACAGCACGCAGGTGCGCCGATCGGTCCAGTCCATGATGCGGCTGAACACGTCGGCACCGATTACCAAGGCTTTTTTGGCCATGCCGCTTTTGATGTAGGCGTTGGCGGTGGTGATGGCATACATAAAGCCGGCACACACGGCCTGCACGTCGAACGCAGGACAGCCGCTGATGCCGAGCTTCTGCTGCACGATGGTGGCGGTGGCGGGGAACTGCATATCGGGTGTGGAGGTGGCCACGATGATTAGGTCAACTTCGGCGGATTCCGCACCTGCGGCTTCCAGCGCTTTGCGGGCTGCGGCCACGGCCAGGTCGCTGCATTTTTCGTTGTCGGCGGCGATGTGGCGGGTTTTGATGCCGGTGCGGGTGGTAATCCACTCGTCCGAGGTGTCCACGATTTTGGCGAGGTCGTCGTTGCTGAGCGTTTTGGCCGGCAGGTAGCTGCCGGTGCCGAGGATTTTGGCGTAGGTCATGAGTGTGTCGCTTTAAGGTTAATCTACTGCTGGGAAACGGCGTATTTTAAAGATTTCCGACGGGTTTGTCTCATGATTTATCCAAACTTCATGCGAAATACCGCCATTGCATATGCCTTTTTAATATAAAGATACAAAAACAAATTATTTGTTTGCCTGCGGCTTTACCATTATCATGCGCACCGTATCCAATTCACACTTCACAGGAGCCCCTAATGAGCAATATCGCCAACAACATCGTTGATTTAATCGGCAACACCCCGCTGGTTTACCTCAACCGCCTCACCGAAGGCCTGCCCGGCAAAGTGGCCGCCAAGCTGGAATACTTCAACCCCGGCAGCAGCGTGAAAGACCGCATCGCCATCTCCATGATCCGCGCCGCCGAAGCAGCAGGCCAAATCAAACCCGACACCATTATTGTGGAAGCCACCAGCGGCAACACCGGTATCGGCCTAGCTATGGTTTGCGCCGCTTTGGGCTATAAATTGGTCATCACCATGCCGGAAACCATGAGCAAGGAGCGCAAAATACTGCTACGCGCCTACGGCGCCGAGCTCATCCTTACCCCCGGCGCAGAAGGTATGCCCGGCGCCATCGCCCGAGCCCAAGCACTGGTGAACGCCCACCCCGGCCAGTACTTTATGCCGCGCCAGTTCGACAACCCCGCCAACCCCGAAATCCACCGCCGTACCACTGCCGAAGAAGTGTGGCGCGACACCGACGGCCAAGTTGATATTTTCGTTTCTGGTGTGGGTACCGGCGGCACGCTCACCGGTGTGAGCGAAGTGCTGAAAAAACACAAACCCTCACTGCGGGCCTATGCAGTTGAGCCTGCCGCTTCCCCCGTATTGAGCGGTGGTGAAAAAGGCTCGCACCCGATTCAGGGCTTAGGCGCAGGTTTCGTGCCGCAAACCCTGAACACCGAAATCTACGATGGTGTGATTACCGTGACCAACCAAGCTGCCTTCGATACCGCCCGCGATACCGCCGCTAAAGAAGGCCTCTTGGTGGGCATCTCTTCCGGCGCCGCCATCTGGGCTGCCTTGGAGCTGGCGAAAAGCCCAGAAAACAAAGACAAACTCATCGTAGTGGTTCTGCCTTCCAACGGCGAACGCTATCTTTCCACCCCGCTGTTTGAAGACCTCGCCTCCTAAGGCAAGCCTACTGTGAAAAGCCGCATTGCTGCGGCTTTTCTCGTATTTCACACCTGCCGGCATGTTGCAAATTTGTCTGCAAAATAGCCAAAAACTTGCCGTACCGCCAGATTTTCCCTATAGTTAGCTGCATCAATGGAACTGTTACCTTTAAGTCAAAAAATGAAAAGATATATCCCAATCCTCCTCGTTGTCGGCCTGCTCAGCAGCTGCAACCTTCTCTCCTCCCCAAACAGCACACGCCAAAACACACAGGCCTCACCACACTACACCCTAGCCGCCAATCATTGGGGCGATGTGGCTAAAATCCGTAACGAAGCCACCCGTTTGGGCTACGAAGTAAACAAAGGCCGTATAACCAAAACCCAGGCCGCGCAACAACTCAACCGCTTCCGCATCAACTTAGTCGGCCGCAACAGCGTGGACGACAGCATGTATGAAATCTACCTGCGCTCCGCCGTGCAGAGCCAGCAAGGCCGCATCACACCCGAACAATCTAAAATCTTCGTGCGCAACGCCCTGCAAGGCTGGCAACAACGTTGGCCCAACATGCAAAACCGCCCAACCAACCCCGCGTTCACCAACTTCCTGATGGAAGTGATGAATATGCAGCCGCTGAAATAAACAAGCTGCACGAATCGGCAAAGGTTATCTGAAAGTTTTAGTTCTGCAGAAACTCTGCTGCGCTGCGTTTTCAGGTAGCCTTATATTACGCCCCGACAACAGGGGCGAGCAGTAAAACCCAATCTGAACAGTATCTTAGGCGGTTGCTTGATAGCCAGCCTGCATTCGAGTAAGCAAAGATTGCCCTTGTGTCATAGACCAAGGGCGATTTTTTATGAAACTCAAGCAACAGATGATGGAGCAGGGCAAGGCAAGCGAAGCGAGCCGCAGCCTTCCTTGTCTAAATAGAAACAACTCAATCGAGCCGAAAACAGCCCCCGCGAAATGGGGCAGTCAGGCCGATAATGCCGAAACTGCACAGGTTCGGCTGAATGAGTTCACAACTGCCCACCGCAAATCAGCCTATGTGCTGCAACTCAACGTCAAATCTTTTATTGACCGCCACGGAATAGAACGCGTTGGATTTTTAACGTTGACTTTTGCCGATGACGTCAAATGTCCGAAAGAAGCACAGCGCCGCTTCAACAGCCTGCGCAGTAACTTCTTGAAACACCATTGGCGAATATGATTGAAGCCGTTGAGCAGTTAGCACATGTAACGGCAAATGCAAAGTTTGAAGTGTTTGAGTAGTTTTGTAGTACCCCCGCCCAATGGATGCCGTGAAAGGTAGCTGGTCGTAGGAGGCCGAATAAAAGATAGGCAGGGCGGGTTTGCCGGAATGGCAGCCGTTTGTTAATCGGTTGAAATCCGCCGGAAAGACGGGCAAGCAGATTGTTTGCGCCATTATGCGCAAGTTGTTGGTGTACTGTTTTACCGTCTTAAAGAGTGGCAGACCCTACGACCCGCAAATACAAGCAGCCTGAATGCCTTTAGCTCCGTAGGAGGTAAAGGCAGGCAGGTTGCCGCCAAGCGAAGCGCGGCAGCTAAATGGTTGCCGCTTTGCAAGGGACAAAATACGCCGAAAAATCAATAAAGATGCGGCTATTTAACCAACATTTACACAGTGAAAATTTGACAAGATATGTAACAGTATCTTTTATTTTGTTTCTTCAATATTGCCGAAACACATTTCTCATATAGTTATAGAGTCCCTAATTAACTGACACAAGGCAGTGAGTCGCAGACAGTACAAGAGTACAACAAAGCGAATTAACCCCGTAGCAGTTGGTTAAGGGTTTCACTATACATAAATAAAGCTGCTTAAGCCACACACAGCGCACAACCCTCGTCTCTATTTGATTTTCCAGCACAATTATCAGTCTATTAAACCACCTTGATACAACAAATCTTTACTAAATTTTAAAGGTGAACGAAATGGTGTATCATTCTCCCTATGATATACCTAAAACCATTTATAACAAATGGCGCATAGATATCGATGAGCATCTGTTAGGCAATACCGATATCTGTCCAAATTCTGAATTAAGGAGAAGTTAAGGAGAAGTTTATGTATCCGATTCAAGAACCACTCCGCAGCGGCATGCTGCCTGTATCTGAGCTCCACACAATCTACTGGGAAGAAAGCGGCAATCCCGCAGGCATCCCTGTTATCTTCCTGCACGGTGGCCCTGGCGCTGGATCTAGTCCGGCTTGCCGGGGTTTTTTTAATCCGGAAAAATACCGTGTCATCATTATCGACCAACGCGGCAGCGGCAAATCCACCCCTTATGCCGAAACTCGTGAAAATACCACCTGGGATTTGGTTGAAGACATTGAAAAAGTAAGAAAAATGCTTGGCATCGAGAGCTGGCTGGTATTCGGCGGCTCATGGGGTAGCACCCTTTCTCTCGCCTATGCCGAAACCTATCCCGACCGTGTACGTGGCTTGATTTTGCGTGGTATTTTCCTCTGCCGCCAAATTGAAATTAATTGGCTGAGCGAAGAAGGCGGCGTAAGCATGATTTACCCCGAACAGTGGCAACGCTATTTAGCCGCCGTGCCGCCGGAGCAACGTGCCGGCTCGTTGGTAGAGGCTTATTATTGGATGCTTAATTCGCCCGACCCCGCCGTGCATCTGCCTGCCGCCAAAGCCTGGGCAGATTGGGAAAGCTGGCTGATTTGGTTCGACCCCAAACCGGTAGACGAAGACCCGCAAGCCTCTTTGTCTATCACACGACTTGAAAACCACTATTTCATGCACCAAGGCTGGTTGCAGGGCGACAAATCCATCTTGGCCAACGCCCACAAAATCCAGCATATCCCCACCATCATCGTGCAAGGACGCTACGACCTCTGCACCCCCACCCGCAGTGCATGGGATTTGAAGCAGGCACTGCCGCAGGCTGATTTGCGTATTATCCAAAGCGGCCACTACGCCCAAAACCCTGCCATCGCCGATGCCCTAGTGCAGGTCACCGATGAATTTGCCGAACGGCTCGGCGCTTGATTTACACTACTGAGCACACGCGATGAGGCTACCTGAAAACCGTTTTACTGTTTCAGGTAGCCTCTTTGATTTAACGCCAATCATGTCTAGCAACGAACTGCTATCATTTTGCTGGCAATGAATGCTAACCAACACGCTCCCAACATAGTGCAGCAAGCTATCAGCAATCTTTAGGCTAACGCTGCCGCTAGCCTGCATTAACCACCCTACCCCACTCAAAGGATATCCAAACATGACAACCCGCACCGAACACGACCTCCTAGGCGAACGCGAAATTCCCGCAGCCGCCTATTGGGGCATCCACACTCTGCGCGCAGTGGAAAACTTCCAAATCTCCGGGCAAAAAATTTCCGACGTGCCCCAGTTTGTACGCAGCATGGTGATGGTGAAAAAAGCCGCAGCCCAGGCCAACGGCGAGCTGGGCGCACTCAAGCCCGAAATCGCCGCCGCCATTGCCCAAGCCTGCGATGAGGTGCTGATTAAAGGCCGCTGCCTCGACCAGTTCCCATCCGACGTATTCCAAGGCGGCGCCGGCACTTCGGTGAACATGAACACCAATGAAGTGATCGCCAACCTCGCCTTGGAAGCATTAGGCCACGCCAAAGGCCGCTACGACATCGTCAACCCCATGGATCATGTGAATGCCAGCCAATCCACCAACGACGCCTATCCCACCGGCTTCCGGCTGGCCGTGTACACCAGCATCGGCGATCTACTGGGCAAACTGGCACACCTGAAAGACACCTTTGCTGCCAAAGCTGATGAATTCAAAGACATCCTAAAAATGGGCCGCACCCAGCTACAAGATGCCGTGCCCATGACTGCCGGCCAAGAATTCCAATCCTTCCAAGTGCTGCTGGCAGAAGAAGAAACCAACCTCGAACGCACCCGCCAACTGCTACTGGAAGTAAACCTCGGCGCCACCGCCATCGGTACAGGCATCAATACGCCGCAAGGCTACGCGCCGCTGGCCGTGCAAAAACTCTCCGAAATCAGCGGCCTGCCCTGCAAGCTCACCGAAAACCTGATCGAAGCCACCTCCGACTGCGGCGCCTATGTGATGGTGCATGGCGCCCTGAAGCGCACCGCAGTGAAGCTCTCCAAAATCTGCAACGACCTGCGCCTGCTCTCTTCCGGCCCGCGTGCCGGCCTGAAAGAAATCAACCTGCCGGAAATGCAGGCCGGCTCATCGATTATGCCCGCCAAGGTGAATCCCGTGATTCCCGAAGTGGTGAACCAAGTTTGTTTCAAAGTAATCGGCAACGACACCGCCATCACCTTCGCCGCCGAAGCCGGCCAGCTCCAGCTCAACGTGATGGAGCCGGTTATCGCGCAATCCATGTTTGAAAGCATCTCGCTTTTAGGCAACGCCGCCGTTACACTGGCCGACAAATGCGTGCGCGGTATCACGGTAAACCGCGAAATCTGCGAACGCCACGTCTTCAACTCCATCGGCCTGGTAACCTATCTCAACCCCTATATCGGCCACGAAAACGGTGACTTGGTAGGCAAAATCTGCGCCCAAACCGGCAAAACCGTGCGCGAAGTGGTGCTGGAGCGCCAGCTCTTGAGCGAAGCGGAGCTCGACCGGATTCTGTCACCACAGAATTTGGCCAATCCGCGTTTGTGAGCTTAAATTGAAAAAGAGAAAGGCTACCTGAAAACCGATTATCGGTTTTCAGGTAGCCTTTCTAGTTGAAGCACATTTTTTCATACAAGGCGGCGAACCGCAAACAGTACAAATAGTACGGCAAGGCAAGTAACCCTGTAGGAAGTAGAGTGCTTTTGCTACTACTCACCACTACTATTTCGGTACGACTACAGCAAAGAGGGGCAGGTGGTCGGAGAGTTGTTGCCAGAGCAACCCCTGGTGGCTTACTGCGTTTAATACGGTAACATCCTATCCCTGCCGGGTGGCTGAATTTCGCAATGCAGCACGCCGCGTTGTTCGAGCCGGTTTACCGATACGTTTAGATTAGTGCGCATCTGCAACGGCAGGCGACTGAGGATGGCGTTGCCGTGGTGGCGGCCGGCATAGGTGGCGTTTTGGCCGTAGCTGCAGGCAAAAGCGAGCTGCCGGCCAATCACTTCGCCGTGCGGTTCGGCAGGAAATTCGGGCACATTCTGCTGCCGTTTGTGGTGCACGCCCTGCACTTCCTGCAAAAACAGGATGTCGGTATCGAGATGTTGCAGGGCATCGACCATTTGCGGCAGTTGTAGCCGCCGATTTAACGGCGACATGCCTTTGTGGATATTGTAGGTGGTGATGGAAACGGCGCGGCTCATGGTGTGGCGTGGCAAAGAAATTTAATGCTGTTTTTCAGGTAGCATCTTATGTGCCAACCTGCAATACTCTGCCAAATATGGCCTGTCTATGCCATTTTCCAACTGCTTCAGTCAAAACTTTTCATTTCTGTTGTATGCAGCCTGCTTGGCATCCGCTTCCTGCCATCCCTCCCTATTCCGGGCAAAACAAAAGGCTGCCTTTTGGCAGCCTCGGGGAAACACGGCAGCAAATTAGCGTTTGAACATATTGCCGTATTTCTGATTGAATTTGTCCACACGGCCGGCGCTATCCACGATCTTCTGTTTACCAGTGTAGAACGGGTGGCACTCGGAGCAAACTTCAATGTTGAATTCGGTTTTGCTCATGGCAGATTTAGTAGTGAATTTGTTGCCGCAAGAGCAGGTAACATTGACTTCATGGTAGTCAGGATGAATTTCGGGTTTCATGGTTTTTCCTTTAATAAAGCGGGTATAGGGGATTTGCCTATACTACAGACAAGCGGCGAATTATACTTAAAAACGTCCATTAAGGCAATAGGCTGCGCGCATATTAGGCTACCTGAAAACTTATTTTTCGGCTATTTAGGCTGCGAACGCAACTGCTGCAAATGCGTCCGCACTTGGCGCACGTTCTCTTCGGTAAACAAATCCTCGATATTGCGCCAGATGCTGTGGAAGCCGTAGGGGCCGTGGCGCATTTCATTTTTGGCTTGCTCCACCGTCCAGCCCTGGTAGATGATGCGGTACATGCCGGCAATCAGGCCTGTGCGGTCGGCGCCGTGGTAGCAATGGATCAACACCGGCCCTTCAGCCTGCTGCTGTTCAATCAAATATAGCGTTTCGGCCACCTGTTTCGGCGTAATCCGCCAAGTGAGCAGTGGGCGGTTGAACAGCGCGATGCCCCGGTCGGCCAATACTTTGCGGTCGCCGCTACGATTGAAGTAGCGCAGATTCACCACGCTTTTCACATTCAAAGATTGCAACAGCGCCACATCTTCTGCCACCGGCTGCTCGCTGCGGTAGAGTTTGTCGTCCACCCGATACAGATTGGCCGCCTTGCTCACCTGCTCCGCCCAAGCCGGCTGCCCGGCCGGCGGCGTTTGCACCTGTGCCTGCGGCTGCGCACAGGCGCTCAGCATAAGTGCCAGCAACAGCCCGCCCAAACAGGTTTTATTCATTTTTGTTCCCATTGCGTAATCTCTTTATTTAATTCTGTAACACGCTATTCAAATGAAACTTTCAGGTAGCCTTCTTCGCAATCGCAGGCTACCTGAAAAACAATAACGGCACGCATTGTAAATAAGCATGCCCGTTCCGACAACCGCCGCCACACTTGGAGGCTTTGTCTAAAAAATGTACAATTCCCAATTTACAGCAGTTCAGCTTTATGCAAATCGGCCCCTACACTGTTTCCCCCGCCGTGGCGCTCGCGCCGATGGCCGGCATCACCGATAAACCGTTCCGAATGCTGGCGCGGCAATTCGGCGCCGGTTGGACGGTGGGCGAAATGATCAGCAGTAACCCCGATCTGCAAAACACGCGCAAAACCCTCAGCCGCATCGACCGCAGCGGCGAAAGCGGTGTGATTACCGTGCAGATTGCCGGCAGCAACCCGGCCCAAATGGCTGAAGCCGCCCGCTACAACGTGGCGCAGGGCGCGCAGCTTATCGACATCAACATGGGCTGCCCGGCTAAGAAAGTATGCCAGGTGCAGGCCGGCAGCGCCCTGCTGCAAAACGAGCCCTTGGTTGCCGAAATTTTAAATGCCGTGGTGCGTGCAGTGGATGTGCCGGTTACGCTCAAAACAAGGCTGGGCTGGCACGACGAGCACAAAAATATCCTCACCATTGTCCGCATGGCCGAAGACGCCGGCATTGCCGCCATCGCCATCCACGGCCGCGCCCGCACTCAAATGTATCGCGGCCAGGCCGAATATGGCCTGATTGCCGAGGCCAAACGCCGCCTGAGCATTCCCGTGTGGGTAAACGGCGATATCGACAGCCCGCAAAAAGCCGCGCGCGTATTGGCCGAAACCGGCGCCGACGGCGTGATGATCGGCCGTGCCGCCCAGGGGCGGCCGTGGCTGTTCCGCGATGTGGCACACTACCTCGCGCACGGCAGCCTGCCGCCGCCGCTGCCTTTTCAGGTAGCCTCTGAAGCCCTGCTTGGCCATATCCGTGCCATGCACGGCTTCTACGGCGAAGTAGCCGGCATGCGCATTGCCCGCAAACACATCGGCTGGTATCTGGTCGACCTGCCGGAAGGCGAGGCCGAACGCCGTCGCCTAAACACGCTGGAGAGTGCCGAAGCGCAATACAACGGGCTAGCCGCCTTTTTGGTCGCACAGTCCGAACAACACGAATACTGGCCCTGTCCCTGGCGGCAGGCCTGAAACACCGCAAACCGCACGAAGGGAAGCTGGCAATACCCGCTGCTGCATAATGTGCCGGTTTGCCACCCCCGTTTTTACACCACAATAATAAAAGGAGGACAAAATGCTCCGTCAGAACAGCCATATCACTACTTGCATCGAAAACAGCCTGCAGCAATACTTTACCGATCTCGACGGCCAACCGGCGCACGACGTGTATCAAATGGTGTTGCAGCAAGTAGAACTGCCACTTTTGCGCTGCGTGATGGCGCATTGCGAAGGCAACCAATCCAAAGCCGCCCAAGTGCTCGGCCTAAACCGCAACACCCTGCGTAAAAAGCTCACCGCCCACGGCCTGATTTAGCCGCCGCGCCATGACCAATATTTTTCAGGTAGCCTCATTACTCCAAACCATAAGGAACACCTAAATGACCAAAATCGGCATCATCATGGGCAGCAACAGCGATTGGGCCGTGATGCAGCACGCCGCCGCCGTGCTCAAACAATTCGGCATCGCCTACGAAACCCGCGTGGTTTCCGCCCACCGCACGCCCGACTTGATGTTTGAATACGCCGAAACCGCCCGCGAACGCGGCCTGCAGGCCATTATTGCCGGTGCCGGCGGTGCCGCCCACCTGCCCGGCATGGTAGCCGCCAAAACTACCCTGCCCGTGCTCGGCGTGCCCGTGCCCAGCAAATATTTGCGCGGCGAAGACTCCCTGCTCTCCATCGTGCAGATGCCCAAAGGCATTCCCGTGGCCACCTTCGCCATCGGCGAGGCCGGTGCCGCCAATGCCGCCCTCTTTGCCGCCGCCCTGCTTGCCAACCACGATGCCGCCATCGCGCAAAAACTGGCCGAGTTCCGCGAAACCCAGCGCCAAACCGTACTGGCCATGGAGCTGCCCGAAGCCGAATAGCTAAAACCCTGCTTTCTTGCCTCGTGCTAACTGTGCCCCTGCAGCTCGCTGCCCGGTATGAAAGAAATAGCTGCAACTACCAAATCCATGCCATTCAGGCTACCTGAAAGTAATCCAGCCTCCTGGCTAAAATAGCAATTATTGCCAGACAAAGCCGTACAAACCCGCAAAAACATAAGGATTGTTCGCCAAAACTGCCAAGCTGTGCCACAATCCACCCACTACCCTACTAACGAGAACCCACCATGACACAAGAAACCGCCTTGGGAGCCGCCCTCAAATCTGCCGTGCAGACTATGAGCAAGAAAAAGCAAACCGATCTGATTGCCGATCACATCTACGGCAAATACGACGTATTCAAACGCTTCAAGCCCCTGGCCTTGGGCATCGACAAAGACCTCGTTGCCGCCCTGCCCCAATACGATCCCGCCCTAATCGCCCGCGTGCTTTCCAACCACTGCCGCCGCCCGCGCTACCTCAAATCGCTGGCACGCGGCGGTAAGCGCTTCGATTTGAACAACCGCTTCAAAGGCGAAGTCAGCTCCGAAGAGCAGGCCATCGCCCAACAACACCCCGCCGTGCAGGAAATGCTTGCCCGCCAAGCCGCCAAACAGGCCGAACAACAAGCGGCCGAAGCTGAAGCCGCCGTTGCCGAACAGCCTGCCGAAGCCGCAGCGGAAACTGCTGCCCCCGCCGCAGAAGTTCCTGCCACCCCTGCAGCCGAATAAATCTGCTGTCAATAAGGGCTACCTGAAATTTCAGCTTCGCTTTCAGGTAGCCTTCTTCCTGCTCAAACAACTACCCAGCCTTACCTGCCTCTGCCTCCACTTTTTCAGGTAACCTCAAATTCCAATCCCCCCATAAGGAAAAAGGCCTGCGTGAAATCAACGGCATGCCCAGCTATGAAAAAATCAGCCGCTGGGACAATAATCACTACCGGCTCGCTTGGGAGTGCGAAAGCGACCACCTCCTCGTGATGATGCCCTTCAGCACCAAAACCTTCTCCGGCACCAAACGCAGCCAAGAAGAAATCCTCGCTATCTGGGACACTGTCCTGCCCACCCTCAAACCGGTGGAATAAACCGACAACCCAAGCAAAAGGCTACCTGAAACGGTTTTTCTGTTTCAGGTAGCCTTAATTTGTCCAGTGTACCACAGCTATTGCGCCTTCCTTAGCGCAGGCAAATTTATCTGATAGCAGCTTATCTTTTTTCAGACCAGCTGAATTCTATCTTCCGGCATCAAGGTTAAACGGAATCGGATCTGGAGCCTTGCTTGGGCTGTATGCATCGAAATAAATTATCCGCTCCTGCTCATTCCACCTCAATTTGCGTGATGGGGAGGAATGTTCGGCCAATATACTCTCCAAGGCAGCACGGCGGTTGTCAACCGGCAGGCAGTATAAGGCCAAAGTTGCCTGGAAGGCGCGCTGCTGCATGGCGGCGCCTTGCAGGCGGTAGATGTATTCGCCAAACGAAGGTATCGCGATATCAGAAGTCAAACAACCAACGCTATTCCTCACACACGCCCATTTTTCGATCAGTGTTTTTCCCAACGACGGCTGCCATGGCGCTTTCTGGTCGGCCTGCAAAATAGTAGCGGCTTCCGGCTTGCAGCAGACAGCATAATACGGTGCCATCATGGCGAGGTTGTGTGCCGTATCCAATACTCTGGGGCCATACGATTGGCCTGTCGGTGTCATCTGCTGCACTTCGTTTTCCAATTTGTGCTGTAGGTTGGCAGATAGGCGGAATTCGTCTTGCACCGCCAGGCAGATGCTTTGTTCTTGTTCGGTCAGCACATCAAACATGCCGCCACATTCGTCAGGCAGGCGGTTTGCCCATTCAGGTTTTTCATACAGCATCTGTGCTGCCAAGTCAGTATTACGGAGGATGATGGCGTTACCGATCATGGGGTAAATCAGGCCTGGGCGGCTGTGCAGCAGGCTGCGGCCGGTTTTGATGTTGCGGCAGACGCGCCTCCAAGCTTCATGCTCCCTGCCCTGCACCCAATCCAACGCAGCTACGACATGGCTGATGGCGACAAACTGAAAGCGAGGCAGACGTATTCCAGTTAAATCCTCTTCATCATTCGGCCAGTCGCGTGGGGCGAAGGTGTCGTAATCGGCCAGTTTGTCCACATTGGCAAACAGTTCGGCGTGTTTTTCCGACTCGGTGCGGTATTGCGGCAGGTCGGCACGAATTTCTGCCAGGTATTCCGTCGCCGTGCCATTGAACTTCAAAATGTCATCGGGTGGTGACAGGTATTTGGCCGCCAATTCCGGATATTTCACCGAAGCATCATTATCGTATTGGATTACCTTATCGAAGCAGCGCGTCAAATCAGCACGCTCGGCATCGTCGGCGGTGCGGTATTCCAGCAGCCACAGCGCATCTATGCCGTTTTTCACGGATGACGGTGGCGCAGGCGGAGTGGCCAGCAAGGCCAAATCGGCTTCGGCAGCGCGAATTTCGCGCTGTTTCAGCCATTCAGGGAACAGATACAGAGTAGAAACAACAGACAGAATCAGGATGGCAATTACACCAAACAAATATTTCAGGTGGTTCATGCGGTTCTTTCATAGCCAGGCTGTTAAGAATTATAGCGAAAACAGGCAGCCTAGCGTGAGGCTACCTGAAACAATTTATCCCTTTCAGGTAGCCTCATACCATTCTGGAACAGCAAACAAGAAACAGGCCGTATTACTCCGGCCTGTTTCTATTCGTATCTCTTCCAACTAAGCCGCCACCGGCTGGTTGCGCAGCAGGCGAATAAGTTTGGCGATACGCGCTTTCATTTCGCGGCGGTCCACAATCTGGTCGATGGCGCCTTTTTCCAGTAAGAATTCGGCGCGCTGGAAGCCTTCTGGCAGCTTTTCGCGCACAGTCTGCTCGATCACGCGCGGGCCGGCAAAGCCCACTAGCGCATTCGGCTCGGCCAGCACCACGTCGCCCAAAAAGGCAAAGCTGGCGGAAACGCCGCCCATGGTCGGGTCGGTGAGCACGGAAATAAAGGGCAGCTGCTTATCGCTCAACAGGTGCAGCACGGCGCTGGTTTTAGTCATCTGCATCAACGAGCTCAGACCTTCCTGCATCCTCGCCCCGCCGGAAGCGGCCACGCAGATAAAGGCACAGCCGTTTTCCGCAGCCTCGCGCACACCGCGCACGAAACGTTCGCCCACCACCGAGCCCATCGAGCCGCCGATAAAACGGAATTCAAAGGCAGCCACCACCACGGGCAGCCCGTCCATTTCTCCTGTCATCACCACCAGCGCATCGTTTTCACCGGTGGCTTTGCGCGCCGTGCTGAGGCGGTCGGGGTATTTTTTGCTGTCTTTGAATTTCAGAATATCGGTGGGCTTCACCTCGGCGCCGATTTCTTCGCGGCCTGTTTCGTCTAACAGCAGATCCAGCCGCTCGCGGGCGCTGAGCGGATTATGGTGGTTGCACTTGGGGCAAACTTGGTAGTTTTGTTCCAAATCGGAGGCATACAGCACTTCAGAGCAAGCCGGGCATTTGCGCCACAGGCCTTCCGGCACGCCGGATTTACCGCTGTCTTCGCGTTTGATTTTCGGGGGGAGGATTTTATCGAGCCAACTCATGGCTTGCTCCTTTGTTAATAATTGCCTGGGCAGAAGGCTACCTAGAAACGGACAACCGCCATCATAGCCTTTGCCGGCCACCGGCTCAAGTTCTAACTTTGCCAAAGTTTACGTTTGGTTTCGCGCTTTCAGGTAGCCTCAAATGGCTTCTTTCAGGCTTTTCACCAACTTGCCTGCGGCTTCGACTTCGCGGCCAGGGTTGGCTTCGATTTCTTTCACAATGCGGCTGCCGATCACCACACCATCGGCCACGGCAGCGATCTGCCGCGCACTCTCGGCATCAGAAATGCCGAAGCCCACACAAATCGGCAGCGGTACATGGCGGCGCAGCACAGCCACTTTTTCGGCTACTTCAGCAGTGTTCAGGCTAACCGAGCCGGTAACGCCTTTGAGCGATACGTAATACACGAAGCCAGAAGCCAGCTTGGCAATTTCAGTCATCCGCGCCTCGCCGGTGGTGGGGGCGATCAGAAAAATGGTGTCGAGCCCTACGGCTTTAAGCGCGTTATGCAGCGGAACCACGGTTTCAATCGGGCTATCCACTGTGAGCACGCCGTCTACGCCAGCTTCTTTGGCGGCACGTACGAATGGCGCATAGCCCATTTTGTGAATCGGGTTCAGGTAGCCCATCAGCACCACGGACGTGCTTTGGTTGCTTTGGCGGAAACGGCACACGGTTTCCAATACATCTTTCAGGGCGACTCCGTTTACCAAGGCACGCTCGGCGGCACGCTGGATGGTGGGGCCGTCCAACACCGCGTCAGGAAACGGCACGCCAGCTCGATAATATCCGCGCCATTGGCGGCCAGGCCGCGCATCAGCTCCAGTGTGGTTTCAAAGTTTGGGTCGCTGGCGGTGATGTAGGCAACCAAGGCTTTATGTGTATCGTTTTTTTGAAAGACTTGTTTGATTCTACCAATGATTTCATCCATATCTAAGGCTGCCTGAAAACCAAATAAAGGTTTCAGGTAGCCTTTGGTTTAATTCTTCAACGACTGCACCGGTGCGGGGATGCGGCCGCCGCGCGCGATGAAGTTCGCACACGAGCCCGTCTTGACCGGCATGATTGGCGCGTAGCCGAGCAGGCCGCCGAATTCGACGCGTTCGCCCACGCCTTTGCCCGGTACGGGGATGATGCGCACGGCGGTGGTTTTGCTGTTGATCATGCCGATGGCGGCTTCGTCGGCGATGATGCCCGCAATGGTCGCCGCCGGGGTGTCGCCCGGCACGGCGACCATGTCGAGACCGACGGAGCACACTGCCGTCATCGCTTCGAGTTTGTCCAGGGTGAGGACGCCGCTGGCAGCGGCGGCAATCATGCCTTCGTCTTCGGAGACGGGGATGAAGGCGCCGCTCAGGCCGCCGACGGCGGATGAGGCCATCATCCCGCCTTTTTTCACCGCATCGTTCAGCAGGGCAAGGGCGGCGGTGGTGCCGTGCGTGCCGCAGACGCTGAGACCCATCGCTTCGAGAATGCGGGCGACGCTGTCGCCGACGGCAGGGGTGGGCGCGAGCGAGAGGTCAAGAATGCCGAAGGGGATGCCGAGGAGCCGCGCCGCTTCCTGACCGATGAGTTCGCCGACGCGGGTGATTTTGAAGGCGGTTTTTTTGACGATTTCGGCGATTTCGGTGAGGTTCTTGCCGTCGCAGTGTTGCAGCGCCGCCTGTACCACGCCCGGCCCGGAGACGCCGACGTTGATGACGGCGTCCGCTTCGCCTGCGCCGTGGAAGGCGCCTGCCATGAAGGGGTTGTCTTCGACGGCGTTGCAGAAGACGACGATTTTGGCGCAGCCGAAGCCTTCCGGGGTGATGGCGGCGGTGTGCTTGATGGTGTCCGCCGCGAGCTTGACCGCGTCCATGTTGATGCCGGCGCGGGTACTGCCGATGTTGATGGAGGCGCAGACGATGCCGGTCATGCGCATCGCTTCCGGGATGCTGGCGATCAGGACGCGGTCGGCGGGCGAGAGGCCTTTGTGCACCAGGGCGGAGAAGCCGCCGATAAAGGAAACGCCGATGGCTTTGGCCGCCTTGTCCAGCGTCTCTGCCACGCTCACATAGCTGTCCGCCCCGGTCGCGGCGGCAATTTGCGCAATCGGCGTGACGGCAATACGCTGGTTGACGATAGGCACGCCGTATTTGGCGGAGAGTGTTGTGGCAGTCGTGACCAGGTCTTTGCCGATACGGGTGATTTTGTCGTAGATGTTGCGGTTGAGCTGTTCCAGGTCAGGACTGATGCAGTCGTGCAGGTC
This sequence comes from Eikenella exigua, assembly GCF_008805035.1. Taxonomy (NCBI): domain Bacteria; kingdom Pseudomonadati; phylum Pseudomonadota; class Betaproteobacteria; order Neisseriales; family Neisseriaceae; genus Eikenella; species Eikenella exigua. The sequence goes on along the minus strand of NZ_CP038018.1, from coordinate 560,129 downwards.
AATGCCGATGGTGATGGTGCGCACGTCAAAGTTTTGCTCGGACACCATGCGGATGGTTTCGAGGATTTCGGTAAAGCGAAGGGACATTTTCAGGTAGCCTTTTTATATTGTTGGATTAAATTTTGAATTTGACATACATATTTCTATGGGTTCCCTCAACACTTTTACGCATCTGGTATGCGAATATCTCTGGGTATTTCCTCACTTCAGGCTACCTGAAACATATTCCCTGCCTAAAATACTGTAATCGCGGCGAAGAGCTTTCAGGTAGCCTGCAAATTAAATCCGGTGCATAGCGTTGAACAACGCTTCGTTTTGCATGCGAATATCCAAGCCCAGCTTCTCACCGGCTTGGGCAAACACGCTCAGCATTTCTTCGCGGCTTTGCGGGCAGCGGCTGGTATCCATCAGGATAATCATGGTGAAATATTCGCCCATGAGCTGCTGACTGATATTGAGGATGTTGATTTGATGTTCGGCCAAGAGTTTGGATACGTCGTAAACGATGCCGATGCGGTCTTTGCCGATAATGGTGAGTATGGAATGGGGGTTAGGCTGGGGCATAGTCATTCAATTTCTGTTTGAAAATTTGAGGCCTTTGCGAAGTGCCACTCTGCGGTGTGTTCGCAAAGGCCTCCTAGGATATGGGCATGCATAGAACGGTAGCCGTGCTCAATCATCCTGTTGGCCGTTTTCGGCATTGGCCACCATCTGTTCGGCAGCTTCTTGGGTGAGGGCGGCGAAACCGGCAGGCAAATCCAATGCTTCCAACGTGGTTTTGCTGGTGGGTTTGTCGGCCATCTCGGCAAATGCCTGACGCAGGGCTTCTTGCTGTTCGGCAAAATCGGGATGCAACACCACCATATGCGTTACGGCGGCAAAACTGCTTTCCTGCAACACGCGCAGTTGCTCAAGCGTACGCTTGCTCATGTGGGCATAGGTACTGGCCAGGAAGAAGCCGGCCTGTGCTTGGCCTCTAATCAGGGCAGAGGCTGCCTGGGGAAAGGTAGCGGCTTCTTCAATTTTAAGCTGTTCCACATCCAACCCGGCCTGTTTCAACAAACGCAGGCCAAGGCAGCGGATATCGGGATTGGGGCCGGTTTTAATCAACGCATCAGCCGGCAAATCTTCTATTTTTTGATACTCTGATTCGGCGGATACGGCCACTACGGCTTCATCGAATTTATCTTTCAAACACACCAGTGGCAAATAGCCTTTGTCTTTAATCAGTGCCACGGCATCAAAAGCATTGGCATAGAGCATATCCATTTTGCCGCCCTCGGCTAACTCCTGTATTTCTGCAGCATTAGCAGGCAGATGCAAATGGATGGAGAGTTCGGTTTCGCGCTGCAAATGACTGCTGAGTAGATACCAATGGCTAAAGTGGTCGGGCAGGTAGTCCGGCGCCACCACAAAGTTGATTCCAGCTTGTTGCACCATAAAACTTTTTCCTTGTTTTTGCTGGGTAATTCCTGTATTCACAACAAATGAGAATGTGTATTTGTGTTTCAAGATTGGATTGAGGCTACCTGAAAACTTAGAAATTCAAACATCAACTGCATTCCAAGCGCCCTACCCTTATCGCTCCAAAACAGCGGGGGCGAAAAGAGTCATTATCGTTCTAATGTAATTATCTTACCACCTTTACCTACGATAAAAAACCACCTATATAGGTGATTTTTTGCTTGGCATGGATTTGAGAGAAGCAGCATCAGGCAAGGGTTTGCTGCCAATATTGATTCTCCACCACCACATCAAGTGTGTATACCCAACACCATACGGCAAAGGCTACCTGAAAATGCAAAAAGAGCCGGCTATTTTAGCCGACTCTTTGAAATTTGGTGGAGGTAAGCGGGATCGAACCGCTGACCTCTTGCATGCCATGCAAGCGCTCTACCAACTGAGCTATACCCCCCAATTTGGTGGCGAATCAGGGACTCGAACCCCGGACACAAGGATTATGATTCCTCTGCTCTAACCAGCTGAGCTAATTCGCCACTTCTTCCAGAAGGCGCGTATTATACGGCTTTCTCAAATTCTGTCAAACCCCAAAACACACTTTTTTGCTATAGTTTGATTTATATGGATAACTATTTTTCACACTGCTTTTCAAAACTCAAACAAGCCAGTATTTCACTCGCCAGCCCATTTGATGTATCAACCCGCAAACTGTTTCTTCATGCGCTCACGCCGCTCCTGCGCTTCCACCGACAAAGTGGCAGTAGGGCGGGCGAGCAAGCGCTTGAGGCCGATGGGCTCGCCGGTATCGACGCAATAGCCATATTCACCTTCATCAATCTGACGCAGCGAGGCCTGAATTTTGTTCAACAATTTACGCTCACGGTCGCGGGTGCGCAACTCCAGCGCATATTCTTCTTCCTGCGTGGCACGATCAGCCGGGTCGGGGGCAGCTTCATGGTTTTGCAGATGGCCAGTAGTGTCGGCCGCCTTTTGAATCAGCTCGTCTTGCAGCTTAACCAACAACTCACGGAAAAAAGCCAGCTGATCAGCATTCATATACTCCTCTTCCGGGCCTTTCCAGTTGATGATGTCTTGCTCGGTTAGTTTTGCCATGAGTTATCCTTTTTGTGAAATTCTACCAACCGCCCTTCCCGCAAGCGGCTGCTTCTTTTATAAAAGGATGAAATATAAAACAGCCGACCGCTTATGGCAAGAGCAAAAAATTCAAATGCATGATAATCGCCGGCAACCCCCAGCCAATCCAGCCCCACAGTAAAAGCGCCAACAGGCTACCTGAAAAATCCCAGCGACCGATACGCAAAAAGGCAAATGGGCGGCACAGCGGCTCATACACGCGGCTGAGCACCGCCACCAGCGGCGAATACGTCTGCGATAAAGACAGCACCATGCGCCACAACAAACCGCCCAGCAACACATAAGCTGCCGAACGCGTAAGGACAAGCGCAGCGAGCAACACATCTGCCGCTACTATCGGCCAGCCAAACATCCCCGCCGGCAGATTGAGTAGTGACAACAACAAATACAACGCTACATACAGCAGCCAAGCCGCCAAGATGCAGGCGCTGTCCAAACCGCCCAAGGGAGGAAGTAGACGGCGTAGCGGCTTCACCAGCCAGTCGCTGCTGCGGCAGCAAAACTGCGCCAGCGGGTGCATATAATTCAAACGACCATATTGCAGCAGACAGCGTGCCAACAGAAGCATGGCCAGCGCATCAGCAAGCAGGGAGACGAATTGATTAAACATACCGCCCTATTCTGCCAGCTGCTTGGCCAATTCCTGCGAACGCGCCACACAGGCAGCCACGCCCGTGCCAATCGCTTCGGCCACACCGTGCGCCTCAAAGGTTTGCAGCGCAGCATAAGTGGTGCCGCCTTTGGAAGTAACTTTTTGCCGCAAATCGGAAAACTCTTCCCCGCTCTGCTCGGCCAGCCGCACCGCACCTTGAAACGTGGCCAAACTGAGCTGCCGCGCTTCTTCCGCATTGAAACCCTGCTGCCTTGCGGCGTTTTGCAGCGCTTCAAGCAAGTAAAACACATAGGCCGGGCCGCTGCCGCTGATACCGGTAATGCGGTGCAGACCATCTTCACTATCCAGCCACAGAGTTTGCCCGCTGGCACGCATAATACGATCGGCTAATTCGCGGTCGGTCGCAGATGCGCCACTGTCGGCAAACAAACCGGCCACGCCCTGCCCCACCTGCGCTGGAGTGTTCGGCATGATGCGCACGATGCGGCGCTTGCCGCCCAGCCAGCGGCTCAAGGCCGCGCACGGCAGCCCGGCGGCAATCGACAACACCAGCGCGCCGCCCGTTTGCACGTTTTGCAGCGCCGCCTGCATATCTTGCGGCTTCACCGCCAACACCAATACGTCGCCCTCATTCAGCGGCGGCAGCTCTGCAGCAGTGGCAATGCCGTATTGCTGCGCAAGCGCGGCCAGCTTGTCGGCACTATAGTCGATGGCACAGATATCGAAACCGCCGGCACGGCTCATGCCTGCGATAATGGCAGAGGCCATATTGCCTGCGCCGAGAAAATAGATGGTCATGATGTTTCCTTATGTGGTGGTTGGAAAGTTTCAGGTAGCCTCACCTAGCTGCCGACAGGCTACCTGAAAACCTATCTGCATCTTTTCAGGTAGCCTGTTGCCTACCAATATGCAAACGGATATTGCTCATACAGCCCCGGCGCGATGGCATCCATCCGGGTTTTGAAAGCATCCCGTATCGGCCGGCCGGGTTCCGGTTGCGTGTCGAGCAGCCTTTCAAGCTCTTGCAGGAGGAAGGCTGTTTGCAGGAAGGGAACGAATCCGATGCCCATATCGGCAAACCGCGCCTCGGCTTCATCGTATTCGCCTTGGTCGTGATCGTAGAACAGGATGCTTCCGCTCTCTTTGCCGATGAACCAGGTATCGCCCTGCCCCGCATCGCCGATCAGCCAATACTGCGCGGCCACATCGGGATAGTCGCTGCTCAAGCGGCGGTTTTCGCCAAGCGCGGTCGGGTAATCCCAAAGCCGGATACCGGGCGTGATTTCCACGCTTTCGCATTGCTGCACAAAAGACAGATACGCCGCAGGCAAAGGCAGCAGTTTGTCCAAACGCTTCACCGCAACTGCACGCTTGGGCAGCCTGGCCATGATTTGTTCTGCAGAAAGTGGGGTAAACATGTTTCCAATTCCCAAGCCGGCTTTGGAAGCCTAGAGGCTACCTGAAAGCTTTATTCACTATAATCCCGCTGCCCGAAAATGGCGCTGCCGATACGTACATGGGTGGCACCGCAGGCGACGGCGGTTTCCAAGTCCTCCGACATGCCCATCGAGAGCACGTCCACATCCAGCCCCTGCGCCTGCAGGAAGTTCAGCAATTCATTCATGCGGCCAAACTGCTGGCGCAATTCTTCTTCGCTGCTGCCCAGCCGTGCCACGCACATCAGGCCGCGCAGCTTCAGCCGGGGCAAAGAGGCTACCTGAAAAGCCAGCTCGCGCAGCGTTTCCTCTTGCGGTGGCACGCCGTGTTTGACGTCTTCGCCGCCGATGTTTACTTCAATCAGCACTTGCAGCGGCGGCATAGTTTCCGGCCGCTGATCGCTCAGGCGGCGGGCGATTTTTTCGCGGTCGATGGTGTGCACCCAATGGGCGCGTTCGGCGGCGATGCGGCTTTTATTGGATTGGATATGGCCGATGATGTGCCAACAGATGTCGGGAATATCGGCCAGCTCGCTGCTTTTCTCTTCAAATTCCTGCAGATAATTTTCGCCGAAATCGCGCTGTGCACTTTTTTCGCACAACAGGCGCACATCGGCGGCGGGGAAGGTTTTGCTCACCGCAATCAGCTCGGGCTCGGGGCGGCCTGCCGCTTCGGCGGCAGCCCAAATGCGGGCGCGCACGGCGTGCAGGTTCATGGTCAGCACTCTCATCATCATTTTTCCTTTTCATCAAATAATTCGCCGGGAATTTTGCACACGGGGATAGGCTGGATTTTGTGCAGCGTGGCACGGTGCAGGCGTTGGTAAATCTCGAACACTTCGCGTTCGCGGCCGGCAAATTCTTCGGCGTGGCGGCCGGCTTCGCTTTGCGCCATCGCCCATTCCAGCTCGGGATAGCTCGCGCCCATCTGCCGCTCGTCGGTGCGCTCTTCGTCCCACAGCCCGTCGGTGGGCGCGGCTTGGCGGATGGCGGGCAGCACCGCCAAGGCTTCGGCCAGGGTGTATACCTGGGTTTTGAGCAAATCGCCGATGGGGCTTAAATCCACGCCGCCATCGCCGTATTTGGTGAAAAAGCCTACGCCGAAATCTTCCACCTTATTGCCCGTGCCCGCCACCAACAGGCCGTTGATTTGGCCGTAGTAATACAGCACGGCCATGCGCAGGCGGGAACGGGTGTTGGCCATGGCCAGATTTTTATTGGCGGCAACAGTGTCGGCCACGCTGTGCTCGAACTGCTCGAAAGTGGGCGTTAAATCCAGCGTTTGGCTGCGCACATTGATAAAACGGCGCTGCAAATCGGCGATGTGTTCGTTGGCCCGCTGCAACTGATCAGCCTGTTGGCGGATAGGCAGCACCACGCACAACACGTCCAGCCCGCTGTGCGCACACAGGGCAGACACCACGGCGGAATCAACTCCGCCGGAAATGCCCACCACAAAACCTTTTGCGCCCGCGCGCACGGCATAATCGGCCAGCCAGCGGCTGATGTGTCGGATAACAGCTTGGGTTTGCATCATGTTTTCCTATTTTGATGAGCCGCCAACGCATAATTCATTAGCAGCCTGTTGGATATACGTTTTCAACGAAGCCAGGCAGGCTTCATCGGCAATCTTTTCATTCTCTTCCAAATAATAATATCGCCTCAGCGAATCGCTCACATCCACCCTACCTTGCAAAGTTGCCCGGTTTAGCTCCATTTCGAGCACCACTTCATCGTTATCGTCATTTTTCAGGTAGCCTTTCCGCAACAGCAGGCTGAGTAGAATCCTTATCGCACGCGGGCGCACAAAAATATCCGCATCACTTTTCAGCACCCGAACATCGGCCGAAAGCTCATCGCGCCATTTGATGATGTGTGCCAACAATTCTATCTCGCCCATTTGCCATCCTTCGCTCGGTTGCACGGCAGCGGATAATATATCGCCAATCCGCCCAAAAGCCAAATAGCAAGCCCGGCCCGGCAATCTGCTAAAATTCCACAGAGGCTACCTGAAAACTAAAGCCTCACCATAATAACTAATGAGCACCACAAATTTCTGCATAGAAATTCAAACCGGAAGCAAACAATGGAAACCCTCCGCACCGCCCGCCTTATCCTCCGCCCATGGACACTCGCCAACGCTGCCGCGCTCTACGCGCAAGCCCAAAACCCTAAGATAGGCGCCATGTGCGGCTGGCTTCCGCACAAAAGCGTGGCAGAAAGCCGGGAAATTATCGAAAATATCCTGCTTAAGCCCCATTCCTTCGCCATCTGTCTAGCCGACCATCAACTCATCGGCAGCATCGGCCTCCTCTTCCCACACGACAGCAATTTGCCACTGGCCGCAGGCGAAGCCGAAATAGGCTATTGGCTGGGCGAAAGCTTCTAGGGCCAAGGCTATGCCACCGAAGCCCTGCAAGCCATGATTGCCTATTCTTTTGAAAAACTAAGGCTAACCCGCCTATTGGCCGGCGCTTATCAAGAAAACATCCCCTCAAAATGCGGCTTCCGCCACCAGCAAACCATAAAGCACTTCTTTTCCAAGCTCACCGGCGAAACCCACACCGCCCTGCTATACGCGTTAGCCGCCGCCCCTATTTTCAGGTAGCCTCTATACACACAGCAAAGGAACCCCATGCGCAATCAGCCTCCGCAACAAATCCGCCTGCAAGCCGGCCGCCAAGGCCTCGTATTAGTTTACCCTGATGCCGAATATACCCTGCCCGCCGAATACCTGCGCGTGTATTCCCCCAGCGCCGAAGTGCGCGGCCACGGACGCAGGCAGGCCAAACTGCAAACCGGTAAAGCCGGCATCAGCATCACCGACCTGCAGCCCGTCGGCAACTATGCCCTCAAAATCACCTTCTCCGACGGCCACGACAGTGGCCTCTACAGCTGGGGCTACCTGTATGAATTGGCAAGCGGATACGCTACAATGTGGCCCGATTACCTGCGCCGCCTTGAAGAAGCCGGCGCCTCCCGCGAACCTACCGAACCAACCCTTGCTATCCCGAAAGGAAAGAAATGTCCGCATTAAGCCGCACCCTCCCCGCCCTCATCGCCGCCTCCGTTTTGCTGCTGGCCGGCTGCGACTTTATTGCCAATAAAGCCGCCAGCAACGTAACCGAGCAAGAAGCCAAAGACGGCTTTATCGAAGGTTGTGTCAAAGGCGCACTCGATCCGCAAGCCTTCAAACGCCAATTGAGCCAAGCAGAAGCCTCCAAGCTCTGCCATTGCGCCTACGACACCGCTTCCGCCCAATACACCGACCGCGAAAAGTGGAAACACGACCTGATTCGTGCCGGCCTATCCCCCAACGACCAAAACCAGGAAATCTTCCAAAAACTGGTGGCCGGCCTGCAAAGCTGCGCCACCAGCCAAAACCTGATGTAACCAGCCTAAAGGCTACCTGAAAGCACCATAATGCCCGATAAGCAAACCCATTTCGGCTACCGCACCGTAAACGAAAGCGAAAAAGCCGCCAAAGTGGCCGGAGTATTCCATTCTGTCGCCAAAAAATACGACGTCATGAACGACGTGATGTCCGGCGGCCTGCACCGCGTGTGGAAACACTTCACCCTCACCACTGCCCGCGTGCCCAAAGGCGGTAAAGTGCTCGACATTGCCGGCGGCACGGGCGACCTCTCGCGCGGTTGGGCCAAACGCGTGGGCAAAGACGGCGAAGTCTGGCTCACCGACATCAACTCCTCCATGCTCGGCGTGGGCCGCGACCGCCTGCTCAACGAAGGCCTGCTCCTGCCCGTGGCCGTGTGCGATGCCGAAAAACTGCCCTTCCCGGATAACTATTTCAACCTCGTTTCCGTATCCTTCGGTCTGCGCAACATGACGCACAAAGACGCTGCCCTCAAAGAAATGCACCGCGTGCTCAAACCCGGCGGTACGTTGCTCGTACTGGAGTTTTCCAAAGTGGCCAAGATGCTCGCTCCGGCCTACAGCCTCTACTCCTTCAAGCTCCTGCCGCTCATAGGCAAACTCATCGCCAAAGATGCCGACAGCTATCAATATCTGGCCGAATCCATCCGCATGCATCCCGATCAGGAAACCCTCAAACAAATGATGCTCGATGCTGGTTTCGACAGCGTGGACTACCACAATATGAGCGCCGGTATCGTGGCTCTGCATAAGGGTGTGAAATTCTGATTGCCGCTCGCAGGTTGTAAAATAAAAGGCTACCTGAAAACGAAAAATATTTCAGGTAGCCTCTTGATACAAAATTCACTCAACAAACAATAAAAAATCCTGCATGGCTCATTCATACCATGCAGGATTAACTATTCATTATTCTTTGGTGCCCAGAAGAAGACTCGAACTTCCACACCCGTGAGGATACCAGCACCTGAAGCTGGCGCGTCTACCAATTCCGCCACCTGGGCTTTGCTTTAATCGAACTTTGCGGTAAAGAGCATTGCTCTTTATGCAAGAAGAGCGCATTATAGCGCCAATTTCCCACTTGTCAACATAATATATGAAGAAGAAAACCTCGCTCCGCCTGCAAGACCCTTATCTGCAACGGGAAACGCAACGCTACGAACACCCCCTGCCCAGCCGTGAATGGATTACCGAAATGCTGGAAGACAGGGGTGTGCCACTGAAAACCGAATCTTTAGCCATCCTGCTCGATATTGCCGAGTACGAAATGCCCTTTTTCGAACGCCGCCTGACTGCAATGGCGCGCGACGGGCAAATCCTGATTAACCGGCGTGGCATGGTATGTGCCGCCGAAAAACTCGCACTCGTGAAATGCCGCGTTGAAGCGCATAAAGACGGCTTCGGCTTTGCCGTGCCGCTCACGCCCGACGGCCAGGGCGACTTCGTGCTGCCCGCCCGCCAGATGCGCGGCCTGATGCACGGCGACACGGTAACCGTGCGCCCCGCTGGCACCGACCGGCGTGGCCGCCGCGAAGGCCAGGTGCTCGATGTGATCGAACGAGCACAGAAAACCGTTGTCGGCCGGCTCATGATAGAGCGCGGCATCGCCATGCTCTCGCCCGAAGACAGCCGCCTGCCCGACAGCATCCTGCTCGAACCCGATTCGGTGGGCAAGGCCAAGCCAGGCCAAGTGGTGGAGGCTCAAATCGATGCCTACCCCGACGCGCACCGCCCCGCCGTGGCCAGCGTGGTAGAAATTTTGGGCAACTATGCCGACAGCGGCATGGAAATCGAAATTGCCGTGCGCCAGCATCACCTGCCGCACCAATTCTCCGCCGCCTGCGAAAAAGCCGCCGCAAAAATCCCTTCCACCGTGCGCAAAACCGACCTGAAAGGCCGTGAAGACTTGCGCGATTTGCCACTGGTAACGATAGACGGCGAAAGCTCGCGCGATTTCGACGATGCCGTGTATGCCGAGAAACAAGGCCGCAATTTCCGCCTGGTGGTGGCCATTGCCGACGTGAGCCACTATGTGAAGCCTCAAGATGCAATTGATGCCGATGCGCTGGATCGCGCCACCAGCGTGTATTTCCCGCGCCGCGTGATTCCCATGTTGCCCGAAAGCCTCTCCAACGGCATCTGCTCGCTCAACCCCGATGTAGACCGCTTGTGCATGGTGTGCGACATGGTGTTCACCTACGCCGGCAATCTTAAATCCTACCGTTTCTACCCCGCCGTGATGCGCTCCCACGCCCGCCTCACCTACACCCAAGTGTGGGATTGGATTGAAAACGGCAGCGACAACCCGCTCAAGCCGCACATCGATACCCTCTACAAACTCTATCAAATTCTGCTCAAAAAACGCCACCAGCGCGGCGCGATGGAGTTTGAAACCACCGAAACCGAGATGATTTTCGACAAGCAGGGCAAAATCAAACGTATCGTGCCCGTGGTGCGCAACGAAGCCCACCGCCTGATCGAAGAATGCATGCTCGCTGCCAACGTGTGCGCTGCCGAATTCCTGCTGAAACACCAGCATCCCGCCCTATTCCGCAACCACTCTGGCCCCACCCCGGAAAAGCTCGCTACCCTGCGCGAGCAGCTCGGCCTGCTCGGCCTTACCCTCGGCGGCGGCGAACAGCCCACCCCGCTGGATTACGCCGCACTCTTCGCCCAAACTGCCGAGCGCCCCGACCGCGAGCTGATTCAAGTGATGCTCCTGCGCTCCATGCAGCAGGCCATGTACGAGCCGGATAACAGCGGCCACTTCGGCCTTGCCTACCCCGCCTACACCCACTTCACCTCCCCCATCCGCCGCTATCCCGACCTCCTAGTACACCGTGCCATCAAAGCCGTGCTTTCAGGTAGCAGCTACAACCCCGCCGAAAACTGGAGCGCACTGGGCATCCACAGCTCTCAATGCGAGCGCCGTGCCGACGAAGCCAGCCGCGACGTGGAAAACTGGCTCAAAACCTACTATATGCAAGACAAAGTGGGCGAAGTATTCAGCGGCACAGTCAGCGGCATGGCCGGCTTCGGCCTGTTCGTTACCCTCGACGACATCCACATTGAAGGCCTCGTCCACATCAGCGAACTGGGCGAAGACTACTTCAACTATCGCGCCGAAACCATGAGCATCGAAGGCGAACGCAGCGGCTTGCGCTTCAGCATGGGCGACAAAGTTGTGGTTCAGGTAGCCCGTGCCGACTTGGATACCCGCAAAATCGACCTTATGCTCATCAGCAGCGGCAGCCTGCCTGGCAAAGGCAAAAAACCTACCACCAAAGGGAAAACCGCCACAGCAAAAGGAAGAGCCCGCCGCCCAGCCTCAGCCGGCAAACCTGCCACCAAAAACAAGGCCAAAGCCCCCGCTGCTCCGGCTAAGAAAACCCGCAGCCGTAAAAACAGCCAGCCAGCTCAGGCTGCCCAGCCCCAAGCCAAACGCAAGCCCCGCACCCGCAAAAAAAGCGGCTGAACTTTGAAAGAGGCTACCTGAAAACAAAAAGGCTACCTGAAAATGTATTTCCACTTTCAGGTAGCCTTTTCGGCCTGATATAGCAAGCCAAATTAACCTTATAATACAAACAGTGAGCCGTAGATAGTACAGAAGTATAGCAAGGAGAACCAACGCTATAGCGAAAGTTAAGTTGGTTTGCTCTAGATGAAACATTACTTCAGCGCAGCTGAGGCTACCTGAACAAGACAAAACCCGTTTGCACAAGCAGACGGGTTTCATTTTTCAGGTAGCCTCAAATATTAGTGGCCATATCAAAGTATGGACGGCTAATCCGCTTTCTTGCATCGCTGCAAGCTAGGCTCAAGCCAACATCGTTTTGCGGACAAGCTATCCATACCTTCAATCACGCCAGCACATTGGCCAGCAAGCTCTGCCCGAGGTAGCCGCCCTGCTCCGCGCCGGGCAGGGTAAAGAAGTAGCCGCCGCCAAAGAGGCTGATGTATTCTTCCAAAGGCTCGAAGTCGAGCAGTTTCTGCACAAAGATGAAGCTGTTGACGAGGTTGGCCTGGTAGCAAATAAAAAACTGCCCTACCACCAATACGGATAATACGGCCGATACATCATCCACTCCAACTCACGCCGCCGCTCGCGCCGCTCCAACATTTCCAGCTGCTGCCGATACACCAAATTCTCCCAAGCCATCCGATAACAAGCCTGAAAAGACGGTTCCGCAATCCGCTGCCGGTATTCTCGCTGCAACTTAGGCTTCTCAGCATCCGCCACCCCCAAGTAATCCTCCTGCTGCAAAGCCAACAGCTCAGCCGTGCGCCGGTCGCACTGCGCCGCCAGCGCCACCGCCGTCTGCTTCATCTCCCGCTCCCTTGCCGCCTCATAGGCTGCACGCTGTTGCGGCGTCATCGCACAGCCCGCCAGCAGCAGGCCGGCAAAGGCTACCTGAAAAAGTTTTGCCAACATCATCTCCTCCTTAAACCAATGTTTAAGCAACAAATTAATCATACACCATTCCATAGCCGCCACAAACCGCCCCGCCAAATTTTCAGGTAGCCTCACCCGCCAATCCGTTATAATCCCACCCCTCACTATTTCATAAACACCCCCAAACACCATGTTTGCCCAAGCCCGCCAACACCTCCGCACCCCGCGCGACCTCCTGCGCTTCTGCACCAGCCGCTTCAACCAAGCCCGCCTCAGCTTCGGCCACGGCAGCGATAACGCCCACGATGAAGCCGTCTACCTCATCCTCCACACCCTGCACCTCCCGCTCGACACCCTCGAGCCCTATCTCGATGCCGCACTCCTGCCCGAAGAAATCGACGCCATACTCAGCCTGGCCGAACGCCGCGTCAACGAACGCCTTCCCATGGCCTACCTCACCCGCCAAGCCTGGCAAGGCGACTTCGAATTTTATGTAGACGAACGCGTGCTCATTCCCCGCTCCTTCATCTACGAACAACTCGGCGAGCCCATCGCCCCGTGGACAGGCGACAGCAACCAGATCCGCCGCGTGCTCGACCTCTGCACTGGCAGCGGCTGCCTCGCCATCCAAGCCGCCTGCCACTATCCCGAAGCCCAAGTCGATGCCGCTGACCTCAGCCACGAAGCCCTCGCCGTGGCCGCCATCAACGTGGCAAACTACGGTCTTGAAGATCGCGTCCGCCTGATTCAAAGCGACCTCTTCACCAACCTTTCCGGCAATTACGACCTCATTATCTCCAACCCCCCTTATGTAAACGCTGAAAGCGTCGCCGCCCTGCCCGCCGAATACCTGCACGAGCCGGAAATGGCACTCGGCAGTGGCGAAGACGGCCTCGACGCCACCCGCCAAATCCTCCAACACGCCCCCCGCTTCCTCAATCCACGCGGCGTATTGCTGGTGGAAATCGGCTACAACCGCGAAGCCCTCGAAGCCGCCTTCCCCCAGCTCCCCTTCTTCTGGCCCAAACAAAGCGACGGCGGCAGCAGCGTTTTCCTGCTCACCCGCGAGCAATTATTGGGCGAAGAGTAGGCAAAGCTGCCTGATCCCATCCGTTGCGAAAGGCTACCTGAAAGCTTCAATCCATTTTCAGGTAGCCTTTAATCATGCCCTATCATCCAACTTCTCCGCCACACCCCCGCATATAGCTAAAATACCCCACTTCATACATATAGCTGGCTATAAATATAAGGCTACCTGAAAATTTCAGGTAGCCTTTCCCCTCCCAACACGCATCGTTAAGCTGCCAAACGCAACGCCTCGCCCAAACCGGTACGGCGGTGGTTTTTGCGTTGCACAGCGGCGGCTAGGGCGCTCATCTGGCCGGCGTAGCCGAAGCGGCGGCGGGCGCGGGTGATGGCGGTGTAGAGCAGGGTGCGGTCGAATAGGGCAGAATCGGCTTCATCGCCCAAGAGCCACACTTCTTGGTATTCCGAGCCTTGGCTTTTGTGTACGGTCATGGCGAAGGCGGTATCGTGCGCGGGCAGACGGCTGAGCGATACGGCACGGAAACCGCCGGCATCGGGGAAAAACGCAGCCAGCCCATCGCCGTGCGGCAGCACGATGCCGATGTCGCCATTGAACACTTTCACCGCATAATCGTTTTCCGCCACCATCAGCACCTGCCCGGCAAACCAGCCCTGTTCCGCCGCTCTGCCCTGCGCAGCCAGGAGCTTGCGGTATTCGTGGTTGAACTCCGCCGCCTGGCTGCGCCGTGCGGCCAGCACCACCAACTGCTGCTGGGCGGTGAAGCAGGCCACCGGGTCGCCGCTGCTTACCGCCTGCCAATAGGCTTCGTGCTGTTTGGCAAATCGGCGTGCCAAGGCGGCAGGGGTTTCAGGTAGCCTGAATAAATCGTCGGTGAAGCGGGCAAACGCAGCTTCGGCAGCAGCAACCTCGCCGCTCACCACGGCCTGCGCCAGTGCGCCCACGCCACGCTGCGGGTCGAAACGGTGGCTGTATTCCAGCCGCGCCACATTGCCGGCCAGTGGCGGCGGGTTCTCCCGCACCTCAAACGGCACGCCTTCGGGCAGCCATTCTGCCAACTTAGCGGCTTCTTCGGCAGTGAGCACGGTGGGCTGTGCCAGTACGGACAATACAGCACCGATGCCCACCGGCGGCAGCTGGTTTTCATCGCCCAACAAAATCAGGCGGCCATGCTCGGGAATGGCACACAATAATTGGTGCAGCAGCGGCAGATCCAGCATGGAAGCCTCATCGGCCACCACAATATCAAATGGCAGCGGCTGCTCGCGGTCAAATTTGCGGCGGCCAGTGGTGTTCAGTTTCAACAAACGGTGGACAGTTTGTCCTTCCAATGCCGTTAAATGCTGCAACACCTGCTCGCTACCCACCTTAAAGCCACTCAACGCGCGGTGCAGCGAACGGGTCATGTGAGCGGCAGCCTTACCGGTGGGAGCGATGAGCGCAACGCGCGGCATCTCGGCCGCATTGGCACACAGCAGCGCCAACAGCTTGGCCACGGTGGTGGTTTTGCCCGTACCCGGCCCGCCGGTGACCAGCATCAGCGGTTGTAACACCGCCAGCGCGGCAGCCAGCCGCTGCTCGTTATGCCCGGCATCGGGAAACCAATCGCACAAACGCTGCCGCAGCCCGGCATTTTCAGGTAGCCTCACCCGACCGCGGGCAATCCGCCGCAATTCGGCAGCCACACTGCGCTCCAGCGCAAACAGTCTGCCGCTAAACAGCCGCCGCCCGCGCAATACCAAAGGCGTGAAGTCGCTGCCATCGCCCACCACCGGCGCGGCCTGACGCAGCGCATCCGCCTCTTGCGGCGTAAGCGTGATGTAGCTGTGGCCGCCCTCTTGCGCGGCAAACAGTTCGTCCAGCAGCGGCAGCACCGGCGCGGCAGCCTGCGGTGCCAAACGCTGCAACATTTCGGCAGCGGCTTGGGCGGCGAAGTAGCGATATTCGATCATAGCGGATTCTTTCAGGTAGCCTACAGGTGGCACAGGCGGCAAATAGGTGGTAAAACCAAGCATGAATTATAGGCGTTGAACACATGCGTTCCAACCTTGAAATTGCTTGTATCGGGGTACGGATGTCCCCATGCACCAAAGAACAGATAATACACTTCAGACTACCTGAAAATCGTTTTGCCCTGCAGGAATACGGACTGGTACACCCACGCCCCATTAGCTTGCTATTCTCATTCAAGATAATTTGGCTAAAGCCACGTTTCAGGTAACCTCCCATCCACTTATCAGACAAAATGTACACAAAATTAAAACTGTCGCATTCTTAAGGTAATCTTTATCTTTAATTTTCTTGCAATTTTTAGACATTCTGTGCATTATCATCTTAAAATCACACCAAGGAATTGACCAATTAACGCACAACCCCTCTACGACAAACTTTGGAACAGCCATATTGTCCACAAATCGGAAGCCTGTACCGTCCTCCTCTTATCGACAGCCACCTCGTTCACGAAGCAACCAGCCCGCAGGCTTTTAAAGGCCTGAAAATAGCCGGACGCAAGCTGTGGCGCATCGACAGTGTGGTCTCCACCGCCAACCACAACACGCCCACCGACTATTGGGACGAAGGCATTAAAGACCCAATTCCCAAACTGCAAGTGAACACTTTGGACAAAAACATCAAAGAAGGCTTGGTGGCCGTGGGCCAAATCACAATCGATTATTTGCAAGGCCGAAAATTCTCCCCCAAAGGCGCGGATTAGGACAAAGCTGTTGCCTACTGGCGCAAGCCGCAGGTAACGTGGGGCACGTCGCCCGAAATGACACTGGGCGTGGACGGCAAAGTGCCGAATCCTGCCAACAAAGCCGAGGCGGTGAAACGCGCAGGCATGGAGCACGCCTTAGAATACATGGGCTTGGCCGCCGGCACGCCACTGAACGAAATCCCCGTGGATGTGGTGTTTATCGGCTCGTGTACCAACAGCCGCACCGAAGATTTGCGCGAAGCCGCCGCCGTGGCCAAAGGCCGCAAAAAGGCAGATAACGTGAACCGCGTACTGGTCATGCCCGGCTACGGCTTGGTGAAAGAGCAGGCCGAAGTCGAAGGCTTGGACAAAATCCTCACCGACACGGGCTTCGAATGGCGCGAACCAGGCTGCTCGATGTGCCTTGTCATGAATACCGACCGCCTCGCCCCGCAAGAACGCTGCACCCCCACCTCCAACCGCAATTTTAAAGGACGGCAGGGCAACAGCGGCAGAACGCACCTTGTCAGCCCAGCAATGGCGGCGGCCGGGCATTTTGTAGATGTACGCCAACTGGCTTGATGATTTTAAACTCCTAATTGAAGCTGCATTTTCAGGTAGCCTCCGGCCTCGTTAAAAAGCTACCTGAAAACGATGTCTTGGCAGAGCCAAGGCTGAGTTTCTGCAAAGCTAAAACGAAGTTAAAATATCCCACTCCCAGCCACACCGAATAATTGATTGGAAACCCATGAAACCTCTCTTCAAAACCACTCTCCTCCTCGCCACCCTTTGCCCTACCCTAGCCACCGCCGAGCCTATCGCCTCGCCCACACCAGAGCAGTGCCGCACCGTGCTGAGCGAATTTGCCATGTTTGAAGCCTTCATCGCCGCCTGCCCGCGCATTGCCCGTGCCGAAATCGACACGCGCACTCGCCTAAACAACGTTTACGAAGGCTTTGCCCGCTACGGCGAATGCGGCAAACAGATTGAAAACGAACCCATTGCCTCCATGCTGAGCGAACACCCAGCCATCCGCCTGCTTGGCCAAGACGGAAAACGCCGTCCCAGCAGAGCCGAAACAGATGCCTTCTGCCGCCGCCACCGCTCCGATCTCACCCGCATCGTGCTCAAATACAACCCCGGCCGCAACCGTTAAGTCGGCTCCAAATCTACAAAGACTACCTGAAAACGCCATCTTTGCGGAACCAAAACCGGGCCTGCAAAACTAAAAAGCCGGTTTTAACGAAGCATAAAGTAAAATCCGATAAATTCCGGCTAAATCAGCCGTCATACCCGCCATTTTAGCCGATAATGAAGCCGTACAAACCAATCGTGCATCTTCAATTCTTCACATAAGGAGCTGAAAACATGAAACACTTTCTCATCATCGCCATCACCGCTATCGGCCTTTCCGCTTGTTCCAGCACTTGGCACGGCATAAAAGAAGACACCGCCAACAACATCGACCACACTCGCGAAGCCGTGCGCAAAGGCAGTAACGCTGTTGGCCGCGGCATTTCCCACGTGGGTGAGAAAATCGAAAACGCTACCGAATAAGCCCGCCACCCGGCAGATCCGAGCGCCTGCCGGCATTTAGAAATAAACAATACAAACAGAAGGCTAAATTCTCAGATAACCTCCAAACAAACCACTGAAAATACCGCCATGAAAGCCTTCACCCAGCTCACCGACCTCGTTGCCCCGCTCGACCGCAATAATGTGGACGCCGGTGCCATCATCCCCAAACAATTCTCAAATCCATCAAACACAGCAGCTTCAGCTAAACTGTTTTGATGAATGGCATTATTTAGACTATGGCAAGCTCAACATAAACAACAACCGCAAACACTACCTGCTCAACAGCCTCGACGAAATCAGGCTCACCCTGCAACACGCCGACCAAATCCGCACCTTTGAAGCGCAGCGCCACCAAAGCCAACTCTGGCTGATTAACGGCTAAACCAAAGGCTACCTGAAACGAGCCATGTGAGCTTCTACGAACCTAAAACCTTTTTTCAAGTAGCCCCCATCCTTCCCAACCTAAATAGAGAACGTTATGAAACCAACACTCCTTCTCACCACCCTGTTGCCCCTCCTTGTCCTAAGCGCTCAAGCCGAGCCCATCAGCAACAAAGACCAAGCCGTAGCCCGCGTGTCTGCCTCCGTTGCCCGCCACCGACTAACCAGTCTGAAGCCCGAATGTCTGTTGTTCATCACCACTGAAACTGCTAACAGCTACACTGTGGACGTGCACGAAAACCACAACGCCAGCTGCGGCGGCGACCCACACTCCGCCCCACGCCTGTTCGGCTATGAAGTAGACAAAGCCAGCGGCCGTATGCAAATTGACGACCCCGCGAGCGGCGAAACCCGCCCAATCGACTAAACCTTTGCAGGCTACCTGAAATCCGCTTTCCTTTTTCAGGTAGCCTTTATCCATGCACCCGTGGCACCAAGCTCTTATCCCCCGATTCCCCCGCACCCAGCTGCTCGGCCAACACTGCGAATGCGCCGCTCCGCGCGGCAGCGGCTGGGGCAGGCCGCATACCAGTGAACTACGTCTTCGCTCACAGCCCCTATCTGTTCTACGCCTATTACATCCTCATCAAGGACGAAATGCAGCGGCACGGTTACCGCACCGGCCTGGCGCGGTACAGCAAGAATTATCGCAGCAACACCCGCCCGTCATATTACAACTTAGCCGAAAACCGTGGGCAGCCCGATTCACCCCGAGCACGATGATGATTACCTTGCCAAATGCGTGGAGAACTTGTGCGGCAAGGGTATAGTCATCCAAACAGCTGCTTAACGCTTAATCCACCCATTTTTAGCTTCGCAAAAACTCTGCTCTTGCTCATTTTAGCTTCGCAGAAACTCGCTTCGCTCATTTTCAGGTAGCCTCACATGAAAACATTAGCCGACCTCATCAATACCGCCGATCCCGCCTGGCCGCTGATTCAAGAGTGGCTTGACGAAGCCGCCAATCCGGTGGAAATCCTGCCGCACGACCCGGCCGCCGCAGAAGCCGAACTCGTGAAAACCCAAGTAACCACCCGTTCCGTGATGGGCGCGGTGGTATATGAAACCGGCGGCATCCTCATCAACCACGGCTGGCTGCGCATCCTAGGCTCGGGCAGCCCCTGCCTGCCGCGCGGCCTCGGCAGTTGGAATCTTGGCCGCACCCAAGCCGAACTCGCCGCACCCGCGCCCTATTATCTGATTGCAGACGATACCGCCGGCGGCTACTTCGCCCTCAATGGCGGTGGATTGGACGGCACGCCCGGCAATGTGTTCTACCTCCCGCCCGACACCCTCGAATGGGAAGACTGCGAACTGGGCTACACCGACTTCCTCAACTGGGCATTTAGCGGCGATTTTGGCCCTGTTCTACGAAAACGTGCGCTGAGCAGGCTGGCAGGAAGAAGTCACCGCATTGGGCGGCGACAGCGTTTACCACTTCTTCCCGCCGCTGTGGACGGAAGAAGGTGCAGATATTGAACAAACCAGCCGCCGCGTTATCCCCATTGCCGAACACTACGCCGCCACGCTGGAAAACCAACGGCAGCTTACCAAGCATAGCTAAAGCACTTATTTCTCCAGTACCACGTTGGCTCACCTTGCCATACATGTATACTGTCTTCGGTTCACCGCTTTGTATGAAAAAATAATTGCTTTATCCATATAATCCACACCTTCTACAAAACTGTCTGGAAACAGTTTCAGGCTTTCAGGTAGCCTCCCAACTATTTCAAACCACAAGTAAAACGAATGACCACCCTCCCGCCCTGCCCGCAATGCCAATCCGAATACACCTATGAAGACGGCGCCAACCTCGTTTGCCCGGAATGCGCCCACGAATGGTCGGACCAAGCCGATGCCGCCGCCGAAGCAGACGACGCCCTCAGCGCAGTTGATGCCCACGGCACACCGCTATCCAACGGCGACAGCGTGGTGCTGCTCAAAGACCTGAAAGTGAAAGGCAGCTCGCTGGTGCTCAAACAAGGCACCAAAGTGAAAAACATCCGCCTGCAGGAAGGCGACCACGACATCGCCTGCAAAGTAAACGGCACCGCGCTCAACCTCAAATCCGAATTTGTGAAAAAGGCTTAGGCTGCCGAATAGCCAAAGGCTACCTGAAAAATTATTTTCAGGTAGCCTTTGTGCTAAACTCGCCCGCATCTTTCCAATCTTCTTGTTTCAACCATCATGCCCGGCAACTCCTTCGGACAACTCTTCCGCATCACCACCTTCGGCGAAAGCCACGGCGCAGGCATCGGCTGCATCATCGACGGCTGCCCGCCCGGCCTGCCGCTGGCCGAAGCCGACATCCAGCCCGACCTCGACCGCCGCCGCCCCGGCACCAGCCGCCACGTTACCCAGCGGCGCGAAGCCGACCAAGTGGAAATCCTCTCCGGTGTGTTTGAAGGGCGCACCACCGGCACACCCATTGCCCTCTTCATCCGCAACACCGACCAACGCAGCCGCGACTACGGCAACATCGCCCAACAATTCCGCCCCGGCCATGCCGACTACACCTATTGGCACAAATACGGCATCCGCGACTATCGCGGCGGCGGCAGAAGTTCCGCCCGCGAAACCGCCGCCCGCGTGGCCGCCGGTGCCGTGGCCAAAAAATGGCTGCGCGAGCAGTTCGGCACCGAAATCGTCTGCTGGGTGAGCCAGGTGGGTGAACTTGAAATCGCTTTTGAAGGCGAAGAATTTATCGACCAAAACCCCTTCTTTGCCGCCAACCAAAGCCAAATCGCTGACTTGGAAAACTACATGGATTCCGTGCGCAAATCGCTCGACTCCGTGGGCGCGAAGCTGCATATTGAAGCGCGAAACGTCCCCGTCGGCCTCGGCGAACCCGTGTTTGACCGGCTGGACGCCGACATCGCCCACGCCCTGATGGGCATCAACGCCGTAAAAGCCGTATCCGTCGGCGACGGCTTCGACGTGGTGCGCCAACGCGGCAGCCAACACGGCGACGAGCTCACGCCGCAAGGCTTCGCCAGCAACCATGCCGGCGGCATCCTCGGCGGCATTTCCACCGGCCAAACCATCCGCGCCGACTTCGCCGTGAAGCCCACCAGCTCCATTGCCACGCCGCGCCGCAGCATCGACATCCACGGCCAGCCTGTTATGCTCGAAACTCACGGCCGCCACGATCCCTGCGTCGGCCTGCGCGCCGCCCCCATCGCCGAAGCCATGCTCGCCCTCGTGCTCGCCGACCACGCCCTGCGCCACCGCGCCCAAAACGCCGACGTGCGCGTGATCACACCCGATATCGCCAAACTGCAAAACGGTTGAAGGCTACCTGAAAAATAAATCCAGCCTTTTCAGGTAGCCCAACCCCGAGACCCATCATGCCCCGTATCCATGCCCTGCCCGACCACCTCGTGAACCAAATCGCCGCCGGCGAAGTGGTGGAACGCCCCGCTGCCGCGCTCAAAGAAATCATCGAAAACAGCATTGATGCCGGCGCCACCCGCATCCAAGTCGAGCTTGCCGGCGGCGGCATCCGCCTCATCCGCGTGGCCGACAACGGCAGCGGCATCCACGCCGACGACCTCCCGCTCGCCCTCTCCCGCCACGCCACCAGCAAAATCGCCTCGCTGCAAGATTTGGAACACGTGCGCAGCATGGGTTTTCGCGGCGAAGGGCTGGCCAGCATCGCCTCCGTGTCACGCCTCACCCTCACCAGCCGCCAGGAAGGCAGCACTGCCGCCCGCCAAGTGCGCGCCCGCGACGGGCAAATCGAGCCCGCCGCCGCAGCCGCCCATCCCGTGGGCACCAGCGTGGAAGTGGCCGATCTCTTCTTCAACACCCCCGCCCGGCGCAAATTCCTCAAATCCGAAAACACCGAATACGCCCACTGCGCCACCGTGTTCGACCGCCTCGCCCTGGCCAACCCGCACATTGCCTTCGAGCTTGTGCACAACGGCAAAACCACCGCCAAATACCCCGCCCAAAGCCAAAACGAGCGCATCGCCGCCGTGCTGGGCCCGGATTTTCAGGCCGCCTCCCTGCCCATCGACAGCGGCAACGGCATCCTCCGTTTGCACGGCCTCATCGCCAAACCCACCTTCGCCCAAGGCCGCAGCAGCCAGCAATATTGTTTTGTAAACAACCGCTTCGTGCGCGATAAAGTGATGCTGCACGCCGCCAAACAGGCCTACCGCGATGTGCTGCACCAGCAAATCACCCCCGCCTTCGTGCTGTTTCTCGAGCTGCCGCCCGAAATGGTGGACGTAAACGTGCACCCCACCAAAACCGAAATCCGCTTCCGCGACAGCCAGGCCGTACACCAGCTCGTGTTCCACACCCTGAACAAAGCGCTGGCCGATACCCGCGCCGACCAAACCGACAGCGTGAGCAATGCCGGTAGCCTACTGCAACACATCCACAGCCAAAGGCTACCTGAAAACGAGCAAGGCGAGTTTCGCCAAAACGAACACAGCGAGTTTCTACCCAGCAATCCGCCCAACCTATTTTCAGGTAGCCCGATTGCCCGCACCCCTGTTGCTTATAGCCCCGCCCGCGCCCCGCAGCAGCAACGCCTCACCCTGCAAGAAAGCCGCGCCGCCTGGCAAACCTATGCCGAGCTCTACAAACACAGCGGCAGCGAAGACCCCGAGCTTGCCGCCCTCGAGCAAAGCCGCTTCGCCCCCAGTGCAGAAGCCGCCCGGCTACCTGAAACCCATGCCGAAGAACACCCACTCGGCTTCGCCATCGCCCAGCTGCTCGGCATTTATATCCTGGCTCAAGCCGAAAACAGCCTGCTCTTAATCGACATGCACGCCGCCGCTGAGCGTGTGAACTACGAAAAAATGAAAGCCCAGCGCCAAAGCCACGGCAGCCTGCACAGCCAGCAGCTGCTCATTCCCGTGAGCTTCGAAGCCACTCACGAAGAAATGGCCGCCCTGGCCGAACACGCCGATTTGCTGCGCCAATACGGCCTCGATTGCTCCGCCGTGGGCAGCCACACCATCGCCGTGCGCGCCGTGCCGCAGATGCTGGGCAAAGCCGATATTTCCGAACTTGCCCGCAGCATGCTGCAAGAAGCCGCCCACACCGGCAGCATCCGCACCGTGGAAGAGCGCGAAAACCGCATCCTCAGCACCATGGCCTGCCACGGCTCCGTGCGCGCCGGCCGGCGCCTCACCCTGCCCGAAATGAACGCCCTGCTGCGCGACATGGAAAACACCCCCCGCAGCAACCAATGCAACCACGGCCGCCCCACCTGGGTGAAACTCACCCTCGCCGACCTCGACGCCCTGTTCCTGCGCGGGCAATAAACAGGCTGCCCGTGCGGCAGACGAAAGGCTACCTGAAACAGGATCAACTGTTTTTCAGGTAGCCTTTCTTAGTATGAAGGGAATGGGAAACGCATATATAGTGAATTAACAAAAACCAGTACAGCGTTGGCTCGCCTTGCCGTAACGTGTGTACTGTCTGCGGCTCGCCGCCTTGTCCTGATTTTTGTTAATCCACTATAGTGCCCGGCCACTCCGCAGCAGTAGATCGGGCATTCACGTCCAAGCTGCTCCCCACACATTACGCTGACACAATATTTTCAGGTAGCCTCTCACAGCAAAAAAGGCTACCTGAAAATCTTCAGGTAGCCTCTTATCAGCTAATCAAACCGGATTATGCCAAGCCTTTGGCTTTCAGCACTTCCAGCATGGTGCTGCCCAATTCGGCCGGGCTGCGGGTGTAGGCCACGCCGGCTTTTTCAAAGGCGCGGAATTTCTCTTCCGCCGTACCTTTGCCGCCGGAGATGATGGCACCGGCATGGCCCATGCGTTTGCCTTTGGGCGCGGTTACGCCGGCAATGTAGCCCACCACCGGTTTGGACACGTTCGACTGGATGAACTCGGCCGCTTCTTCTTCGGCCGTGCCGCCGATTTCGCCAATCAGGATGATGGCTTCGGTTTGCGGGTCGGCTTCAAACAATTTCAGCGCGTCGATTTGGTTCATGCCCGGAATCGGGTCGCCGCCGATGCCGATACAGGTGGATTGGCCGAGGCCGAGCTTGGTGGTTTGCGCCACAGCTTCATAAGTGAGCGTGCCGGAGCGGGAGATGATGCCGATTTTGCCGGGCTGGTGGATGTGGCCGGGCATAATGCCGATTTTGCATTCGCCGGGGGTAATCACGCCGGGGCAGTTCGGGCCCACCAGGCGGGTGCCGTTGCCGTTGGTTTCGAGATAACGTTTGGCTTTGAGCATGTCCAGCGTGGGCACGCCTTCGGTAATCACCACCACCAGTTTCACGCCGGAATCCACGGCTTCCACGATAGAATCCAGCACGAAGGGCGCGGGCACATAAATCACGGAGGCATCGGCGCCGGTTTCGCGCACGGCTTCGTTCATGGTGTTGAACACAGGCAGGCCCAGATGAGTTTGGCCGCCTTTGCCGGGAGTAACGCCGCCCACCACTTTGGTGCCGTAGGCAATCGCTTGTTCGGAGTGGAAAGTACCGTTCTTACCGGTAAAACCCTGTACCAATACTTTGGTGTCTTTATTAATCAATACGCTCATTCTGTTCTCCTTAGGCGTTTACGGCGGCAACAATTTTCTCGGCGGCGTCGTTCAGGCCGTCGGCGGAAGTGAGTTTCAAACCGGATTCGTTCAGAATCTGCGCGCCCAATTCAGCGTTGTTGCCTTCGAGGCGCACCACCACGGGCACGGTTACGTTCACTTCTTTCACGGCGGCCACAATGGCTTCGGCAATCATATCGCAGCGCACGATACCGCCGAAAATATTGATCAGCACGCCTTTCACGGACTTGTCTTCCAAAATCAGTTTGAAAGCTTCCACCACGCGTTCTTTGGTGGCACCGCCGCCCACGTCGAGGAAGTTGGCCGGCTGGCCGCCTTTGAGCTTGATGATATCCATGGTGGCCATCGCCAGGCCGGCGCCGTTCACCATACAGCCGATATTGCCTTCCAGCGCCACATAGTTCAGCTCAAACTCGGAGGCTTTCAGCTCGCGCTCGTTTTCTTGCGACTTATCGCGCAGTTCGGCGATTTTCGGCAGGCGGTACAAAGCATTGCCGTCGATGCCCACTTTGCCGTCCACGCAGGCCAGGCTGCCGTCTTCGCGCACGGCCAAGGGGTTGATTTCAAACAGGGCGAAATCGTTTTCGATGAAGGCTTGGTAGGCGCCGGTCATCAGTTTCACAAACTGGCCGACTTGCTTGTCTTTCAAACCCAGCTTGAAGGCTACTTCGCGGGCTTGGCAGGGCTGCAGGCCCACCAGCGGGTCCACCACGGTTTTGAAGATTTTTTCCGGGGTTTCCTCGGCCACTTTTTCAATTTCCACACCGCCTTCGGTGGAAGCCATAAACACCACGCGGCGCGCGGCACGATCCACCACCGCGCCCAAATAGAGCTCGGTT
Source organism: Eikenella exigua (assembly GCF_008805035.1). NCBI lineage: Bacteria > Pseudomonadati > Pseudomonadota > Betaproteobacteria > Neisseriales > Neisseriaceae > Eikenella > Eikenella exigua. The sequence continues at coordinate 534,540 of NZ_CP038018.1, read as the reverse complement.
TGCACCGGATACATATCTTCACACACCAACACGCTGTTTACCAGCTGGCCGTTGGCATCGGTTTGATAAGTAATCAAATTGGTGCCGATTAAGCTTTCGGCCACCTGTTTGGCCTCATCGCGGCTTTTCACCACTTTCACGCCGCCTGCCTTGCCGCGTCCGCCGGCGTGCACTTGGGCTTTAATCACAGCAAATTTGCCGCCCAATTTGTCGTAGGCGGCGGCAGCTTCTTCGCCGTTGGCGGCCAAAATCCCGCCCTGAACCGGCAAACCATAGCCCGCAAGCAGCTCTTTTGCTTGATATTCATGTAGATTCATCAAAGTTCCCTCAGTTAGGTTAAACACAGTTTGCCACCGAGAAAGCAGCAAGGCTCGAATTCAAGACCAGCTTTGATAATACAGGGCGCAGTATAGACGAAACCCGCAGGCAACATCAGCGCAATTTGGTTAGAACAAGTAAATGGGAGATGCATAAACGGCAGTATGGCTACGGCTATGGCCTAGCTACTGTGGGCGTGGAACGCAAAGATACTGCATAGACGAAGCAGTTTTTCAGGTAGCCTTTCCCAGTGCCCCCCAGGCTATCTGAAACCGCCCGTCTACCTGAAAGAACATGTAAAAAGCTTCCGCCACAGCAAACGGTTTTGATAAAATGCGGCACCTTTTTAGCAATCCATTTTCCCAATGCAAACCAAACCCCATGGTAAAGGCCTTTCCGGCTTTATATTCGGCCTACTGCTTGCCACCCTCATCATCGGCGTGGTTTTATATTTCCTCAACAACACGCCCTCCGGCATCAAACAGCCTGAAGCGCCGAAAACCGAAATCCAACCCGAAATCCTCACCCCGCGCCAAGAACACCAGCCAGAACATCGCCCGAGCGACACCACCGCCGGCTCCGACAGCGGCCACTATTCCCTGCCTCCTGGCGACATCACCGACAAACCACCCGTGGCTGCCTCCGTGCCGCAGCAGGCCAGCACCCCTGCACAACGCCCGGAAGACAAGCCCACACAGGAAGACAAAACCGTGCAAACCAAACCGCGCGATCCACAGCGCAAGCCTGAGCCGGAAGCCAAACCCACACCTGAACAGATTTTGGAAAGTGGCAATGTGGAGCGTGCCCGCGAGCAAGCCCGCCGCCAACGTCGTGAAGCCGAAGCGCACAACAGCGGCAACGGCCACTACATCGTACAGATGGGTTCCTACAACAACCCGCAAGCTGCCGATACCCAGCGTGCCAAACTCGCCATGCTCGGCGTAAACGCCCGCGTAGCCAGCAGCAAACGCAGCGACGGCCAAACCGTTTACCGTATCCAAAGCAGCCGCCTCAGCCGTGCCGAAGCCCAAGCCCTCAGCGACAAACTGCGCGGCAACGGCATCGACACCCTCACCCGCCAAGCCGACTGATCAGCACTTCATCAACCCCACATTAACGAAGGATTAAAATGAAACTGAAAGCCCTACTTCTCTCTGCACTCGCCATATTTACCGTTACCGCCGCCCAAGCCAAAGCCGTGGAAGACACGGACTACATAGTACGCAGCAACGTGATCAAGCCTGTGCAGCCCAATAAAATCGAAGTAACCGAATTCTTCGGCTATTTCTGTATCCATTGCCAACACCTTGAAGCAACTATCGAACAGCAAAGCAGACACTTCGCCTCCGACACCGTATTGCGTCAAGAGCACGTAGTGTGGCAGCCAGCCCACCAAACCCTCGCCCGCCTGGCGGCTGCCGTGAAATCCACCGGCCTTTCCCGCCAAGCCAACCAAGCCATTTTCAAAGCACTGATGGACGGCACCGTAACCGACGAAACCGGCCTGAAAGCCTGGATTCAGCAGCAGCCATACGGCAACCGCCTGCTCGCCGCCTATAACAGCCCGCAGGCCGCCGCCGCCGCCCAAACCATGCAGCAAAACACCATCACCTACAACATCACCAAAACCCCGGTTATCGTAGTGGGCGGAAAATACGAGCTGACCAACTCCCAAAACATGGCTGTGTTGCAAGAGCTGATTGAAAAAGTACGTGCCGAACGCAACATGCCTGCCCCCGCCCCGCGCACCTTGGTACGCAGCCGCGGCGCAACCATCGCCGGCCAGGCCAACCGCTAATGCGGCACAAAGATTTTCAGGTAGCCCGTACTCCAATACAGGCTACCTGAAAAGCATTCATCCCATGTTTTTAAGAGTTTAACCAATGAGCCTGCTCCTCGCCTTCAAAGCCCTCATTCTCGGCATCATCGAAGGCCTCACTGAATTCCTGCCCATTTCCAGCACCGGCCACCTGATTGTAGCCGGCAGCCTCATCGGCTTCGATGCCGAAAGCCACGCCGTATTCCACATCGCCATCCAGCTCGGCGCCATCCTTGCTGTGGTGTATGAGTACCGTACCCGCTTCACCCATGTGCTCACCCATATCGGCAAAGATCGGCTTGCCAACCGCTTCGTACTCAACCTGGCCATCGCCTTCATCCCTGCCGCTGCCATCGGCCTGCTGCTTAACGATTTCATTGAAAAAGTGCTGTTCAACCCCGTGAGCGTAGCTGCGGCGCTGGTGGTGGGCGGCTTTTTGATTTTGTGGATTGAAAAACGGCAAAGCCGCGTACCGCCGAAAGTGCGCAGCGTGGACGATATGCGCCCGCGCGATGCGCTTGCCGTGGGCCTATTCCAAATTTTAGCGCTGATTCCCGGCACTTCCCGCTCCGGCAGCACCATCATGGGCGGCATGGTGTGGGGGCTCGACCGCAAAACCGCCACCGAATTTTCCTTCTTCCTCGCCGTGCCGATTATGGTGGCCGCCTCCGGCTACAGCATCCTGAAACACCTCAGCACATTCAGCGCACAGGATTTCGGCCTTATCGCCCTCGGCTTTGCTGCTGCCTTCGCTTCCGGCCTCATCGCCGTAAAAGCCCTGCTATGCTTTGTTTCCAGCAAAAACTTCGTGCCCTTTGCCTACTACCGCATCATCTTCGGCGGCATCATCCTACTCACCTGGCTGTGCGGCTGGGTGAATTGGTAGAATATCCAATCAGGCAAGGCTAGCTGAAACAGTCTCATTTATCTTTTTCAGGTAGCCTCAACCCAGCAACAATAAAGGCTACCTGAAATAAATAACGCAAGTTAAAGCAAAGCTAAAACGGCAACGCTATTTTTCAGGTAGCCTCCGCACCAAGGCTGCCGCCCACACTAACCATGAAACACAAATCCATTCTCTTCGGCCTGGCCTCCCTCCTCGCCATCCTGTTTGGCCTGTCCTCCTGCGCCAAGCAAGCCTTTTACTATCCCGACCATGCCGACTACGGCTCTCCCGCCCAATCCGGCCTGCCCTACGAAAACGTCTCCTTCCAAAGCGCCGACGGCACACGCCTGCACGGCTGGTTTGTGCCCGCACGCGGCGTGGCCGATGCCAAGCAAGCCCGTGCCACCATCATCCACTTCCACGGCAACGCGCAAAACCTCACCGCCCACTGGCAGGCCGTGAAATGGCTGCCCGAACACGGTTACAACGTTTTCCTGTTCGACTATCGCGGCTACGGCCAATCTGAAGGCGAGCCCAGCCCCGAAGGCCTGTTTGCCGACAGCAACGCCGCGCTGGATTATGTGCGCAGCCGCCCCGATGTAAACCCCGAGCGCCTGCTCGTGTTCGGCCAGAGCCTAGGCGGCACCAACGTCATTGCCGTGGTGGGTGCAGGCAACAAAGCCGGCGTGCGCGCCGTGGCCATCGAATCCACCTTCTCTTCTTATTCCAGCATCGCCAACGACAAACTCCCCGGCGCCGGCATCCTGGTGGGCAACCGCTACAGTGCCCGCCGCTTCGTGGCGCAAATCAGCCCCATCCCCCTGCTGCTGATGCACGGCACCGCCGACCAAGTCATCCCCGCCAAACACTCGCAAATCCTATTCGAGCTCGCCCAAGAGCCCAAACAGCTGATCCTCATCCCCAACGGCACCCACCTCGGCCTCTTCGGCATGGGCGGCTACGAAACGCAGCTGCTGGATTTCTTCAACCGGCACAGCGAATAAAGATTACCTAAAATCCCGTAGTTTAATTAATCAAACATCCTTTCTTTGCATTGAGTTACAATCAATCTATATGTAGGCTCGGTGAAACCACTCACAGAATATTTGTTATCAACAGTTGCGGCTGTGCTCTCTGCTGGCGCAGCCGAACGAAACACGGTTTTTCGGGAAACAAGGGCTTGCATGCCCGAAGCGGCGCAGCCGCAAGTTGCAGCTAATCCAATTTCTCTTTGCGCCCGAAAAACCGTGTGCAGTGAGGGAAGTTTGGCGAAGCCAAACCTGCGCCCGCAGTCGCCTTTCTTTGCTTCCTTTCTTTGGCTTCGCCAAAGATAAGGAAGTGCCCTGCGTCGGCATGAGGCGCAAGGGTGAACAGGATGCAGATGGAGAAGGCTACCTGAAAACATCTATTTCCCACTCTTCCCCACTTTTCAGGTAGCCCTTGCTGCCGAAATCAGCGTAAAATTGCCCTGGCATTACCCTTTCCGTTTAATTGTTCCACCCGTTACCCGTTAATTGTTCCACCCGATAAAAAAGGAAGATACCCATGTTTCGGCACGTTGAGTTCTACCCCGGCGATCCCATCCTTGGCCTGATGGAAAAATACAACCAAGACCCGCGCAGCGAAAAGGTAAACCTCAGCGTGGGCGTTTATTACGACGGCAAAGGCCGCCTGCCCGTGCTCGAGTGCGTGAAAACCGTTGAACGCGCCCTCGCCGAGAGCCCGCGCCCGCGCGGCTATCTGCCCATGGAAGGCCTAGCCGCCTACCGCAGCGCCTGCCAAACCCTGCTGTTCGGCGCAGACAGCCCCGCCGTGCAAGAAGGCCGCATCGCCACCATCCAATCGCTCGGCGGCTCCGGCGCGCTGCGCGTGGGTGCCGATTTTATCCACGCCTGGTTTCCGCAGGCCAAGTGCTACGTGAGCAACCCCACCTGGGGCAACCACATCGGCATTTTTGAAGGCGCCGGCTTCGAGGTGGGCAAATACCCTTACTACGACCCCGCCACCATCGGCGTGAAATTCGAAGAAATGAAAGCCTTCTTCCGCACGCTCAAGCAACACGACGTGGTGGTGCTGCACCCCTGCTGCCACAACCCCACCGGCGTGGATTTGAGCCGCAGCCAATGGGACGAAATCCTGCAAATCGTGAAAGAAGCCGGCCTCATCCCCTTTATGGATATCGCCTACCAAGGCTTCGCCGAAGACCTGGAAAACGACGTTTACGCCATCCGCCGCGCCACCGAACTCGGCCTGCCCGCCTTCGTGAGCAGCTCTTTCTCCAAAAACCTCTCGCTCTACGGCGAACGCGTGGGCGGCCTCTCCGTGGTGTGCCCCAACGCCGAAGAAGCCAAGCTTGTGCTCGGTCAGCTCAAATTCACCGTGCGCCGCATCTACTCCAGCCCCCCTTCCCACGGCGGCTTCGTGGTGGACGGCGTGATGAACAACGAAACCCTGTTCAAACAATGGGAAGGCGAAGTGTACGAAATGCGCGACCGCATCCGCGCCATGCGCCAAAAGTTGCAGGAAATGCTCAGCGCCAAAGTGCCCGGCCGCGATTTCAGCTATTTCACCAAACAGCGCGGCATGTTCAGCTTCACCGGCCTTTCTCCCGAACAGGTAGAACGCCTGCAAAAAGAGTTTGCCATCTATATGGTGAGCAACGGCCGCATGTGCGTGGCCGGCCTGAACGAGCAGAATATCGACTACGTGGCCAACGCCTTTGCCGAAGTGTTGAAATAAACGCAGGCAGGCTTGGATAAAAAGGCTACCTGAAATTCGGTGTGCACCGTTTTCAGGTAGCCTTTTTCCCAACTGCCCAGTCTAACAGAGTGCGTAGATTGGGTTAGCCGCAAGCGTAACCCAACAAATAAAAGTGTGGAATGTTGGGTTTCCCAGGCCAACCTACGCGCTCTACACTTCAACGCAGTTCAACCATCACACAAATTCAAAGCGCACATTCTCATACAGCGCGAAATGCTGCGGGTTCAACCCCGCCATCGCCACCACTTCCGCCCCTTGCTGCAAACTGCCCCAATCTTCCGCCCACACCGTGGCCAGCTGCACGCGCCAGCCGCCGGATCACTTCCTGCAAATGCAGGGTTTCCCGCATGGGCGAACGTTCCAACATCTCCAGCAATGTAATTTCCGGCTCGCGAAAACCGTATTCGGCAAACGCACCGTCGCCATAACTCGTTGGCTGGCTGGAAGCAGATGCCGTTGCCGTTTTGGGAAAACAAATCGTCCGGGCAGTCGGTGCTGAGTAATATGGTAAAGCACATGACCAACCATTTCTGATGGGAAATGGGCGTATGATAGCTGAAATTGTGAACACCAAGTGCTTTTAGGTAGCCCCAAGCTGCCCAAAGGCTACCTGAAAAATAGCGCAATACTCTTCAAATGACAATCCGCCCTGAAGGTCCTGCCATGCCCGCCATCCGCCGTATCTATGGCTACACGCCCTCTGCCGCCCCCGCCATTTTCTGCGACCGCCTCTACCCGCGCGGCATCCACAAGGAAACCTTCGCCGCCATGCAGTGGCTCAAAGACATTGCACCTTCCATCGAGCTGCGCCGCTGGTACCATGCCGCGCCGCAAGAGCGTTTCCCCGAATTTGCCGCCCGCTATACCGAAGAGCTGCAAAGCGGCAGCGCCCATGCCGCGCTACTGGCGTTGAAAAAGCAGCTTGCCACCGCGCCGGATACCGTGTTGCTCACCGCCGTACGCTGCCCGCAGCAGAGCCATCTTTCGGTGTTGGCCGAGGTGCTGGGTTGGGAAAAGGTGGATTGGGGTGATGGTGCTTCTGGCGTTTGAGCTGTTTCATAGTGGATTAAAATAAGAATGAGACAAGGCGGCGAGCCGCAGATAGTACAAACAGTACGGCAAGGCGAGCCAACACCGTAGCATTCTTATTTTAATCCACTATAACTGCGTTGAAGCTGCGCTTTCAGGTAGCCTCAAACGCCGCATTCTCGGTAAAATAGAGCTTTCAGCCCACTCAACCACGCACAGCATGAATATTTTCGATACCGCCTTGCCCGATGTGAAAATCATCGAACCCGAAGCCCACGGCGACGAGCGCGGCTTCTTTATGGAAACCTTCCGCGACAACTGGTTTCGCGAGCACATCGGCCACCACACTTTCGTGCAGGAAAACCACTCCCGCTCTGAGCATGGCGTGCTGCGCGGCCTGCACTATCAAACCGTTTGCCCGCAAGGCAAGCTGGTGCGCGTGGTGTCGGGCAGCGTGTTCGACGTGGCCGTGGATTTGCGCCGCTCCTCGCCCACTTTCGGCCATTGGGTGGGCGCGGTGCTTTCGGCTGAAAACCGCTACCAAATGTGGATTCCGCCCGGCTTCGCCCACGGCTTCTACACCACCGACAGCCACGCCGACATCGTGTATAAATGCACCAACTACTACCAGCCCGCCCACGAACACACCCTGTTTTGGCACGACCCTACCGTGGGCATCGACTGGCCGCTGGCCGCCCCGCCGCTGCTTTCCGGCAAAGATGCCGCCGGCAGTCTGCTGGCACAGGCCGTATTATTCGATTAAAGGCTACCTGAAACCATGAAACTCATCATCCTCGACCGCGACGGCGTGCTCAACCAAGACCGCGACGACTTTGTAAAATCCGAAGACGAATGGATTCCCCTGCCCGGCAGCATGGATGCCGTGGCCCTGTTTAAGCAGGCCGACTACACCATCGTAATCGCCACCAACCAATCCGGCATCGGCCGCCGCTATTTTTCCATGCAAGACCTCAACGAAATGCACGAAAAAATGCACCGCCTGGCCAATGAAGCCGGCGGCAGCATCGACGGCATCTGGTTTTGCCCGCACACCGATGCCAACCACTGCTCCTGCCGCAAGCCCAAGCCCGGCATGGTGGAAGACATCCTCAACCGTTTCAACACCGACGCGCGCGATGTCTACCTCGTGGGCGACAGCCTGCGCGATTTGCAGGCCATCGACGCCGTGGGCGGCCTGCCCGTGCTCGTACTCACCGGCAAAGGCAAGAAAACCCTCGCCGCCGGCGGGCTGCCTGAAAACACCCAGGTGTTCGACGATCTGCTTTCCTTCGCCTACTACCTCACTATCCAAACCGGCGACGAACAGGAGGCCTAATGTTCTCACTCTGGATACGCAACCTTGCTTACTGGCTGCTGATGGCCATCATCACGCCGCCCCTGTTCCTCTTGATGCTGCTCACCGCCCCCATCCCGGGTGCCCTCCACACCCTCGCCACCCGCTGGGCGCTGATGCTGATGTGGCTCCTGGAAAACATCGTCGGCCTCAAATACCGCGTGGAAGGCACAGAAAATATCCCCGAAGGCCCCGCCATTATCTGCTGCAAACACCAATCCGGCTGGGAAACGCTGGCCACGCAGAAAATCTTCCCGCCACAAGTCTTCGTGGCCAAGCGCGAGCTTTTCTGTATCCCCTTCTTCGGCTGGGGGCTCAAGCTCGCCGGCACCATCGGCATCGACCGTCGCAACCCCGGCAAAGCCTCCGCCCAAATCATCGAGCAAGGCAGCAAACGCAAAGCGCAAGGCTATTGGATCACCATTTTCCCCGAAGGCACGCGCATGCCGCCCGGCAGCAGAGGCCGCTATAAGAGTGGCGCCGCCCGCACTGCCCAGCTGCTGGAAATGGACATCGTGCCCGTTGCCCTCAACAGCGGCGAATTTTGGCCGAAAAACTCTTTCCTCAAACATCCCGGTGAAATCAGCGTCATCATTTGCCCGCCGATTAAACACGATTCCGGCAGCATTACCGAGCTCACCGCCGCCATTGAAGAAGCCATCGAAAGCCAAATGCCCCACATCACCGGCCTCGGCCCCTGCTACGGCGATACCAAACCGAGCGGTGCACAAAAAGGCAGCACAACATGAAGCCGAAGATGGACGGCGATACCATCGGGGCCATCGTCTTCGCCCTGGCCTCCCTTCTCTTCGTGTGGCGTTATCTTGCCGCCGATTTGCGACACAGCGAAATCCGACCCGTCTGGCGGCAGCTCATCATCGGCGGCGGCATTGCCGTCATCATTGCCAGCCTGCTGTATTATTTGGGTATTTTCGGCTAAAACCGCCCTTGGATAAGTTTTCAGGTAGCCTTGAAGGGCTACCTGAAAATATTTCCGTATACTCTACGGCAGGCTACACTTTGCGCTCACAAGCAGCAAAAGGCCATAGCAAGCCGAATTGACTTTCGATACCAGGCGGTGAGCCGCAGACAATACAGAAGTACGGCAAGGCGAACCAACGCAATAGCGAAAGTTAAGTTGGTTTGCTATAGCTGAAGCCCGCCTACTGCGTTTTTAACTGCACTTTAGCTTCGCAGAAACTCGCTACTCCGTTGAAGCTCACGCTTTCAGGTAGCCTATCCCATGCCTGCCGATTACAATAGCCTTTTCCCCTGACAACAAAACACCAGCCCGCCATGAACCCACACCTATCCCAACTCCAGCCCTATCCCTTCGCCCGCCTGCGCGAAGCAATGCAAGGCGTGAGCGCGCCCGAGGGCGTTGTACCCGTGCCGCTGCAAATCGGCGAGCCCAAACACCCCGCTCCCGCCGTGATCACCAATGCGCTCACCGCCGCCCTGCCGCGCCTCGATGCCTATCCGCAAACCGCCGGCCTGCCCGAACTGCGCCGGGCCTGCGCCGGCTTCCTGCAACGCCGCTACGGCCTCACGCTCGATCCGGACAGCGAAATCCTGCCCGTATTAGGCAGCCGAGAAGCCCTGTTTTCCTTCGTACAGGCGGCGCTGGGCGGCAACGAGCAGGAAAAGCCCGTGGTGGTGTGCCCTAATCCGTTTTATCAGATTTACGAAGGCGCCGCGCTCCTGGCCGGGGCGGAAACCGTGTTTACCAGCTGCCGCGCCCCATACTTTAAGCCCGATTGGGGCAGCATTCCCGAAGTCGTGTGGCAGCGCGTGAAACTGGTGTTCGTTTGCTCGCCGCACAACCCCTGCGGCAGCGTGATGCAGAAAGCCGACTGGGCAGAACTCTTTGAATTGCAAAACCGTTACGGCTTCATCATCGCTGCCGACGAATGCTATTCCGAAATCTATTTCGAAGGCGAACCGCCCATCGGCTGCCTGCAAGCCGCTGCCGAATTGGGGCGCGGTTTCGACAACCTGGTAATGTTCACCAGCCTCTCCAAACGCTCCAACGTGCCTGGCCTGCGCTCCGGCTTTGTGGCCGGCGATGTCGCGCTGCTAAAAGATTTCCTGCTCTACCGCACCTACCACGGCAGCGCCATGGGCATTCCCGTGCAGATGGCCAGTATCGCCGCCTGGAACGATGAAACCCATGTGCTGGAAAACCGACGCCTGTATCAGGAAAAATTCGCCCGTGTGCTGCCGATTCTGGCACAAGGTTTTGAGGTAACGCGGCCGGACGCCTCGTTCTATATTTGGCTGCAAGCGCCCGACAGCGACGATTTGGCCTTCGCCCGCATCCTGTGGCGAGAAGCTGCCATCCAAGTGTTGCCCGGCCGTTTTCTGGCGCGCGACACCGCGCAAGGCAACCCCGGCGCCGGCTATGTTCGTATTGCCCTAGTCGCCCCCGTGGCCGACTGCGTGGCCGCGGCGGAGAAGATTGTGGAAATCCGACAGTGTTGTTATCCACAGCATAAAGAGGCTACCTGAAAACCGTCCCTGCCATTAGCAACAAACTTTATCAACATAAATATAAAATGTAGACAAATAAGGATGCGGCTCGCTACGCTTGCCTTACCCTGCCGCATCATCCATTCTTTGAGTTTTATAAAAAATCGCCCTTGGCCATCTCTATGACACAAGGGAATCTTTGCTTACATCAACATAGGCTAACCGTCAAGAACTCACCTAATATACTGTTCAGATTAGGTTTTACTGATTACCCCGCTGCTGTGGAATAATATAGAGGCTACCTGAAATTTTAGCTTCACAAAAACCAGCGTTGCTCGTTCTCAGGTAGCCTTATCAATTAATAGTGGGATTCCTGAAACCTATTTGGAAAAACAAACCAAAGCCCAGCAGCCTCAAGAATCCCACCATAATAAAATAAAGCCCAGCAAATAAATGCAAGGCTTTATTTTATTTTTGTATCAAACTACCAAATTATTTGGTAGCACTGGTAGCTGCTTCAGAAGCCATCATAGCGGTTTCAGAAGCCATCATAGCAGCTTCAGAAGCCATTGCAGGTTCAGAAGCCATCATAGCAGTTTCAGAAGCCATTGCGGTTTCAGAAGCCATCATAGCAGCTTCAGAAGCCATTGCAGGTTCAGAAGCAGCAGAAGCAGCAGGAGCCGGGGCTTCACCACCACAAGCAGCTAGGAACAAAGACATCAGGGCAGCGGCCAATAAAGATTTTTTCATGTTGAATTACCTCTAACAAAGTTCAAGTTATAACTTAAAAATTCCCTATCTGCAGACCTCTAGCCGTCTCACAGATAAATTCCAATCAAGAATTACCGCGTATTATCCGCTGTTTGATGCCAGCTGGCAATTAAACTGCCTACTCTATTTGCCGCACGCAAGCATCTGCTGCCAAAATTCTTCTCGTCCAACGCGCCGCACAAGCTGTATACTAATTAACGTATGCTATTCTGATAATAAGAATGCTCTAATCTTAACTAAGTAAAAATAATATATTTTTCATGCCAATACTAGTCAAAGCAACCCTCTAATATCTTTATTGCCATACCCATACCCCTGTCTGCAAACCATACCCAATTAACCAAAATTAACTTGTGCAAAAAAACAACAAGGTCTATCCCTGCCTACATTAGCTACCATTTTTCCACATCATTTCATCAGAAGTGTATGTCAATCTGCCAATTCACATAAAATCCATTATCTGCCTGAGCGTATACCGCCATAGCAAACCGATTTAGCTTTGGATATCAGGCAACAAGTTGCAGACAGAGACAGTACAAACAGTATGGTAAAGCGAAATAACGCTGTAGCAAAAGCCAAGTTGATTTGCTATAAAATACAGCCTTTGATTTTTCAGGTAGCCTTTCATCATGCTTGTTCTCGGCATCGAATCCTCCTGTGACGAAACCGGCGTGGCGCTCTACAGCACCGAACACGGCCTCATCGGCAACCAGCTGCACACCCAAATGACCATGCATGCCGAATACGGCGGCGTGGTGCCCGAGCTGGCCAGCCGCGACCACATCCGCCGTCTCGTGCCGCTCACCCAAGCCTGCCTGCACGAAGCTGGCAAAAACTACGCCGACATCGATGCCGTCGCCTATACTCAAGGCCCCGGCCTTGGCGGCGCACTTCTGGCCGGCTGCGCCTATGCCAACGCGCTCGCCTTTTCGTTGGGCAAACCCGTGATCCCCGTACATCACCTCGAAGGCCACCTGCTCTCCCCGCTGTTAGCCGAAGAGAAGCCCGACTTTCCCTTCGTTGCCCTGCTCGTATCCGGCGGCCACACCCAATTCATGGCCGTGCGCGGCATCGGGAACTACGAACTGCTCGGCGAAAGCGTGGACGACGCCGCCGGCGAAGCCTTCGATAAAACCGCCAAACTGCTCGGCCTACCCTACCCCGGCGGCGCAAAACTTTCCGAATTGGCCAAGCTCGGCCGCCCCGATGCTTTCACCTTTCCCCGCCCCATGCTGCATTCGCGCGATTTGCAGATGAGTTTCTCCGGCCTCAAAACCGCCGTGCTCACCGCCGTGCAAAACGTGCGCGCCGAACACGGCGGCAGCCTGCCAGACTCCATCCGCAACGATATCTGCCGTGCCTTCCAAGATGCCGTGGTAGATGTGCTGCTGGCCAAATCACGCCAAGCCCTGCTGCACACCGGCTACCGCACCCTCGTGGTGGCCGGCGGCGTGGGTGCCAACTGGAAACTGCGCACCGAACTCGCCGCGCTGCAAGTACGCCCCAACCCCAAAGCCAAGCCCGAAGCCGTACGCACCTATTTCCCACCGCTGCCTTTATGCACCGACAACGGCGCCATGATCGCCTTCGTCGGCGCCATGCACCTGCAACAAGCGCAGCCCGCCGCTGGCTTCAATATGCGACCACGCTGGCCGCTGGCGGAAATCGTGCGATAAAACACCGCATACCTATTTTCAGGTAGCCTTCATTTCTAGCGACAGCACACCGGCAAGCCACCCAAGCACACCGCCGAATCTGATACAATCCGCACCTTTCCCGCCAACTGCCGCCCAGCCCACCGCTATGACCCAACACACCGCCCGCAAACGATTCGGGCAGAACTTTCTGCAAGATTCCCGCATCATTGCCGACATCGTCCAGGCCGTGCGGCCGCAGCCCGCCGATACCGTAGTGGAAATCGGCCCCGGCCTCGGCGCGATTACCGAACCCTTGGCCGCCAAGCTCGATTGCTTGCACGTGTGCGAAATCGACCGCGACATCATCGGCTACCTGAAAACCAGGCCCTATGCCGGCAAGCTCGTTATCCACGAAGGCGACGTATTGCAGTTCGATTTCGCCAGCGTGCCCGGGCGCAAAAAAATCGTCGGCAACCTGCCCTACAACATCTCCACCCCGCTGCTGTTCCACCTCAGCCGCTATGCCGACGAAGTGGAAGACATGCACTTTATGCTGCAAAAAGAAGTGGTGGAACGCATGGTGGCCGGGCCCGGCAGCAACGATTTCGGCCGTTTGAGCGTGATGCTGCAATACTTCTTTGAAATGGAAAAACTGCTCGACGTGCCGCCCGAAGCCTTTTCCCCCGCGCCCAAAGTCGATTCCGCCGTGGTGCGGCTGATTCCGGCCAAACACCGTATCGGGCAGGCGCAGGATTTCGAACAATTTGCCGCCCTGGTGAAACAAGCCTTCCACCAGCGCCGCAAAACCATCCGCAACAACCTCAAAGGTATTGCCGATGATGGCGATTTGCAGGCTGCCGGCATCAGCCCGCAAGAGCGCGCCGAACATATCGCACCCGAAAAATATGTAGCCTTGGCCAACCTGTTAGCCCAAAAGGCCAGCTAAAACACAATCCCGCCCCGCGCCGATTGTTCCAACCGACAACCCAGCCGTTCCGGAAATAGAAAATGATTAAATTCAAAAATGTAAACAAATGGTTTAAAGAACTGCACGTTCTGAGCGACATCAACCTCGAAGTGAAAAAAGGCGAAGTGGTGGTGGTGTGCGGCCCATCCGGCAGCGGCAAATCCACCCTTATCCGCACCGTAAACCAGCTTGAGCAAATCCAAAGCGGTGAAATCTGGGTGGACGGCGTAGACGTGGCCAGCCCCGCCACCGACCTGAACAAAATCCGTGCCGAAGTGGGCTTTGTATTCCAGCATTTCAACCTTTATCCACATTTGAGCGTGCTAGAAAACATCGTGCTCTCGCCGATAAAAGTGAAAAAACAAAGCCGCACCCAAGCCGAAGAAAAAGCGCTGCAACTCTTGGAGCGCGTGGGCCTGGCGCATAAAAAAGACGCCATGCCCGGCGAGCTTTCCGGCGGCCAGCAGCAGCGCGTGGCCATCGCCCGCGGCCTGGCCATGGAACCGCAAGTGATGCTGTTTGACGAGCCCACCTCTGCGCTCGACCCGGAAATGGTAGGCGAAGTGCTCAAAGTGATGAAAGACTTGGCCGAAAGCGGCATGACCATGATGTGCGTTACCCACGAAATGGGCTTCGCCCGCGAAGTGGCCGACCGGATTATCTTTGTGGATCAGGGCAAAATCGTGGAAGTGGACACGCCGGAAGTGTTCTTCACCAATCCAAGCAGCGAGCGGGCGAAGCAGTTTTTGAAACAGGTGATGAAGGCCTAACAGGCTGAACTGTAAAAACAAGAAAGGCTACCTGAAAGTTTCAGGTAGCCTTTTCTATATCCAATCAGCAAGCAAAAGAACGGGAAATCAAGCCCACGGCTCTTGGTTCACCTGCTTTTCGTAATCTGCCGGCTCTTCGGCTTCAGGCACAGTGACGAAGCCTTCGGCGGTTTGGCGGTACACGGTGGCGCGGTAGGGGAAGCGCTCGATGATGGCAGCAATGGCGGCATCGAGCTCGGCTTTGGTTTCCCACACCTGGCCGCAGTCGTCACACATAAACAGCGAGCCGTCTTCGGGGGCGAGCTGGGTTACCCAGCCGGTGCAGTGCGGCAGCGGGCAGCGGATTTTGAAGGCTTGGTTCATGATTGGGTTTCCTTGTGTTGTTAGTTAGCGGCTTTCAGGTAGCCTTTTGGCTGGCTACCAGATTGTTTATAAACGATATGGCGTGCTGCAGTTTTCAGGTAGCCTGCGGCGGGAACAGTTTGCCGGGGTTGAACAGGTTATGCGGGTCGAGCTGTTTCTTAATGGCGCGCATCAGCTCGATTTCCACGGGGCTGCGCACGCTGGGCAGCCAGTGGTTTTTCACTTGGCCGATGCCGTGTTCGGCAGCAATCGTGCCCTGGCAGGCAAGGGTGTGTTGGTAGACGATGCGGTTGATGCCGTCTTCGTACTCGTAGGCTTGGTTGCTGCGGATATGCGGCAGGAAGGTATTGAAATGCAGGCTGCCGTCGCCGAGGTGGCCGAATACGATGATTTCGATGCCATCATAGGCCTGCTTGAGCGCGGCGGAGGCGTTGGCCACCAGTTCGGCCACGCGGGCAATGGGCACGGCGATGTCGTGTTTGATGCTGGCACCGAGCGCTTTTTGCGCAGCGGAGATGTCTTCGCGCAGCCGCCACAATTCGGCTCGCTCGCTCTCTGACTGCGCCAGCACGGCGTTTTCCCAGCCGTGTTCAAACAAGAATCCGGCCAAATCGTCGGCCAATTCGGGACGTGGCAGGCTATCGTTCAATTCGAGCAAGATGTGCCACTTGGCATCAATCGGCGGGCTGAGGCGGCTATAGGCGGCGGAGAGGGCAAGCGCGGGGCGGCTCACCAGCTCGAAGCTGCACAGCCGCTCGGCGAAACGGCCTTGGATGCGGGTGAGCAAGCGGACGGCGTCTTCAATGCTGTTTAGGCCAACCCAGGCGGTGGCGGTAGTTTGCGGCGGGGAGAAGAGCTTGAGCGTGGCGGCGGTGATGATGCCGAGCGTGCCTTCGCTGCCGATAAAGAGCTGGCGGATATCATAGCCGGTGGTGTTTTTGTGCAGCGGGGCGAGGTGGGAGAGCAGGCTGCCGTCGGGCAGCACCACTTCCAGCCCAAGCACCAAATCGCGCGTGGTGCCGTAGCGCACCACGTTCAGCCCGCCGGCGTTGCAGGCGATGTTGCCGCCGATTTGGCAGGAGCCTTCGCTGGCGAGGCTGAGCGGAAACAGCCGCCCGGCTTGGGCAGCGGCTTCCTGCACGTTTTGCAGAATCGCGCCGGCTTCCACGGTGATGGCGTTGTCGGCCAGGCTGAGGCTGCGGATGCGGTTGAGCCGCGAAAGGTTGAGCAAAATGCCGCCGTTTGGCACAGCCGCGCCACATAGGCCGGTGTTGCCGCCCTGCGGGGTAATCGGCACGCGGTGTTCGGTACACCAGCGCACCAGCTTCTGCACATTTTCCACGCTGTCGGGCATCACAGCGGCTGCCGCCCGGCCAATGTAGCGGCCGCGCCGGTCGGCGAGCAGCGGGGCGGGATCGGCAATGATTTCACGTTCGCTGAGAAAGGCGCGCAGGGCTTGCGGAATATGGGCGGGGTTCATTTGAGGCTACCTGAAAAATTGGGATGAGCAGTATTGTAGCGGCAAGACGGGGGTTTCAGGTAGCCTTTGGCCGCCGGCAGGCTACCTGAAAACCGAATATCGAATATTGCTTAAAAGTAATTTTTCATCGCCACCAATCTAACTTTACTTTTCCAACCAAGCGCCGTATAGTCGCCCAAGTTTACCACCCACACCACCAGGAATCTCTAATGAACAACACCCCGCAAAATCCCGTAAGCTGGTTTGCCCTCAATGTGCAAGACTTAGCACGTGCCGCCCGCTTCTACGAAACCGTGTTCGGCCTGCCCCTGCAAGAAGTACCCGGCAAAGACCCGCAACACAAAATGTATCTGTTCGCCCCCGCTTGGGAGCAATACGGCATCGGCGGCATGCTCTGGCACGACCCCGCTGCACAACCTGCCGGCCACGGCGGCATCACCGTGTTTTTCAACTGCGCCGACTGCACCGAAACCGCCCGTGCCGCCGAAGCGGCCGGTGGCAAAATACTCACCGCCAAATTCCCCATTTCCAACGGTTTTGCCGCCTTTATCGAAGACAGCGAAGGCAACCGCATCGGCCTGCATTCGCCCGCTTAAAATTTCAGGTAGCCCATGCCCAGCCCCATTAATATTGCCGAACTGCGCCGCCGCAACCTACGCGAATGGATCAACCGCCTGCACCAAGGCCGGCAGATTGATTTCGTATCCGCCACCGGCATCAACCAAGGTGAACTCTCCGCCCTGTTGAAAAACAAGCCCTTCGGCGAGCGCAAAGCCCGCAAAATCGAACACAGCGCCGGCATGCCCGCGCTGTGGCTCGATACCGACCACAACCAGCCCGCATCTGCCCCACAACCCACCCACAGGAATACTCATCCCATGTCCGTCCCCATTTCCACTATCCCCGAAATTCTGGCCGACCTCAAAGCCGGCAAAATGGTCATCATCACCGATGCCGAAGACCGCGAAAACGAAGGCGACCTGCTCATGGCCGCCCAATTCGTTACCCCCGAAGCCATCAACTTCATGATCAAACACGCCCGCGGCCTCGTGTGCCTGCCCATGGCCGAAGAGCTGGTGGACAAACTCAACCTCCCCCTCATGACCCAACACAACGGCGCGCAATACGGCACCAACTTCACCGTATCCATCGAAGCCGCCCACGGCATTTCCACCGGCATTTCCGCCGCCGACCGCGCGCTGACCATCCAAACCGCCGTTTCCCCTGCTGCCCAGCCAGAGGACATCGTCCAGCCCGGCCACATCTTCCCCCTGCGCGCCCAAAAAGGCGGCGTGCTCGTGCGCGCCGGCCACACCGAAGCCGGTGTCGATTTAGCCCAAATGTGCGGCCTCATCCCCGCCGCCGTTATCTGCGAAATCATCAACGATGACGGCACCATGGCGCACATGCCCGAGCTCACCGAATTCGCCCAGCAGCACGGCCTCAAAATCGGCACCATCACCGACCTCATCGAATACCGCAGCCGCACCGAAACCCTGCTCGAAGAAATGGGCAGTAGCCCCGTCCACACCCCCTGGGGCGATTTCCGCCAGCACGTTTATGTAGACAAACTCTCCGGCGAAACCCACCTCGCCCTAGTGAAAGGCAGCCCGCAGCCCGACACCGAAACCCTCGTGCGCGTACACGAACCCTTCAGCGCCATGGATTTCCTGCAAACCAACCCCCGCCACTCCTGGCCGCTGCCGCAAGCCCTTGAACGCATCCAAGCCGTCGAACACGGCGTCGCCATCCTGTTGCACCGCACCGAAGACGGCGCCGCCCTGCTCAACCGCACCCTGCCCAAAGGCAAAAACCAAACCCGCCAGTGGGACAGCAAAACCTACGGCATCGGCGCGCAAATCCTCGCCAACCTCCACGTGAAAAAAATGCGCGTGCTCGGCCAGCCCTCTTCCCTCACTGGCCTCACCGGCTTCGGGCTGGAAGTGACAGGGTTTGAGAGCTTAGAGTAGAATAATAAAGCAATTGACACAGGTAAAGGCTACCTGAAAATTTCAGATAGAAAATCTACCACTGGGATGCCGCAGCACAGGAACACCGGTAGACAAACGTAGCAGGTAGGGCGGGCAACCAGTTATCTATGCAAAACTATACCCTTATAACACACTACTTCTAACACACTATAATGGCCCAATTCAACGATCCCGCCGCTTACGAACGCTACATGGGCGGCTGGAGCCGCGCGGCAGGCGAACAATTTTTAGACTGGCTGGGACAACCGCACGGCCTGCGCTGGCTGGATAACGGCTGCGGCAGCGGCATATTCAGCGAACTGTTGTGGCAACAGGCACAACCGGCAAGACTGGACGGCATCGACATCTCGCCGGAACTGCTTGTCCACGCACGACAGCGTCTGCCGCAGACAATCGCCCTGCACCACGGCGATGCCAACGCCTTGCCCTTTGCCACTGGCAGTTTCGATGCTGCCGCAATGGCGCTGGTTATCGTCTTTCTCGCTGATGCGCTGCAAGCCGTGCGTGAAATGCAGCGCGTGGTGCGCAGTGGCGGGATGATTGCCACCTACATTTGGGATTTGCCGCATGGCTTCCCCTACGCCGACGCTTTTGCCGCCCTGCTCGACTGCGGCGTGCAGCCCGACCGAGCCGCCTCCGATGAAACAACCGCACTCGCGCAGTTGCAGGCCTTGTGGGAGCAGGCCGGCCTGCAAGAAGTGGAAACCTGCGCTTTCACCGTCGCCCAACGCTATCCCGATTTCGCCGCCTACTGGCAGGCACTGGCCGATAGCGCCAGCATCGGTGCCCGCTTTGCCGCCTTACCGGCAGACATGCAGGCGGCAGTACGCGCGGCATTACAAGAACGCCTGCCTGCCGAACCTGACGGCAGCATCCACGTGACTGCCCGCGCCCACGCTGTAAAGGGAATCCGCGCTTGAGCTCCGGCGCGACAAACGCGGCATCATCAGCCAGCATTCCCCGCCGTAAGCAAAAAACTTCCGGCGAATACTTGGCAAACCGCATTTTATAGTTGAAAAGAAGCGTAGCAAGGCGCGCTGCCGCAGACAGTACAGGTAGCACGGCAGGTTCCCATAAAAACCGCATGGTGATTTTTATGGGGTCCGGTCAGGCAGCACAACACCGTTACGGTTTTTCAGCAATTCGACTATATGTACAAGCGGGACAAACACCGGACCAGCGTCCAGGAGTTCCAAACTCCTCCACCCGCTTGCGGGAGGTGGAGGGGCTCACAAACACTCCAAATCTAAATTAGCTCAAAAAAGGTTACCTGAAAGCATAGGCCTCATTGGAATTCACGCTTTCAGGCAGCCTCAAGGCCGCTCCCCATCCACTCCCTCAAAAAAAGGATCTATATTCCATGGACGATATGCTGAAACAAGCCGCCCTCGATTTTCACCAATATCCGCAGCCCGGCAAAATTCAGGTAGCCCCCACCAAAGCGCTGGCCACCCAGCACGACCTGTCGCTGGCCTATTCTCCGGGTGTGGCCGCTCCCTGCCTGGAAATCCAAGCCAACCCGCAGGATTCCTATAAATACACCGCACGCGGCAACCTGGTGGCCGTGGTTTCCAACGGCACGGCCGTGCTCGGTTTGGGCAATATCGGTGCCGAGGCCAGCAAACCAGTGATGGAAGGCAAAGGCGTATTGTTTAAAAAATTCGCCGGCATCGACGTGTTCGATATCGAAATCAATGAAGCCGACCCCGAAAAATTGGTGGACATCATCGCCTCGCTCGAGCCTACTTTCGGCGGCATCAACCTGGAAGACATCAAAGCGCCCGAATGCTTCTACATTGAGAAAAAACTGCGCGAACGCTGCAAAATCCCGGTATTCCACGACGACCAGCACGGCACGGCCATCATCACCGCCGCCGCCGTTCTCAACGGGCTGCGCCTGGTGGGCAAAGATATCGGCCAAGTGCGCTTGGTATGCTCTGGTGCTGGTGCGGCTGCCATTGCCTGCCTCGACTTGCTCGTGGCTTTGGGCATGAAACGCGAAAACATCACCGTGTGCGACTCTAAAGGCGTGATCTACCAAACCCGCGAAGACCGCGAACGCATGGATGCCAGCAAAGTGCGCTATGCCATTGAAGACAAAGGCTGGCGCAATCTTGGCGATGCCGTGCCCGGCGCCGACATCTTCCTCGGCCTCTCCGGCCCCAATGTATTGAGCACCGATATGCTCAAGCAAATGACCGCTTCGCCCATCGTGCTGGCCATGGCCAACCCGCAGCCCGAAATTTGGCCGCCGGAAGCCAAAGCCGCCCGCCCCGATGTGATTATCGGCACCGGCCGTTCCGACTTCCCCAACCAGGTGAACAACGTTCTCTGCTTCCCCTTCATCTTCCGCGGCGCACTCGATGTGGGTACCACCACCATCAACGAAGAAATGAAGCTGGCTGCCGTGCGCGCCATTGCCGATTTGGCCATGGCCGAGCAAAACGACAAAGTTGCCACCGCCTACACCGGCGCCGAGCTGAAATTCGGCCCCGAATACCTGATTCCCAAACCCTTCGACCCGCGCCTGATTTCCCGTGTAGCGCCTGCCGTAGCCAAAGCCGCCATGGATTCCGGCGTGGCCACCCGCCCGATTGCCGATTTTGCCGCTTACGAAGAAAAACTGAACGAGTTTGTTTATAAATCCGGCCTGTTTATGAAACCCATCTTCGCCCAAGCGCGCCAAGCCCTCAAACGCGTGGTGTTGGCCGAAGGCGAAGACGAGCGCGTGCTGCACGCCACCCAACAGATTGCGTCTGCCAAGCTGGCCTCGCCGATTCTCATCGGCCGTCCCGCCGTAATCGCAGAGCGCATCCAAAAAATGGGGCTCACCATCCGCCCTGGCAGCGATTTCGAAATCGTGAACAACGAAAACGATCCGCGCTACCAAGAATACTGGCAGGAATACTACCGCCTGCAGCAGC
The DNA here is from genome assembly GCF_008805035.1 of Eikenella exigua. Classification (NCBI taxonomy): domain Bacteria; kingdom Pseudomonadati; phylum Pseudomonadota; class Betaproteobacteria; order Neisseriales; family Neisseriaceae; genus Eikenella; species Eikenella exigua. The sequence goes on along the minus strand of NZ_CP038018.1, from coordinate 513,002 downwards.
GCAACGGCATCACCCCCGATTTGGCCAAGCGCCGCGTGCTTGCTAACACCACCCTCATCGGCGCGCTCATGCTGCAGCTCGGCCATGCCGATGCCATGGTGTGCGGCACAGTCGGCCATTTCCAGCACCACCTCGGCATCGTTTCCAACGTTGTCGGCTACAACAACCCCGACCACACCGCCTGCGCCATGAACGCGCTGATTTTCGGCGGCCACAACTTGTTCATCGCCGACACCTATGTAAACGCCAATCCGACTGCCGAGCAAATTGCCCAAAGCACGCTGATGTGCGCCGAAGAAATCCAACGCTTCGGCATCACGCCCAAGGTTGCGCTGCTCTCGCACTCCAACTTTGGTTCCGTGCCCTCCGAAAGTGCCGAAAAAATGCGCCATGCGCTTGAGCTCATCCGTCAAGCCGCCCCGCAGTTGGAAATCGACGGCGAAATGCAGGGCGATGCCGCCTTAGTGGAAAGCCTGCGCCAGCAAAGCATGCCCGATTCCGCCCTGAAAGGCGCCGCCAACCTCTTGGTGATGCCCAACGTGGAAGCCGCCAACATCAGCTGCAACCTGCTGCGCGTCGCTAGCCCCGACGGCGTAACCGTGGGTCCGATTCTGCTGGGCATGAAAAAACCTGTGCACATCATCAACCAGCTCGCCTCCGTGCGCCGTTTGGTAAACATGGTGGCACTGGCCGCCGTGGATGCACAGCGCCAAGGCTAAACCAGCTGCAACAGTAAAAATCAAGGCTACCTGAAATTTCAGGTAGCCTTTTCTGCCGCCACACTTTTGCCGCCCATAAACACCGAATTAGCTTATAATCCAGCCTTCAAACACATACCACCCCCGTTGCGGAGCAGAATAATGAACTTTTTCGAACAAGCCCGATTCAACATGGTCGAACAGCAAATCCGCCCTTGGAGCGTATTGGATTTCGATGTTCTCGACGCCTTGGCCGAAGTGCCGCGCGAACAATTCGTTGCCCCCGAACAGCAAGCCTACGCCTACGCCGATCTCTCCCTGCCCCTGCCCAACGGCAGCGCCATGCTCGAGCCCAAAGTGGTTGCCCGCCTGATTCAAGGCCTGAAGCTCACCAAAAAAGACACCGTGCTCGAAATCGGCACCGGCTCCGGCTATGCCACCGCCGTGCTGGCTAAACTCGCTGGCCGCGTCATCACCATCGACACTGATGAAACCCAGCAGCAACAAGCCAAAGCCGTGCTCGACAGCCTTGGCCTCACCAATATCGACTACCGCATCAGTGATGGTCTGGTGAATCCACCCATCGCCACCGTGAGTGCCATCTACGTGGGCGGCTCTTGCCCCGTGATGCCCGAAACCCTGCGCAACAAACTGCCTGCCGGCGGCTGCATGGCGGTGATCGTTGGCCAAGAGCCCGTAATGCGCGCCCTGCTCGTGCAATGCAACGGCGAAGACAGCTACGAACAAAGCGTGATGTTTGATACCGTAGCCCCTGCCCTCAGCGGCCCCGCCGTGAAAAAAGCCTCATCGTTCCGCTTCTAAAAATTTTCAGGTAGCCTCACTGGAAAGGCTACCTGAAATTTATAGTCGTCAGCTGGTATAAAAATAAGGTGAATCAACACCGTATCATGCCATTTTAAAACGACCAAGCAACAAAAAAGCAGCCAACCGGCTGCCTTCCCAAATAACTGGCGCACCCAACAGGGATCGAACCTGTGACCTTCAGCTTCGGAAACTGACACTCTATCCAACTGAGCTATGGGTGCGAGAAGCGCGTAAGATTAACCCAAAACCGGCACAAAGGCAAAAAATTTGTCGCCTTCCGGCGGCAAACTGTAAGCCTGTCCTTCCATACAAAGGCTACCTGAAAAATTTCAGGTAGCCTTTATTTCGCACATCAATCAAGCGGCCAGGCTATCCTGCCGCTTGCAAAAACGCCGCCATCCGGCGCTCAAATGCCCGCACTGCCTGCCGATTGGCATGCGGCGCCGTACACAACTGCACTTGGTGGTGGCCATTCAACAGTCGGCAGCGCACGCCATCCAGCTTATTCCAACCAAGGTAGACCTGCAAACTATGCTGGTTAAACAGGACATAGCCCTTGCTTCCAGCATCATAAAAGGCTACCTGAAAACCAGTTCTTCTAGTTTTCAGGTAGCCTTTTCACATTCGGTGCTGTGATTTAGTGCTTCATAATCAGCAAATAGTAAAACAGCTGCATAATCAAAACAGTGAGCGCGGCTAAAGAAGCCAGCGTCCAGTTGAATTCGCTGTGCACCGCGGCGGCAGATGCAGGAACATTCGGGGGGCCGGAAGGTGCAGAGAGCAGGTTGTCGGCGGGCTGGTCGATAACGGCTGGCAGTTTGGCTGCGGCAGGCAGCTGGATGCCGCCGGGATCACGACCGGAGACTAAATTGAACACCAAACTCTCGGCTTGAATATGGATATTTTGGGTTCGCCCATGGCTGGCAGCGGCAGATTGCGCACTTTTGAGCAGGGTATCGATGCTGGGCAGCACGGCGGGGGGCGGCGGAGTGGAAGCGGAGCGTTGCAGTAAGGCTTCGATGGCATCGGCGCTGTGGGCATTGTGCTCGGCTTCGGCCAATTTGAAGGGCATGGCTTGGCCGGTGTTGTTATCCAGCGCCATGCGCTGGCGGCGCAAGCGGCTGTCGATTTCGTCCAGCTCGGCGGCCAGCGGTTTTTTCTGGGTGTGCAGGGGCTCATCGGCATCCTGCCCGGCCTGCTGTGCGGCCAAGGCGGCAGATTGCTGTTTGAGGCGGGCGAGCTTTTCGCGCAGGGGCATTTTGGCGTGAATCACGTCTTCCTGCAGAATTTCGGCTTTGGCGGCAGGCGCGCTCTGGGCTTTTGGCTTGCGCGTTACCGTGAAGGCGTGCCGGCACTGGCTGCACTGCACCCGCCCGTTGGCTGCCTGCAAATCGGCTACGGCATAATGATTCTCCGCTTGGCAGCGGGGGCAACTGAGTTTGACGGTTTTCATGTGTCGGCAATCCAAATACTGATGTTTCGGCCGCTATTTTAAGAAAATTAATGCGCTTTTACCATTTTCAGGTAGCCTTTTAGCGGCTAACTGTCGGTTTTTTGTATATTTTGCAGGAAATTTGTGCCACCTGGCTACTCCCGCCAAACCATTTGCCATGAATTTAGCCGTTTCAAAAAAGAAGGATATGCGGCATTGGCTTGCCTGGTTTCGCTCCCGTTTGAAACGGCTCTATTGCGCTGCTAGCTGGCTTATCCGGCTTTACGCACGCCCACCAAACGCACCCAGCCACCTTCGGCAACCGGCGGCTGCATATCGAACCATTTGCTATAGATACCGTTTAGCTCTTCGGCCTGCTCTTCCAAAATGCCGGAAAGCACAATCCGCCCGCCTGCCTTGGTGCGCGAGGCCATCATGCCGCCCAACAGGCGCAACGGGTTGGCCAGAATATTGGCCACCACCACATCGTATTCCGCTTCCGGCAAGTCGTCGGGCAGGAAAAAACGGGCGGCAGCTTCGTTTTGCTCGGCATTGCTGCGGCTGGCAACAATAGCCTGCTCGTCGATATCCACGCCATCAGCGGCGGCAGCGCCGAGTTTGAGCGCGGCAATGGCCAAAATACCGGAGCCGCAGCCGTAGTCGAGCACGCGGTCGGCAGCTTGGATATTTTCATCGAGCCACTGCAGGCACAAGCGAGTGGTGGGATGGCTGCCCGTACCGAAAGCCAAGCCGGGGTCAAGCCGCAGGTTTACAGCCGATTGGTCGGCAATATCGTGCCAGGTGGGCACAATCCACAGCCGTTCGGAAATGCGGATGGGATCAAACTGTGATTGCGTGAGGCGCACCCAATCCTGCTCCGGCAGCTGCTCGATGCGGTAGGGCGGCACTTCCAGCTGGCATTCCTTGGCCGCGGCGGCCACGGCGGCGGCAACGTTGCATTGGTCGTCAAACAGGGCAATCACCAAGCTGCGCTGCCAAATTTGGCCGTTTTCTTCGCCCGGCTCGCCGAAAATAGCCTGTTCTTCGTCTGTGCCGGCATAGGCATCTTCAATCGCGGCCGACAATGCGCCGGCGGCCATTAAAGCATCGGAAAACTGCTCGGCACGGTCGGCACCAATCGGAATACTGGCTTGTTGGTAGGGCATAATCGCATTTCTTTCAAACGGTAAGGGCGCGTATTGTATAGCAAGCCGCCGCCCTTCCGCCAGCCGGCAGCGTTTGCAGGCTACCTGAAAGCAGATGCAGCGTACCTCAGCAAAACCGACTGCCGCCGTTTTCAGGTAGCCTCATCTTGGCGTTTGCCTATACAATATTCCATCTTTAGAACAGGCTACCTGAAAGCACACACATGCCGCGCGAATTCCAACTTTTCAACTTGCCCGCGCAATTCGACCTCGACCCCGCCGCGCTGGAGCAAACCTACCGCCAACTGGCCGCCCGCTTCCATCCCGACAAAACCGCCACCGCTTCCGCCTTCGAGCAGAAGCAGGCCGTGATGATGGCCGCCGCCGTCAACGAAGCCTACCGCCGCCTCAGCCGGCCGCTGGAGCGCGCCGTTTTGCTGCTGCAAGCGCAAGGCATTCAGGCCGATTCTGAAGAGCGCACCGCCTTCGACCCCGAGTTTCTGATGCAGCAAATGGAATGGCGCGAAGAGCTGGCCGCAGCCCGCACCGAACACTCTGCCGAACGACTCGCCGCGCTGGATAAGCAAGTGGCCGCCGAAGAAGCCCGGCTGCTGGCCAAACTCAGCACCACCTTTCAGCAGGCAGACTACGCCCAAGCCGCCGAACTCGTGCCGCAAGGCCGTTTCCTCGATAAAATCCGGCAGGAAATCCAGGCCGCGTTGTAAGCCTTAAAAGGCTACCTGAAACTTTCAGGTAGCCTTATTGCCCACCGCACCATGCTATAGTGAATTAAAATAAGAATGAAACAAGACAGCGAGCCGCAGACAGTACAAATAGCACAACAAGGCGAGCCAATGCAGTAGCATTCTTATTTTAATTCACTATAAAATCCGCCATCATTTTTTTATCCTAACCCCGAGGCCACCATGAACACCCGCCCCGAAATCCTTGCCGCCGCCTTTGATTTGGACGGTACCTTAGTCGATTCCCTTGCCGACCTCGCCGCTGCCGCCAATGAAGCCCGCCGCAGCGAAAACCTGCCCCTGCTCGACAAAAAACTGATGATATCCTACGTGGGCGACGGCGTGGGCAAGCTCGTGCACCGTGCCCTCACTGCCGACCCGGAAGGGCAAGCCCCCGACGAGATGTGGCAGCGTGCTTTCGCCGTGTTCGCCCAACATTATTCCGAACACCTCGACCGCCACACCTATATCTACCCCGAAGTGCAAACCGGCCTCCAGCTCCTGAAAGCCCTTGGCATCCCGCTGGCCGTGATCACCAACAAACGCGAAGCCTGGGCCGCCGAGCTGCTGCGCCGCCTGGGCCTGGCCGACCTGTTCAGCCTCGTGGTGGGCGGCGACACCCTGTCGCAGCGCAAACCGGATGCCGCGCCGCTGCTGCACGCTGCCGAAGTATTGGGCGTGAAGCCGGAAAACATGGTGATGGTGGGCGATTCGCGCAACGACATCCTTGCCGCCAAAGCCGCCGGCTGCTTTGCCATCGGCGTGCGCTACGGCTATGCCGATATGGACAAACTGGCCGAAAACCCCGCCACCCGGCCGGATTGGATCGTCAGCACCCTGCCCGAAATCTACGACCGCCTGCGCCCCGATGACCGCCGTTAAATCCCTGCGCAGCCGCGCTTTAGATTTGTTGTCGCGTCGGGAAATGTCGCAGGCCGAACTGCGGCGCAAACTCGCGCCCTATGCCGAAGATCCCGCCGAAATCAATGCTTTGCTGCAAGAGTTTGCCGAGCGCAACTGGCAATCCGATCAGCGCTACGCCGAAAGCTACGTATACAGCAAAAGCAGCCGCTACGGCCGCCTGCGCCTCGCCCAAGGCCTGCAACAGCAAAAACTAGACAACGAGCTCATCGAAGCCGCACTGCCCGACCGCGACAGCGAACGCGCCACCGCCTGCGCCGTGCTGCGCAAAAAGTTCAAACAGCCCCCCGCCGACTTCGCCGCACAGCAACGCGCCGCCCGTTTCCTCGCCTACCGCGGCTTCGACAGCGACACCATCCGCCACGCGCTGGATACGGCCTGGCAGGATGAAGAAGAGTGGAAGGAGTAGGCAGAAAGGCTACCTGTAAAGAACCCGTTCGGCATTTTCAGGTAGCCTTTTGGCAGTGCATAGCCCATCTGGGAAAGGCTACCTGAAAAATATCAACCTCAACAAACTTATCGTACTCACTGTCGGCCAACCTGAAACCATTTTCCTTGCTTTGAGCACAATTTAAAGCAGTAACGTTGTAAATCATTTGCCGCTACGGCAGCAACAGGCCTACTTCGCCATTATCAATAAAATAGGCGGGAATACCTGCTGGCCGAGCACCCCAATCCGCCCTTCCGTCTGCACGGCGTACACCTCTTCCGCCTCTGACTCATAGAAATCATTGCCATCTAAATTATCTATCCACTTTCCCCGCTGAGGCTACCTGAAAACCATCTGCAGAAAATGACAGAATATTTGCCGCATCCGCCGCAAGCACCCTGATTTAGGCTACAATATAACTATCTGTTCCAATCCCCCTTACCACCGAGCAAGCAGAAAGGATGCAGGATCATGAAGTTTAACGAACTCTTCCACCACAACGATTTTATTGGCCGCCATCTCAGCCTATCTGACCGCGCCGCCCTTTTGGCCGCACTGGGCGAAAAAGATATAGGCAGTTTTGTGGAGCACACCGTGCCGCAAAGCGTGCGTATGCCCGGCTCGCTGCAGCTGCCCAAAGCATTAAGCGAAGCCGATGCCTTGGCCAAGCTTAAGGGCATCGCCGCCAAAAACCGTATCAATAAAAGCTATATCGGCCTAGGCTACTACCCCACCCGCCTGCCAAACGTGATTCTGCGCAATGTGCTGGAAAATCCGGGTTGGTACACCGCCTACACGCCCTATCAGGCCGAAGTGTCGCAAGGCCGTTTGGAAGCGTTGTTGAACTTCCAACAGGTGTGTATCGACCTCACCGGTTTCGAGCTGGCCGGCGCCTCCCTGCTCGACGAAGCCACCGCCGCTGCCGAAGCCATGACCATGGCGCGCCGCGTGGGCAAATCCAAATCCAACCAATTCTTTGTGGACGAGCGCGTTTACCCGCAAACGCTGGACGTGATCAAAACCCGAGCCAAATATTTCGATTTCGAGCTGGTAGTGGGTAATTTCGACACCGCTCGCAACGGCGAGTATTTTGGCGCGCTGTTCCAATATGTGGGCAAAGACGGCGACGTGGCCGATTTGGGCGATGTGATTGCCGCTGTGAAAGCCAAAGGCGCAGTGGTAGCCGTAGCCGCCGACATCATGAGCCTGGTGCTGCTGAAAGCGCCCGCCGAGTTGGGCGCCGACATTGCCTTGGGCAGCACCCAGCGCTTCGGTATCCCGATGGGCTTCGGCGGCCCGCACGCTGCTTACTTTGCGTTTAAAGACAAAGACAAACGCTCCGCTCCCGGCCGCATCATCGGCGTATCAGTGGATGCTTCCGGCAAGCAGGCGCTGCGCATGGCGCTGCAAACCCGCGAGCAGCATATCCGCCGTGAAAAAGCCAATTCCAATATTTGTACTTCGCAAGTGCTGCTGGCCAACTTGGCCGGTATGTATGCGGTGTATCACGGTCCCGAAGGCGTAAACCGCATCGCCCGCCGTATCCATGCGCTGGCTGTTGCTTTTGCCGATGCGGTACAGGCTGCCGGCGGCAAAGTGGTGCACTCGGTATTCTTCGACACCGTAGCCGTAGATTTCGGCAGCAAGGTGCAAGCCGACGGTGTGTATCAAAAAGCGCTGGATGCCGGCTTCAACCTGCTGCGCATTGGTGAGAACGTATTGGCCGCTGCCTTCAGCGAAACCTCCAGCGCCGAAGAGTTTGCCCAACTGGTTGAATTGTTCACCGGCAAGGCAGCTGCCCTGCCCGAAAGCGCACCTGCCAGCAGGCTACCTGAAAGCCTGCAACGCAAATGCGCGATCTTGCAACACCCCGTGTTCAACAGCTACCACACCGAACACGAAATGCTGCGCTACCTGAAAAAACTGGAAGAGCGCGACCTAGCCATGAACCGCAGCATGATTTCGCTCGGTTCCTGCACCATGAAGCTGAATGCCACTGCCGAGATGATTCCGATTACCTGGCCGGAATTCACCAATGTGCACCCATTTGCCCCGCGCGAACAAGTGCAAGGCTGCCTGGAAATGATCCACGGCCTGCAAGAGCAGCTCAAGGCCGTTACCGGCTTTGACGCCATCTGTATCCAGCCCAACTCCGGCGCGCAAGGCGAATACACCGGCATGGTGACCATCCGCCGCTACCACGAAGCACAAGGCCACCCCGAGCGCAATGTGTGCCTGATTCCACGCTCTGCCCACGGTACCAACCCCGCCACCGCCCACATGGCCGGTATGCAGATTGTGATCGTGGATACCGACGAGCACGGCAACGTGGATATTGCCGACCTGAAAGCCAAGGCCGAACAGTATAAAGATACACTGGGCGCGCTGATGATTACCTACCCGTCCACCCACGGCGTGTATGAAGAAGGCATCCGCGACATCTGCCGCATCATCCACGAGAACGGTGGCCAGGTGTATATGGACGGCGCCAATATGAACGCCCAAGTCGGCATCATGCAGCCGGCCGAAGTGGGCGCCGACGTGTTGCATATGAATCTGCATAAAACCTTCTGTATCCCGCACGGTGGCGGCGGCCCTGGCATGGGCCCCATCGGCTTGAAAGCCCACCTTGCTCCATTTGCCCCGAGCCATGTTGTAGCACCGGTGGAAGGCGCTACTGTAGGCATGGGTGCCGTATCTGCCGCACCCTACGGCTCCGCCAGCATCCTGCCGATTACTTGGATGTACATCAGCATGATGGGGGCTGACGGTTTGCGCCAGGCCACCGAAACCGCCCTGCTCAACGCCAACTATGTTGCTAAGCAGCTCTCCGCCGATTATCCGGTGCTCTACACCGGTAAAAACGGCCGCGTGGCGCACGAATGCATCATCGACCTGCGCCCGCTCAAGGCCGAAAGCGGCATCACCGAAGTGGACATCGCCAAACGCCTGATGGACTACGGCTTCCACGCCCCGACCATGTCCTTCCCCGTGGCCGGTACGCTGATGATCGAGCCCACCGAAAGCGAAAGCAAGGCTGAGCTCGACCGCTTCATCGCTGCGATGAAACAGATTAAGCAGGAAGCGCTGAAAGTACAGCGCAGCGAATGGCCGAAAGACGACAACCCACTGGTCAACGCACCGCACACCGCCGCCGATGTAACCGGCGAATGGAAACGTGCCTACAGCCGCGAAGAAGCCGTCTATCCCCTGCCCTATGTGCGCGAGAACAAATTCTGGCCTAGCGTAAACCGTATCGATGATGTATACGGCGACCGCCACTTGGTCTGCTCTTGCCCAAGTATCGAACACTATGAAGACTAAACATAGACATTAACCCTGCCATAAAAGAAAGGCTACCTGAAATCAAATTTTCAGGTAGCCTTTATTATCCTTATGTAAAGCGAAATAAAACCAAAGAAACTAGCCATGACTACGCCCATTTTACGTACAAAGCAGCAAAGCAGTAAGCAATATGGGCGCACAGCAAGCTGAATGCATGCGGTATGAAGAAATCGGCGGCTTTAACTAGAAAATCTGTTACACTGCTTTCAGGTAGCCTAAATCAAATGTTACCAATCATCTATCCAAACAACACTAAGGAGTCATTATGATTACTGTAGTTGCCCAATTCGAAGTCAAACCCGCCGAACTGGATAAATTCCTGCAACACTGCGACGAATTGATTGCCGAAACCCGCAAGGAAAACGGCTGCCTGTCTTACCACCTATACCAAAATACCCAACAACCCAACCAAGTCAGCTTTATCGAGCTATGGCAAAACCAAGCTGTATTGGATACCCATTCCGCTTCTGCACACTTTACCCATATTGTGCCAACCTTGGTAGAAGCCTGCGAAAAAGCCCCGGTTATCCAACTCTATACACAGATTAAATAATTTTCCTGCCAAAGCAAGAGAGGCTAGTCGAACATTCAGCTAGCCTCTCTCCTTTCCTCGTTCCATTCCTCACCCATTTCTTCATCTCCTCTTCTCTCTCGTTTCTTTATCCCCACTTCCTTTTCCAACTCACACTGTACCGCTATCCCGGATTTCCATCCATTCCTTTCATCATACTCCCACAAAGCACAACACCCGCCATCAGGCGGGTGTCGTAAATAGGTGTTTGGCAGTGTCCTACTTTCGCACGGGTATCCGCACTATCATCGGCGCTGGTTCGTTTCACGGCCCTGTTCGGGATGGGAAGGCGTGGGACCAAACCGCTATGGCCGCCAAACTTAAACTGTACAAATCGTCAAGCCGCCGGTAGCGTCCACTCCGGCCAATCAAATCAAACTGTCCTGTCCGGCTATACTAACCAAACAATCGGGTAATGTGTATCGATTCCAGTAAGCTTTATTCTCTATGAGTGCCCTTCCCGGTGTCTCCACACCGCAAAGCACTTCAAATGATAGAGCCAAGCCTCACGAGCAATTAGTATGGGTTAGCTGCACGCGTTGCCGCGCTTCCACACCCCACCTATCAACGTCCTGGTCTAGAACGACTCTTCAGCGCGGTTATACCGCAAGGGAAGTCTCATCTCCAGGCAGGTTTCGCGCTTAGATGCTTTCAGCGCTTATCCTTCCCGAACTTAGCTACCCGGCGATGCCACTGGCGTGACAACCGGTACACCAGAGGTTCGTCCACTCCGGTCCTCTCGTACTAGGAGCAGCCCCTGTCAAACTTCCAACGCCCACTGCAGATAGGGACCAAACTGTCTCACGACGTTTTAAACCCAGCTCACGTACCACTTTAAATGGCGAACAGCCATACCCTTGGGACCGACTACAGCCCCAGGATGTGATGAGCCGACATCGAGGTGCCAAACTCCGCCGTCGATATGAACTCTTGGGCGGAATCAGCCTGTTATCCCCGGAGTACCTTTTATCCGTTGAGCGATGGCCCTTCCATTCAGAACCACCGGATCACTATGTCCTGCTTTCGCACCTGCTCGACTTGTCGGTCTCGCAGTTAAGCTACCTTTTGCCATTGCACTATCAGTCCGATTTCCGACCGGACCTAGATAACCTTCGAACTCCTCCGTTACTCTTTGGGAGGAGACCGCCCCAGTCAAACTGCCTACCATGCACGGTCCCCGATCCGGTTTACGGACCTGGGTTAGAACCTCAAAGTCACCAGGGTGGTATTTCAAGGACGGCTCCACAGAAACTAGCGCCTCTGCTTCTAAGCCTCCCACCTATCCTACACAAGTGACTTCAAAGTCCAATGCAAAGCTACAGTAAAGGTTCACGGGGTCTTTCCGTCTAGCAGCGGGTAGATTGCATCTTCACAACCACTTCAACTTCGCTGAGTCTCGGGAGGAGACAGTGTGGCCATCGTTACGCCATTCGTGCGGGTCGGAACTTACCCGACAAGGAATTTCGCTACCTTAGGACCGTTATAGTTACGGCCGCCGTTTACTGGGGCTTCGATCCGATGCTCTCACATCTTCAATTAACCTTCCAGCACCGGGCAGGCGTCACACCCTATACGTCCACTTTCGTGTTTGCAGAGTGCTGTGTTTTTAATAAACAGTCGCAGCCACCGATTCTCTGCGACCCTCCAAAGCTTACGGAGTAAATCCTTCACCTCAGAGGGCATACCTTCTCCCGAAGTTACGGTATCAATTTGCCGAGTTCCTTCTCCCGAGTTCTCTCAAGCGCCTTAGAATTCTCATCCTGCCCACCTGTGTCGGTTTGCGGTACGGTTCGATTTAAGCTGGAGCTTAGTGGCTTTTCCTGGAAGCGTGGTATCAGTCACTTCGTATCCGTAGATACTCGTTATCGCTTCTCGGTGTTATGAAGAACCGGATTTGCCTAATTCTTCCACCTACTAGCTTGAACAAACTATTCCAACAGTTTGCTGACCTAACCTTCTCCGTCCCCACATCGCACTTAAATCAAGTACGGGAATATTAACCCGTTTCCCATCGACTACGCATCTCTGCCTCGCCTTAGGGGCCGACTCACCCTGCGCCGATGAACGTTGCGCAGGAAACCTTGGGCTTTCGGCGAGCGGGCTTTTCACCCGCTTTATCGCTACTCATGTCAACATTCGCACTTCTGATACCTCCAGCATTCCTTACGAAACGCCTTCTCAGGCCTACAGAACGCTCCCCTACCATGCACGCTTCATTAAAACAGCTAACCCCATCTACCATACTCGACTTTGATGGGCGCTTTCCGTCACTTTGCTCCGGCAAGCTGTTTTAATGAAGCATGCATCCGCAGCTTCGGTTATAGATTTGAGCCCCGTTACATCTTCCGCGCAGGATGACTCGACCAGTGAGCTGTTACGCTTTCTTTAAATGATGGCTGCTTCTAAGCCAACATCCTGGCTGTCTAAGCCTTCCCACTTCGTTTACCACTTAATCTATCATTTGGGACCTTAGCTGGCGGTCTGGGTTGTTTCCCTTTCGACAACGGACGTTAGCACCCGCTGTCTGTCTCCCATGATTGCACTTTCCGGTATTCTGAGTTTGCCATGGGTTGGTAAGTCGCAATGACCCCCTAGCCATAACAGTGCTTTACCCCCGGAAGTGATACATGAGGCACTACCTAAATAGTTTTCGGGGAGAACCAGCTATCTCCGAGTTTGTTTAGCCTTTCACCCCTATCCACAGCTCATCCCCGCATTTTGCAACATGCGTGGGTTCGGTCCTCCAGTACCTGTTACGGCACCTTCAACCTGGCCATGGATAGATCACTCGGTTTCGGGTCTACACCCAGCAACTATGACGCCCTATTAAGACTCGGTTTCCCTACGCCTCCCCTATCCGGTTAAGCTCGCTACTGAATGTAAGTCGTTGACCCATTATACAAAAGGTACGCAGTCACACAATAAAGTGCTCCCACTGTTTGTATGCATCAGGTTTCAGGTTCTATTTCACTCCCCTCCCGGGGTTCTTTTCGCCTTTCCCTCACGGTACTGGTTCACTATCGGTCGATGATGAGTATTTAGCCTTGGAGGATGGTCCCCCCATCTTCAGACAGGATTTCTCGTGTCCCGCCCTACTTGTCATATGCTTAGTACCACTGCCGGAATTTCGGATACAGGGCTATCACCCACTATGGCGGAAGTTTCCAATTCCTTCTCCTATCCCGACGGCTATCACATACAGGCTGCTCCGCGTTCGCTCGCCACTACTTGCGGAATCTCGGTTGATTTCTTTTCCTCCGGGTACTTAGATGGTTCAGTTCTCCGGGTTCGCTTCTCTAAGCTTATATATTCAGCTTAGGATACACATTGCTGTGTGGGTTCCCCCATTCGGACATCACCGGATCAAAGCTCTATTGCCAGCTCCCCGATGCTTTTCGCAGGCTTACACGTCCTTCGTCGCCTATCATCGCCAAGGCATCCACCTGATGCACTTATTCACTTGACTCTATCATTTGAAGCGCCTCTTTGACTTCGCCCGCGCTGCGTTGACTACAGCTGGGGCTTAAGGCCTCCACTCTGATAAAGCTTACTGCTTGTTGTGTCCGAACCCTGCCTTTTGCGTTTCAGGATTCGGTCGATACAATCATCACCCAAATTTCTGTATGACTTATCTTTAGGATAAGCCTTACTTCGTTTGTTTGTTGATTTCGGCTTGCCAATTTGTTAAAGATCGATGCGTTTTGACTTCGCAAATAAAAATAAACTACCGCTCAAAACTGCAACATGTAACAGCTTGCTCGCATATTTAGCATACTTTTATTTGGAAAGTATTGTGTGGTGGAGGCAAACGGGATCGAACCGATGACCCCCTGCTTGCAAAGCAGGTGCTCTACCAACTGAGCTATGCCCCCAGTACCTGGGCGGATCTGCTCCACTCTACGCCTACTGGTGGGTCTGGGAGGACTTGAACCTCCGACCCCACGCTTATCAAGCGTGTGCTCTAACCAGCTGAGCTACAAACCCAACATTCTCTTCGCATCTGTATCCGATTACCGATAGGTGTGGATGCTCTACCCCTACTTTTTCTCTAGAAAGGAGGTGATCCAGCCGCAGGTTCCCCTACGGCTACCTTGTTACGACTTCACCCCAGTCATGAAGCATACCGTGGCAAGCGAGCTCCTTGCGGTTACCCTACCTGCTTCTGGTATCCCCCACTCCCATGGTGTGACGGGCGGTGTGTACAAGACCCGGGAACGTATTCACCGCAGTATGCTGACCTGCGATTACTAGCGATTCCGACTTCATGCACTCGAGTTGCAGAGTGCAATCCGGACTACGATCGGTTTTCTGGGATTGGCTCCGCCTCGCGGCTTGGCTACCCTCTGTACCGACCATTGTATGACGTGTGAAGCCCTGGTCATAAGGGCCATGAGGACTTGACGTCATCCCCACCTTCCTCCGGTTTGTCACCGGCAGTCTCATTAGAGTGCCCAACTAAATGATGGCAACTAATGACAAGGGTTGCGCTCGTTGCGGGACTTAACCCAACATCTCACGACACGAGCTGACGACAGCCATGCAGCACCTGTGTTACGGCTCCCGAAGGCACCCCTCTATCTCTAAAGGGTTCCGTACATGTCAAAACCAGGTAAGGTTCTTCGCGTTGCATCGAATTAATCCACATCATCCACCGCTTGTGCGGGTCCCCGTCAATTCCTTTGAGTTTTAATCTTGCGACCGTACTCCCCAGGCGGTCGATTTCACGCGTTAGCTACGCTACTAAGCAATCAAGTTGCCCAACAGCTAATCGACATCGTTTAGGGCGTGGACTACCAGGGTATCTAATCCTGTTTGCTACCCACGCTTTCGAGCATGAACGTCAGTGTTATCCCAGGGGGCTGCCTTCGCCATCGGTATTCCTCCACATCTCTACGCATTTCACTGCTACACGTGGAATTCTACCCCCCTCTGACACACTCTAGCTATCCAGTTCAGAACGCAGTTCCCAGGTTGAGCCCGGGGATTTCACATCCTGCTTAAATAACCATCTGCGCTCGCTTTACGCCCAGTAATTCCGATTAACGCTCGCACCCTACGTATTACCGCGGCTGCTGGCACGTAGTTAGCCGGTGCTTATTCTTTCGGTACCGTCAGCAAAGGGTGGTATTAGCACCCTCCTTTTCTTCCCGAACAAAAGTACTTTACAACCCGAAGGCCTTCTTCATACACGCGGCATGGCTGGATCAGGGTTGCCCCCATTGTCCAAAATTCCCCACTGCTGCCTCCCGTAGGAGTCTGGGCCGTGTCTCAGTCCCAGTGTGGCGGATCGTCCTCTCAGACCCGCTACTGATCGTCGCCTTGGTAGGCCTTTACCCCACCAACTAGCTAATCAGTTATCGGCCGCTCGAATAACGCGAGGTCTTGCGATCCCCCGCTTTCTCCCTCAGGACGTATGCGGTATTAGCCAATCTTTCGATTGGTTATCCCCCATTACTCGGTACGTTCCGATATATTACTCACCCGTTCGCCACTCGCCGGCAGTAGTGCAAGCACTACCCCGCTGCCGTTCGACTTGCATGTGTAAAGCATGCCGCCAGCGTTCAATCTGAGCCAGGATCAAACTCTTATGTTCAATCTCTAACTTAATACTTCTGGTCTGCTTCAAAGAAATCGACAGAACAATGTTAAACATCGTCTTGTCTTCTTCTCAACAGTGCAGGTGTAAAACACCCACACTTATCGGTAATCTGATTGTTAAAGAGCTGCTGAACCGTAAAACCGACAACAAAACCGTGCCGTAAGGAACAGCGAAGATGCGGACTATACGCCTACCAAAATATTTTGTCAAATACCGGAAAACAAAATATCCACAAACAAAAACTAAATCACTAAGGTGAAATGAAATTTACCCGGCATAAATACAACTGACTACTGGCTACCTGAAAATCAAATCTGAAACCGGCCACCTTTAATCTGCGAAGCATTGCGCAATTTCGCTGCCAAACTATGATTACGTAACGCATGGGTAAGCGCCACGGCTAAACCGTCGGCCGCATCGGCTTGCGGCTTCCCTGATAACCTCAGCATCTGCACCACCATATGCTGCACTTGTTCCTTGGCTGCCTTACCCTGCCCCACCACCGCCTGTTTCACCTGCAAAGCCGTGTATTCATATACAGGCAACCCGCGCAGCACCAACGCTGCCACTGCTGCCCCGCGCGCCTGCCCCAGCATCAACGTGGCAGCGGGATTGACGTTCACAAACACCTGCTCCACCGCCGCTTGGTTCGGTCGATAAGTATCGATAATCTCGCCGATGTGCTGCACGATAATGCCGATTCGTCCGGCCAGCTCGTCGCCGGGAATGGTTTTGATGCGGCCGGATGCCACATAGCTCTGATTCTGCCCCAGCACATCAATAACGCCAAATCCCGTTACCCGGCTGCCCGGGTCGATGCCCAAAATCCGTATCGGCTTCCGCATAGTTTTTCCCTTTAAATTACTCAAACTGGTTTTCAGGTAGCCTCCGGCTTGCCAAGCAGGCTACCTGAAAACCGATTCGCCGCATTATTATAAGCCAAGTTTTCAGGTAGCCTGATATAAGCCAAGAGTCACACAGATTTGAAGTAGCCTACATAAAACGGTAAACTGCGAGCCGTTTCAATTCTTAAATTACGACTCCATCGCACCGATGAAGCCAGCATTCGACATCAAATCCGCCCGTCTCGACGCGCTCGCCATCCAGCTCAATACCGCCGAGCTGGCGACCATCCGACAAACCCTCACCGAGCGCGCCGCACAATACCGCGAGCTCAGCGATATGCCGCTGCTGCTTGACGTGCAGGCATTCGACTCGCCGGACAACCTAGATTTAGACAGCCTGCTCGGTCTGTTTGCCGAGCACAGCCTACCCATCGGCACCCTGCGCCATCACGACGAGCAATGGCAGGCTGCCGCCCGCGCCCATCACTTAGCCTTTTGCAGCGATAACGCCAATGGTGAAGAACACAAAAGGCTACCTGAAAACACGCAACACGAAACGCCCAACATACCGCCCGCTCCTGCCGTGCGCCAAACCCTTGTGGTGGAGAAACCTATCCGCACCGGTCAGCAGGTGTATGCCGAAAATGCCGACCTTATCGTGTTGGGCTTAGTGAACGAAGGAGCCGAAGTGATTGCCGATGGCCATATTCATATTTACGCTCCCCTGCGCGGTCGTGCCTTAGCAGGTGCCGGCGGCGATCAAAATGCCCGTATTTTTGCCCAATCGATGCAGGCCGAGCTGGTATCCATCGCCGGCATCTACCGCACTTTCGACCAACAGCTGCCGCCGCACCTCCACCGTCAGGCCGTGCAGATATATTTGCAAAAAGAGCGGCTGTCCATCGCCGCCCTCAACAAGATTATTTGAAACAACTTTATTTAGCTACACAATACAAACGGCGGCAAACCATTTTCAGGTAGCCTTCTTCAGGTAGCCCGCCAAACGTAACAACCCATTTCAACAAAACAGATTCACATAAGGGAAAGGATCATAACCGTGGCAAAAATTATTGTAGTAACCTCCGGTAAAGGCGGTGTGGGCAAAACCACCACCAGCGCCAGCATCGCCAGCGGCCTGGCTCTAAAAGGACACAAAACCGCCGTTATCGATTTCGACGTCGGCCTGCGCAACCTTGACCTCATCATGGGCTGCGAACGCCGTGTGGTGTACGACTTAATCAACGTTATCCAAAACGAAGCCTCGCTGCGCCAAGCGTTGATTAAAGACAAGCACTGCGACAACCTGTTCATTCTACCCGCCTCACAAACCCGCGACAAAGACGCGCTCACTCGCGAAGGCGTGGAACACGTGCTCACCGAGCTCACCGAAAAAATGGACTTCGAATTTGTGATTTGCGATTCGCCCGCCGGCATCGAAACCGGCGCACTGATGGCACTGTATTTTGCCGATGAAGCCATCGTTACCACCAACCCCGAAGTATCCAGCGTGCGCGATTCCGACCGCATTTTGGGCATTTTGCAGAGCAAGAGCCGCCATGCCGAAAAAGGCGAGCAAGTGAAAGAACACCTGTTGATTACCCGCTACAATCCCGATCGTGTAGAAAGCGGCGAAATGCTTTCGGTAAAAGACATCGAAGACGTACTGCGCATCCCGCTCTTGGGTGTGATTCCCGAATCGCAAAACGTGCTGCAAGCCTCCAACGTTGGCCTGCCTGTGATCCATCAAGAAGGCGTACCTGCCGCCGAAGCCTATAAAGACGTGGTGGCCCGCCTACTGGGCGAAAACCGGCCAATGCGTTTTTTGGAAGCAGAGAGAAAAGGCTTCCTGCAACGCCTGTTCGGAGGGTAAGCCATGTCATTGATTGATATATTGTTCGGCAAAAAGCCCAAATCCGCCAGCATCGCCCGCGACCGCCTACAAATCATCATTGCACAGGAGCGCGTGAAATCCCAAGCACCGGACTACCTGCCCACCCTACAGAAAGAGCTGTTGGGGGTATTATCGAAATACGTGCACGTTTCCCTCGACGATATCCGTATCTCACAGGAAACACAAAACGGTGTGGACGTGCTGGAGCTCAACATCATCCTGCCTGACTTCCAACGCAAAAGCGAAGAAGGCTAAGCCATGACCCTGACCGAATTGCGCTATATTGTGGCCGTTGCACAAGAACGCCACTTCGGCCGCGCCGCCCAACGCTGCTTCGTCAGCCAGCCCACCCTCTCCATCGCCATTAAAAAGTTGGAGGAAGAACTCTCGGTTTCGCTATTCGACCGCAGTAGCAACGAAGTCAGACCCACCGAAACCGGCGAGCGCATCATCACCCAGGCGCACCGTGTTTTGGAAGAAGCCGACCGTATCAAACATCTGGCCGCCTCCGAGCAAAATGAGCTGGCTGGCGTGTTCAAGTTGGGGCTGATTTTTACCGTGGCTCCCTATCTTTTGCCGCGTCTGATTTTATCGCTGCGCAAAGTGGCACCCGATATGCCCCTGATGCTGGAAGAGCACCACACCGCCAACCTCACCGATTCCCTGAAAAAAGGTGAATTGGACGCCATCGTGGTGGCCGAGCCCTTCCAAGAGCCCGGTATCATCACCGAGCCGCTTTATAGCGAACCGTTTTTCGTTATCGTGCCGAAGGAGCACGAATTTGAAGAGCTCGATGCCATATCTGTGCAGCAGCTGACAGAACAGCAAGTGCTGCTGCTCAGCGAAGGTAACTGCATGCGCGACCAAGTTTTAGAAAGCTGTAGCAAATTGGCCTCCCGCCAGCGCATTCTCGGCCTGGCCAACACCCTACAAGGCAGCTCCATCAACACCATCCGCCACATGGTGGCCAGCGGCCTGGGCATCAGCGTGCTGCCCTCCAGCGCCCTCACCGATAACGACCACTTGCTGTTTTCCATCATCCCCTTCGAACCGCCAGTGCCCAGTCGCCGCATCGTATTGGCCTCGCGCCGCAACTTCATACGCCCCCAAGCCCTGCAGGCGCTGCGCCAGGCCATCCTGAAATCCCAGCTCACCGGTGTGCGTTTTGCCGAAGCCTAGCCGGTTTAGCAGAGGCTACCTGAAATCGTCCGATTAGTTTTCAGGTAGCCTTAAAACGGCTGGCAAGCAGTGAACCATAATGCCTGATGAAGCAAAGTGCTTCAGCCATGCCTTTAAAGATGAAAAGGCTACCTGAAATCCCCACAACCATTTTTCAGGTAGCCTTTAGCTTTGTTTTGTTTAATCGGCAAACCAAGTACAATACCGCCATTATTTTTCCAACTTTCCCACACAACCATGCTCACCTTCCAACAAATCATCTTCAAACTGCAAAACTACTGGGCCGCCCAAGGCTGCACCCTGCTCCAGCCGCTCGATATGGAAGTTGGCGCCGGCACATCCCACCCCGCCACCTGCCTGCGCGCGCTCGGCCCCGAACCGTGGTTTGCCGCCTATGTTCAACCCAGCCGCCGCCCCAAAGACGGCCGCTACGGTAACAACCCCAACCGCCTGCAGCACTATTACCAATTCCAAGTCGCCCTCAAACCCGCCCCGGCCAATATCCAAGACCTCTATCTCGATTCCCTGTGCGAATTGGGCATCGACCCCAAAGTGCACGACATCCGCTTTGTGGAAGACGACTGGGAAAACCCCACCCTCGGCGCATGGGGTTTAGGCTGGGAAGTCTGGCTCAACGGCATGGAAGTCACCCAGTTCACCTACTTCCAACAAGTCGGCGGCATCGACTGCACCCCCGTGCTAGGCGAAATCACCTACGGCATCGAACGCCTGGCGATGTACCTGCAAGGCGTAGAAAACGTTTATGACCTCGTTTGGGCAAAAACGCTGGACGGCAACACCATAACTTACGGCGACGTGTACCACCAAAACGAAGTCGAACAATCCACCTACAACTTCGAATACAGCGATGCCGACTGGCTGCTGCGCCAATTCAACGACTACGAAGCGCAAGCCAAACGCCTGTTGGCCGTGGAAGACACCAGCCTTGCCCTCCCTGCCTACGAACTCGTCCTCAAAGCCGGCCACACCTTCAACCTCTTAGACGCACGCGGCGCTATTTCCGTCACCGAACGTGCCACCTACATTGGCCGCATCCGTGCGCTGAGCCGCACCGTGGCGCAGAAATATGTGGAAAGTCGTGAGAAACTGGGCTTCCCGCTGATTAAAAACAAGGCGCAAGCAGCCTGAAAATGCTAGAATTCTCACCAATCTAACAAACAAGTGCCGCCTGCCTCCTGATCAAAAGCCCAGCACTATCTACAGCAACGGCAGGCTACCTGAAACCAAACGACACGCTGCAATGAACACCCAAACCCTTTTAATCGAACTCCTCACCGAAGAACTCCCCCCCAAGGCTCTGAACCATCTTGGCAACCACTTCGCCGCTTCTATTGCCGAAGGCTTGGAAAAAGCGCAACTGATTGACGACGCGGCCGAATACACTGCCTACGCATCGCCACGCCGTTTGGCTGTTCAAATCAAAAACGTAAAAGCCGTTCAAGCCGACCAGAAAATCGTGAAAAAAGGCCCTGCCGTGGCAAATGCCATGAAAGACGGTACACCAACTAAGGCTTTGGAAGGTTTTGCGCGCGGTGCAGGGGCAAAAATCGAAGACTTGACCATCGTCCACGACGGCAAGCAGGATGTGTACGCCTACGAATACGTCCAAACCGGCAAACCGTTGAGTGAACTCTTGGAAGACATTATCAATCAAGCCGTTAAGAAACTGCCGATTCCAAAAGTGATGCGTTGGGGCAGCAGCACGTTTACCTTCGTGCGCCCTGTTCACGGGTTGATTGTGCTGCACGGCGGCAACATCGTGAACGTCAGCGTTTTGGGTCTGCAAAGTGGCCATCAAACCTTGGGGCACCGCTTCCTTTCCAACGGCGAAATCATAATTGAAAATGCCGACAACTACGCCGCACAAATGCTTGAGCAAGGCAAAGTCGTTGCTTCGTTTGCCGAGCGCAAGGCCGCGATTCAGACGGCCTTGAACGAACAAGCAGGCTACCTGAAAGCCACCGTAGCCGCCGATGAAGCCCTGCTGGACGAAATTACCGCGCTGGTCGAATACCCCGTTGTTTTGGAAGCCAGTTTTGAAGAACATTTCCTTGCCGTGCCGCAAGAATGCCTGATTCTGACCATGCAGCAAAACCAAAAATACTTCCCGCTGCTCGACCAAAACGGCAAGCTGATGAACCGCTTTCTGTTGGTCTCCAACCTGCAAACCGAAGACCCGTCTCACATCATCCAAGGCAACGAACGCGTTTTGCGCGCGCGCCTGTCTGATGCCGAGTTCTTCTACAAACAAGACCAAAAAGCGACTTTGGAAAGCCGCCTGCCCAAGCTGGCAAACGTGGTGTATCACAACAAAATCGGCTCGCAAGCCGAACGCATCGAACGCCTGCAAAACATCGCCGCCCACATCGCCAAGGCTTTGGGCGCGGATGCCGCCGCAGCCGAACGCGCCGCGCGTTTGGCAAAAGCCGACTTGGTTACCGAAATGGTTGGCGAGTTCCCCGAACTGCAAGGCACGATGGGTAAATACTATGCCCGCTTGGACGGCGAAACCGAAGAAATCGTCGATGCCATCGAGCAGCACTATCAACCGCGTTTTGCCGGCGATAGGCTACCTGAAAGCAAAACCGCCACCGCCGTAGCGCTGGCCGACAAGCTGGAAACCTTGGTCGGCATTTGGGGTATCGGTTTGATCCCGACCGGCGACAAAGACCCCTACGCCCTGCGCCGCGCCGCTTTGGGCATTCTGCGGATGCTGATGCAGTATGGTTTGGACGTGAACGAGCTGATTCAGACGACCTTCGACAGCTTCCCCAAAGGTTTGCTCAACGAGAAAACGCCGTCTGAAACCGCCGACTTCATGCAAGCGCGCCTTGCCATATTGCTGCAAAACGACTATCCGCAAGACATCGTTGCTGCCGTACTTGCCAAACAGCCGCGCCGTTTGGACGATTTGACTGCCAAACTACAAGCCGTCGCCGCGTTCAAACAACTGCCCGAAGCCACTGCGCTCGCCGCCGCCAACAAACGGGTACAAAACTTGCTGAAAAAAGCTGATGCCTCGCTGGGAGAAGTCGATAAAAGCCTGCTGAAACAGGCCGAAGAAAAAGCCCTGTACGTCGCCACTCACGGCTTGCAACCGAAAATTACCGCCGCCATTGCCGAAGGCAATTTCCAGACGGCCTTATCCGAACTAGCCTCTGTCAAGCCGCAAGTCGATGCTTTCTTCGACGGCGTGATGGTAATGACGAAAGACCCCGCCGTAAAACAAAACCGCCTGAAACTGCTGAACCGCTTGGCAGAGCAGATGAACGCGGTGGCGGATATTGCTGTGTTGAGCGAGTAGCTAAATTTACCTGAAATATCAAGCATTTTATTACTAATCTCAACTTTAATACTTGGAAATAATTTTATGAAGCATATTCACCGCCCGTTACCATTCGTGCTGACATCTACAAATACCGGAACAATGATCGTGAATCACCAAGATTATGCCTATGATCAACAAGGTAATTGTTATGGAGTAGGATATCAATATCTCAGCCAAGGTAGTTTCGACCCTTCCGAAATCGAACTAGTTCTGAACCTACTGAATTTACGTAAGAATTATCATGGCGAAGGAGTGGTTGCACTAGATTGTGGTGCGAATATAGGTGCACATACCATTGCCTGGGGCATAGAAATGACAGGATGGGGTAACGTTATTTCTTTTGAAGCTCAAGAACGTATTTATTATGCCTTAGCAGGAAACATAGCTTTAAATAACTGTTTCAATGTAAAAGCCATTCACGCTGCTTTAGGTAATACCAAAATACTACCAGATCCATCTACCCACTTCTTGGATATACCAGTTCCTGACTATACCAAACATGCATCGTTTGGTAGCTTAGAACTACGCCCTTCTGACCATAATGAGTTTATTGGCCAACAAATAGACTATCAGAAGCATACACAAAAAGTACCATTGCTATCTATTGACACTTTAGATTTGTCACGAATTGACTTAATCAAAATGGATGTGGAAGGAATGGAAATAGAAGTGTTAAATGGCGCAACAGATAGCATTAAAAAAAATAGACCCGTTATGTTGGTCGAAATCTTAAAATCTGGCGGAGATAAAATAGTTGATTTTTTCCAAAGCCTTGGATACACATTCTTCACCAAAGATATCAACCTATTAGCCATTCATAAAAGTGACCCAATCTTAGATCACCTTAAGGTAGGGCATAGTGAATACCGCTTACTTTCCAAACGGCTATGGCAAAAAAAAGAACATTCTGAAGCCTTACACTATTATGCAATATATCTGAAACAGCGAATAAATAAGGATAATGAGCTTACAGATGTCCATTTATTTCATCCTGACGTAGACAAGCCAAACTTTTAAACAATTTATCTTAATTAACGGCTTATAATTATATGAAATTATCCAAAGTGATTATTGCTTATTTATTTGGGAGAAAAAAGAAGTGCAACAACTTTGATTTGAATAATATATCATCAATTCTAATTCGCCCATTTGGTTTTGCCTTAGGTGACAGCCTGATACATCTCGCTTTTGCAGAACAATTAAGGAGTATATATCCAAATCTAAAGTTAGGTATTATGGCTGGACGAAACCGAGATTTATTTATAGCAAGTAATCTCTTTGATACAATTATTCCTTGTAATTTTCTTGAATATACGAAAAATCATAAAAAATGGCAGTTACTATTAGACTTCAGAGAAACATACAATACCCCTGATTTAATCGCTGATAAAATCTTATCTCCTGAGACGACAATAATTTTCTCTAAACAAGATAAAGAATACTATAATCGCGAGACAATTTCTAATTATGATTTCTGCTGCCCGTTTGATCCAAATAGTCATGTCGTAAATCATCTTCAGACTTCTATATTTGGTCAATATTTCGACTTACCGAGAATTATTCCGAAATTAACAATTCCACACGTGGAAATAGATAAAGTGTCGCCTATTTGGGATAGGCTATTTACCCTACCTGCCAATCTTGGCAAAACTTTAAATATACTGCTAGCCCCTCAAGGGAATGCTCAATTGAAAAAACAAGTTCCCCCCTCAGAGTTAGCACAACTACTTAACGAAAGTCTTCCCGCATCCTCCAGAATCAGGGTATTAATGGGATACACAATTGGTAGCAAAGAATATTTCCAAACTCTCAAGGAATTATGCCGTTATGACATACTATTAGGTCTATCACCACCCACTACTTTAAAAGAATATTTAGCTTTATCAGCATCAGCAGATATTATCATTGGCGTAGATAGTGGAACTGTCCATCTAGCGTGTGCATTACAAAAACCATTATTAAGCTTCTATGCACGACATAATATAGATACTTGGTATCCATTATCAAATCCAAACACTCCTCACTTGATGATTACCGCCTCTCAAAACAATAACAACCCAGTAGCTACTGAAAATTTCCCTATTGAGTTGGCAGTAAAATGGTTATCCCAACAAATTTCGTAATGTCGGTTGGTTGTATAATAAAGATCAAAATGTCACTTAAATATAAGTTAAAATTATGGAATTATAAGCGTAAATTTACCTACAAGAAGGCAAAAATTTTCTTCTATTACTTACCTTTATTAGCTATCGACACAATATTTGCAAGAAAACCTGTATCCAACTTACCCAAAAAAGGCAATATATTATTAATATTCAATAATGTAATTGGTGACACTGTAGTCTGTACTGGCCTGCTTAGAAACTTAGTAGAATTAGGTTATGAAGTTTCTGTTTCATCACGAAAACAATCTTTGGATTTATTAAAATATAACCCTTATATAAAAGAAACCTTTCTTTACAATGATAACAAACTAACAAATTTCTTTTACTCCTTATTATTACTTAGAAAAAAGAATTTTGATTTAGCCATCGAAGTACGCATTGCGAGAAAACCATCCTATAAAGACTTACTTTATCATGCATTGATAAAATCACCAATATTAATTGGTTGTAATAAGGATATGTTTAAAACTTTTAATGTAACTATCCCTTGCAAATTGCAACAAGTACATGTAATCGAACCTTTAAGAAGAATATTAGATATATTTGGTAAAAATATAACTTATAGAGACATGTCTTATGACTTATTTTTTTCTCAAGCTGAAGAGGACTATGTTGCAAGCCAAGTATCTGAGAAAAATTTCATAATATTTAATCCACTTGGTAGTAAAAACACGCACTGTTTATCCCCAAAACAAGCTCAATGCATATACGATCAACTGAATATCTTAGGGTATAAAATCTTTATTACTGGAGAAAAAGAAAAACTAAGCATACTAGGATTTAGCGAAAGCATTATTTTTCAATCTAGAAATATTATTGATATAATTCCTTTGGTGAAGAAAGCAAAGTTAATTGTTAGTGTTGACACATCAATTATTCACATTGCAACCACTTTCAATAAGAATACCATCGCCATTTACCCACACTCATCCAAAGTTCATATACCAAGCCCTCCACAGAGCGAATTAGATCTAATAAAATACAACTACTGGCTATATTACACCCAAATGGAATATGGTTTATATGGCATACCAGTTAACAAAATATCTAACTTCTTCTCTATTAGCACGGTTTTCTGGCATCCAAATAACCCAAACAGCATACAAATTGTTGTGGACTATGACTATATATCCAAAGCTAGCTCAATAGATTTAACTTATCGCATCAATGAAGCCATCGACTCTTTAGAAGTGTTCTAGTAATTCATTACCATTAACATTATGAACATTCCATTTTCAAAAAAAATTATTATCCGACTGTTTGGTCAAAAGCGACACTCTATTGGATTTGATTTTAATAATATAAAATCCATCCTAATCCGCCCATTAGGGGATGCTGTCGGCGATGCAATTATCAATCTAGCTTATGCCAAGCAATTAAAAAACATTTACTCAAATATCCAATTGGGCGTACTGGTTACTAATAGAAATAAAAATATTTTTTCCAACTCTCCATTAATAGATAAAACGATAGATAGAACTCCTATCAACTATCTTAGGCAGCGAAAAAAATGGGATTTACTCCTAGACTTTGGTGAATGCCTGGATAGTAGAAGCATTACTGCTTCATCTATTCTTTCTCCTCGTGCTATTATGATTTTTAAAAAACGGGCACGTAAATATTACTCTATGCAAAATGTTCATAACTATGACTTTTACTGTCCCTACAATCCAAAGGATCACGTAGTTCGACATTTACATACATCATCTTTCTCCCAATACTTCTCTATCCCAGAGGCTATCCCAGAATTAAAAATCCATCTAACTGAACAAATTTCTGGGAAATTCTGGCAATGTGATACCGAAAAGAAGATTCGTATATTTTTAGCACCGCAGGGTAGCGTTCCTTTTAAATGCTTGCCAGAAAAAGAGTTATCAGAGTTACTGAACTTGTTCAATAAAAATTATTTTAGCCAAGCTAAATTTATTGTATGCAACACTAAAAACTCAGAAGAATATTTTAAAAAATTAAAACTATTATGTACTTCTGACATTGATTTATCACTTGCTCCAAAGACCTCACTAGAAGAATATATTGCGCTAACAGCATCATCTGATATTGTTATTGGGGTAGATAGTGGCACCGTGCATTTAGCGTGTGCCCTGAAAAAACCTCTTCTAAGTTTTTATGTTGACCATAATATAAATACATGGGGCCCACTGCATCACAAAGATGTTCCCCATTTTATGGCAGTTTCCCACTCTGAGGAATGTTTTTCAGAAAGTGAGGAAATTAGCTGGCAACATCGTGGAGATTTCCCTATTGCAAAAGCTGCAAACTGGTTAAACCAACAAATCACCACCATTTTGGAGCAACAAAATGCATAAACCCATCGCATTAAGTACCCACAAATTCGCCACTGGTGGTGGAATAGAAAGTTATACGATTGATTTGGCAAAGCAGCTTTCAAATGATGGAAAAAAAGTTACGGTTTATGCCTCGAAATTTGATCATAGCTTACCGGAATACTCCAAAATTCAACCGGTATTAATTAATCAAAAACATACTCTGAAAAAACTGCGGCCATTTTTCTTTACCAGACAGCTAAATAAAATTCATCACACTGATGAATATCTGATTGCCTGCAACCCTTCTGATTATGCCGATATTTATATTTGTGGTGGGACTCATTTAGGCTACCTGAAAGCCATGGAGCAATCGCCAAACTTGATTGACAAATTGGCTGTATATCGGAATCGTACCAATTATACCACTGCAAAATCCATTATGGCGCACTCAGAAATGATGCGTCAGGAGCTGATTAATCTATATAATATTCCGGCACAAAAAATCCAAACAATCCACCCGCCTGCCGATACAAGCCGCTTCATCCGCCATTCAGAAGGAATTGCCTCTATCCGGCAACAATATGGGTGGAAAGATGAGGACGTTATTTTCCTATTCCCGTCCACAGGCCATAAACGCAAAGGATTAGATTTATTGGCAGATTATTTTAAAACCACTACCTTGCCCATCCGGCTTGCCGTTGCCGGGTCACCGCTTCCTTATCCGATTGCAAACGTGCAGGAGTTAGGCTTTTGCAAAAATATGCCAGATCTTTACCGCGCCGCTGATTACACCATCATGGCCTCGCTATATGAGCCTTTCGGCTTAGTGGGCGTGGAATCAGTGTTATGTGGCACTCGAGTTGTTTTATCGGAAAATATAGCATGCTGCGAAGTTATGAATAACGAGGCAGGCTTCTTCTTCTCGCGGGAAGATAAGCACAGTTTGGATCAAGCTATTCGCCAAGCTGTTGCTCTTAAACAGCAAGGCCGACATAAAATCGACAACCCACTAGCAGCTTTAACTTACAATCCTACTCTCGAGTATCATATAACCAAGCTCTATGCCATGCTGGAAGCGCTGGAACATAGTTAGAACACTCCAGGTATCTGCTTTATGCACCTCCTCATCACCGGCGGTGCCGGCTTTATCGGCTCGGCAGTTATCCGCCATATCATCCGTCACACTCGAGATTCTGTTATCAACCTCGACAAGCTCACCTACGCAGGCAACCTCGAATCCTTGGCAGAAGTTTCAGGTAGCCCCCGTTATACCTTTGAGCAAATTGATATTTGCAACCGTACCGAGCTCGACCACGTATTTGCCCAATATCAGCCCGACGCGGTGATGCACCTGGCAGCAGAAAGCCATGTGGATAGGAGCATAGACAGTGCTGGTGAATTTATCCAAACCAATATTGTCGGCACCTTTAACCTGCTTGAAGCTGCCCGTGCCTATTGGCAAAGGCTACCTGAAAACCGTCGCTCAGTATTCCGTTTCCATCATATCTCCACCGATGAGGTGTATGGCGACCTGCATGGCACGGATAATCTATTCACCGAAACCACGCCCTACGCCCCGTCTAGCCCCTATTCCGCCAGCAAAGCCTCCAGCGACCATCTTGTACGCGCCTGGCAGCGCACCTACGGCCTGCCCACCATCATCACCAACTGTTCCAACAACTACGGCCCCTACCACTTCCCTGAAAAACTCATTCCGCTGATGATTCTGAATGCCCTAGCCGGTAAACCATTGCCTGTTTACGGCAACGGACAGCAAATCCGCGATTGGCTCTTTGTGGAAGACCATGCCCGCGCGCTGTATCAAGTCATTACCCAAGGCAAAATCGGCGAGAGCTACAATATCGGCGGCCACAACGAGAAAACCAATCTCGAAGTAGTACAAACTATCTGTACCTTACTGGAAGAACTGGCGCCCGAAAAACCCGTTGGCGTGTCGCGTTATACCGACCTAATTACCTTTGTGCCCGACCGCCCAGGCCATGACCTGCGCTATGCCATCGATGCCGCCAAAATCGGCCGCGAGCTGAGCTGGCAGCCACAGGAAACCTTTGAATCCGGTATGCGCAAAACCGTACAATGGTACCTGGATAACAAAATTTGGTGGCAACGCATCCTCGATGGTCGTTACCGTTTAGAGCGGCTTGGCCACTTATCAACCCCATAATTCGGAGATCCTATTGAGCATCCGTAATAGCATACTGCTCAGCTTCCTTGCCCTCGGCCTCGCTCTATCCGGCAATGTGGAAGCCAAAACCCACCCCCACCGCGCACCCGCTGCCACCCAGCAGCAGCAACGCGCCGACGGCAGCAGCCAAGAGCGCGCTGTGGTTATCCACGAAAACGACACCCCGCGCGGCATTGCCGCCGAAAATCGCTGGATTGCCCAAAACATGCCAGGCTACCGTAAAATTGGCCAAGCCCTGATTCAAAGCCAAAACGGCATTTACGACCGCATCAGCGTAGTCGGCCCTCATGGTGAGCGCAAAGAAGTATTCTTTGAAATCAGCGAATTCTTCGGCCGCTACAACGGCAAACTGCTGGGTGCAGAGTAAACATATTAACTAAATAGACAACAGGCTAGGTTAAAGCATGAAAGGCATCATCCTCGCCGGAGGTTCCGGCACACGGTTGTATCCCATCACGCGCGACATATCCAAACAACTCATGCCCGTATACGACAAACCGATGATTTACTACCCCCTATCGGTGTTAATGCTCGCCGGCATCCGCGACATCCTCATCATCACCACCCCCGAAGACAACGCCACCTTCCGCCGCCTGCTTGGCAACGGCAGCGACTTCGGCATCCGCCTGCAATACGCCGTACAACCCAGCCCAGACGGCCTTGCCCAAGCCTTCATCATTGGCGAAGAATTTATCGGCAGCGACAACGTCTGTCTCGTATTGGGCGACAATATCTTCTACGGCCAATCCTTCACCCAAACCCTGCAGCAAGCCGCCGCCCAAACCCACGGCGCCACGGTATTCGCCTACCAAGTGAAAGACCCCGAGCGCTTTGGCGTGGTCGAATTCGACCAGCACCTCAAAGCCCTATCTATCGAAGAAAAACCCGCACAACCCAAATCCAACTGGGCAGTAACCGGCCTCTATTTCTACGACAAACGCGTGGTCGAATTCGCCAAACAAATCAAGCCATCCGCACGCGGTGAACTCGAAATTTCCGACCTCAACCAACTCTATCTCGAAGATGGCAGCCTTTCCGTGCAACTGCTCGGCCGCGGCTTTGCCTGGCTCGATACCGGCACACACGAAAGCCTGCACGAAGCCGCCTCATTTGTGCGCACCATCCAAAACGTGCAAGCCCTTCAGGTAGCCTGCCTCGAAGAAATTGCCTGGCGCAACGGCTGGCTTTCCAACGAACAATTAGCCGGTTTGGCCAAACCCATGGCCAAAAACCAATACGGCCAATACCTGCTGCGGCTGCTAGAAAAATAACCTCACTCTGCTTACCAATCATGAAACCAATCCTCCTTATCTTCCTGCTCGCCGCCCCTCTGGCCCGCGCCGACATCTCTTTTATCCGCCCCATGAGCCCGGCCGAATGCAAACAAGCCGTTATCGACAGCATGGAAATGTTTGTAGACAGCCGCTACTGCGAAAAAGGCGACACCGAACAAATCCGCCGCCAAGCCATGATCGGCTGGTATGCTATTGGCAAGCTCAACAGCAAATCCGACAATGAAGAATTCAACCGCTGCGCCCTTACTCCAGAGCAACGCCAAGAACTCTCCGACTTAACCAAGCACTACGAAGCCATCATGCGCAGCCCTGAGCGCCTGCAACAATTCTGTACGCCTGACAACCGCGCCCGCATCGCACCGCTCTACCCCCGCTATATGCACCTGCTGCAAGAAATGGAAGACATCCGCAACCGGCGTAGCGAACATCCGTAACCCCTTTTCAGGTAGCCCCATGTGCCAAGCCCTACTCCTTGCCACCATGCCCGCTACCGCCCAAACTTAAAACAACGGCTGGACACATTTCCGCCTCACCAACACCGAAGGCAAACCCATCAGCTTCTACAGCAACACCCAAGTGCTGAGCCAGCTCAACCACAGGAAATAACCCAGGCTACCTGAAACCACCAACTACCAAAGTACCCCATCATGAACATCCTCCCCACCGCCATCCCCGAAGTCAAACTCCTCCAGCCCCAAGTCCACGGCGACGAGCGCGGCTTCTTTATGGAAACCTTCCGCGACAACTGGTTTCGCGAACACATCGCCCCGCGCATCTTCGTGCAGGAAAACCACTCCAAATCCGGCCAAGGCGTTTTGCGCGGCCTGCACTACCAAACCGAAAACACCCAAGGCAAACTCGTGCGCGTGATTGCCGGCGAAGTGTTCGACGTGGCCGTCGATCTGCGCAGCAATTCCCCCCCCCTTTTGGCCGATGGGCCGGTGCCGTCCTCTCCGCCGAAAACAAACACCAGCCCTGGGTGCCCGAAGGCTTCGCCCACGGCTTCTATGTATTGAGTGAAGAGGCCGAATTCGTTTACAAATGCACCGACTACTACAACCCCAAAGCCGAACACTCCCTGCTGTGGAACGACCCCGCAGTCGGCATCGAATGGCCGCTGCAAGGCGAGCCCAAGCTCTCGCCCAAAGACCTCGCCGGCAAACCGCTGAACCAAGCCGTATTGTTTGATTAAACATCCCAATTTCAGGTAGCCCCATGAAACTCCTCATCACCGGCCACCATGGCCAAGTTGGCCAAGCCCTCATCCAGCAGGCCGCCGCCCACAATTTTCAGGTAGCTGCTTACGACCGCAGCGAGCTCGACATCGCCAACCGTGCCGCCGTATTGCAGGCCGTTGAGCGCGAGCAGCCCGACGTGATCATCAACGCCGCCGCCTACACCGCCGTGGACAAAGCCGAAAGCGAGCCGGCCACTGCCTATGCCGCCAACGCCGAAGGGGCCGAAAACCTCGCCCGCGCCGCCCACGCCGCAGGCGCCGCCATCCTGCATATTTCCACCGACTACGTTTTCAACGGCCGCACCGATCGCCCCTACCTCGAAACTGACGCCCCCGATCCCCAAACCATATACGGCCGAAGCAAACTGACCGGCGAACAAGCTGTGCAGGCTGCCTGCCCGCGCCACATCATCCTGCGCACCGCCTGGGTGTTTGGCGAACACGGCCACAACTTCGTGAAAACCATGCTCCGCCTCGGCCGCGAACGCGACAGCCTAGGCGTCGTGGCCGACCAAAGCGGCGCCCCCACCTATGCCGGCCACATCGCCGCCGCCCTGCTGCACATCGCCGGGCGCACCCAAACCGAAAACTGCCCCTACGGCCTCTACCACTTTTCAGGTAGCCCCTACACCACCTGGCACAGCTTTGCCGCCGAAATCTTCCGCCGCGCTGCCGAGCAAGGCATCCTGCCCCGCGTGCCCGAACTGCGCGCCATCACCACCGCCAACTATCCCACCCCTGCCCGCCGCCCCGCCGACTCCCGCCTCGACTGCCGCAAAATCCACACCGCCTTCGGCATAGCCCCCAGCGATTGGCAAAGCGTACTGGGCAATCTGGCCGATTATCTTTAAAGCATCCAAAAATTTTGGCTTCGCAGAAATTCGCGTCGCTCATTTTCAGGTAGCCTATTATTCCAACTGCCTCAGTGTTTAGCGGGTAATGTTTTTATCCGCCAATTCTTTACGCAGTTTTTTGGTAACCGCCATCATCACTTCAAGCTGTTCCAAGGTTTCTTTCCAGCCGCGGGTTTTCAGGCCGCAGTCGGGGTTGACCCACAGGCGCTCTACGGGCACCACTTCCATGGCTTTGCGCAGCAGGCGTTCCACTTCGGCTTCAGTGGGTACGCGCGGGCTGTGGATGTCGTACACGCCGGGGCCGATGTCGTTCGGGTATTTGAAGTCGCTGAACGCGGTGAGCAATTCTATGTCGGAACGTGAAGTTTCAATGGTAATCACGTCTGCATCCATGCTGGCGATGGCGGGCAGGATGTCGTTGAACCCGGAATAGCACATATGGGTGTGGATTTGGGTGCCGTCTTCCGCGCCGGTGCTGCTCAAGCGAAAGACTTCGCAAGCCCAGGCCAGGTATTCGTCCCACTGTGCTTTTTTCAGCGGCATGGCTTCGCGGATGGCGGGCTCGTCGATCTGGATCACCTTGATGCCGGCTTTTTCCAAATCCAGCACTTCATCGTTCAGCGCCAATGCGATTTGCTTGGCCACTACGCTCAGCGGCACGTCGTCGCGCACAAACGACCATTTAAACATGGTTACCGGGCCGGTGAGCATGCCTTTCATCGGGCGTTTGGTGAGGCTTTGCGCGTAGGTGGACCAATAAACGGTCATCGGATTGGGGCGGGACACGTCGCCGAAGATGATGGGCGGTTTCACGCAGCGGCTGCCGTAGCTCTGCACCCAGCCGAACTGGCTGAAGCAGTAGCCGGCCAGCTGTTCGCCGAAGTATTCCACCATGTCGTTGCGCTCGGCTTCGCCGTGTACGGGCACATCCAGCTCCAATTTTTCTTGGATTTCCACGCAGTAGGCGATTTCTTTCTTCATCGCGGCATCGTAGTCAGCAGCGGGGAGCTCGCCTTTCTTAAACGCGGCGCGCTTGGCGGATTTCGGTGGTTTGTGGGAAGGAGCCGATGGTGGTGGTGGGCAGCACGGGCAGTTTCATCCATTTCTGCTGTGCCTTAATGCGCTGGGCAAACGGTGATTTACGTTGGTCGGCACCTTTAGGCAGGTCGGCCACGCGTTTTTGCACGGCTGCGTTGTGGATTTTCTTGTTGGTAGCGCGGTCGGCGGCAGCGGCATCGGATTCAGCCAAGGCAGCCTGAACAGCAGCTTTGCCATGTGCCAAAGCCTGTTTCACCACGCCCAATTCCACCAGTTTCTGTGCGGCAAAGGCCATCCAAGATTTGATTTTGCCGTCCAGTTTTTCTTCCACGGCCAAGTCTTGCGGGCTGTGCAGCAGCGAGTAGGGGGGGGGGCAATCCACAAGTTGTTGCCGAATTTGGCTTTCACGGGCTCGAGCGTGTCGATTACCTTGTTCAGGTTAGCGCGCCATACGTTGCGGCCGTCAATCAGGCCGACAGACAGTACGCGGTTGTCCGGCCAGCCGTCGGCAAACACGGAGAGCTGCTCTGGTGCGCGCACGCAGTCGATGTGCACGCCGTGTACGGGCAGGGATTTCAGCAGGTTTAAGTGTTCGGCCACGGAAGCGAAATAAGTACCGATAACGATGCGCACACCGGTGTTGGCCAGCTCCTGATACACGGGGGCGAATGCGTCCAGCCACACTTGTGAAGCTTCGGCAGCCAAAATCGGCTCGTCAATCTGAATCCAATCCACGCCTTCGGCAGCCAGCTCGCGCAAGAGTTGTGCGTAAGCAGGCAGCAGTTTGGGCAGCAGCAGTTTGGGCAGCAGCAGTTTGGGCAGCAGCAGTTTGGGCAGCAGCAGTTTGGCTACGCGGCAGCCGAAGTCTTCTTTTTTCTTGCCCAGCCAAGCCAGCGTAACCGGGCCCACCAGCGTGGGCTTGATGTCGTGGCCTTGCGCTTTGGCTTCTTTGATTTGGGCAATCAGGTTTTTGGCGTTTACCTTAAATTCAGTGTCGGCAGACCATTCGGGCACGATGAAGTGGTAGTTGGTGTCGAACCATTTGGTCATTTCCATGGCAAACTGGGTGGCGTTGCCGCGTGCCAGCTGGAAGTATTCCGGCAGGGTTAGTTTGGCTGCGTCGAAGCCGAAACGAGAGGGAATACCGCCCAGAATGCACAGTAAATCCGCATCAATAGCTTTGGGGGTGGCCCAGTTGATGCGATAAATGTCGACCGCTACAGCTTAAATCTCAGCCTCGCATTTCACACCCTTCCAAAAGGCTTCAACGGCAAATTTCAGCTCACGCTTCGCGCCGATGCGCGGATAACCGGAGAGGTGGAATGTGTTCATAAAAACTCCTTCAATGGTTTGCAAAACAGAAAATGTTTAGGAAATAAGTAAAATTTCTCAGGAGGCGAGTTTGCGGCAGGATAAGGCAAGTTGCAAGCGATAAATTTGCTGCTTTGCATGAATGAAATTAATACAAACAGCAAAGCCAGCCCGAATAAATTTTATTTAATTTTAAGAAAAATATTATTTTTCAAGATATTGAATAAAACTCTAAGACTCTACATCCTTCTCTTCTTTCCACCTCGCCCTGTCTTTATAAATAAATTTTTAATGGATAGAAGAAAAAAGTCTAAGCTGAATAAGTTCAGGTAGCCTTACATCACACCCAAAAGGCTACCTGAAACGAGGTTTCCATAGGAAGCAGAGTTTCTGCGCAGCTAAAACACAGCCACGCCCTACCCTCAAAGCCACTTCGGCCACAGTTCGCGGCTTCTCGGGTTGGCAAAAAACGGCTGCAACAGGCGTTGCAACTGCGGCAGGTAGGGAGTGGCGGCGGGGTCGTGGCAAACGGCGGCGCGGTAATATAGGGCGAAGATTTCGGCCTGCTGTTCCATATTGAGCCGGTTTAAGTGCGGCACGGTATCGAGCATGGGCAGGCGGTAGGCGCGATTTTTCAGGTAGCCCAAACGCAGGGCCAGCAAACTGCCGCCAAGCCACACGGGGAAGCCGTTTTGATGCTGCCAAACGTGCGTCAGCTCGTGCACCAGCCAGGCGCGTTCGATAAAGGGGCGCTTGGCGAAATCGGGGCAGAAGCGGTTGGCGGGGAAGTAAACATGGCCGAAGGGGGCGATGGCAATATTGCGGGTAGGCAGCCACCACGCGCCGCCGTGCAGGCGGATGCGTTCATAACGCAGCCCTCTGCCAAACACGCTGCGGGCGAGTTTGGTTTCGGCGGGGTGAGCGGGCGGGAACGTGGGGGCATGGGTGGTTTATCAATCAATAGGGGAAGAGGCTACCTGAAAATTGCTGGCCATATGGAAACAATAGCTTACAGTTTAACTATGCAGCAACTCGGCTTGCTTCACTTCGTTGCAGCCTCGGCCTGCTCCGCAGAAACTCAGCTTCCTACGGAAGCCTCGTTTTGACTTCATTGAAGCTGTGCTTTCAGGTAGCCTTAAATAGTGAAACAACGCGGCTCAGTGTTTACGACTGTAGTTTTCGATGTCCTCGCACACGGTGGCAAGGAAGTCGAGGTATTTTGGGTCTTCGCCTGCCCACAGCTCCTCTTCGCCCAGCGCGTAGGCGCGGATGAGCTCGTCGGCGGCGCGCTCGAAGTTGCCTAATTCAAATTGCGCCTGGCCGAGCCGCAGATGCAAAAAGGGGTTGCCGATGGCGTTTGGGCAGTGCATGGCGTGGCTGAGGGCATCGCGGGCGGCTTCGTGGCTGCCGCGCAAAAATTCGGTGTCGCCCACGGCGGCCAGTATCCAAGTGGCGGCTTCCCATTCGGTTTGCGGCTCGGGCAGCAAATCCCATGCCTGCCAAAAACGTTCGATGGCTTCGGCATAGCGTTCCGCATCGGCCAGCTCGTCGCCTTGTTCGCACAGTGCGGTGATTTGCTCGTAGGTATGGTCATTCAGTTCGGCCATGGCAGGCTCCTTCTTTAGAGATGCTGCGCATTATACAGGCTACCTGAAAGCCTTTATTCCTTCCTTTCAGGTAGCCTCTCCCCCTTGGACGCGTGATAATATGCGCCGTCTTTTTTTATTTACACCGCCGTCATGACCGCCCAACAACGCATCCGCACCCTCGTGCAAACGCTCAACCGCTACGCCCACGAATACTACACTTTGGACGCGCCCAGCGTGCCCGATGCCGAATACGACCGGCTCTACCGCGAGCTGGAAGCCCTGGAAGCCGAATATCCGCAGTTCAGGCTGCCCGAAAGCCCCACGCAGCGGGTGGGCGGCGCGGTGCTGGACGGCTTTGAAACCGTGGTGCACGCCGTACCGATGTTGTCGCTGAACAACGCGTTTTCGCCGCGCGACGACGAAACGGGCGCGTTCGACCACGCCGAATTTTTGGCGTTTGACGAGCGCGTGTGCAAGGAATTGGGCGTGTCGCAGGTGGAATATGCCGCCGAGCCGAAGTTTGACGGGCTGGCCGTCAGCCTGTTGTATCAAAACGGGATTTTGGTGCAGGCGGCCACGCGCGGCGACGGCACCACGGGCGAAAACGTAACCGAAAATATCAAAACCGTGCGCAACATCCCGTTGAAACTGCACGGCGAAAAGCAGCCTGCACTGTTGGAAGTGCGCGGCGAAGTGCTGATGCTCAAAGCCGATTTTGCCGCGCTGAACCAACGCCAGCTCGAAGCCGGCCAAAAGCCTTTCGCCAACCCGCGCAACGCCGCCGCAGGCAGCCTGCGCCAGCTCGATTCCAAAATCACCGCTCAGCGCAAACTGCATTTTTTCGCCTACGGCATCGCCCAGCTTTCCGGCGCGGAAAGGCTACCTGAAAGCCATATGGAAGAGCTCGCGCTGTTGCACGAACTCGGCTTTTCGCTGCCCGAAGGCTATTTCGGCGCGTACACCGGCGCGGCGGCCGTGTTGCGCGAATACGAACGGCTGGCCGAACACCGCCCCCGCCTGCCGTATGAAATCGACGGCATGGTGGTCAAAGTGAACTCGTTGGCCGAACAGCAACAACTCGGCTTCGTGTCGCGCGCGCCGCGTTGGGCGATTGCGCACAAATTCCCCGCCGAAGAAGCGCTCACCGCCGTGGAAGCGATTGACGTGCAAGTCGGCCGCACCGGCGCAATTACCCCCGTGGCGCGGCTTGCGCCCGTGTTCGTGGGCGGCGTTACCGTCACCAACGCCACGCTGCACAACCAAGACGAAGTGGCGCGCAAAGATGTGCGCGTGGGCGACACCGTGATTGTGCGCCGCGCGGGCGACGTGATTCCCGAAGTGGTGCGCGTGCTGTTGGAACGCCGCCCGATGCAGCCTGTTGATTTATTGGGCGAACAAATGGAAGCGAAGTACGAGCCGTTCAAACTGCCCGAAACCTGCCCCGTGTGCGGCAGCGCGGTGGAACGCGAAACAGGCGAAGCCGTCGCCCGCTGCACCGGCGGCATGCTCTGCCAAGCCCAGCGCGCACAAGGGCTTATCCACTTCGCCAGCCGCAAAGCCATGGACATCGCCGGGCTGGGCGACAAGCAAATCGAAGCCCTCGTCGCCGCCGACGTATTGCACAGCTTTGCCGATATTTATCAACTGGATATCGCCCAACTGCAAACCATCAAAGACAGCAAATCCGCCGCCACCAAATGGGCGCAGAACATCTTGGACAGCATCGCCCAAAGCCGTACCCCGCCGCTCGCCCGCTTCCTGTTTGCCCTCGGCATTCGCCACGTCGGTGAAAGCACCGCCAAGCAGCTGGCCGCCGCGTTCGGCAACCTCGATATCGTGCGCCGCGCCCCCGAACCCATCCTCGCCTGCCTGCCCG
This sequence comes from Eikenella exigua, assembly GCF_008805035.1. Lineage (NCBI taxonomy): Bacteria > Pseudomonadati > Pseudomonadota > Betaproteobacteria > Neisseriales > Neisseriaceae > Eikenella > Eikenella exigua. The sequence continues at coordinate 474,170 of NZ_CP038018.1, read as the reverse complement.
ACATCGGCAGCGTCGTCGCCCACGCCATCGCCCATTATTTCAGGCAGCCTGCACAGCAAAAAATGCTGGACGACCTATTGCAACACGTCGCCCCGCAAGCCGCCGCCCCGTCGCCCCAAACCCGCGCCCACGCCGCACCCGAACAATGGCTGCAACGCCTGCCCAACATCAAACTCAGCGAAAAACGCGCCGCCGAACTCTGGCAGCTCGCCGGCAGCCTGCACGCCCTGCAAACCGACCAAGCCCTGCCGCAAGAATGGCAAGACTGGCGCAGGCAGCCTGCACACGCCGCCTTGCTGCAAGACATCATCGCCTTCACCGAAGGGCTGCCTGAAAGCAGCTCGGACGACGTTTCAGGCAGCCTGCACCCCGAAAACAGCCCCATCGCCGGCAAAACCTTTGTCCTAACCGGCACCCTGCCCACCCTGAAACGCGACCAGGCCGCCGCCCTCATCGAAGCCGCCGGCGGCAAAGTGAGCGGCAGCGTATCCAAAAAAACCGATTTCGTGGTGGCGGGCGAAGCCGCAGGCAGCAAACTGGAAAAGGCTCAGGCACTGGGCGTGGCCGTATTGAGCGAGGAGGAGTTGCTGGGGATGCTGGGGGGGAGCGGATTAAAAGGCTGCCTGGAAACCTGTTCCCTTATCTGTAACCCACTTGGGCGCATGATGGTTTGGCTAGGCGATAACCCAAATTGCATGCCCGCAAGTCAACACAAAGATAGCTCCATGAAAACCTACGCCAACGCCGCCGAACTGATTACGGCCATCCACACCGCACTAGACAAATACCTCGCTGAATTTTCCGACATTGCCGAAGCCGACAAACACCGCCGTGCCGTGCCCGACGGCAAAACTCCGGCTGAACATCTGGCCTACCAGCTCGGTTGGACCAGCCTGCTGTTGCAATGGGAGCGAGACGAGCAGGCAGGCCAAACCGTTCACACGCCTGCCGAAGGCTACAAATGGAACGATTTGGGCGGGCTGTACCAGCAGTTTTACCAGCAATACAGCAGCCTCACGCTGCAAGAGGCGCAAGCCCAACTGCGCGGGCAGGTTGCCCAAATTTGCGAATGGCTGGAAACGCTTTCTGAACAGGAATTGTTTGGGTCCAACCAGCGCAGATGGGCAGATAACCAGGCAAAATGGCCGATCTGGAAATGGGTGCATATCAACACTGTTGCACCATTTACCAACTTCCGCACACACATCCGAAAATGAAAAAAGCAGAATCCACATGGCTAGGCATGCATACCGTAGATGTGCACACCGTTTGAAATATTGCCCATGTGTATAAGTTCCATACCCTGTTAAAACAACCTTAATAAGGCTACCTGAAAACCTGCTCCCTACAATTTGGCCACCCCATTTTTCAGGTAGCCTTTTCTGCCCACACCTCCCCTATCTGCGCCATCCCTGCCCCGTTCATCGGCAATCTCGGGTAAGATGGCGTTTTTTTCGGAGACAGCTATGCCGCAGAAAGTAATCGCAATCGACGGGCCGAGCGCCTCAGGCAAAGGCACGGTGGCGCAGCGAGTGGCAGATGCCTTGGGCTGGCGTTATCTGGATTCGGGCGCGCTCTACCGCATCACCGCGCTCTATGCACGAAACCGCCAAATCGCCTGGGATAACGAAGCTGCTGTAGTCGCGCTGGCACAGGCTTTACCGGCGGAATTTGTCGAGGGCGCAGTGCTGTTGGACGGGGAAGATGTTTCCGCTGCCATCCGCAGCGAGGAAATCGGTATGGGGGCATCACGGGTGGCGGCGCTGCCGGCGGTGCGCACGGCTTTATTGCAACGGCAACGTGCGTTTTTAACCGAGCAGGGGCTGGTGGCCGATGGACGCGATATGGGCTCGGTGGTATTTCCCGATGCCGTGCTCAAGATTTTCCTCACCGCTTCGCCACAGGTGCGTGCCGAACGCCGCGCCAAACAAATCGGCGTACCGCTTGCGGGCGCGGGTTTCGAGCGCATTTTGGCTGACATCGAAGCACGCGACGAAGCCGACCGCAACCGTGCCGTTGCACCGCTGCAAAAGCTGCCTAAAGCCCATCTGCTCGATACTTCGACACTGACGATTGAAGAATCGGTAAAAAAAGTGCTTGATTGGTATCGGGAAAAATAAAGTTACTGTATAATGCCATATTTTTAGCACACACGCTCTACAAGCAGATGTGCCGTATATTAAGAATTAATACTTATGCTTATGCTTGCCACGCCAAGGGTGGCAAGCTCCGATCAACTCCAACCCTCCGCACTCCTTGGCCGTGCGTGGATTAAAGACAAAACTTTATTATGGAAAATTTTGCCCAGTTACTGGAAGAATACTCAGCCGTACAAGAAATGAATCAGGGCGAGGTAATTACCGCCGAAGTGGTGGCCATTACCGACAAACACGTTATCGTGAACGCCGGCCTGAAATCCGAATCCCTAATTGATTTGAACGAATTCAAAAACGTTCAAGGCGGACTGGAAGTTAAAGTAGGCGATTTCGTTACCGTAACCATAGAATCTGTAGAAAATGGCTTTGGCGAAACCAAGCTCTCTCGTGAAAAAGCCAAACGTGCTGCTGATTGGTTGGCTTTGGAAGAAGCCATGGAAAGCGGCGAGATTCTCTCCGGCGTGATCAACGGCAAGGTCAAAGGCGGCCTCACTGTGATGATCAACAGCATCCGTGCCTTCCTGCCCGGCTCTTTGGTGGATGTGCGCCCGGTGAAAGACACTTCTCACTTTGAAGGCAAAGAAGTTGAATTCAAAGTGATTAAGCTGGATAGAAAACGCAACAACATAGTGGTATCCCGCCGCGCTGTATTGGAAGAAACCCTGGGCGAAGAGCGCCAGGCCCTGCTGGAAAGCCTGCAGGAAGGCACCGTGGTGAAAGGTATCGTGAAGAACATTACCGACTACGGTGCATTCGTAGACTTGGGCGGTATCGACGGCCTGTTGCACATCACCGATTTAGCATGGCGCCGCGTAAAACACCCCAGCGAAGTGCTGGAAGTGGGCCAGGAAGTAGAAGCTAAAGTATTGAAATTTGACCAAGACCGCAGCCGCGTATCTTTGGGTATGAAACAGCTGGGTGAAGATCCCTGGAGCGGCCTCGCCCGCCGTTACCCTGCCCGCACCCGCCTGTTCGGCAAGGTGTCCAACCTTACCGATTACGGCGCGTTCGTTGAAATCGAACAGGGTATCGAAGGCTTGGTACACGTTTCCGAAATGGACTGGACCAACAAAAACGTTCACCCGAGCAAAGTGGTTCAGCTGGGCGACGAAGTAGAAGTGATGATTCTGGATATCGACGAAGACCGCCGCCGCATCAGCCTGGGCATGAAACAATGCCAGGCTAATCCGTGGGAAGAATTTGCCGCCAACTTCAACAAAGGCGATAAACTCACCGGCGCAGTTAAATCCATCACCGATTTCGGTATTTTTGTGGGCCTGCCCGGCAACATCGACGGCCTGGTACACCTCTCCGACCTTTCTTGGAGCGAAAGCGGCGAAGAAGCCGTACGTAAATACAAAAAAGGCGAGGATGTGGAAGCCGTTGTATTGTCTATCGATGTAGAGAAAGAACGCATCAGCTTGGGCATCAAACAGCTCGAAGGCGACCCCTTCGGCAGCTACATCAGCATCAACGACAAAGGCGCCTTGGTGAAAGGCACCGTGAAATCCGTTGAAGCCAAAGGTGCCGAAGTGCAGCTGGCCGATGAAGTGGTAGCCTACCTGCCCGCTTCCGAATTCGACAGTGAGCGCGTGGAAGACTTAACCACCAAGCTTAAAGAAGGCGACGAAGTGGAAGCTGTCATCGTTACTGTAGACCGCAAAAACCGCAATATCAAGCTGTCGGTAAAAGCCCGCACTGCCAAAGAAAACCGCGAAGCGCTCAACACCGTGAACGCAGCGGCCAGCCATGCCGGCACCACCAGCCTGGGCGATTTGCTCAAGGCCAAGCTCGGCGGCGAAAATGAATAAGGATAGCACAAAATGACCAAATCAGAGTTGATGGGCCATCTGGCCGAGAAGTACCTGGCTCAAGGGCATTCCCGCCTGGCTGTTAAGGATGTGGAGCAAAGCGTGAAGGTTTTGGTGGATGCCATGACCCGTGCGCTGGCTCGTGGTCAGCGTATCGAGATTCGCGGGTTCGGCAGTTTCGACCTGAACCATCGTCCGGCCCGCATCGGCCGCAACCCAAAAACCGGCGAAAAAGTGAACGTGCCCGAGAAATACGTGCCGCACTTCAAAGCCGGCAAGGAATTGCGCGAACGCGTAGATCAAGCTGCCAAGTAAGCTTGGCGCTAAACTGAATAAAGGCTACCTGAAAAGTTTCAGGTAGCTTTTTTGTTGGCAAGGGATAGTGATGATGTTTAATGGGGAGGGATTGGATGGTATCAGGTGTGGTGCCAACAAAGGCTGATTAAGAGAGGCGTGCCCTTCCCTTTCGAGGGGGGGGCGAAGTTTCAGCCAGACCGTTCAGATTTGGGCAGATGCAGGTTTTCAGGTAGTTTTTGGCTGTTCGGAGTAACGTTTTGCTTTAGGTTGTTTTATGTGTTTGAAATATATGTGAAATAATATTCATTTAAAATCTATTGTCAAGGCGCAATGGATTTTTACATCTCCAATTTAATTACAGAAAATTTAACCAAAATCATATTTTCAGTTAAATTAAGTTGACCAATTAATATGTTGTCGTTAGTATGTAGTCATCTTTAGGATAGAGAGCAAAATAATGATAGATTCTGCACAGCCTCCTTTTTTGCCAATTAATGATACCGATCAGGCCATTTTGCAATCTTACTTCCACCTAGCTGATTCTGTTGCACATTTATTAGGCGAGTATTGTGAAGTAGTTGTACATCAGTTGGAAGGATTTAATTCATCTGTAGTAAAAATTATCAATGGTTTTCATACAGGTCGTTCGGTTGGCTCACCGATAACGGATAAGGCACTAAAGATGCTTAGGAATTATCAAAAAAATCCTGAACAGGTTGGGAAAAGTTATTTTTCCACCACATATAACGGGCACTTAGTCAAATCCATTACGCATATTATTTTAAACGACTCAGGGAAGCCTATCGGTTTATTTTGTATTAATCTGAATTTATCTTATCCCTTTGAAAAAGTTATCGCCTCCCTTTTGCCGCAACAGGCATTTCTTACTCCTCCTAAAGATGAAAATTTTGTTATAAACCAAAATGATATGATGGATGGTATGTTGTCAGTCGCCATTTCTGACGTTGAATTACATATCAACAGTAGTCAAAAAAATTATAAAAAAGCCATTATTGCTCATTTGTACGAAGATGGTTTTTTCGAATTAAAAGATGCTGTATTTTTTGTTTCCGAAAAATTAGAACTTACCAAATATGCGATTTATAAGCATTTACGTAAATTAAAGAATGAATGTCTTTGAAATTAATTTGATGTTGTGTTTTTTCGTCGTTAAGAAGTAAACCGCAAAATGTTCTTATTTAGGAGAAAAATATGAAAGCTGAACTCTCAAAAGCAGAATACAAAGCCGCAATGAAATTTGATGCTACTGACTTTGGCTGGATCATTATGAGTATAGGCATGGCAATTGGCGCAGGGATTGTATTTTTGCCTGTCCAGGTCGGCTTGATGGGTATGTGGGTATTCTTACTTTCCTCTGTGATTGGTTACCCCGCAATGTATTTATTCCAACGTTTATTTATCAATACGTTGGCCGAATCTCCGGAATGCCAAGACTACCCCAGTGTGATTTCAGGCTACCTTGGAAAAAACTGGGGGATATTACTTGGTGTTTTGTACTTCGTGATGTTGATTATTTGGATGTTTGTTTATTCCACGGCTATTACTAATGATAGTGCCTCTTATCTCTATACTTTTGGGATGACAGATACCTTACTTTCTGAAAATCCATTCTATGGTTTGGGGCTGATTTGTATTTTAGTAGCAATTTCATCACGCGGTGAAAAATTGCTTTTTAAGTTATCCAGCTTTATGGTTATTACAAAGTTATTTGTTGTTGTTGCGCTGGGTTTTTCGATGATTGGGATGTGGCATTTACATAATATCGGAGCACTTCCTCCGACAGGCTTGTTAATTAAAAACTCAATTATCACTCTCCCTTTTACTTTAACTTCAATTCTATTTATCCAAACATTAAGCCCAATGGTTATCTCTTACAGAAAAAAAGAGGCGAATCGTGAAATTGCCAGACGTAAAGCCTTACGTGCTATGAATATCGCGTTTCTTATTTTATTCACTTCCGTATTCTTCTATGCAGTTTCTTTCACTCTTGCCATGGGAAAAGAAGAAGCCTTGAAAGCTTATGAACAAAATATTTCTGCGCTTGCAATTGTGGCACAATTTTTTCCAGGGTCTTGGGCAACTTATGTAGGTATGATTTTAAATATTTTCGCTGTAATGACTGCTTTTTTTGGTGTGTATCTTGGTTTTCGAGAAGCTACTCAAGGTATTATAATAAATGCATTATCACGTATTATGCCTCAAGATAAAATAAATCATAGTTATGTCCAGAAAGGCACTATGATTGCTGGTATTTTATTAGCATGGGGGGCCATTATTCTCAATGCACCAGTATTAAGCTTTACCTCTATTTGCAGTCCGATTTTTGGGTTGGTTGGCTGTTTGATTCCGGCTTATTTAGTCTGCAAAGTTCCGATGTTGCACAAATTTAAAGGTATAGATCTTTATATCATCATTATTACCGGAATCTTACTGTTTGTTTCTCCCTTTATTGCATTCTTATAGGAGGTTATCATGAATAAAAAAATACAACAGATTAGCGATAAATTGATCAATATTGTCAAAAAAGACGTGGTACCTGCATTAGGTTGTACTGAGCCGATTTCTTTAGCTCTTGCTTCAGCAACTGCTGCAAAATATCTAGGAAAATTTCCCTCTAGAATCGAAGCCAAAGTTTCAGCTAATTTAATGAAAAACGGTTTAGGTGTAATAGTGCCCGGGACGGGAATGGTGGGTTTATCTATTGCTGCAGCAATTGGTGCGTTGGGTGGTGATCCTGATGGTGGCTTGGAAGTGTTAAAACAAATTACGCCAGAGCAAGTTTCTGCAGCCAAATCAATGCTGGATCAAAAGTCAGTACAGGTAACCATTCATCCGACAGATCATATTTTATATTCCGAAGCTATACTCTTTGCCGATAATGACTGGGTGAAAGTTGCCATTCAGGATCAACATACCAATATAGTACTAATTGAAAAAAACGGAGAACTTATTTTTGAAAAACAACAGGATGAAAATGAGGATTACAATCCTTACGATATTTTCAAAAATATCAGTGCACGAGAAGTTTTTGAATTTTCCAATGAAGTGGAGTTGGATCAAATCCACTTTATCGAGCAGGCTGCGGAACTCAATCGTGCCCTTTCCGATGAAGGCTTGCGCGAAGATTACGGTTTACATATTGGCAGAACTTTGCGTAAACAGGTAGGTAGTGGTTTGATTTCAGATGATTTGCTCAGCAAAATCATGATTGAAACTACCGCAGCTTCCGATGCACGTATGGGCGGTGCTACGTTACCTGCAATGAGCAATTCAGGTTCAGGTAACCAGGGTATCGCAGCAACGATGCCGGTTGTGGTGGTGGCAGACTATTTGAAAGTGGATAAGGAAAAACGTTTACGCGCGCTGTTCCTGTCCCATTTAATGGCCATTTATATTCATAGCAAATTACCAAAATTATCAGCCCTTTGTGCTGTTACCACAGCTTCGATGGGGAGCTGTGCAGGTATCGCTTATTTGCTCACGGGCAAATTTGAAACTGCCAGTATGGGCATTTGTAGCATGATAGGCGACATCAGCGGTATTATCTGTGATGGTGCGGCAAATAGCTGTGCCATGAAAGTATCCACCAGCGTTGCTTCAGGCTATAAATCAATCCTGATGGCAATGGATGATACTCGTGTAACAGGTAACGAAGGTATTGTTGAGCATGATCTTGACCATACTATTGATAATTTGTGTGCTATTGCCTCAAAAAGTATGCAACATATTGATCAACAGGTGATTGAAATTATGGTAAGCAAACCCTATTCTTAAATTTTTGCTCAAAAACATAAATTCGATTAAAAACTTTTGCATCATATATGCGGTAAAATATTTAATCGATTGAAGATATAAAAACCTATTGGAATTATTTTTCACAATAGGTTTTTATTTATCTATTGAGCCAAAAAATCAATTTATGCAAATCAAAAAAGGCTACCTGAAAACACAACAACGTTTTCAGGTAGCCTTATCATCATAGGGCGTGGTTTATAGGGCAGGGTTTACCAATAGCTGACCAAGCCCGCCAAATCGGTATTTTTGCCGCCGTTGGTTTCCTTCTGCGCGGTGCCGATCATCAGCAGGCCGATAACTTTATCGTGTTCGCCGCAGCCGAAAGCTTCGCGCAGCGCGGCAGTGTTGACCCACAGGCCGGTAATCCACACATTGTCGAAACCTTGCGCCTTGGCCGCCAGTTGGGTGGCATAAGCTGCGCAACCGGCGCTGAGCAGCTGCTCCCACTCCGGCTTCGGCTTGAGGCAGTCCAGCTTGGGCTTGGACACCACACCAATCACCATCGGCGCCATCTGCCCCACCACTTCAGCCTTGCGCGCCGCTTCGCCGCCGATTTCTTCGGCACACTGCTGCAAAATCTGGCGGAACGCCTGTCGGCCTACTTCGCTTTGCACCACCACAAAATGCCACGGTGTGAGGTTGCCGTGGTCGGGCACTTGCGTGGCGGCCTGCAAAATGATTTCCAGCTGAGCATCGTTGGGTGCGGGTTCGGCAAGGTGGCGCACCGAGCGACGGGTGGTAAGCAAATCAATTGCGTTCATGGGGTTAATCCTTAAAGTGTGCGTTGAAAACAAAACGCCGTGCTTATACCACACATTCAGGCTACCTGAAACACCCGCCCCAACCCAATCCAAACCGTCCCCCGATACCTGCCCCGGTTTAACGCTATAATGCCAGCCGATTTCATCCCGTTAGGAGCCGCCATGAGCACCAATTACCTTTTCACCCTGCCCGACCAAAACGGCAACGATTTCGCCGCCGCCGACCACCTGCCGCTGGTGCTGTATTTCTACCCCAAAGACAACACGCCCGGCTGCACCACCGAAGCACAGGAATTCAGCGCACTCTTGCCCGAATTTCAGGCGCTCGGTTTTCAGGTAGCCGGCGTATCGCGCGACAGCGTGGCCAGCCACCAGAAATTCGTGTGCAAATACGCGCTGGAAGTGCCACTCTTGTCGGATAAAGATGAAACCGTGTGCCGCCTGTTTGATGTCATCAAAGAGAAAAATATGTATGGCAAAAAAGTGTTCGGTATCGAACGCAGCACCTTCGTTTTGGATGCACAAGGCCACATCACGCGCGAATGGCGCAAAGTGAAAGCCGCCAGCCACGCCCAAGCCGTGCTCGACGCGCTGCGCGAAACAGCCTAGCGGAACACCGCCATGCAATACTGCTACCAAGCCCCCTTCGGCACGCTGCTGTGCCGCCTGCACAACGGCTTGCCCGCCGAAATCCTGCTGCAGCACAGCGCCGCGCCCTTCCTGCCCGCACTGCCAAACGACACCCCGCTGGCACAATGGCTGGACAGCTACTTTTCAGGTAGCCCTGCCCCGCTGCCGCCGTTTGTGCCACCCGCAGGCACGGCGTTTCAGCAGGCCGTGTGGGCGCAGATTGCCCAGATTCCGTTCGGCGAAACCCGCAGCTACCAATGGATTGCCGGGCGCATCGGCAGCCACCCGCGCCCCGTGGGCGGCGCCTGCGGCAAAAACCCGCTGCCGCTGCTGATCCCCTGCCACCGCGTGCTCTCAACCAACGGGCTGGGCGGCTTCAGCATGGGCGGCGATGCCGAGCGCAGCCTAGCAGTGAAACGCTGGCTGCTCGCGCACGAAGGAGTGGCATTGTGAATCCGGCCGAACCGCTGCCCGCCGCCTGGCAAGAGCCCATCGAGCAAACGCTGGACGAGCTCTTCCTCACCCGCCGCCTCGCCGCCAATACCCTGGCCGGCTACCGGCGCGACCTGGAAAAAGTCGCCCGCCGCCTGCACGCGCAAGGATTGGATTGGCAGCAGGCCGATGCCGACGCCTTGGCCGATGCCGTGTATGCCCCGGATGAAAAACCCGCTTCCCAAGCCCGCGCCCTCTCCGCCGTCAAACAGCTCTACGGCTTTTTGCAGCTGCAAAACCGCCGCAGCGACAACCCCGCACAACACCTGCGCCCGCCGCGCCAAGGCCGCGCCCTGCCGCCGCTGATCGGCGAAGCGCAAATCGACGCGCTATTGGCCGCGCCCGACACGGAAACCGTCTTCGGCCTGCGCGACAAAGCCGTGCTGGAAACCCTGTATGCCACCGGCCTGCGCGTGTCCGAAGCCGCCCAAATGCAGCTGCAGGATTTAGACTTGCAGCGCGGCGTGGTTACCGTGATCGGCAAGGGCAACAAGCAGCGCATCGTGCCGTTGGGCGCAGAAGCCGTGCATTGGCTGGAACGCTACCTGAAAACCGCGCGTGGCGAATTGCTCAAGCACACCCCGTGCGATTTCATATTCGTGGGACAAAAACGCAGCGGCATCAGCCGCCAGCTGGTGTGGCAGATGGTGAAACGCTACGCCGCGGAAGCCGGCATCAGCGAGCTCAGCCCGCACGGCCTGCGCCACGCCTTCGCCACCCATCTGGTGAACCACGGCGCCGACCTGCGCAGCGTGCAAATGATGCTCGGCCACGCCAGCCTGAACACCACGCAAATCTACACCCACGTGGCCAACGAGCGGCTCAAACAGCTGGTAGCACAGCATCATCCGCGTGGGTAAACAAGATATAGCGGATTCAAATGAAAATGGAACAAGGCGGCAGGCTACCTGAAAGCTTTCAGGTAGCCTGCCGTGCCGTTTTGTGGGAAAATCCGTACGTTTAAAATTATTCAAATTGGGCGAAAAATATTATGTTGGACAGAGAAGGTTATCGCCCCAATGTCGGCATCATCATCACCAACCAGCGCAACGAAGTGTTCTGGGGCAAACGCGTGCAGGAGCATTCCTGGCAGTTTCCGCAGGGCGGCATCAAGCCCGGCGAAAGCCCCGAGGCCGCCATGTATCGCGAGCTGGCCGAAGAAGTGGGCCTTTTGCCGCACCACGTGAAAATCCTCGGCCGCACCCGCGACTGGCTGCGCTACGACGTGCCCGGCAACTGGGTGCGCCGCCAATGGCGCGGCGCGTATCGCGGGCAGAAACAGATTTGGTATTTGCTGCGGCTCACCGGCCGCGAAAGCGATGTGCACCTGCGTGCCAGCAGCCAGCCGGAATTCGACGCCTGGCGCTGGCACGACTATTGGGCGCCCATCGAAGAAGTGATTGAATTTAAAAAAGACGTATACACCAACGCCCTGCGGGAGCTTTCGCGCTTTCTGCACAATCTGGAAACCCTGGAGCAGTTCAACCGACGCTACGCTGCCCTGCCCGAAGAACAAACCCACCGATGAGCAGCATCCTCACCTGCATCCTCGCCACCCAACAGCAAGAAGTAGCCGCCGATGCTGCCTCCTCACCGCTACGCGGCGTGAACAACCGCAACTTGCGCACATTTGAAGTGAGCCTGCAGCAAACGCTGGATTTACTGCCCGAAATCACCGGCGAAGAGCGCATCGTGATTACTGAAAGCGGCATCCGCAGCCGCGAAGACGTACAATTCATGCGCAACCACGGCGTGCACAGCTTCCTGATCGGTGAAACCTTCATGCGCGCCGACGATGTGGGCGCGGAAGTGAAAAAACTGTTTGCTTGAGTTTTCAGGTAGCCTGCCATGATGGTGAGGCTACCTGAAAACACTATCCCAATGCTTCGTTTGGCTTTTTTTCTCACGTAAGGAGTAGGCATGAAACGTTTAGCAATGATATTGGCCCTGCTACCCTTGGCCGCTGCCGCCCAGCCCACCGCCCGGCAATGCCGGCAGATTAACCGCGACAGTATCGAGGTCATGACTTATCTGTTCGCCTGTGCCGACAACGATAATTTCGCGCTTTCCAAAGCCGCCGAGCAGCAAGCCGACAAACTGATGCAGCTGAGCAAACCATGTTTCAACCGCGACCAAGAAGCATGGTGGCGGCAAAACGGTGCACAAGTGGAAGCTGAGCGCGCCCGTTATGACACCGGCGCCGATGCAGACACGGCGGCAGTGTGCCGGCAGCGCCGCACACACATTCAGCGTATCTTGCGACGCTACCGTTAAACCGACCAACCTGCCGCACTTAACCCCCCTATTTCAGGTAGCCTGAACTTGCGCCCAAAGCGTGCAGAGGCTACCTGAAACCAGAAATCCTATCCCAATCCACACAGAGATACCGATATGACCAGCCCCGACAAAATCCTCATCCTCGACTTCGGTTCGCAAGTAACCCAGCTCATCGCCCGCCGCGTGCGCGAAGCCCATGTGTATTGCGAGCTGCACCCCTACGACATGCCGCTGGCCGACATCAAAGCCTTCAACCCGAAAGGCATCATCCTTTCCGGCGGCCCCAATTCCGTGTACGACAGCGAATACCAGGCCGACACGGGGCTGTTCGACTTGGGCGTGCCCGTGCTCGGCATCTGCTACGGCATGCAGTTTATGGCGCACCATTTGGGCGGCGAAGTGCAGGCCGGCAACCAGCGCGAATTTGGTTACGCCCAAGTGCAAACGCAAGACAGCGCGCTCACCAGCGGCATTCACGACGGCGCACCGAACACCTTGGACGTGTGGATGAGCCACGGCGACAAAGTGAGCAGGCTGCCTGAAAACTTCCGCACCATCGGCAGCACGCCCTCCTGCCCCATCGCCATGATGGAAAACGCCGAACGCCGCTTCTACGGCATTCAGTTCCACCCCGAAGTGACCCACACTAAACAAGGCCGCGCCCTCATCAACCGCTTTGTGCTCGACATCTGCGGCGCACAGCCCAGCTGGACCATGCCGAACTACATCGACGAAGCCGTGGCCAAAATCCGCGAACAAGTCGGCAGCGACGAAGTGATTTTGGGCTTGTCCGGCGGCGTGGATTCCTCCGTGGCCGCCGCACTCATCCACCGCGCCATCGGCGACCAGCTCACCTGCGTATTCGTCGACCACGGCCTGCTGCGCCTGAACGAAGCCGAAAACGTGATGAAAATGTTTGCCGACAACCTGGGCGTGCGCGTGATTCACGTGGATGCCAGTGAACAGTTTATGGCGAAACTCACCGGCGTGACCGACCCAGAACAGAAGCGCAAAATCATCGGCGCAGAATTTATCGAAGTGTTTGACGCCGAAGAGAAAAAACTCACCAACGCCAAATGGCTGGCACAAGGCACGATTTACCCCGACGTGATCGAATCCGCCGGCGCGAAAACCAAAAAAGCCCATGCCATCAAATCGCACCACAACGTCGGCGGGCTACCTGAAAACATGAAGCTGAAGCTGCTCGAACCGCTGCGCGACTTGTTCAAAGATGAAGTGCGCGAACTGGGCGTGGCGCTCGGCCTGCCGCGCGAAATGGTGTACCGCCACCCCTTCCCCGGCCCCGGCTTGGGCGTGCGGATTCTGGGCGAAGTGAAGCGCGAATACGCCGACCTGCTGCGCCAGGCAGACGACATTTTCATTCAGGAACTGCGCAACCACAAAGACGAAAACGGCACCTCTTGGTACGACCTCACCAGCCAAGCGTTTGCCGTGTTCCTGCCCGTGAAATCCGTCGGCGTGATGGGCGACGGGCGCACTTATGATTACGTCGTCGCCCTGCGCGCCGTGATTACCAGCGACTTCATGACCGCACACTGGGCGGAACTGCCCTATTCGCTCTTGGGCAAAGTGTCCAACCGCATCATCAACGAAGTACGCGGCATCAACCGCGTGGTGTACGACGTGAGCGGCAAACCGCCCGCCACGATTGAGTGGGAATAAACCTGGTTTGCAAACATCAGAAAGCCCTGCCAGATAATGGCAGGGCTTTGTTTGGGCTATGCTTGAGGCTACCTGAAAATCGGATTCTGTTGTTCTTGCTGGTCTAACTGGTACAGCAAGCTAGTGAAGTCTCCAGCAAAATCTTGTACTTCGTCAACATTTTCATGATCCCAAAGCACAACTGGGTAGTCGTGGTTAGCGATGTTTCGATTTGTATCGAAACAGAGATAGCCCCAGTCGCTCCAATGGGCAAAGGGAAGGTAACCCTTACCTAGCAAAAATGGTTGTGCATACTCAGAAAAAACCACTTCGGCAAGGCTTGCCTGCCAAGTATGAATAGGGTGTTCGAAAAACGATGCCTCCGAAATCGGTAATTCATAAAAATGTTTGTGTTTTAAAAATGTACGGTAGCTTTGGGGAAGAGGGTGTTTAGTCCTATCTTCCCATTGGGCAATTTCCTCATCACTCACTTTACTGGCAATGGGCAGCCAAAAAAACCAGTCTTCATCTTCACACACCTGATCCGATCGCATTTCGGGAGCGATGTTTCTAGGCAATGCGTTCAGTTGCCGACTAACGATTTTGTCTAAATGCTTATCAATTATGGTTGGTATGATTTGTTCGATCATGTGGATAACACTCAAATTGCTTGGACGGTATTTTTGTGTAATAGCACAATCAATACTATCAATCTAAGCAATACTACTCTATATACACAAACAGCAGGAAACCCTGTTTCCAAGGTTTCCCGCCGTGTTAGCTAAACCAACTTAGATTGACAACAACCATTTCAGTGCGAGGCCGGTGCGGAATGGGCCTTCCGGTGCTTTTTGTGCATTGGCATCATCGGCATTGGCAAATTGCAGCGGATGCGGGCCGGAATAATTGGCGTCTTCTGTATCGATCAGCAAAATCGGCGCTTTTCCATTCAGCTGGCTCTTCAAGAAGCTGCCACGGAAGCTTTGTGCAATACCGGGCTGCACTGAGAATCTGTTGTTCAACAAGACTTTTTGGCCATTTACCACGAGATAGAGTTTATAGCCCCAATCAGGTGCATTAGCCCAGCCTTGGTTGGCGATTTTTGCCGACCAGTGAACGATATTACTGTTTTGCTGGTCAACATAGGCACTGAGTTCTTCCACTACATAACGGTAGCCCATTCTCTTACGGACTTCTGTCATGCAGGAGCCGGATTCCCAATTACCGATAAAGGTTTTGTGGTAGTCGTAGTTCAGATACGACACATGGTATTCGGCGCCTTCTCTCAAAATATCGGCACAGCTCGTACGTGCTCCTGCCAGCGGTTCACAGGTTTCACCGCCGAATACCTGATGTATGCTGTTGTCGCGAGCAAAGCTGCGCAGCTCTTCGGATGAGCGCCCGCTGCCGCGTGGGTAATAGGTGCCCACATCATCTTTGCTGGCCATAAAACAGTCGTTATGCATACCTAGGGAAGCGGCACCACGAGGCAGACTGCTGTTATTGCGGAAGTTCATCAAATCGCCTGGGTAACGCAACTGGAGCTTGGCATAAATGCCGTTATTGTTTGCATTCAGCAAGGCCTTGATTACCTCGGCTTTATTTTGGTCTGTATTCAAATTATTGGCAGAGGAATGCCATTCACCCCATGCGCCAATGAACCCCGCCTGCCACACGAAAATGTTATCACGGTTTTTAGCCAAAATAGGGCGCAATTGCTCGATGTGGCGACGAACCTGCGCCAAATTGGTATCTTGCCCGGCTGCTGTGTAGTCGTATGAAAAACGCAAAATGGCATTAACATTTTTCATTTTGGATAAGCCCTGATCCAGTGCATTTAAATACGACTGGGGCAAATCCTGATTCCGCCATTGAGATAAGTCTGCCGGCATATACATCAGGCGATAGCCCTCACGATAGGCATTTTCCAAATCAGCATCGGTAATTTGAGAAGGGTCTTTACCATAACGGTAAAAACCACGCCCGTAGCCAGGCACATCACCAGCTGCTTCCTTCAGGAAGACGGTTTTAACGTTGTTATTTCCATTATTATCGTTCCTGTTATTGTTATTGGCATTATTAGCAACATTATTTCCAGAATTGTTGCCATTAGTAATTCTGGGGTTGCCATTGCTATTTCCATTACTATTACCCGTACCTACACTAATATTTTGATTCCGGGGAGAGTTTCCTATTCCCGGTATGTCCAAATTAGTCGTACCCTCATTTTGCTTTGCCACAAGTTGAGTTATCTGCTGGTTTGAGTCAGTATTACCGGATGCATCGAGTTCGTCTTTTTTGCAGGCTGATAAGGCCAAAGCACAAACCAAAATTGAAAGTAACTTTTTATTCATGTTATTCATGATGACGATTTCCCGAAATCTTTGCAATAAAGCGTCTACTGCTAAAATTAATGCCATAAAACTTAGTAGTCCTACTATACCAAACAATTTATTGTCAAAAATTCAAAAGTCTGTATTCCATATTTAATAATTCTGACTATATATGATCAGAATCGTTCTATCAAAAAGTTTGCCAAACCATTACTTGCCATTTAAAACTTAAAAAATCCGATAAATTTTTGATGCTTGGTTCATCATTCCAAATTAACTCAGGTTGTTTTTCAGGCAACCTTTTCTACAACTCAATCTACCCCTCTCCCCCGATTCTCGTGGAATTGCTCCTGCCAGTCGGCAAATTTGCCCTGTTCGATAGCTTCGCGCATTTCGGCCATTATGGTTTGGTAGAAATGCAGGTTATGGATAGTGTTCAACTGCGCACCCAAAATCTCGCCGGCACGGTGCAAGTGGTGCAGGTAGGCGCGGCTGAAATGCGTACAAGCGTAGCAGGTGCATGATTCGTTGAGCGGGTGGGTGTCGTGTTTGTACTTGGCGTTTTTGATTTTGATGTCGCCGAAACGGGTAAACAGCCAGCCGTTGCGGGCGTTGCGGGTGGGCATCACACAGTCGAACATGTCCACACCATTCGCCACGCCGTAAACGAGATCTTCTGGTGTACCGACGCCCATCAGGTAATGCGGTTTGTGTTCTGGTAGCATGAGGCCGACAGCACGCAGCATTCGGTACATTTCGGGTTTGGGTTCGCCCACCGATAAGCCGCCGATAGCCAGCCCGGGGAAGTTTAGCTGTTCCAGCCCGCGCAGGGATTGCTCGCGCAAGTCTTCATACATCGCGCCTTGCACGATGCCGAACAGGGCGTTGGAGTTGTTCAAATCTTCAAAGGCTTTTTTGCTGCGTTCCGCCCAGCGCAGGCTCATTTGCAGCGATTTTTCGGCCTGTTCGCGCGTGGCTTCGCCAGGCGTGCATTCGTCGAGCTGCATGGCGATGTCGGAGTTGAGCACGGTTTGGATTTTCATCGAGATTTCAGGCGAGAGGAAAAGCTTATCGCCGTTAATCGGGCTTTTGAAGGTGCAGCCTTCTTCGGTGAGTTTGCGCATATCGGATAACGAAAACACTTGGAAACCGCCGGAGTCGGTCAAAATCGGTTTGTTCCAGCCGATAAAGTCGTGCAAGCCGCCGAATTGTTCGATCACTTCAAGGCCGGGGCGCAGCCATAAATGGTAGGTGTTGCCGAGGATGATTTGGGAGCCGATGTCGTGCAGGTTTTGCGGGGTCATGGCTTTGACCGAGCCGTAGGTGCCAACGGGCATAAATACGGGAGTTTCGATGCTGCCATGGTTGAGTTCGATGGTGGCGCGGCGGGCGTGGCCATCTTTTTTGTGTAAGGTGAATTTGAGCATGGGGAATAACACGTTATCAATAATCCGGCGATTATAGCTAAAGCACTTATTTCTTCCTACTGCATTAGCTCGCTTTGTCGTATTACCCATACTGTCTGCGACTCGCTGCCTGGTAGGGGGAAATGATTACTTCAGCGATATCGCAAACCGCTGCCGACTCTGCGCTTTCTTTGCGCGGGGTGTGGGAAAACAGTATAATGCTGCCTTTTAAACAGGCACGTAGCTCAGTTGGTTAGAGCATCACCTTGACATGGTGGGGGTCGTTGGTTCGAATCCAATCGTGCCTACCAGAATTCGTGGGAACAGCAGGGGTTTCTGGGGAACTTCAGTTGTTCTTTTTTGTTTGGCCGCCCACTATGATTTTTAACTTTGTAGCCATTCCGTCTTCTTTGGAAGCGCTGTTTTAGCTTTGCAGAAACCCAGCTTCCTTCAGAAACATTGTTTCAGGTAGCCTTTTAGATTGCTGTTAAGGCTACCTGAAACTCTGGCCAAACCGCTGTAAGGAACCCGCCATATGCGCCGTTTACCTCCCACACTTGCGCTATTGCTCACACTGGCCGCGTTGGCCGCCATAGCATTTGCCGGCCTGTTCCTGCTGTTTTACTTTTTTGGTTTCGCCTAATGCAACGATAAAGGCTACCTGAAACCCAAACCATTCATCTGTTTATCCATTTCACAGAAAGACAAACCATCATGTCCCGAATCAACATCACCCTGCCCGACGGCTCAGTGCGCCAATACGAAGCCCCCGTAACCGTTGCCCAAATCGCCGCTTCTATCGGCTCCGGGCTGGCCAAAGCCACCGTGGCCGGCAAAGTGAACGGCGTGTTGCGCGATGCGTGCGACCCGATTAGCGAAGATGCCGCCGTGCAAATCATCACGCCGAAAGACCCGGAAGGTGTGGAAATCATCCGCCATTCCTGCGCGCACTTGGTCGGCCATGCCGTGAAACAGCTCTATCCCAATGCCAAAATGGTAATCGGCCCGGTGATTGAAGAAGGCTTCTACTACGACATCGCCACGGAAAAACCCTTCACCCCCGAAGACATGGCCGCCATCGAAGCACGGATGAAAGAGCTGATCAATCAAGATTACGATGTGGTCAAAATCATGACCCCGCGCGCCGAAACCATCAAAATCTTCCAAGAGCGCGGCGAAGAATACAAACTGCGCCTGATTGAAGACATGCCCGAAGTAGAAGCCATGGGCATGTACCACCACCAAGAATACGTGGATATGTGCCGCGGCCCGCACGTGCCCAACACCCGGTTTTTAAAACACTTCAAGCTCACCAAGCTGGCCGGCGCCTACTGGCGCGGCGACAGCAACAACGAAATGCTGCAGCGCATCTACGGTACCGCCTGGGCTAGCAAAGACGAACTCAAAGCCTACATCACCCGTATTGAAGAAGCCGAAAAACGCGACCACCGCCGCCTCGGCAAACAGCTCGACCTGTTCCATCTGCAAGACGAAGCCCCCGGCATGGTATTTTGGCATCCGCGCGGCTGGACGCTGTGGCAAACCATCGAGCAGCACATGCGCCGCGAGCTCGATGCCGCCGGCTACCGCGAAGTTAAAACCCCGCAGATTCTCGACAAAACCTTCTGGGAAAAATCCGGCCACTGGGCGAACTACAAAGACAATATGTTCACCACCTCCTCCGAGAAGCGCGACTACGCCGTGAAACCGATGAACTGCCCCGGCCACGTTCAAATCTTCAACCACGGCCTGCGTTCCTACCGCGACCTGCCCATGCGCTTGGCCGAATTCGGCTCCTGCCACCGCAACGAGCCTTCCGGCGCGCTGCACGGCCTGATGCGCGTGCGCGGCTTCGTGCAAGACGATGCCCACATCTTCTGTACCGAAGACCAAATCGCCGAAGAAACCCGCGCCTTCAACCAGTTGGTGATGAAAATTTACAAACAATTCGGCTTCGAGCACGTCAGCATCAAACTCTCGCTGCGCCCCGAACAGCGTGCCGGCAGCGACGAAACTTGGGACAAAGCCGAACAAGGCCTGCGCGACGCGCTCACCGCCTGCGGCGTGCAATGGGAAGAGCTGCCCGGCGAAGGCGCGTTCTACGGCCCGAAAGTGGAATACCACATCAAAGACGCGCTCGGCCGTTCTTGGCAGTGCGGCACCATCCAGCTCGACTTCGTGCTGCCCGAGCGCCTGAACGCCGAATACGTTACCGAAGACAACGGCCGCGCCCGCCCCGTGATGCTGCACCGCGCCATTTTGGGCTCGCTGGAGCGCTTTATCGGCATCCTGATTGAAGAACACGCCGGCTCCTTCCCGCTCTGGCTCGCGCCCGTGCAGATGGTGGTGATGAACATCACCGAAAAACAGGCCGACTACTGCCTGGAAGTGGTCAACAAACTCAAAGCCGCCGGCCTGCGCGCCGAAGCCGACCTGCGCAACGAAAAAATCGGCTACAAAATCCGCGACAACAGCCAAATGCGCTATCCCTACCAAGTGGTGGTGGGCGATAAGGAAATGGAAAACGGCCAAGTGGCCGTGCGCCGCAAAGGCGAGGATTTGGGCAGCATGCAGATAGAAGAGTTTATTGCCCGCTTGCAGCAAGAATTGGCAGTAGCTTAAAGATTGTAGTTTCACAGAAACCACGCCGCACTTCGTTTTAAGCCCACACTTTCAGGTAGCCTTTTGAGGCTACCTGAAATATAAAACTGCTTGATTGCATAAAAAGAGGCTACCTGAAATTTCAGGTAGCCTCTAATCTGTTTGGTAAATAGGATTACAAACCTGCTGCCGCCTTCAAAGCTGCAGCCTTATCGATGCGCTCCCAAGTAAACTCGGGCTCTTCACGGCCGAAGTGGCCGTAGGCGGCGGATTTGCTGTAAATCGGGCGCAGGAGGTCGAGCATCTGCACAATGCCTTTCGGGCGCAGGTCGAAGTGTTCGCGCACGATGGCGATGAGTTTGTCTTCACTGATTTTGCCCGTGCCGAAAGTGTCGATGGCGATGGAAGTGGGCTCGGCAATGCCGATAGCGTAAGACACCTGGATTTGGCATTGGGTAGCCAGGCCGGCGGCCACGATGTTTTTCGCCACATAGCGGCAGGCATAGGCAGCGGAGCGGTCTACTTTGCTCGGGTCTTTGCCGGAGAATGCGCCGCCGCCATGCGGGGCTGCACCACCGTAGGTATCAACAATGATTTTGCGGCCAGTGAGCCCGCAGTCGCCCTGCGGACCGCCGATCACGAAGCGGCCAGTGGGATTGATGAGGTATTTGGTTTCAGTGGTAAGCATTTCAGGAGGCAACACGGGCTTGATAATGTGCTCGATAACGGCTTGGTTCAGTTCTTCATGGCTGATAGAAGGATCGTGCTGGGTGGAGAGCACCACGGTGTCTATGCGTTTTACTTTGCCGGTTTCGCTGTCGTACACGGCAGTGATTTGCGCTTTGGCATCGGGACGCAGCCAAGGCAGCTGGCCGCTTTTGCGCACTTCACTTTGGCGCTGCATCAGGCGGTGGCTGTAGTAGATGGCAAAGGGCATCAGGGTGGGGGTTTCGTCGCAGGCATAGCCAAACATCAAGCCTTGGTCGCCCGCGCCTTGGTTCAGGTCGATACCTTCGCCTTCGTTCACGCCTTGGGCGATGTCGGGCGATTGTTGGTCGTAATACACGCCCACCGCACAACCGTTGGCATCAAAGCCGAGCTCGGAAGAGTTGTAGCCGATTTTGGCAATGGTTTCGCGTACCACTTTGATGTAGTCAACGTGTGCGGTGGTGGTGATTTCCCCGGCCAGCACGCACAGGCCGGTGTTCACCAGCGTTTCGGCAGCCACTCGGGCTTTGGGGTCTTGGGCGAGGACGGCATCGAGAATGGCATCGGATACTTGGTCAGCCACTTTGTCGGGATGGCCTTCGGAAACAGATTCGGAGGTGAAGAGGTATTCGCTCATAATATGTCTTTCGGATATATAGATAAACCTTGCGGCCTAGCAAGGAGGGCTCAACGGGCAATAAAAAAATCCCGCACCGGGCAGGAAGAGATATTGCCCGGCCTGATTCAGACGAGCCACATCGGCCTCTCGGCCGTCCACCTTACGCGCCGTTTGCGGCAGGCAGGTTGGCATGGATTCCCAACTCTTAATGCGCCGCAGATGATAACAAATCCCGTCTGCTGCGGCAAGCGGCGGGATGGGATAGGTTTCAGGCAGCCTCTATCAAACTCTGCCTTATTCACGCCATATCTTCCACCCGATGACCAGTGAGGGCGCGTTGGATGTTGCGGTCCATGCGTTTGGCGGCGAAGTCGTCAGTGCCGGCGGCAAGAGCGGCGGTGGCGTTGCGGATGGGATTGGCTTCGGCCTCGGAAAGCAGGCTTTGCAGGGTGGCGATTTGGGTGCGAATGACAGCCAGGCTGCTTTCATCGAGCAGGTCGCCGTCTAGCTCCAACGCGGCTTCCACTGCGCCAATCAGGCTTTCGGCTTCCACCACGGCTTCGGCGCGGGCACGGGCGGCAGCATCGCCGCCAGCGTGGCTGATGCTGTCGGCTAGCATACGGGTGATAGTTTCGTCGTCGAGGCCGTAAGAAGGCTTCACTTCGATTTGCGCCTGCACGCCGGTGGTTTGTTCGCGGGCAGACACGGAAAGCAGGCCGTCGGCATCAATCTGGAAGGTGACGCGGATACGGGCGGCACCGGCCACCATCGGCGGGATGCCGCGCAGGGTGAATTTGGCGAGGCTGCGGCAGTCGGCCACCAGTTCGCGCTCGCCTTGCACCACATGGATGGTCATGGCGGTTTGGCCGTCTTTGAAGGTGGTGAATTCTTGGGCGCGGGCGGTGGGTAGGGTGCTGTTGCGCGGGATGATTTTTTCAGTCAGCCCACCGTAGGTTTCGAGGCCGAGCGAGAGTGGGGTAACGTCGAGCAACAGCCAGTCGTTGTCGCGCTTGTTGCCGGCCAGCACGTCGGCCTGCATAGCGGCACCGAGTGCGACTACTTGGTCGGGATCGAGGTTGGTAAGCGGAGTTTGGCCGAAGAAGTTGCCCACGGCCTGTTGCACATGCAGCATACGGGTGGCACCACCCACCATAATCACGCCGCCGATATCACCTTTGCTGATGCCGGCGTCTTTCAACGCCTGCTTCACCGGCACAAGGGTTTGCGCCACGAGATGCTGGGTGAGGGCATGGAATTGGGTGCGGGTAAAGACGGTGTCGATCGACGTACCATCACTTAGCACGGCTTGAATACGGCTTTCAGGTAGCCTGCTGAGCTCTTCTTTGGCACGGCGCACCAGGCTGAGCAGCAAGCGGCTGTCTTGGGCATTGGTGATGGAAAGACGATTTACTTCAATCAGGTGGCACAGCATGCGGTGGTCGAAATCGTCGCCGCCGAGTGCGGAATTGCCACCGGTGGCCTTCACTTCAAACAGGCCTTTGGAGAGCCGCAAAATGGATACGTCGAAGGTACCGCCGCCGAGGTCGTACACCACAAATGTGCCTTCGGCAGCATTATCCAGCCCGTAGGCGATGGCGGCTGCAGTGGGCTCGTTGAGCAGGCGCAGCACGTTCAGCCCAGCCAGGCGGGCGGCATCTTTGGTGGCTTGGCGTTGGGCATCGTCAAAATAGGCCGGCACGGTGATAACCGCACCCACTAATTCTCCCCCAAGGCTCTGTTCGGCGCGGGCTTTGAGCGAACGCAGGATGTCGGCAGATACATCGATCGGCGTTTTCGAGCCTTGGCGGGTGTGCAGGTCGATAAGTTGGTTGGATTGGCCGAAACGATAGGGCAAATGGCTGGTATCAATATCTTCCAATTTGCGGCCGATCAGGCGTTTGGCGGAGCTGACGGTGTTGGCCGGGTCGGCAGTTTGGCTTTGCAGGGCAGCCCGGCCGGTGATGATTTGCCCATCAGCACCATAGCGCACCACCGAAGGCAGTAGGAAACGGCCTTCTTCATCGGGCAAGCAGGCAGCGTGGCCACTTTTCACGGTAGCAACCAAGCTGTTGGTAGTGCCCAAGTCAATACCGACAGCTAGGCGGTGTTGGTGCGGGGCGGCAGAGAGGCCGGGCTCGGCGATTTGTAGGAGTGCCATGGTGGTTGGTGTGTGTTTAAGTATGGGAATAAGCGGTTATTTTAACATATTGGCTGAGTGCTTCGGTCGGAATTAAACTTTTCAGGTAGCCTCAACCGGAATGGAGGCTACCTGAAAATCTTGCAGCCAACGCAAAAGCCGGCATCCACGATACCGGCTTTTAGTATGGGTAACCCCGCGAATGCCGCTTTGGCTCGATTCGCTTGAACCTTGAATCAAGGTTGGCCACTTCCGGCAGTTTCGGGTACGTCCACGAGGAACGCGCACGCCCACCACTCAATCTGCAGCCTGAAGCGAAATTATTGGTTCAAAGGAATAGTGTGCCTTCACAAACACCGCAGGGTTATAAAGAAGAATAATCGTTTTACTTTTCCAAATCAAGTGCTTTATCGCAACTTTCGATTATGGCACTTATTCTACGCTCAATTTCGCCAATTGCCAAACCATCTTTCGCACTCATTTTGAGCAGGTCGTGGGTGAGGTTCAGCGCGGCCATAATCACGATTTTGTCGGTTTCCACAATCCGGCCGGAAGATTGGATCACGCCAATCTTCTGGTTCAGCATATGCACCGCCTGCAGCAGGGTTGCTTTCTCGCTGTTGGGCGTGCCGATGTTGAACTGGCGCCCCAGGATATCTACATTGACTTGTTCGATACTCATACAACCTGCTCCTTAGCAGCGGGCACAGGCAAGCGTTGTAGCAAGGCGCGGATATCCGCGGCACTTTGCTCCAATAGCTTGCAGTAAACGGCGTTTTCTTGCTGCAAAGCCTCAATCTGGCTGGAAAGCTCGTGCTCCAGGCGCGACATTCTTTCGCTGTAGGCTAGTTGTAATCCGTCCACGGTAGCGCGATGGTCATGGCGCTGTTTCTGCCATGCAGCATCCATCTCGCTGATTTTTTTGCTCAGCGCCTGCTTTTCACGCACAGCAGCCTGATAACGGCTTACCAGCGTTTCAATGGAATTTTGCAAATGTTCGAGTTGATTATTCATGAATCTGTCTCTTGCTAAATCTCTGGCCGCCAGAAGCAGCAACCTGCCCGCATTATACTGAAACTTGCGCCATACGGAACAAGCACCGGGTAAATTTATAATTAAATGCCTTCCTTCTTTAACCCACGCGCATGGTAAGGGCAAGATAGGTTCGGCGATAATTATTCGCTGCGGATTTCACGCAGCATCAACCGCTCGGCCACATCATTCACATCAACACGGCCGTCTAAAAGCTCGTTCAGGATGCGTGTGATGGGCATTTCAATGCCGAGTTTGGCAGCCTGTGCATCGGCCTCTCGAATGGTGTACACGCCCTCGGCCACATGCCCAAGTTCGGACAAAATCACAGGCAGCGGTTTGCCTTCGGCCAGCTTGAGGCCGACTTGTCGATTACGCGAGAGCGAGCCGGTGCAGGTGAGAATCAGGTCTCCCATACCGGCTAAACCCATCAGAGTGGTTTGCTTGGCACCCAAGGCCAGCGCCAGTCGGTTGATTTCGGCCAGGCCGCGCGTCATCAGGGCAGCACGGGCATTGAGGCCGTATTGCAGACCGTCAGCAATGCCCACCGCGATGGCCATCACATTTTTCACGGCTCCGCCCACGCCCACGCCCACCATATCGTCGTTGGCATACAGACGCAGCACGGCGGAGCTGAGTGCGGCGGCGAGTGATTCAATCCAAGCAGTGTTGTCAGAGGCGAGGGTAACGGCGCAGGGCAACTGTTGCGCTAATTCTTGGGCAAAGCTGGGGCCGGACAAAATACCGATGCGCGGGTTGTCCGGCAGCTCTTGGCGGGCGACTTGGTGCGGCAGCAGGCCGCTGCCTTGTTCGAAACCTTTGCAGGCGGTGAGCACGGGAATATCGCCCCAGCCCCATTGCCGCATGGTTTGCAAGCTGCCACGCAGGCCGGCGGTGGGCGTGGCGATGATAACAAGCTCGGGCTTGGGCGGCGGCGTGTCGGCAATGCTGAGTGCTTCAGGGAAGGGGAAATCTTTCAGGTAGCCTGAGTTGATGCGCTCGGCACGCATGGCGGCGGCATGTTCGGTTTCGCGTGTCCACAGGCAAACTTGCTGGCCATTTTGGGCAAAGTGGATGGCCAATGCCGTGCCCCAAGCGCCGGCCCCGATGATGCAGATTTGCATGGTGTGCTCCTGTGTTGATTGCTGGTGATATAGCAAATTCACTTAACTTTCGCCACTACATTGCCTGTTTTGCCGTGCAATCTACACTGCCTATGGCTCGCTGCCTAGTATCGAAAGCATGTTAATTTGCTATAAAGGCTACCTGAAAAACGGCAAACGGGTTTTAGCTTTGCAGAAACTCCGCTTCGTTGCGTTTTCAGGTAGCCTTTTATACTATAAATACTGGCGTTTAATCAGCCGTTAAAGCGTTTGAACGCAAGCGTGCCGTTGGTACCGCCGAAGCCGAATGAATTGGAAATGGCAGCGCGGATGGGCAGGTCGCGGGCAACGTTTGCGCAGTAATCCAAATCGCAACCGCCTTCAACGTCTTGCTCGAAGATATTGATGGTGGGTGGTGATTTCTGGTGGTACAGCGCCAACACGGAATATACGGCTTCCACGCCACCGGCACCGCCGAGCAAGTGGCCGGTCATGGATTTGGTGGAATTGACCACCAGTTTTTTGGCGTGTTCGCCGAAGGCAAGTTTCAGCGCGGTGGTTTCGTTGGCATCGCCCAGCGGGGTGGACGTGCCATGCGCGTTCACATAATCGATGTCGCTCGGGTTGAGCCCGGCATCTTTCAAGGCGCGTGCCACAGCCAAGGCGGGGCCTTCGGCATTAGGCGCCGTAATGTGGTGCGCATCGGAGCTCATACCGAAGCCGGCCAATTCGGCGTAGATTTTCGCACCGCGTTTTTTGGCGTGTTCGTATTCTTCCAACACCAGCACGCCGGCACCTTCGCCCATCACGAAGCCGTCGCGGTCTTTGTCCCACGGGCGGGAAGCAGTAGCGGGGTCGTCATTACGGGTAGACAACGCCTTCATGGCAGCAAAGCCGCCCACGCCGAGCATACACACCGCGCCTTCGGCACCGCCGGCCACCATCACGTCGGCATCACCGTATTGAATCATGCGGGCAGCATCACCAATGCAATGTGCGCCGGTGGTGCATGCAGACACAATGCCGTAGCTGGGGCCTTGGTAGCCTTTAAGGATGGTAACGTGGCCGGCAATCAGATTGATCAACGAGCCGGGAATAAAGAAGGGGTTGATGCGACGCGGACCGTTTTCGTGCACCACGATGCCGGTTTCTTCAATGGAAGGCAGGCCGCCAATGCCGGAACCGATGTTCACGCCCACGCGGGTTTTATCCAAGGCGGCGTAGTCATCCAGCCCAGCGTCGGCCACAGCCTGCAAGGCAGCGGCAATGCCGTAGTGGATGAAGGCATCCATGCGGCGCGCTTCTTTGGCGCCGATGTAATCGCCGATTTGGAAATCTTTCACTTCGCCGGCAATTTGGGCGCTCAATTCGCCCGCATCAAAACGAGTAATCCGGCCAATGCCGCTCACGCCGGCCAACAAGTTTTGCCAGGCATCGGCCACATTGTTGCCCACTGGGGAAATCTGCCCCAGCCCGGTTACCACCACTCTTCTCTGACTCATGATTGTTTATCTATCCTTCGGCCTGCCCGAAAGCAGCCGCAATAACAAAAACCTCTGCCCTTGGCGGGAAATGCGCCGGGGCAGAGGCTGATATTCTGCTGTTAAACCTGCTGCCGATTAGTTGGAGCGGGAAGTAACGAAGTCAATGGCTTGTTGAACGGTAGTGATTTTTTCAGCTTCTTCATCGGGGATGTCACAGCCGAAAGCTTCTTCCAAAGCCATTACCAGCTCAACCACGTCCAGAGAGTCAGCGCCCAAATCTTCGCTGAAAGAAGATTCGTTTTTCACTTCGCTTTCGCTCTTACCCAATTGTTCGGCAACGATTTTCTTCACACGTTGTTCGATATTTTCCATTGCGGGGTCCTTGTCCTTAAATAAACGGGGAAAAATTTTAAAGGTAGTTCTCTAAAAACGGCATTGTAACGGATTTATATGCGTTTTGCTATCCATGCCCTGCAAAGATTTTGAGGCTACCTGAAAATAACGGTGCGCATATTAGCATAGCGCACGGCCTTTGCAAACTACGCCAAAAAGCCGATATAAACAGGCAATAGCAGGCATCTGCCTTTATAGTGAAATTTCAGCAACTGCTGCAGCACTAGCCCAGCCCGATACCCGCTGTAACTATTCCGCTATCTGCCTACTGTTTGCCGCAAAAACACCAACACAGCAGCCAACTCAGCGGCCACTTCTTCCTGCGAGGCGTTGCCCGCATGGCCGCCGGCTTCGGGAGCGTAGAGGCGGCTATTCACGCCGATTTCGCGCAAGCGGGCGTGGAATTTGAGCGCATGGGCGGGATGCACACGGTCATCGCTCAGATTGGTGGTAATGAGGGCGGGCGGATAGGTTTGGCCACCGTGCAATTTGTGGTAGGGCGAAAGTTTTTTCAGGTAGCCTCTATCCGGCTCGGCATCGGGATTGCCGTATTCTTCCTGCCACGAAGCACCGGCCAAAAGGTGCGGATAGCGCAACATATCAGTGAGCGGCACTTCGCACACCATGCCGCCGATGCTTTGCGGCGCGGCACAATAAGCTGCGGCGCACACCAGCCCGCCGTTGCTGCCGCCCTGCAACACGATGCGTTCGGGCGCAGACAAACCGCGCACGGCCAAATCCTGCGCCACGGCCACCAAATCTTCCGCACTTTTGTGTTTGCGTGCCGCGCCTTGGGCGGCAGCATGCCAGGCCGGGCCGAATTCGCCACCGCCCCGAATGTTGGCCAACACAAACGCACCGCCCTGCGCAAGCCAATGCCGGCCGATGATGCCCAAATAATGCGGCAGTTCCGGCACACCGAAGCCGCCATAGGCATACACCAGCGCGGGCGCGTTTGATTCGCCGTTACCCACGTGATAATACGGAATGCGCTCGCCATCGGCCGACACAGCGTGCAACTGCTGCACGCTCAATCCCTCAGACTCAAACTGCGCAGGCTGGCGGCGCATCACGCACCACTCCTGCCGCTGCAAATCCAGCGTATAGAGTGTGAGCGGCGACAGGAAGCTGCTGGCCGCGATATACAGCACATCACCGCCCCAAGGCTGGTCGGCAAACTCCAGTACGCCCGCCCCTTCCAGCGGCAGCTCGGGCACTTCAGCCGGCTGCCACTGCCCCTGCTGCAAACGCCAAGCCTTGAGGCTACCTGAAACATTGTCCAGCAAGGTAGCGGCCACAAAATGGCGCGTGGTTTCCACGCCCTCCACCGACTGCCCCGCCTGCGGCGCAAACAGGCATTGCGCCTGCCCCAACACACCCTTGTTCAGCTTCACCGCCACCAAGCTGCCCGCCGCATAGCTTTGATTGGCCCGCAGCCAGTCGTGCTTGAGCAACACCAGCAGCCAGCCGCCCAAATAGCCGCAGATTTCGCAAGTTTCAGGTAGCCCCAAAGGTAGCAACGCCCCATCCGAGGCTACCTGAAAATATCGGCGGCTGAAAAAGCCCGTGCTTTCTTCCAGCAAATCCAGCGGCGCACCCTGCGCATCCAGATAACGCCAAGCGTGCACCCACACCGACTCCGCTGCCGTTTGCAGCAACGGCTGCGCCTCCTCGAAGCTCTGCCCGCGCCGCAACAGCCACGCCTCGCGTGGATAGCCCGAAGCCGTAAGCTGGCGCTCGTCCCAAGCCGGGCACACCCACACGCTGTCTTCATCGCGCCAGGCAATGTGGTTTTTGCCCGCCGGAAAGTGGAAACCGTTGGGCACCACCTGACGCGTTTCCAAATCAAATTCCAGCGTAAACGCCGCATCGCCGCCGCCCGGGCTGAGCGAGAGCAACACCCGGTTCGGCTGCTCCACATAGTGCGACACGCCATCTAAATACACATCCGCGCCCAACACCGCATCAAAATCCGCCACCGAAAACAACACCTCCCATTCCGGCAGCCCGGCGCGATACGAAGCCGCGCTGCACACGCGGTACACGCCCTTCGGAAACTCCTCGCTCTGATAAAAGTGATACATCCGCGCGCGGTGCTCCTGGCAAAACGGAATCTGCTGCTCGTCTTGCAACACCGACAAAATATCGCGGTGCAGCGGCTCGTAATCCGGCCGGCTTTCCAGCCAGGTCTGTGTTTGCGCGTGTTCGGCGGCAGCAAACGCGGCAGTTTCGGGAGCATTGAGGTTTTCAAACACGGCATAACGGTCGGCAGACATTTTCAGGTAGCCTTTGGCGGGTGGTTTCGGAAGGCGGGCATTGTAGCAGTATTGGCGAGAAGGAAAGAGAAAGGCTACCTGAAAACCATTTTTCAGTTTTCAGGTAGCCTTTATTCAGTTCAATAAGCTGGGCATTTATGCCAAACAACTTTTTACCTTATATAGGCCAAGTATTCATACCAAACCTACCGACTTGGGTTTATTTTTGGTTGTAGATGCCATAGTCATAACCAGAACAAAATGCCGTGCCATTTCTGGTTCTTATTCCCGAATAAAAACACCTGTCTTCCCTTTTGCCATGTACTGCTTCACATGCCCGCATAGCTTCCTCTGCTGCTTTTCTGTCGTCTGCATCAACACCTACAAAGATATCGTTTATCGTTTTGGGGTGGTGTACCGCATATACGATTACTCCGCACGCATTAGAAAAAGCAGCAACAACACCACAGTTGGAAGATCTGCACTGTTTGAGCGTTTCTTCAACCGCCCTTTGCTTTGACTCATAACCCCCACTCCAGATGAAGCCAGACTTTTCCCAGTCTCGCCCGATTACCATCCAATATGGCGTGGCGCGGAAACGGGCGATTTCGGCTTGCACCTCCGCCTCACGCTGCTCCCAGGCGCGTATTTCGGCGGCGGTGGGGCCGGAGTAGGTTGGCTGTTGCCGTACGGCATTGCGCTCGCGTTGTATCCGATCTGCTTCCGACTGCATGATGCCATTAAAGTTGTGCCATTGCTGCGAGCCAACCGGATAGGGGTTGGCATATGCCAAGCCCGCACTGCCCAATAGCACTGCCGCCAATACGCCCGCTGCCGTGTTCATCATTGATTGCTTCATCTTGCCGCTCCTGTTTGGAAAGGGGAATAAGGGTATTGCCGATAATCGGATTGTAACAAAATACAAGATATTGTAAACATCTGTCCCGCTGCTTGAAGACTACCTGAAAAGTTTGCCGCAACTTGAACTGCATTGCGGTTCGCGCTTTCAGGTAGCCTTTGTCCTGCCGCTTGGTTTTACACGCGGCGGATGCTGTCTTTATAGTGTCCGGCGCGTTCGCCGCCGATCAGGCGCGGGCGGCTGGCCAAGGCGCAGACGTGGGCAGCGCCCAGCTCGCGCTGTTGCGGGCGCAGGGGGATTTGCACGTGTTTGATGTGCATGCCGATGGAAGTATCGCCGATGTCGAGCCCGGCGTGGGCGGTGATGAATTCCACTTCCACCGGGTCGCGCATATATTTGAAGGCGGCCAGCTGCGCACTGCCGCCGGCATGCAGGCCGGGCAATACGTTCACGATTTCCAGCCCGTATTGTTCGGCCAGCTCGCGCTCCACGGCCAAGGCGCGGTTGATGTGCTCGCAGCCTTGCACGGCGAGGTAGATTTTGCGTTCGTTCAGGATGTCGAGCAGGGTTTTCACGACCACTTCGCCCACTTCCTGATTGGAATTTTTGCCGATACGGCCGCCAATCACTTCGCTGGTGGACAGGCCGAGCACGAAAATCTGCCCTTCGCCGATGGCGGATTGGTGCAGGATATCGAGCGCAAGGGCGCGGGTTTGTTCGGCCAGTTGGGTTAGATCCATGAGATGCCTCCTTTATGCTGATCGCCGCAAACTGTGCGGCATGAGGGATTTTAGCAGCTTCGGGCGGAAGTGGTTTTGATAAAGAATAAAATACGGCTTGGCGGTTGGCAAAAGGCTACCTGAAAACGAAGCTTCAACGCAATAAAACGCAGCATAGCGGAATTTCTGCGAAACTAAACTTTCAGGTAGCCTCTAACGCCCACAGACTTAGAAATCTGAAACTGGGATAACCACCACCCATTCGGCAAGCTTGCCGCCAATCTGCTGGCGCAGCCGAACGGAACGCGGTTTTTCGGGGAATAAGGGCTTGCATGTTCGAAGCGGCGCAGCCGCAAGTTGCGAGCCCGCCCGAAAAACCGTGTGCAGTGAGGGAAGTTTGGCGAAGCCAAATCTGTGCCCGCAGTCGCCTTTCTTTTGCTTCCTTTTCTTTGGCGAAGCAAAGAAAAGGAAGTGCCCGCGCGGGCATGAAGCGCAAAGGTGAACAGGATACTAATGAATGAAGGCTACCTGAAAACTCAAATAGCTCAGAACTGCAAAAGTCAGTGCAATGGCCTCTATCCTGCCCCGCTTTTTCCACAACAAAAGGCTACCTGAACCTTTCAGGTAGCCTCTTTTCCTTTCCTGCCCACTGGCTATTCGCCCTCCCCGCCCTGCTCTTTCACCAGCCGCCGCTCATACACGGATTGCGCCAGTGTGCCGGCGTCGATGTATTCCAGCTCGCTGCCCAGCGGCATGCCCTGCGCCAGTCGGCTCACGCGGTAGGGCAGATTTTTAAAAAGCTCGGCCAACACATAGGCGGTGGCATTGCCTTCTGGGGTGAAGGCGGTGGCGATAATCACTTCTTCCACTTCGCTCTCTTGCAGGCGGGCAACGAGTTTGTCGAGCGCGATGTGCTGCAAATCCATGCCCTGCGCGGGGCTGATTTGCCCCATGAGCACGAAATAGAGGCCGTCGTGGCAATGGGCGGCTTCCATGCCGGCCACGTCGGCGGGCAGGTGCACAATCATCAGGCGGCGGCCGTCGCGCGCGGGGTCGGCGCAGATGGCGCAGAGCTCGCCTTCACAGAAGGTGTTGCACAGGCGGCAATGCTGCACGGCGGTGAGGGCGTGCTGCAGGGCGGCGGCCAGCTCGGCGGCGCCGTCGCGCTTGTGGCGCAACAGTTCGTAGGCCATGCGGCGGGCGGATTTGGGGCCGACGTTGGGCAAAACTTCGAGGGCTTGGGTGAGGCGGGTGAAGGCGTCGGTTTTTTTGCGGGTCATGGTTTGGTTTCAGGTAGCCCTTGGCTGGCAAGGGATTGGGCGGCAGAATGCATACTGCTGCTTGTTATTTTTCAGGTAGCCTTTTTGCTTTGAGATGGCTACCTGAAATCCTGCGGCTATTCGCTGGCTTCGATGTTGTCTTCCGCCGCGGCCGGGCTGTCGAACGAGGGCAGGGGCGGCAGCAGGTTGTTGAGCGTGAGGGCGGCGGGGTTGAGCACGGGGTGGCCGCCGAAGGAGGCGCTGTAGCCGCCGGTGCTGTTGCCGCAGATGGTGGTTTGCACGCCCAGCGGGAAGGTGGCAATGTCGCTGATGTGGCCGAAGGGGAAGCCGGTGAGCACGGGGATGCCGCTGATGCGGCGCAGGGTGCGGATCACGCTGGAGAGGTCGTAGCCGCCGTCGTATACGTCGCGCGCGCTGCCCATGCGGAAGTTGCCGAGCACGATGGCCTGCTGGCGTTTGAGGATGCCGGTCAGATGCAGGGTTTGCAGCATGCGCTCGAGGCGGTAGGGCTGTTCGCCCACGTCTTCTAGGAAGAGGATGCCGCCTTCGGGCTGCGGCAGGTAGGCCGAGCCGGCCAATGAGGCAATCACGCTGAGATTGCCGCCCCACATCGTGCCGTGCAGGGTGGGCACGTTGGCGGCCTGTACTTCCGATACTTGAATGCTCAAATCGGCGCGGGTGCTGCCGTCGATAAAGGCTTGCATGGTGTATACCGAGGGCTGGGCTTTGCCGAAGCCGCTATAAAGCATGGGGCCGGCGAAGCTGCACATATTGCCTTGAGCCAGCAGGGCGAGCTGGATGGCGCACACGTCGCTGAAACCAAAAAGCTGGGTGCCGTGTTTGCGCATGCGTGCGCCGAGCGAGGGCCAGTCGATATGGGGCAGCAGGCGCACTGCGCCGTAGCCGCCGCGCATGCCCATCAGCACTTGCGGGGTGGGCACTTTGCCCAAAGCCACGTCTTGGAAATCGGCGATGCGTTCGGCGTCGGTGCCGGCAAACCGCTGGCTGCGGCGCTCCACGGCCTGCTGGTTGGTGATGGTGAAACCGGCGTTATACAGGCGCAACAGCCCGGCCTGCGCCTGTTCGGGCTTGGGCGCGAAGCCGGAAGGGGCCACCACGCGCAAGGTGGTGCCGCCGCCGCTGCGGACGGGGCGGGCCGGCGCATTGCCGCTGCCTGTGCTGCTCTGGTTGGTCGGCAGCACGGGCATGGCGGGAGCACTGCACGCCTGCAACACGCCTGCTCCGGCCAGGGTGGCGGAGGCGCTGAGAAAACGGCGGCGGGAAAGATGGGGGAGGAGCATGGGGTTTCCTTAATCATTGAGTGGAGGCTACCTGAAAGCGCAAGCTTCAACGCAGTTATAGTGGATTAAATTTAAATCAGGACAAGGCGGCGAGCCGCAGACAGTACAATAGTACGGCAAGGCGAGCCAACGCTGTACTGGTTTAAATTTAATTCACTATAAAACGAAAAATCAAACTGAGGTTCAGACAACCTGTTAGTGGTGTGGAGGCTACCTGAAAATGTTGTGTCAACCATGTTTCAGGTAGCCTTTAAATTTGGCAGACGGCGGGCATTATACCAGCCCGTCTATATCACCGGCCTGCGCTTCGGCAGCCAGCAAATCGGCCACTTGCCGCTGCCAGTTTGCCGGCAGCGTGGGCACGGCTTCGCGGCGTGGCACGGTCCAAATCGAATCGGGGAAAAACGCATCGTTTTCAAAGCGGGCAATCACATGCCAATGCAGGTGTGGCACTTGGTTGCCGAAGCTGGCCAGATTGATTTTGGCCGGGCGCAACACCCGGCGCATCGCCGCTTCGGTGCGCCATACTGCCGCCATCATTTCCTGCCGCTCTGCTGCGGGCAAATCCGTCATCTCGGCCACATGGTCGCGCCAAATCACACGGCAAAACGCGGGTGCGGCGGGCGTGTCGTTTACGGCAATCACGCGCAATCGGCTGTTTTGCCACAGCACGGTTTCATTTTCAGCACGGCACAGCGGGCAGGAGGCAGGCATTTCAGTTCCTTCAAGGTGGTTTAACGAATCGGGGCAAGGGTATAGCACGACGGCGGGTTTGCCAAGTGGAGCGGGAGAAAGGCTACCTGAAAGCGCAGCTTCAACGAAGTTAAAACAAGTGCAAATCTTCTTTCAGGTAGCCTTTACCTCCTCCGCCAGATTGGCTATATTCAAGCTATAGCTTCCTTCCTACTGCGTTAGCTCGCCTTGTAGGAAGAAATCATGATTTTAGCCATATTCCCCCTCCCAAGGATTTCCCCATGCGTTTCTTCCACCGCCAGCAGCAATCGCGCTGCCGTACCGTGCGGCTGGTGGTGTTCTATGTGCTGGCTCTGATCGTCACAGTCGCCATCACTTCCGCCGGGCTCGGCAGCCTGCCGTTTTTGTTCGGTGCCAAAGTACGGCACAGCCTGTGGTGGTACTACCTGCCACCTGCCCTGTTTGTATGCGCGCTCACCATCGGTCTTAGCCTGCACCGCCTGCGCGAGCTGCGGCGTGGCGGCGAAGCGATAGCCAAGCGGCTGGGTGGCGAGGCCTTGCAGCTGGCCGATGCCACCTTTGCCGAGCGGCGGCTGCTCAACGTGGTGGCGGAAACCGCGCTTTCCGCCGGCCTGCCCACCCCGCCGGTGTACCTGCTGCGCCGCGACGGCAGCATCAACGCCTTTGCCGCCGGCATGAGCCCGCGCAGCGCCGTGATCGGCGTTACCCAAGGCGCCATCAACCTGCTCACGCGCGACGAGCTGCAAGCCATCGTTGCCCACGAATTCAGCCACATCCGCAATGGCGACATGCGCCTCAACTGTTATCTGGCCGCCTGGCTGCACGGCCTGCAGGGCATCGCCAGCAGCGGGCGCTATTTCCTCTACGGCCGCGATAACGAACATTATCTGGAATACCGCCGCCGCAAAAATGTAGACAATCATCCTTTCGACAACGGCGTGGAAATCATCATGCAGACCCTGCCGCTGCAAGCCCTCGGCCTGCTGCTGATCGTGCTGGGCTCGGTCGGCAGCCTGTTTGCCCTCTGGCTGCAGGCTGCCGTGTGCCGCGAGCGCGAATTTCTGGCCGACGCTGCCGCCGTGCAGTTCACCCGCCAAACCGCTCCGCTCATCGAAGCGCTGCGCAAAAGTGCCCGTACCGCCTCCTGCCGCCTCGCCTCCCCCGAAGCCCCAGAATATGCCCACCTGATGTTCAGCCGCATCCGCCCCGGCGACCTCGCCGCCACCCACCCGCCGCTTATCGAACGCATCCGCAGGCTCGATGCCGCCGCTGCCCGCCGCCTGGCCGAAGAGTTGGCCTATGCCGACAGCCTCGCCCTGCCTTCCCCCATTCACCTCAGCTTCGCTGCCCCGCAGCCGATGAGTGTCGAAGCCGAAGAAGCCGAACACCTCTACCGCCAGCGGCAGGCCCTGATGCAGGCGCGCATCCACCGCCACCGCCCGTCCGCCCCGTATCTGCTCCTACAAGCCGACTGGCAGGCTGCCGCCTACGATGGCGAATATGCCTCTGCCGCCCTGCTCTGCCTGTTCCAAGTGCCCGCCCTGCCCGCCGGCTGCTGGCACCAGGCCGAACACAACGGCGGCGTCAGCCCCTTCGTTTGGCAACAGCTCGCCCGCTTGCAGCAGCATCCCCTGCTGCCCAGCACCGAGCTGCTCGAACACCTCCTGCCCGCCCTCGTGATGCAGGAAGACCATGTCCTGCAAGCCCTGCTCGACCAAATCCGCAACCGCTTCCGCCAACACGGCACCAACCTCGAGCAAGCCTACCTCTGGCTGCTGCTCAAAGCCTATCTCGCCCCTGCCCCGCAGCCCGGCCGCCTCACGCAGCATCCCGCTGCCGAAGCCCTAACCCGCGCTGCCGAGCTCTCACCCAAACAGCTGCAAACTGCCGTGAAAGGCGCACTACTGCTCACCGAGCCTGCCAAAATCACCCTGCTACGCCCCCTCGCCGCCATCCTCCCCGTCAGCCACCCCTTGCTCTGGCGCTACCTCTGCATACGTCTCGACATCGGCGCCTGGCACTTCGGTATGGCAGGCAGTAAAGGTTAGAAACCGCCTAAAACTTCGCCGACTCGATTTTTCAGGTAGCCTTTATCCAATACAAAAACTGCCAGAGCATAGACAAATAACCATACAACACCTGCCCTCCCTCTTCCTTCACCACCTGCCAAAAATCCCCGCTATGCTCAACACCCAACCCAGCTCGCCGCCACCGAAAGCTTCCTCGCTCAATACCGCTATCTTGATGCTGCCAGCTGGGCATACCGGCTCAAATAGCGCAGCATTGCCCTGCCACCATGCCTGCAAACAGTGTTGGACGAACAACACGACGTCCCCCAAGCCCCCTTGATTTACTGGCAGCATCTTCCAGCTCAAACCACATCAACTCGCCCACCTGCAAACCTAAAGCCGAAAACGGCGACACTACCGCCGCCACCCACCTCGCCCAATACTACAGCTTCGACACCGAACGCCCCGAAAACGAACGCCTAGCCAACTATATTGGGAAGCTAAAGCGGCCTGAGGCCGACCGAAATAAAGCTGTATACAGAGGAAAAGGCTACCTGAAAATTTTAGCTTCGCAGAAACTCGCGAGCTCGTTTTCAGGTAGCCTGTTCTTATCCAAACAGCTTACAGCACGTACCGCGCCAAATCTTCCTGTTCGGCCACTTCGGCCAGCCGCTCGTCTACATAGGCGGCGGTAATCTGCGTGGTGCCTTGCGGGGCGTGGAAGGATACGTCTTCCAGCAGTTTTTCCAGCACGGTGTGCAGGCGGCGGGCACCGATGTTTTCGGTTTTCTCGTTCACTTGGAAGGCGATTTCAGCCAGGCGGGTGATGCCGTCGGGAGCGAAATCGAGCTCTACGCCGTCGGTGGCCAGCAGGGCTTGATATTGCTTGGTGAGACTGGCGTCGGTGCTGGTGAGGATGGCTTGGAAGTCTTCCACGGTGAGGCTGCTCAATTCCACGCGGATGGGGAAACGGCCTTGCAGCTCGGGAATCAGGTCGCTGGGTTTGCTTAAATGGAAGGCGCCGGAAGCAATAAAAAGGATGTGGTCGGTTTTAATCATGCCGTATTTGGTTTGCACGGTGGTGCCTTCCACCAACGGCAAAAGGTCGCGCTGTACGCCTTGGCGCGATACGTCGCCGCCGTGCCGGTTGCTGTCGGCCGCGATTTTATCGATTTCGTCGAGGAACACGATACCGTGTTGCTCCACGGCGTGTACAGCCTGTTCACGCAGTTCTTCTTCGTTAATCAGCTTGGCGGCTTCTTCGTCCAGCAAGAGTTTCATGGCGGCAGCCACTTTAATTTTGTGCGGCTTTGTGCGGCCTTTGCTGAGGTTGGCAAACATGTCTTGCAGCTGGCTGCTGAATTCTTCCATCCCGGGCGGGCCCATCACTTGCATGGAGGTAGGCGAGGCTTGGCTCAGTTCGATATTGATTTCTTTATCGTCCAATTCGCCCTGGCGCAGCATTTCGCGGAATTTTTTGCGTGTGTGGCTTTCAGGCTGCGGTTCGGCCGGTTCGCCTTCGAAGCCGGTTTGCGGCGGGGGCGGCAAAAGCGCATCGAGCACGCGGTTTTCGGCAGCATCTTGGGCGCGGGCGCGGTTTTTACGCACAGCCTGTTCGCGCAAATTCTTCAGGGCGATTTCCATTAAATCGCGCACGATGCTGTCCACATCACGTCCCACATAGCCCACTTCGGTAAACTTGGTGGCCTCGATTTTGATAAACGGCGCATTGGCCAGCCGCGCCAAACGGCGGGCAATTTCGGTTTTGCCCACGCCGGTGGGGCCGATCATCAGGATATTTTTCGGCACGATTTCGCTTTGCAGCGGCTCGGCCACCTGGCTTCTGCGGTAGCGGTTGCGTAAGGCCACAGCCACGGCCTTTTTGGCCTGCTGTTGGCCGATGATGTGTTTGTCCAGCTCATGGACGATTTCTTGCGGAGTCATCACGGAAGTGCTCATAAAACGGTTCCCAAAATAGCTTGATCAAATATAGGGCGGATGAACTTAACTTTAGCCACGGCGTTGGCTCGCTTGGAATCGAAAGGCAATCTAATCCGCCATCACGAACAGCAGGCAAATGGCACCGCCGCTGCGAAAATCAAGGGCAGCTAACTAGTTTGCCCGAGAGTTTGGTTTCAGGTAGCCTGTTGGCGTAGTATCTACCAAGAAAAAGGCTACCTGAAAATACAGCGCAACCCCGCACCCAAAGCGAGCCGCTTGCGGCATACCGTCCACCCAATACCACGGTAAAACGGTATTTTTTCAACAAATGCTTGCGCCCGTATGGCAAATTACCCTAGAATCCGCTGTTTTCTTATTGATCAAATTTCCCAAAGGAAGAAGGAATAATAAATATGGTAGTTATCCGTTTTTCGCGCGGCGGCTCCAAGCATTCTCCGTTTTTCAACATCGTGGTAGCCGATTCACGCAACCGTCGTGACGGCCGCTTCATCGAGCGCGTTGGTTTCTACAACCCCGTAGCCAACGAAAAACAAGAACGCGTACGCCTGAACACCGAACGCCTGAACTACTGGGTGAGCCAAGGCGCGCAAGTGAGCGACGCCGTTGCCCGCTTGGTAAAAGAGCAGCAGAAAGCCGCTTAATCCCGGAATACCCGTCATGAGCCGCAGCCAAGACAACTGGGTAGCCATGGGCTATGTGAAAGGCGCTTTCGGCATCAAAGGCTGGGTAAAAGTAGCCGCCGATACCGAATATGCCGACAGCCTACTGGACTACCCTGTATGGCAGCTGAGCAAAGACGGTGTTTCCCGCAG
This sequence comes from Eikenella exigua, assembly GCF_008805035.1. Lineage (NCBI taxonomy): Bacteria > Pseudomonadati > Pseudomonadota > Betaproteobacteria > Neisseriales > Neisseriaceae > Eikenella > Eikenella exigua. The sequence goes on along the minus strand of NZ_CP038018.1, from coordinate 434,541 downwards.
TTATACGTTGGAAAACGGCCAGGTGGCCGGCGATGAATTGCAAGTAAAATTCGCCAAAATAAGCGACCGCGATGCCGCACAGCTATTGCGCGGCTACACCATCGAAATCAAACGCAGCGATTTTGAGCCCGCTCAAGAAGGCGAATACTACTGGGCAGACTTGGTCGGCTTGACGGTGCAAAACCGGCAAAACGAACTCATCGGCACAGTAAACAGCCTGGTGGAAACCGGTGCACACGATATTTTGGTGGTAGATGGTGAGCATGGCCGCAAACTGATTCCGTTTGTCGATCACTACATCGACAATGTGGATTTGGAACAAGGCAGCATCATTGCTGATTGGGGCTTGGATTACTGATGTATATCCAAGCCATTACCCTGTTTGGCGAGATGTTCCGCAGCATCACCGATTACGGCGTAACCGGCCGCGCCCTGCAACGCGGCTTATGGCATTTCAACAGCATCAACCCACGCCAGTTTGCCGATAATAAATTGGGCTACATCGACGACAGGCCTTTTGGCGGCGGCCCTGGCATGATTATGATGGCTGAACCACTGCAATTGGCAATCGATGCCGCCAAAGCGCAGTACAATGGCAAAGTTGTTTACCTCAGCCCGCAAGGTAGCCCGTTCACGCACCAAAAAGCAGCCGAACTGGCTAAACTAGACAGTTTGATTTTGGTTTGTGGCCGCTACGAAGGCATCGACGAGCGTCTGCTGAGCAGTGCCATCGATGAAGAAATCAGCATTGGCGACTTTGTAGTATCTGGCGGCGAATTGCCAGCCATGATGCTGGTGGATGCAGTGTTGAGGCTGATTCCCGGCGTGCTGGGCGATGCCGACTCGGCCGGGCAGGATTCTTTTGCCAACGGCCTCTTAGACTGCCCACACTACACCCGCCCGATAGAATTTCAGGGCATGACCGTGCCCGCTGTATTGCGCAGCGGCAACCACGCCCTGATTGCGGAATGGCGCTTAGAACAAGCGTTGCGCCGCACCCTGCAGCGCCGACCAGACCTTTTGACCGGCCGCGCATTAACCCCAGAGGAATCTAGGCTCCTGCAGAAAATTCAGCAGGAGGAACGAGATATCCCATCATAAACTTAAGGACTATAGCAATGAACTTGATTCAACAGCTCGAACAGGAAGAAATCGCCCGTTTGAACAAAACCATCCCCGAATTCGCTCCCGGTGACACCGTATCCGTTTCCGTGCGCGTAACCGAGGGCAACCGTACCCGTCTGCAAGCCTACGAAGGCGTGGTAATTTCCCGCCGCAACCGTGGCCTGAACAGCAACTTCATCGTGCGCAAAATCTCCAGCGGCGAAGGCGTAGAACGTACTTTCCAGCTGTATTCTCCCAACGTGGAAAAAATCGAAGTGAAACGCCGCGGTCATGTTCGCCGTGCCAAACTGTACTACCTGCGTGGCCTCACTGGTAAAGCCGCCCGCATTAAAGAAAAATTGTCCGGCCGCAAACTGGAAGATTAATCTTTGCTGTCATCGAAAACCTGCCCACTGCGGCAGGTTTTTGTTTGCGGCTTGATTACCCAGTCGCTTTGCCTCATGCATACTGAAACCATAGAAAACACCTGAGCACAAAGCCAAATATCGAACAAATAAAGGCTACCTGAAATTCTAGCTTCGTAGAGACCCACAAACTTACTCTTGATAAAATCCATTACATCCCGTTTTATCAAAATACACCACGCCCATTTTCAGGTAGCCTCTATCCCACCCGCTACCTTTCTACCAACACTGCCATGTCCGCCTTTCTCCGCCCCCGCCTGCACATCCTCGCTCTGCTCGCCCTGGCTGCAATGCTGATCGGCCAGCTTGGCAGTCTGTTTTGGCCGGCCGAACTGTTCAGCCATTTTCTGCCCCACTACGCCGCTATTTTCATCTTGGCCGCGTTCTGGCCGCGCCCGAAGTGGCGGGCGCTGTGGCTCGTGTGTTCTGCCGCATCTCTGCTATGGCTGGCTCAGCCCTTCGCCCTGCCCGATGCCCCATCCGGCGGCACGCGGCTGGTTTGGTACAACGTCCACCTCGACAACCCCGACGCCGAAGCGGAAAGCGCCGCCCTCTTGGCTGAGCAGGCCGACTTCATCGCGCTGGGCGAAATCAATCTCGACAACCCCGGCTGGCAAAGCCTGCGCCAAGCCTATCCGCACGGCTGCCAACACCGCGAACACAGCCCCTTCGCCCTCGCCCTGTGGGGCAAACAGCCGCTGGCCGCCTGCGAAGTGCGCATGATTGGCGACTACCCCTATATCCGCGCCCAAACTGTCGACGGCACCACCCTCTACGCCCTGCACCCGCCGCCACCCATCAGCAGCGAACTGGCCGGGGAGCGGCAGCACTACTTAGCCGAAACCGCCCGCGCCCTTGCCGCCGAACCGCGCGCGCTGGCTGTGGGCGACTTCAACAGCAGCCCGTTTTCCCCGCTGTTCCGCCGCTTCCTGCAAGAAAGCGGCAGCCGCCCCGCCACCCGCTATTTCACGCCCACTTGGAAACCGTTTTTCCTCAATATCGACCACGCCTTAGCCAAAGGCCTAAACGTTTCCGCCCACCCCTTGCCCTGGCAGCACTCCGACCACCGGCCGCTCTTGGTGGAATACGCCCATCAATAAAGTAAAAACAGCAAAGGCTACCTGAAACCGCCATTTCGTTTTCAGGTAGCCTTTCCCGCCCAACTTTACCGCACATTGTGTGATAAAATAACGCGTTTTAATCGATTGGGCTTTAAATCTCCATGAGCAGCACCCACGACCACCGGTTTGCCAAAGAAACCATCCCTGTCAGCCTCGAAGAGGAAATGCGCAAAAGCTATCTCGATTACGCCATGTCGGTAATCGTCGGCCGCGCGCTGCCCGATGTGCGCGACGGCCTAAAACCCGTGCACCGCCGCGTGCTCTACGCCATGCACGAGTTGAAAAACAATTGGAACTCGTCTTATAAAAAATCCGCCCGTATCGTGGGCGATGTTATCGGTAAATACCACCCGCACGGCGACAGCGCAGTGTACGACACCATCGTGCGCATGGCGCAGCCATTCTCCATGCGCTATATGCTGGTAGACGGCCAGGGCAACTTCGGCTCGGTGGACGGCGACGGCGCGGCAGCCATGCGTTACACCGAAATCCGCATGGCGAAAATCGCCCACGAAATGCTGGCCGACATTGAAGAAGACACCGTAAACTTCGGCCCGAACTACGACGGCAGCGAACAAGAGCCGCTGGTGATGCCCACCCGCTTCCCCGCCCTGCTGACCAATGGCTCGGCCGGTATTGCCGTGGGCATGGCCACCAACATCCCGCCGCACAATTTGGGCGACACGGTAGATGCCTGCCTGCAACTCTTGGCCGATCCAGATACATCTATCGACGCGCTCATCGACACCATCAAAGCCCCCGACTTCCCCACCGGCGCCACCATTTACGGCCTCGCCGGCGTGCGCGAAGGCTACCGCACCGGCCGCGGCCGCGTGGTGATGCGCGGCAAGACCCATATCGAGCCCGTCGGCAAACACGGCGAGCGCGAAGCCATCATCATCGATGAAATCCCCTATCAGGTAAACAAAGCCAAACTGGTGGAAAAAATCGGCGAGCTGGTGCGCGAGAAAACGCTGGAAGGCATTTCCGATTTGCGCGACGAATCCGACAAATCCGGTATGCGCGTGGTAATCGAGCTGAAGCGCAACGAAAACGCCGAAGTCGTGCTCAACCAGCTCTACAAACTCACCCAGCTGCAAGACAGCTTCGGTATCAACATGGTGGCCCTGGTCGACGGCCAGCCGCGCCTGTTGAATTTGAAGCAGATTCTGGCCGAATTCCTGCGCCACCGCCGCGAAGTGGTTACCCGCCGCACCCTGTTCCGCCTGAAAAAAGCGCGGCACGAAGGCCACATCGCCGAAGGCAAAGCCGTAGCGCTTTCCAATATCGACCCGATGATTCAGCTCATCAAAGAATCCGCCGATGCTGCCGAAGCCAAAGCCAAGCTGTTAGCGCGGCCGTGGCAGTCCGGCCTGGTGGGCGACATGCTCAGCCGCACCGATTTGGATTTGAACATGGCGCGCCCAGAAGGGCTACCTGAAAACCTCGGCCTGCGCGAAGACGGCTATTATTTGAGCGACTTGCAAGCCGACGCCATCTTGCGCATGAGCCTGCGCAACCTCACCGGCCTCGACCAAGACACCATCCTCGCCGACTACAAAACCATCATGGCGCAGATTATCGATTTCCTGGATATTTTGGCCAAGCCCGAGCGCATCACCCAAATCATCAACGACGAGCTCATCGAAATCAAAACCAACTTCGGCGAGCCGCGCCGCAGCGAAATCAATCCGTTCGGCGGCGACATCGCCGACGAAGACCTGATTCCGCCGCGCGAAATGGTGGTTACCCTCACCCACAGCGGCTACATCAAAACCCAGCCCACCACCGACTACCAAGCCCAGCGGCGCGGCGGTCGTGGCAAGCAGGCCGCCGCCACCAAAGACGAAGATTTCATCGAAACCCTGTTTGTGGCCAACACCCACGACTACCTGATGTGCTTCACCAACCACGGCCGCTGCCACTGGATTAAGGTGTACAAACTGCCCGAAGGCGGGCGCAACTCGCGCGGCCGCCCGATCAACAACGTTATCCAGCTGGACGAAAACGAAAAAGTCTCCGCCATCCTGCCCGTGCGTGACTTCCCCGAAGACGAATACGTTTTCTTCGCCACCGCCATGGGCGTAGTGAAAAAAGTGCAACTTTCCGCGTTTAAAAACGTGAGCAAAGTCGGCATCAAAGCCATCGCCCTCAAAGAAGGCGACAGCTTGGTGGGCGTGGCACGCACCTCCGGCCGCAACGACATCATGCTCTTCTCCAACCTCGGCAAAGCCATCCGCTTCAACGAATATTGGGAGCGCAGCAGCGACGACGAAGAAACGGGCGACGACAACGACACCGAAATTTCAGGTAGCCAGGAAGACGACAGCACCGAAAGCGCCCCCATCAGCGGCAAACACGGCGTACGCCCCAGCGGCCGCGGCAGCGGCGGCCTGCGCGGCATGAGATTGCCCGAAAACGGCCGCATCGTCAGCCTCATCACCTTCGCCCCCGAGTGCGAGCAGAGCGAACTGCAAGTGCTCACCGCCACCGCCAACGGCTACGGCAAACGCACCCCGATTGCCAGCTACAACCGCAAAAACAAAGGCGGCCAAGGCAACATCGCCATCAACACCGGTGAGCGCAACGGCGACTTGGTGGCTGCCACCCTGGTGAGCGAAAGCGACGACCTGATGCTGATCACCAGCGGCGGCGTACTCATCCGCACCAAGGTGGAACAAATCCGCGAAACCGGCCGCGCCGCCGCCGGCGTGAAGCTGATTAACCTGGACGAAGGCGAAACCCTCGTCAGCCTCGAGCGCGTAGCCGAAGAAGAGGACGACGAAGCACAAGTCGCTGAAGCTCAAACTGCAGCTGAAAACCCGAGCCAAGAACAAGGCGAGGCTTAAGCGCCTGCCAAGAAAAGGCTACCTGAAAATAGAGCGGCATCAATTTTCAGGTAGCCTTTCGTTTAATCCATTCCTTGTAACACCAATCACGAAATATTTAATGGGAATGATGTAGCTACGCCTTCTGCTGGCACAGCCGAACGGAGCGTGATTTTTCGGGGAACAAGGGCTTGCATGTTCGAAGCGGCGCAGCCGCAAGTTTCAGCTAATCCAATTTCTCTTTGCGCCCGAAAAACCATGCGGAGTGAGGGAAGTTTGGCGAAACCAACCCTGTGCCTGCAGTCGCCTTTCTTTGCTTCCTTCCTTTGGCGATGCAAAGAAAACGAGGTCTCCGAAGGAGGACGAGTTTCTGCGGAGTAAAAACGAAACCTTCGCTAGAAGGGTTCGTTTTAACGAAGTTAAAACAAGACCTCTGCAAGAGAGCTTGTTTTTACGCAGCTAAATGAGCGTCCCGCGCCGGCATGAGGCGCAAAGGCGAACAGAGTAAAACGATGAAAACACCTAGAATTTAGCCAGCTGCCAGAAATCTAACTTATACTTATGCACAAAATATTGTGTATTAATTACACCTTACCCCCCCAAGGAGGCTACCTGAAACCATGCGTGCCGTTATCCAAAAAGTCAGCCATGCCCACATCGCCGCCGCCGATGCGCCCGATGCACCGTTCAGCCAAATTCCCCACGGCCTGTGTGTGCTGCTTGGCGTGGGCGGTGAAGACAGCGAGGCCGACGCCCGCTATATCGCCGACAAAATCGCCCACCTGCGCATCTTTGAAGACGAAGCCGGCAAACTCAATCTGTCGGTGAAAGACACCGGCGGCGAAGTGCTGCTGGTATCGCAATTCACCCTCTACGGCGACGCCCGCAACGGCCGCCGCCCCTCCTTCACCCAAGCCGCCCGCCCCGAACAGGCCGAAGCGCTGTATCAGCAAGTGGCCGCCCTCTTGCGCAGCCACGGTGTGAACGTGGCCGAAGGCCGCTTCCGTACCCACATGCTGGTCAGCCTGTGCAACGACGGGCCGGTAACCATTTTGCTGGATTCGCAAAAAACGTTTTAAAGGCTACCTGAAACCAAAGTAGCAAAAAATTCAAACTCTGCCAATAAAAAACCTGCCCCCAAAGGGCAGGTTTTGCATGAAGCGGTTTTACTGCAAGCTACTGCGCCATGCCTTCGGCCGGCGGCAGTTCGCGCATATCGCGCCAGCCGTCGTTGGTTTTTACCAGCGTGGCCTGCTCCACCCGTTTCAGCGGCAGGCGGTTCTGCCAGGCTTCGCTGCCCTGGCGCACCAGTCGTTTTGCCCAGCCGTCCATCGTGATGCTGCCCTCATACACCACGCGGGATACGGTGAGGCCAGCGGCATTGGTGGCCGGCTCAGTGTAGTACTGCACTTTATCCACATGCTCATGCCCCAAGCAGAACAGCGGCCCATTTAAGCCGGCGCGGGTATGTTTGCGCCCGTTTTCGGTGAGCGCGAACACCAGCGCCACATCGTCATCTCCCTCTTTCAAGCGCTCATACAAACCAGCACTCTCCAAAGCCCGCATCTGCTTGACGGCTGCTTCATTGATGCGTTTATCTTCCACATCACGGCGCGGCAGCACAATCCGCTCCGAGCCCAACAGCGGCGCAGCTCCGTCGGCATCCAAAGCCAACGGCAGGCACACTTCGTTTGCCGCCGCATAACGCGCCAGCACATCCCGAAACTGCCCCTTGCCTGCTTCCTGCGCGCCGCAACCGGCCAGCAAACTGGCAGCCAAGGCCGCCCATATCCAATGTTTCATAAATTCTCCAAAATCAAATATATCCTGACACAACCTATGCCATGCCATGACAAAAAAACATCCTACCCGTACAATGGCGGGCGTTTCAATCGGCAAGGATTATACACAATAATGACCACCCTCTACGGCATCCCAAACTGCGCCACCGTGAAAAAAGCCCGCGCCTGGCTAGACGAAAAACAAGTGCCCCATGCCTTCGTTAATTTCAAAACCGAAGCCCCCGCGCCCGAACAGCTCGCCCATTGGCTCGATGCCGTTGGTGCAGACGTTCTCATCAACCGCAAAGGCACCACCTGGCGCAAACTCAGCCCGGCCGAACAAGCTGCCGCCGACAGCCGCGAAGGCGCCATCGCCCTGATGCAGGCACAGCCCTCCGTGATCAAACGCCCCGTGCTCGAACACCAAGGCCGCGTCCACATCGGCTTTTCCCCAGAACGTTATTCCGAAATCTTCGCCTAAACCATGAGCCAAACCATCTTTATCGCCGACCTCCACCTCTCCGAGCACAGCCCCGAGCTCACCGAACTCTTCCTGCGCCAGCTGCACCAATGGCAAAGCACGGCCGATGCCCTCTACATCCTCGGCGACCTGTTCGACGCTTGGGTGGGCGACGACGATCGCACCCCCTTCACCGACCATATCGCCGCCGAATTAAAAGCATTCGCCCAACACAAACCCGTGTATTTCATCCCCGGCAACCGCGATTTCCTGCTCGGCCAAGACTTCGCCAGCCGCAGCGGCATGACCCTGCTGCCCGAGCAGCATCCGCTTACCCTCTACGGCCGCCAATACCTGCTCACCCACGGCGACGAACTCTGCACCGCCGACCTGCCCTATATGCAGTTCCGCGCCCAATCGCGCCAGCCCCAATGGCAGGCCGCCATCCTCGCCAAGCCCCTGGCTGAACGCCGCCTGCTGGCGCAGCAAATCCGCCAGATGAGCGAACGCGGTAAAGCCGAAAACGGCAAAAGTGCCGTTTCCGACGTAACTGAAGAAGCGGTATCCGCCCTGATGGCGCAACACCCCGGCGCCGATCTTATCCACGGCCACACTCACCGCCCGGCCACCCACCGGCACACCCTGCCCAACGGCCAAAGCTTTACCCGCTTTGTGCTGCAAGACTGGTATGGCAAAGAAGGCGGCTGCCTTGTCGTATCGGCCGAAGGTGTGAGCGCACAGCATTTGGCCTTAGATTAGCCAAACCCGTGCAGGAATATTTTCAGGTAGCCTTTCCACCGCTTGGGAAGGCTACCTGAAAATCTAACAGGCTACCTGAAACCCATATCTGCAATGCCGTGGAATGTTTCAGGTAGCCTGTTAATACAACGGATGGGGATAAAGCCCAACCTGACAAAATTTCAGCCCGCCGCCCATTCACTCACCACAAAATCCTCCAGCTCCATGACAACCTCGCCTAAATTTCTGTTTCACGGGTTGGAAAAACCCCGCCGCCCGTTTACAATGGCATACTTTCATTTTTCTTTTTGGAGTCTTGCCCCATGTTGCATTTCCCACTCGCCGCAGCGACCCAGCCCGACCTGATGAGTACCATTCAGAGTTTCCTCCCGCTGATTTTCCTCTTCGCCATGCTTTACTTCATGATTCTCCGGCCGAAACAGCGTGATGAGAAGCGCCGCCGCGAGATGCTCAAGGAACTGAAAAAAGGCGACAAAGTGATGACCGGCGCCGGCATGATCGGCAGAGTTTCCAAAATCGGCGAAGAAATCATCGGCCTAGAAGTTGCCCCCGACACCGTGGTCGAGTTTCACCGCGACGCCATCATCAAAAAGCTCGACAACTAACCTTTTCCTACGGCGCAGCAGCCGCATTCCAGCCATGCTGCCCGTTTTCCGTTTCTGAAAGCCCGTTATGAACCGTTATCCGCTTTGGAAATACCTGCTGATTGGGCTGGTTATCGTTGTATCCGCCATCTACGCCCTGCCCAACCTCTACGGCGAAACCCCAGCCGTGCAGGTTTCCACCAACCGCCAGTCGATCCACATCGATCAAACCACCGAACAAGCCGTGGAAGAGGCGCTGAAGGCAGCCAACATCCAGCACAACGGCATGTTTATTGCCGACGGCAGCCTGCGCGTGCGCCTGCCCAATGAAGAGTTGCAGAGCAAAGCCCGCGACGTTATCGAGCAGAAATTGGGCGACAACTACATCATCGCCCTCAACCTGATTGCCAACACCCCCGACTGGATGACCAAGCTCGGCGCCAACCCGATGTTCCTCGGTCTCGACCTGCGCGGCGGCGTGCACTTCACCATGCGTGTAGACATGCACGCAGCAGTGGACAAAACCTTCGACCGTATCTCCGGCGATTTCCGCCGCCAGCTGCGCAAAGATAAAATCCGCACCGGCAATATGCGCCGCAGCGGCGATACGCTGATTGTGCCTTTCCAAGATGCAGCCACCCTGCAGGCCGCCCTGCCCAAACTGAAAGAAACTGCTCCGGATGCGGAATTGAGGGCTGACGGCAACAACTTGGTGGTGAGCCTGCCCGAGGCCACCCAAACGCAAATCCGCGATGCCGCTGTGAAGCAAAACATCAACACCCTGCACAACCGCGTGAACGAATTGGGCGTGGCCGAACCGATTATCCAGCAAGCCGGCCCCGACCGCATCGTGGTGCAGCTGCCCGGCGTGCAAGACACCGCCAAAGCCAAAGACATCATCGGCCGCACCGCCACGCTGGAAGTGCGCATGGTGGCCGACGACCCCGCGCTGCTGCAACAGGCGGAAGCCGGCAACGTGCCAGCCGGCTATGAATTGCTGCCCACCGCCGAAGGCGGCCAGCTGTTGGTGAGCAAGCAGGTGGAATTCACCGGCGACAACATCAACGATGCCCAAGCCGGCTTCACCCACGACAACCGCCCATCGGTAAACCTGAAGCTCGACAACGCCGGCACCAGCATTTTCGCCGACCTTACCCGCAACAACGTCGGCCGCCGCACTGCGATGATCCTTATCGACCAGGGCAAAGCCGAAATCGTTACCGCGCCGACCATCAATGAACCAATTCCCGGTGGCAACGTGCAAATTTCAGGTAGCATGAACGTGGCTGAAGCCAACGATACCGCTCTCCTGCTGCGCGCCGGCTCGCTGGCTGCGCCAATGGAAATCATCGAAGAGCGCACCATTGGCCCCTCTATGGGTAAGGAAAATATCCAAAAAGGTTTCCACTCCACGCTGTGGGGCTTCCTGGTTGTGGCCGCCTTTATGGTAGTGTACTACCGCCTGTTCGGCATCTTCTCCGTGCTGGCACTCACTGCCAACCTGTTGTTCCTGGTTGCGATCTTGTCGCTGCTGCAAGCCACGCTCACCCTGCCCGGCATTGCGGCCATTGCGCTCACGCTCGGTATGGCCATCGATTCCAACGTGCTGATTAACGAGCGTATCCGGGAAGAGCTGCGCGACGGCATGAGCCCGCAGCAGGCCATCAGCGAAGGCTACCGCCACGCTTGGAACACCATTGTCGATTCCAACATCACCTCGCTGATTGCCGGTATCGCCCTCTTGGTATTCGGTTCCGGCGCAGTACGCGGCTTTGCCGTGGTGCACTGTATCGGCATCCTTACTTCTATGTTCTCATCCGTGGTGGTATCCCGTACCTTCGTGAACCTATGGTATGGTCGCCGCCGCAAGCTGAGTACTTTGTCCATCGGCATCACCCTGCCTACCTCCAAGGAGCACTAAGATGGATTTCTTCCACCGTTTGAAACACGACATTCCGTTCATGAGCTACGGCAAAATCACCACCTTGATTTCGCTGCTTACCTTCATCGCCGCCGTGTTTTTCCTCGTCACCAAAGGGCTCAACTACTCGGTTGAGTTTACCGGCGGCACCGTTATCGAAGTGCAATACACCCAACAGGGCGCCGACCCCAACCAAGTGCGTACCCGCCTGAACGAGCTCAAAATAGGTGAAGCCCAAGTGCAAAACCTGGGCACCAACAAGCAGCTGATGATCCGCCTGCCCAACCGCCAAGACATGACCTCTGCCCAACTATCCAACAACGTACTGGAACTGCTGCGCAAAGACCATGCCGACGCCAGCCTGCGCAAGGTTGAATTCATCGGCCCGCAAGTGGGTGAAGAGCTGGTTACCCATGGCCTGTTGGCCTTGGGCATGGTGGTGGTCGGCATCATCATCTACCTCTCCGTGCGCTTCGAATGGCGCTTTGCCGTATCCGCCATCATCGCCAATATGCATGACGTGGTGGTGATTCTCGGCTGCTTTGCCCTGTTTCAATGGGAGTTTTCGCTCACCGTGCTGGCCGGCATCCTGGCCGTGCTCGGCTATTCGGTGAACGAATCGGTGGTGGTGTTCGACCGTATCCGCGAAAATATCCATAAACCCGCTATGCGCGGCAAAACCATCCCGCAGATTATCAATAACGCCATTACCGCCACCATGAGCCGTACCATCATCACCCACGGCTCCACCGAAGCCATGGTGGTATCCATGCTGGTATTCGGCGGTGCCGCCCTGCACGGCTTTGCCATCGCGCTCACTATCGGCATCGTGTTCGGCATCTACTCCTCTGTACTGGTAGCCAGCCCGCTACTCCTCTTCTTTGGCCTCACTCGCGAAAACATCCACAAACCGCAGAAGCAGAAAGAAGAAGCCGTAGTGTAAGCAGCTGCTCATATCCACAACAGGCATCAAAACGGCATAGGCTACCTGAAACCCTAGTAGACTTTCAGGTAGCCTTATTCAACATAGCATCTTAACAGCCGAGATACATTTTCCTATCTGAAGCAATAAACCAAAGGCTATACGGCAACAACCACAGTACAAAAGGCTACTGAAAGTGTCAGCTCCAACAAAGTTAAAACGCAGAGCAACATAGTTTCCGTGAAGCTAAAATTTCAGGTAGCCTTCATTTAAATAATGTGGCTATAACATTTATTTGAGTTGCGAAGCTGCGGCCGCATGTTGCACACATTCGGCCTGCGCACCCAACCAGCCGGCAGCCAAGGAGCAACCATTCTGCTCCAGCCAAAAATAACCGCCACCAGCCACCAAGGCCACCACCAAACGGATACCCAAGTTCGAGCCAAAGGTATCCACTACAAACATCATCAGCGAAGCCCAAGCCCAAACTAAGCCCCACTGCAAAGCCCATACCGTATCCGTGTTGGGCATCTGCCACTGCATAAACCCATTGGCCACAATAGCGATAATGGCAAAAAACAGCCCCTCCAACAATACGCTTGGCTCACGCTCGCCCATCCAAAGGCACCAAAATCCCAATATAAACGCTATCAACATTTTTGTTTTCCCTTTCCAGCGGTGTTGCTTCCAAAAGTAATATTTATCGGTTCCCCCAACAATCCGCCATGCAGGCAAACCATCGGGTTGAGTTATCCGTTTATTTTACCCTTATATACAAATTCCTGACAATTCCTAAATTCCATTATCCATCGGCTTACAAACCTAGTTGTACCATTGCGTGCAAACACACCAATCCCACTGCCGACACTTGCTGAAATACGGCCAAATGCTTCATTTTGATACACAACAAACAGCAATCCTTAACCCATTTCATCTATAATACAACCACCCACCATCGAGACCGCACACCATGAGCATCTACGCCCTTAAACCCAAATTCCAAAACCTGCTGCGCCCGCTGGTGCGGTGGTTGTATCAGAAAGGGGGAACGGCCAATCAGGTAACTGTGTTTGCCTGTGCAATATCCATTGCGGTCGGGCTGCTGCTGTCGCTCGGCGCGCAGGTTCCTGCTTTGTTTTGGCTGTTGCCCGTGTGGCTGTTTGTCCGCATGGCGTTGAATGCGGTAGACGGGATGCTGGCGCGCGAGTTCGGTCAGCAGTCGGCATTGGGCGGTTATCTGAACGAAATCACCGATGTTGCCGCCGATGCCGCGCTGTATCTGCCTTTCGCCGTTATCGCCCCGTTTGACGGCGCACAAGTCGGCCTGTTTGTCTGGCTGGCGGCGATGACGGAATTTTGCGGCGTGTTGGGGCAGGTACACGGCAACGGGCGGCGTTATGACGGCCCGTTCGGCAAGAGCGACCGCGCGTTCTTTATCGGCGTACTGGCGGTGTGGTATGCGGTAGCGGGCAGCTTCCATGCGGTTTTCTACGTCGTCATGTGGCTGGCTTGCGCGGCATTGGTTTACACCTGCTATAAGCGTATTATCAACGGCTTAAAGGCTACCTGAAAATCCAATTATGAAAAAAGTATTCAATGCGTGGACAGTGTTTTTGCTGCTATTTATCGCCATTTGCACTTATCGCCTCGCCGGGAAAACCGGTTGGCACAGCAAAGGGTTGTGGCTGGGTACTGCCGTCTGTGTGGGCTTAGTCTTCTTAGATGCCTATTTAGAAGCCGTGCGGGAAAGCGGGCAATACAGCCGCTTTGAGCGCTGTGTTACCAAAATCTGGGCTTGTTTTGCCGTAGTTTTTTTCAGCACCGCCGCACTCGTCTTTGCCGGGGCAACTGTTTGGTTGCTGGTGATGGCCGTGCAGTCCATCCCGCGTTCGATTCCAGCCGCCGTGCTGATGTTTATGCTATCCTTCGCAACCGCCCTGTTTGTGATTGTGATGCTGAAACACCTTCAAAGGAATTTGAATTATTGATTTTTTCAGGTAGCCTCCCATACAAGATACCTGAAAGCCACCCAATAAAATTAAAATCGGTCAACATTTATCCCATACATCAACCCCTATGCAAAAATCCTTCCCCATCATCCCCCTCTTCCTCGCCGTTTTCATTGCCGCACTCATCGTCTGGTCGGGCATCAACCCGTCCGACCGCGCCGTTTGGTATGCCGAAATCATCCCCGTTTCCACCGTATTTGTCGCGCTTATCGCCACTTACCGCCGCTTCCGTTTTAGCAATTTGGCTTATATATTCATGAGCTTCTGGCTGATTATGCACACCATCGGCGCGCACTACACCTTCGCCGACGTGCCCTTCGACTGGGCAAACCGCCTGCTTGCGCCGTTTTTAGGCGAAAACCGCAATCATTTCGACCGCGTCGGCCACTACATTATCGGTTTCTACGCCTATCCGATGGCGGAATGGCTGTTGCGCCGCAAACTCTGCCGCCCTACCCTTGCCCTGTTTTTCTCTTTGTTCTTCATCATGAGCGTGGCGGCGGCTTACGAAGTCATCGAATGGCAGTATGCGGTGATTGACGGCGGCGAAGCGGGGCTGGAGGTGCTCGGTTCGCAAGGCGATATTTGGGATGCGCAAAAAGACATACTCGCCGATACGCTGGGCGCGCTGACTTCCTTGCTTATCTTTCTGTTTACCCGGCCAGATAAACGTTTGGGCAGCCAATCTTAACTGTTAAAGGCTACCTGAAAACGCATCAAACCGATTTTCAGGTAGCCTCTTTAAAATGTATTTCACCAAGGAGTACACATATGCAGGAACAGCAAAAACACTTCGCCACCCAAGACGGTACCGAACTTTTCTACCGCTACCGCCCCGCTGCCGACGGTTCGACCGATAAAGCCATCGTGCTGTTCCACCGCGGCCACGAGCATTCCGGCCGAATGATATTTGTTGCCGACGAACTCGGTTTCGACGATTTTTCCTATTTCGCATGGGACGCGCGCGGTCATGGACCCAGCCCCGGCGAACGCGGCGACAGCCCCAGCATCGGCACTTCCGTTGCCGACGTGGACGACTTTATCCGCCACATCCAAAGCGAATACGGCATCAAACCCGAAAACATCTGCGTGATCGCGCAAAGCGTCGGCGCAGTATTGGTTTCCACTTGGTTGCACGACTACGCGCCGAAAATCCGCTGCGCCGTATTGGCATCACCCGCCTTCAAAGTCAAACTCTACGTCCCTTTTGCCCGCACCGGTCTGAAAATCATGCAGAAATGGCGCGGCAATTTCTTTGTCAACAGCTACGTCAAAGCCCATTACCTGACGCACAACAAAGAACGCCAAACCAGCTACGACAACGATCCGCTGATTACCCGCGCCATTTCCGTGCGTATTCTGCTCGGTTTGTATGAGGCCGCCGAACGCGTGGTCGCCGACGCGCAGGCAATTACTACGCCTGTTCAGCTTTTGATTTCGGGCAGCGACTGGGTGGTTCATCACAAACCGCAACACGATTTCTACAACCGTTTAGGCAGCCGCATCAAAGAACGTCATGTTCTGGATGGTTTCTATCACGATACCTTAGGCGAGCAAAACCGTGAAATCGCCTTCGTCGAAATGCGCCGCTTTATCCGCGAACGTTTCAATCAGCCTTTCTATCAAGTCGATTTGACCCAAGCCCATTTACACGGAGAAAGCCGTCGCGAAGCCGACGAATTGGCAACACCTTTGTCTATTTGTTCGCCGCGTGGCGCATTTTGGGCGGTTTACCGTGCCTCCCTCGACCTTGGCGCGCGTTGGAGCGAAGGTTTGAAAATCGGCAAGGAAACCGGCTACGACTCAGGCAGCACGCTGGATTATGTGTACCGCAACCAGCCGCAGGGCAGCAACGCCTTTGGTGTGGCGGTGGACAAACACTATCTCAACGCCATCGGCTGGCGCGGCATCCGCCAACGTAAAATCAATATCGGCAAAGCGATTCAGACGGCCTCTGCCAAGCTGCGCGAAGCGGGCAAACCTGTACACGTTCTCGATATTGCCTCGGGGCATGGACGCTATGTGCTTGATGCGTTGACTGCTGACACGCTGCCCGATTCTGTGCGTTTGCGCGATTACAGCCCGATTAACGTCGAAGTCGGCCGCAGGCTGATTGCCGAACGCGGTCTGCAAGACACGGTTACTTTCGACGAAGTGAATGCCTACGACCGCGCCAACTATCAGGATTTGCAACCGCGTCCCACGCTCGGCATCGTTTCCGGTCTGCATGAATTGTTTGCCGACAACGATTTGATTTTGAACTCGCTCTACGGCTTCGGCGATGCGATTGAAACAGGCGGCTACTTGATTTACACCGGACAGCCGTGGCATCCGCAGCTCGAAATGATTGCCCGCGCGCTGACCAGCCACAAGGCAGGCAGCCCGAACTGGGTAATGCGCCGCCGCAGCCAGCAGGAAATGGATCAGCTGGTTGAACAAGCCGGTTTTGAAAAAGTCCGCCAATGGATAGATGAATACGGTATTTTCACCGTGAGCCTGGCGGTGAAAAAATAAAATAAGAGAAGGCCGCCTGAAAATCAGACGGCCTTTTATCGAAAAATCTTAGTTGCTGGCGTTCACAGGTGAGCAGTTTTTCACCACGAAACGGCCGCCAGGAGCGGTCAAACCCACCACGTCGGAGGTGGTGTGGGTGTTTTTGTCGATGTAGCCGGCAGACAGAGAGTAGCCGCGACGGTTGGTAAAGGTGGTACCGGTGCTGTCGGACTGTCTTCTGTTATAAGCCAGGTTTACCTGCGTACCGGCGGCATTAACCGCAGCGCTTACCGGCTTGCCTTGGCGGTTGAACTCATACAACACATTCAACTGTTTGCCGTTGTCGCAGGTGTAGGAAACCATGCCGCCAGGCGCAGCCGCAGCACTCAGGGAAACGGCAGCCAGTGCAGCCGCAGTAACAACAGATAATAGTTTCATAATGGTTATGACTCCTAATTGAGTATCAAGAAATTTTTCAGGTAGCCTCAAGCCGCCTGTGTTGTTCTAAAGCAAATGAATAATCTGCCCAAACAGCAGGCAGTATTGTAGTCTTCCGGCAAAAATATTCAACCAATGCAATAGTAAAATAATATCATACCTCTAAGTATGACAAATTAACTTAATTTCTGCTGCATTGTTGGCATGCCTTGTATTGAAAGCGGATTTCATCTGATTTACATTGAATATTTACAATCCTCTCCATGAAACCCACCCTGAAAACCTCACTGTTCAAGCTTGTTTTGGTCGGCGTGCTGTTCTACACAAGCTATGGCTTGTCCAACCATTACGCGGCATCGCTAGCCTATGTGCCGGAAATCGCTTTTGCATGGGAACATGGCATTCCGTTTTGGGCGTGGACGATTGTGCCTTATTGGTCGCTGAATTTGGTGTATGCGGTGACATTTTTCCTTTGCCGAGATGCGAGTGAACAAAACCGTTACGTTGCACGGCTGGTGGCAGCACAAATTGTTGCTACCACTTGCTTCATGCTGTTCCCGCTGCATTTCAGCTGGCCGAAGCCGCCTACTGACGGGTTGTCGGGTTGGCTGCTTGACTCGTTGGTAGCATTTGATTTGCCGTACAACCAAGCGCCATCGCTGCATATTGCATTGGCGGTGATCGTCGGTGCGTTTTATTCGCGGTTTCCCAAAATCCGTTTGCTGCTTTTGCTGTGGCAGAGCCTGATTGCCTTGTCGGTGCTGACGACTTACCAACACCATTTTATCGACGTGCCAACCGGCGCGCTGCTGGGCTGGCTGGTGTTGTGGGCCATACCGCAACGCGGCGTATCTCCTTTCAGTGAACGAAGTCTGTCTGTAGCACAGCCAGACGGTCAAACAAGCTACCTGAAAACGATGTCTTGCGAAGCAAGGCTGAGTTTCTGCAAAGCTAAAACTTCCCCTGAAACACATTCCCGCAAAATCAAAATCGCCATGCTGTATCTGGCGGGCGCGGTATTGTCGGCTCTGCCATCCTTTTTCGGCGGCGCGTGGTTGTGGACTTTGTGGGTTAGTGTGTCGTTATCGGTGGTCGCTTTCGCCTATTTGACCGGCAACGCGGCGGTGCTCCAAAAACAGGCAGACGGCAAGCTGTCGGCGGCGGCAACGGTTTTGCTGCTGCCTTATCTGGCTGGCGTGCGGTTGAACATGGCGTACTGGCTACGCGGCAAAGCGAAGGCGGCACGCGTGCGTGATGATGTGTTGATTGGCAGCGTATTAGGGGTTTCAGACGACCTCCCCGCTGTATTGGACGTATGCGCCGAATATCCCCGCCCTCGTTATCGCGGCGCATACCGCGCTCTGCCATTATTGGATATGGTTGCGCCATCTGAAAACAATTTGATGCAGGCGGCTTCGCTACTGGAAGAATTGCGTCGGCAACATGGCAAGGTTCTGGCCTGTTGCGCACTGGGCTACGGACGCAGCGCGGCAGCGGTGCTCACTTGGCTGCTAGCCTATGGCGGCTGCCGAGATTTGGCACAGGCAACGGCAGAACTGAAACAGGCTCGCCCGCAAATGGTGTTGCCGCCGGAAACGGCAACGGCAGTAGAAGCGGCGGCAGGCTACCTGAAAAACTTCGGCGCAGATCAAAAGGAAACCCCATGAACACGACACCAACAACCGACAGCCTGATTACTGCCCGCCTACTCGCCACCGCCCGCTATACCGCTGTTTTCAATGCCTTGCTACTGGCTTTATCGGCACAACAGGGCAGTGCGTGGTCAGCGGTGCAGCTGATTTTGACGGCAGCGCTGTTATACTGCCACATCCGCATCGAGTTCGACCGCCGCGTGTTCCAAGATTTAGCCGAAGGGCGCTACACGCCCGAAGCCTTCGACCAAACTTTGCGGCAAACCAGCTTGCGCCGCGTTGCAGACAGCCGCGATATGCCGCAACGTGTATCGGGCGCACTCGCCTTATGGCGCAAAAGCTTGTATCTAACCGCTGCACAATCATCAATATTCCTGACCCAACTCCTCTGATGCCATGAAAAACTTTCTTAAAAAACAACTTGCCTGGCTAACCGACCAAGCATTGTATCTGTCGGTATCCTTCCTCACCGGGGTTCAGCCCAAAAGTCCGCACGAGCTGGCGTTCGATCCACAGCAAAAAGTGTATTACGCCAATCACGGCAGCCACGGCGATTTCTTGCTGGTGTGGATTTCCCTGCCACGACGCTGGCGGCTTTCCGCGCGCCCCGTGGCCGGCTCGGATTACTGGCTGACCAACAAACTCAAACGCTTCATCATCCAAAACGTCTTCAACGCGCTCTTGATTCCGCGCCACAGCGACAATCCGCAGTTGATTACCGAGCAAATGAACCATGCGCTCCAAGCGGGCGATTCGCTGATTATATTCCCCGAAGGCACGCGCAACACAGACGAAAACGAAATCCTGCTTCCATTCAAATCAGGCATTTACCACCTAGCCAAGAGCAAACCGGATACCGAATTTGTGCCGATATGGATCGACAACATCAACCGCGTCCTGCCCAAAGGCAAAGTGCTGCCCGTGCCGCTGTTGTGCGAAGTCCACATCGGCGAACCGCTGACCCTACGCGAAGATGAAGACAAAGAAGCCTTCCTCGCCCGCAGCCGTGAAGCCCTGCTGGCTTGTAATCAGGGGGTCGCGAGTTCGATTCCTGCCGCCGGCACCAAATCCCAAACAGGCTACCTTTTCAGGTAGCCTGTTTTACTTACTGCCATACGTACGCCCTTCAAACTCAATATCTCTCTCTGTGGGAGCTGCCGTCTGCCCATGCCGGCGATATTCCCAGCCCATGTATCGATACCGCCCTCCGGCAACATCCGTGTATTCACCTATTCAGACTATACCATGGCACCGAATGTGGATATGTGGGCGATCACGTTTCAAAAGGCAACGACTTCATCGTGGTAAACGACTTGGCCGACGGCTTGAGCATCCGCTTCTCTGATTTGGCTCAAACCGATTTAACAGAAAAGCTGCTGGGCATCGTTGAAACACCAAGGCTACCTGAAACACCATAGCCAAACAAAGCAGGCACAACCGCAAAGTTGTGCCTGCTTGTTTATCCACCGCACCGAATTAACGGGCAGGAGAGCAATCCTTATACAGCATTTGGCCGTTGGGCGCACTCACGATGATGTCTTGGCTGCGGTAGTTGGCCGAATCCATGGCATTGGTAGTCAGGCGGTAGCCGTTGGCGCTGAATACGGTGTCCACATTGTCGGAAGCCGACAGGTTATACGGCAAACGCAGATTGCGGTTGTTCACTCTCAGCTCGGCGCTAGTAGGCACGCCGGCGGAATTGAAGTGGTAATTCACATTCAAGCGGCGGCCTTGCTGGCAAACGTAGGCCACACTGCCGCTACGGGCTGCGGCGGGCGGCACTTGGCGGGCAGGCTCGTTGTGCCGTGGATTACAGTCTTTATACAGGAATTCGCTGCGCGGCGAGAGGATGCTGATGCCTTCTTCACTGCGGTAGTTGTTGACGGTGAGCACCGGGCCGGTCAGGTTGTAGCCGGCACGGTCTTTAAACGCTGTGCCCGTGCTGTCAGAGCGGCGCGCATCGAAAGCCATGTTGCGGTTGCTGCCGTTGAGGCGGGCGCGCGCAGACACGGGTTTGCCACGGCTGTTGAACTGATAGCTCACATCCACCTGTTTGCCTTGTTGGCAGACATAAGACACTGTGCCGCCAGCAGCAAATGCCGGAGCAGCGATGCCCACGGCCAAAGCAGCTAATGCAGTAGATTGCCAAAACTTCATTTTCAAACTCCCTTCACGTTGGAATGAATAGTGGATTAAAATGAGAATGGGACAAGGCGGCGAGCCGCAGACAGTACAGGTAGTACGGCAAGGCGAGTCAACGCAGTAGCGTTCTCATTTAATTCACTATAATCGGTATTCTCTAGGCGGATTGGCCTTTTATTTGGCCAAAACCCAATGCAGAACATTGGGTGCATTGTAACAAACCGTTTTTTTAATCTACTGTTAGCCCTAGGTTAAAATTTGTAGCGACTGTGTGGGTAAATCGTTTTTCAAGTAGCCCGGAATCAGGGGTAAAGGCTACCTGAAAAAACAGCCATATCCAGCTGCTATTTCATTTTCAGGTAGCTTCAACACCCGAGGCACCAAGCTCAATCCACGTTCACCATCACCAGCTGCATCCGGCAAGCGCTCACTGCGCTCAACGCATGGCGTTCGTTCGGGGCAAGATACACCACATCTCCCGCATGCAGGATTTCGTGGCGCGCGCCGATGGAGAAATCCATCTCGCCTTCCAGCAGGGTAACCACCACGGCCTTGGTAGAGGTGTGCTCGGTGAGCACTTGGCCGGCATCAAGCGTGAAAGCCACCACACGCAGCAAGTCGTTATTCAGCACAGTGCGCGAAGTGGTGGCCTGCTCGCTCACGGGCAACGCCTGGTTCAGGCCAAGTTTGAATAGGGATTCGGATACAGAGGTAACAGCAGTTGCAGACATCAGATTGCTCCTTAATTTGTTTAACGAGTGGGAGAAAAATCCAGCCGGCAGGGTTTGATTGGATATTTTATTATTGTTTGAAATGGTTAGCCGCTTAATGCAGGTTAGATGACAGCAAACTTACTTAAGATGAAACCATCATAACATATTTTCAGGTAGCCTTCCCACTGCCCGGCAGGCTACCTGAAACCCCTCAAATAGTTTACACTTCACCATTGATATCCATTCCCGCCCGCATGACGAAAGGCCTAGCTTCATGAAACTGTTTTCGCTCATCATCAAACTGCTGCTTTTAGCGGTTTTTATCGTTTTAGCCGCATTCAACACCCATCTCGTCAACTTCAGTTATCTGCCCGGCAGCGAAATCAGCCTACCGCTGATTCTGCTGCTCTTGGCGTTTTTCGTTATCGGCGCAGTGTTCGGCGTGTTTTCCATGTTTGGCCGCCTGCTCTCCTTGCGTCATGAAAACAACCGCCTGCGCAACGAAATACGCAAAAACGCCCGGATCGCGCAGGAGCAGCTGCAAACCCCCGCGCCCGCCGATGCCGCCCAGCCTGTGCCCGACGCCGCCCCGGTAAAGGAATAGGCACATGGACGGCAATATTTGGTGGTGGCTCACTCCGATTATCCTGCTGCCCGTCTTCTTTGCCATGGGCTGGTTTGCCGCCCGGGTAGACATGAAAGCCGTGCTCAAGCAGGCCAAATCCGTGCCCACCGCGTTTTACGCCAGCCTGGATGCCTTGATAGACCGCAACCTCGGCAGCGCCGCCCGCCACCTGGCCGACATGACCGACTTGCTGCCCGCCGGCGACAACACCTACGAGCTGCACCTCACCCTAGGCAAACTCTACCGCCAGCGCGGCGAAAACGATAAAGCCATCCGCCTGCACCAAGCCCTGCTCGAGGCGCCAGAAACCGTGGGCGAAAAGCGCAACCAAGTGCTGTTTGAGCTTGGGCAAGACTACCAAAGCGCCGGCCTGGTAGACCGCGCCGAGCAGATTTTCCTCGGTCTGCAACAAGGCAATATGGCCGCCCAAGCCCGCCAAGTGCTGCTGAATATCTACCAGCAAGACCGCGATTGGGCCAAAGCCATCGACACCGCCCAGCTGCTCAGCCACGACGAACAAACCTACCGCTTCGAAATCGCCCAATTCCACTGCGAGCTGGCACAAGCCGCCCTGTTTAAATCCGACTTCGAGCAAGCCCGTACCAATATTGCCAAAGCATTGGACGCCAACCGCAAATGTGCCCGCGCCAACATGATTCTCGGCGATTTGGAGCAAAAGCTGGGCAACTACCCCGCCGCCGTGGCCGCCTACATCGCCATCGAAAAACAAAACCATGCTTACTTGAGCATGGTGGGCGAAAAACTGTATGACGCATACGATGCCCAAGGCGAAGCCGCCGCCGGCCTCGCCGTACTCACAGGCTACCTGAAAACCTTCCCCCAGCTTGATTTAATCAATGTGGTATACGAAAAATCGCTGCTGCTCTACGGCGAAGAAAAAGCGGCCGAAACCGCCGTTGAACTCGTGCGCCAAAAGCCCGACCTCGGCGGCGTATACCGCCTGCTCGGCCTGCGCCTGAACAACCTCGACCCCGCCTGGAAGAGCGATGCCGACATGATGCGCGGCGTAATCGGGCGCACCCTGCAGAAAAACGTGATGTACCGCTGCCGCCACTGCCACTTCAAATCGCAAGTGTTCTTCTGGCACTGCCCCGCCTGCAACAAATGGGAGACCTTTACACCCAACAAAATTGAAGTTTAGCTTCACCGAAATTTAGTTTCACCGTAGTACCGTAGTTTAGTTCCACCGTAGTTTAGTTCCACCGTAGTACCGTAGTTTAGTTCCATCGTAGTTTAGTTCTAAAGGAGAAATAAAATGTCCAATAATATGATGACCATCAACCAAATGTACCGCATGCTCCACGTGTGGACACACCGCATCCGCCACAGCGACCGTTTTATCGAACGTTACAGCGGTGCCCAACGCGCCCTACTCGCCTACCTCAGCCTCGACCTTCTGATGGAAGACGACGGCTTCGTGCTGCTGATTGCCGATGGCCGAGGCGAACATGCCCTCTCCCACGAAACCGCTGAATACCTGCGCCAATGGGGCGTTTGCGATACTCCCAACATCATCGACCGCGCCCGTGCCCTTTACCAACAGCACGGCGCCGCCATCCAAGCCGCCGCCCAAAATGGCAGCAGCATTGAAGAGTTGCGCGCGCAATTCCCCCAGTTCGACGAGCTCGATGCCGACTACTGCCTGGTATCGGAAGACGACTTCTGCACCGTCTGCCCCTATATCCGCCGCCACCCAGTAGAATTCGCCGAGCTCACTGCCGCAGCTGGAGAAAGCGGCAGCCCCATGCCCCCGCTTGATGCTTAATTTTAAAGGCTACCTGAAACCTATTTCTTAGCAACACGGCTTTCAGGTAGCCTTTTTCTATTTCAACCCCATCCGCTCCTATTTCTATGAATCCCCTTATCCTCGACTCCGCTCCGCCCGCCCGCCGCACCCCCGTTATCGTCGCCCTCGACTTTGCCAACGAAGCCGACACCCTCGCCTTCGTGCGCCGCTTAAGCCCCGATTTGTGCCGCCTCAAAATCGGTAAAGAGCTGTTTACCGCCACCGGCCGGCGTCTGGCCGAAGCCCTAATCAACCAAGGCTTCCAACTCTTCCTCGACCTCAAATACCACGATATCCCCAACACCGTGGCCGCTGCCTGCCGCGTGGCCGCCGACATGGGCGTGTGGATGGTGGATATGCACACATCAGGCGGCCGCCGCATGATGGAAGCCGCCGCCGAAGCCGTGGCCAACCACCGCCAACGCCCCCTGCTCATCGGCGTCACCATCCTCACCAGCATGGAACAGGCCGACCTCAACGAACTCGGCCTCACCGACCCCATCGCCGATTGGGCATCCCGCTGGGCCGCCCTGGCGCAGCAATCCGGCCTCGACGGCGTGGTCTGCTCCCCACACGAAGCCGCCACCCTGCGCCGGCAGCGCGGCAGCGAATTTGTGCTGGTTACGCCCGGCATCCGTCCCAACCCCGGCGGCAATCAAGACGACCAGCGCCGCATCATGACCCCCGCCCAAGCCCTCGAGGCCGGCAGCAGCTATCTCGTGATGGGCCGCCCCATCACCCAAGCGCCCAACCCCACCGCCATGCTGTCCGAAATCAACCGCCTGGCCAATCCTGCCGACTAAACAGCCAATCGCAATCAGGCTACCTGAAAACGAATCCCGTTTTAACTTCGTTGAAGTTCGCTTTCAGGTAGCCTCCATTCATTTCGCCGCCAACGCCCCCTTCCCAGCCACTTGCCGCCGACTGACAAACCCGCCGTTTTCTTGTACAATCCGCTTCTTATTTCGTCAAAATCCGTAAACCTTGATAGCGGATTAGCACATTTTCGATACAAGGCGGCGAGCCGCAGATAGTACAGGTAGTACGGCAAGGCGGGCCAACGTCGTAGCAAAAGTTAAGTTAATTCGCCATACCGCAGCAGAGCAAAGATTTCCATGAACAGCGAAACCGGCCTTATTCAACTGTTTTCCCAACATTTTCCGATTATCTACGAATATCGCCAAATGTTCTTCTTCGGCATGCTGGCCACCATCGGCATCGCCGCCGCCTCCACCTTTTTCGGCATGATTCTGGGCTTGTGCAACGCCCTGATCCGCGTGATTCGAATCGAAAAAGGCAACATCGTTACCAAAGGCCTGCTGTGGCTGCTGCAACAATGCTCGCGCCTCTACGTTACCCTATTCCGCGGCACACCGATGTTGGTGCAGATTTTTATTTGGCACAACGTGTGGTCTCCCCTTTTGGTGCACCAGCAAAACGGCCTGTTGATCAGCGGCGATTTGGCTGTTTACCTGCGCCAAAACTATGCCCCGCTGGTGGCCGGTATCTTGGCACTTTCCTTCAACTCCGGTGCCTACATCACCGAAGTGTTCCGCTCCGGCATCAAATCGATCGACCGCGGCCAAATGGAAGCCGCCCGCTCGCTCGGTTTGAGCTACGGCCAAGCCATGCGCTACATCATCCTACCGCAAACCCTGCGCCGCATGCTCGGCCCATTGGGCAACGAGTTCATCACCCTGCTCAAAGACAGCTCGCTTTTGGCCACCATCGCCGTAGCCGAGCTCACCTATGTCGCCAAGAGCGCGGCCGGCCGCTATTATGTGTATGAAGAGCCATATTACTTCATCGCCTTGGTTTACCTGATGCTTACCATGGCACTGGCCTGGTTCTTCGCCCGCTTGGAGAAAAAATACAATACCGACGGCAACCGTTAACCGTCTGTTTCCAGCAACCAAAAGGCTACCTGAAAATTTCAGGTAGCCTTTTTATAGTGGATTAAAATAAAAATGAGGCAAGGCGGCAACGCCCGCCGTGTACGGGTAGTACATAAGGGCGTTGGCAACGCCGTATCATCGCAATTTTAATCCACTAGACCTCTTGCGAAAATATTCATCCCATCGCATTAACCAGTCCTGCAATCAGATTTGCCCTTAACCCGAACCGTTTCCGCCTGTTGCGGTAAGGCAGCGACAATATTTTGAATATCTTCAGTTTCCTGTTGATGTGCTCGACGACGGTTCTGAGTTTGCCTAACCGCCTGTTCGCCTCTTTATCCTGTTTATTCAGCGGATGATATTTGGATTTCTTTTTCGGGGTCTGTAATCCGGTCTTGGCCAATCCTTGATAACCCTTATCCGCAATGACCATTTTGTAGGGATAAAGCCCTGTAAAGTGCCTCCTGGCTAAACGCATGTTGTGCTGAGCACCCATCCCCGTCCGGATGCTGATGATTTTTTCGGTTTCTCTGCCGTATACGACCTGGATTTTAACCGTGTGCCGCTTTTTCTTGCCGCTGTAATACTGCCGCTGTTTTTTTGGGACGTTCAATCGGGCTTTCGGTCACGTCAATAATGACCGTTTGGTCGGCCGGATTCTTGTGCTTTGGCAGGGAAAAACGTTTGCAACGGATGAGGGCGTCCCCGGTTTTACGGATGGTGCGGCAGACATTACTTTCGGAAAGGCCGTAGATGGCGGCCAATTCGAGTTGGGTATGGTAATGGCGCAGATAGCTCAGGGTAAGCAGCAGTTGGTCTGCCAAACCGAGCGTATGCGGCCTGCCTGACTGGATCTTCCGGCTTTCTGCTTCTGTGATGACTTGCAGCATTTCGTGAAAAAGGACGGGCGTTACACCTGTGAGCCGTTTGAATTCCCTGTCGCTTCTTTGGGTGAGGTTTTCATATTTCATACGGGGATTGTAAATCTTCAGGATATTTTCGCAAGAGGTCTACTATATCTGTACTGTCTGCGGCTCGCCGCCTTGTCCTGATTTTTGTTAATCCACTATATCATTTGCAGCGCTTACTCTGCGGGCAAAAACCGATCTACTCCGTTTTCACACCACACCAACTTCTGCTCCTGAGCGGCGGCCAGCAGGCGGTCGTTTTCCGGCAGGGCGGCGCGTTCGGCTTCGGGGTGGTAGAGGTGGTAGGCCACGGCGGCGAATTTCAGGTTGGCGCGTTGGCCGCCGTTGTTGAAAAAGCGGGCGACAAATTCGCTGTCTTCACGCCCCCAGCCGACAAAATCGCTGTTGAAGCCGTTGATTTTCAGCGCGTCTTCGCGGAAGAAAGCCATATTGCAGCCGCGGATGCCGTGGAAATCATCGCGGGTTTCGCGGCGCAGGATGCGTTTGGACAGCCACGGCAGGCGGCAGGCGGAGAAGCGTTTTTCAAAACGTTTTTCCAAGCCCTTTTCATACCATTTGAGCACGCGGTAGCTTGAAGGGTTGTCCAGCAGCTCGTTGGTTTTCTCGGGCGTGAGGATCACGCGGCTGCCCTGCACAAACAGGCCTTTTTTCGCGGCGTGTTTGTGGTCGGCGATAAATTCGGGATGCAGCACCATATCGCCGTCGATAATCACGATATAGTCGCTGCCCGCCTGCGCCAAGGCGCGGTTGCGCGATTCGGCCAGGCGGAAACCGTCGTCGGGCTGCCAGGCGTGCAACAGCGGCACGGGGAACTGCGCCCGATAGCGTTCAACCACGGCACGGGTATCGTCGCGCGAGCCGTCGTCGGCCACAATCACTTCCTGCGGCAACACGCGCTGCGCCAGCACCGAACGCAACACGGCTTCCAGCGCGTCTGGGCGGTTGTACGTGGTGATGATGAGCGACACGGTAAGCCGCTGGTTGGCCTCGTGCAGCTTGATGTATTTGTAGTAGGCACCGCTGGCGTTGGCAAAGGCAATCGTCCAGCCGTCGCCGCCGTCGAGCATGCCGCGTTTCAAAATATAGTTTTTGAAAAACGCCGCCGCACCATGCCCTACTGCGCTGAGCACCGAAGCGCGCCGTTTGAATTGCTGCTGCGCGGCAAACAAATCAGTGTAGTGCTGCATTTTGCTGATGAGGGCAGCAGCGCCGTCGAACGAATAATGCAGGAGCGGATGTTTTTCAGGTAGCCGCACCACGCTGCTGCCGGCCGGTTCGATCAGGGACTCATGCACTTGGTTGTCGTTGAAGCGCACGGTTTGGCGCTGGTAGAGGCGTTTCACCCAATCCGGATACCAGCCGCAGCTTTTGATGGGGCGGCCGCGATAATGGTTCAGGCGCGGCAGGGCGTAGATTTTGCCGCTGTCGCCCCAATCCAGCGCGCGGATGGCTTCCACTTGCTCGGGCGGCAGGATTTCGTCGCTGTCGATATTGAGCACCCAATCGTTACGCGCCAAACCGGCGGCCAGGTTTTTCATCGGGCCGAAGCCGATAAAGTCGTGATGATGTACCGCTACATTGGGGAAGCGGCGGGCAATATCGAGCGTGCCGTCGGTGGAGCCGTTGTCAAACACGATGATTTCGTCAAACTCGGCCAGCGCGGCCAAGCAGGCTTCCAAGTGCCGCTCGGCGTTTTTCACCAGCATGGTGATACTTACGGGAATGGGGGTCATAAGGACTCCTCTATTGAATGCGATTGAATGGCAAAGGCTACCTGAAAGCGAAGCTTCAACGCAGTTAAAATGAGTGAGGCGAGTTTCTGCGAAACTAAAATGAACTAAAGTGGCACTTCGCTCAAAACAAGGCTTCCGAAAGCAGCCGAGCCAAGGTTTCAGGTAGCCTCTAACGCCGTTTACGGGCAGGCACAGGCGTTTGGCCGGCGGCATACACCACAAATACGGTCGGCTGCTTGTGCAGGTCGGGCAGTTGCGGCTGTTTGCGCCATTCGCCTGCCGTCATGCTGATGATGCGCTGTTCCGACAGGGTGAGATTGCTGGCGGCGCACAGCAGGGTATCGGCTTGCAGCGCAGCCACGGCATCGGCCAGCAGGGCGTTGTTGCGATACGGGGTTTCGATAAAGATTTGGCTTTCGTTGCGGCGCTGCGAATCCTGCTCGATGGTTTTCAGGTAGCCTACCCGACCGGCAGAATCGGCGGGCAGATAGCCGCGGAAAGCAAACTGCTGGCCGTTGGCGCCGGAGGCCATCAGGGCGAGTATCAAGCTGGACGGCCCAACCAGCGGCCACACGACAAATCCGGCGCAATGCGCCAGTGCCACCAGCGCCGCGCCGGGGTCGGCCACCGCGGGGCAGCCGGCTTCGCTGAGCAAGCCCATGCTGCGGCCTTGGTGCAGCGGTTGCAGCAAATCGGGCAATTCGGCGGGCTCGGTGTGCTTGTTTAACGTGCGCAGGCTAAGCTCTTGCAGCGGGGCATTCAAGTCGAAATGGCGCAGGCAGGCGCGGGCAGTTTTCTCGCCTTCAACCACAAAGTCGGTGAGGCCGGCCAGCAGCTTTTGCTCGTGCGGCAGAAGGCAGGGGGTATCTGGGCTGCCTAGCGGAGTGGGGATAAGGAATAAAGTGGGTTGCATAGTTTTGTTGCTGGCTTAGAAAAGGCTACCTGAAAATTTGGTGGGCTATCTCTCACTATTCGGAAACTTGCTGGTGCGTTTTAGCTTCGGAGAAACTCGCCTCACTCATTTTAA
Organism: Eikenella exigua; assembly: GCF_008805035.1. Taxonomy (NCBI): domain Bacteria; kingdom Pseudomonadati; phylum Pseudomonadota; class Betaproteobacteria; order Neisseriales; family Neisseriaceae; genus Eikenella; species Eikenella exigua. Next base: position 405,173 of record NZ_CP038018.1, on the reverse strand, counting down.
CTTCGTTGAAGCTTCACTTTCAGGTAACCTATGCCGTATCAAAGCGTTTCACGGTAGGCATCCAAATCGGCGGCGGTTTTGGTGGGGATAAATTGGGTGATTTGGTATTCAGCCAGTTTGGCTTGGTAAAACGGGTCTTCGGCAATCACAGCCTCGGCCTGTGCCCGATTGTCGGCACGCATGATAATCACGCCGCCGGTGCGCGGCTCTTTGCAGCCGGAAAGCAAAAACGTGCCGGCAGCATAGTGGCTGGCGAGATATTCGATGTGGGCGGGCAGACAAGCTTCAATTTCGGATAATGGTTTGATATAGCTTAGGGAAACGATAAACATAACTTGCCTTCTTGAGTCATTAAAACATTTTAAAGGAGCTACCTGAAATTTCAGGCAGCCTCAAGCTCACAAAACCGCCACCCCTTCGGCCTGCAAAAAATCAATCAACCGGAAAATCGGCAGGCCGATGAGGGCATTGGGATCGCTGCTATCGATGCGTTCAATCAGCGCCCCGCCCAAACCTTCGCTTTTCGCGCCGCCTGCGCAATAAACCGCATCCGGTTCGCGCTCCAGATAACGGGCGATTTGCTGCGCGGTAAGCGGGCGCATCTTCACCGTGGTGGTATCCACATGGCGGTGTAGGCTACCTGAAAACGTATTGAGCACACACAATGCGCTGTAAAAATGCAGCTCTCGGCCAGCGGTTTCAGCCAGCATTTGTTGTGCTTTCGCCACGTCCATCGGCTTGCCCAACTGCCGCTCGTTGCAGCAGGCCACTTGGTCGGCACCGATAATCAAATGCCGCGGGAAACGCACAGCCAACGCGCGGGCTTTGGCCTCGGCCAAGCGTTGGGCAGTTTGGCAGGGGGTTTCTCCGGGCAGCGGCGTTTCATCGCAATCAGGCGCGGCAGTGTCAAATTGCAGGCCAAGCTTGGCCAGCTGCTGCCGTCTGAACAGCGAAGAAGAAGCGAGGATAATCGGCGGAGCTGTGTTCATAAACCGTATTAAAATATTGACGTTTCAGGCGGCTGATTATATCATGACGCGTTTATGTCAGACCCTATTTTGATTGATCCGAAAGCGCTGGCCGAACAGGCACAGCATCTGGCCGGCGAAATCCGGCTAAGCGAGATGGATGAGCGCGTGAGCCGGCACGAGTTTTTGGCCGAACGGCAAACGCCTGTGTCTTTTGCCTTACGGGGCGGCTGCGATAAACGGCAGCGCCTGTATTTGGATTTATCGGTTTCAGCGCAGTTGTCGCTGGTTTGCCAACGCTGCATGCAGCCGTTGCCCTTTGCTTTAAACGAACAGGCGCATATCGTTTTGTTTGATAGCGAAGAAGCGCTGGATGAAGCCATGGCAGCCGAAGAAGAGCTCGAAGGCATGCTGCCAGAAGCGCAGTTAGATGTCGGCATGCTAGTGGAAGAGCAGATTCTGATGGCGCTGCCGTATGCACCCTGCCACGAAAGCTGCCATTCTGATACGCTCGATGCCGTCAATCAAGATCGCCCCAATCCGTTTGCTGCTTTGGCGGCGTTGAAAAGTGGTCGTTAATTATTTTATTCAGGTTTATCCTCAGGAGTTCGCAACATGGCTGTTCAACAAAACAAGAAATCCCCCTCCCGCCGCGGCATGCACCGCTCCCACGACGCGCTGACTGCTCCCGCCCTGTCTGTAGACAGCGCTACCGGCGAAGTACACCGCCCGCACCACATTTCCGCCAACGGCATGTACCGTGGCCGCAAAGTCGTTAAGGCCAAAGACGAGTAAATCAGCCATAGGCCGATTCCAAGCCAGCAGATTGCCCTTAGCAATTACTGGCTTTTTTGCGTTGCATTGCAAATATAGGGCAGCAAAGAAAACCGGGGTTTCAGGCAGCCTGAAACAGCCTCTGTGCCTATTGGTTGCCCTCTGCTCAACAGCTGTTTACAATTTGCCGTCACGCAGATAACTCAATAACAACCCTCACTGCGCCGACTTAACAAAGGATTGAAAATGTCGGAAAAAATTTGGTACACCTACGACGAGATTCATCAAGCCATCCGCCATCTGGCGCAAAAAATCCAAGCGTCCGGCACTCGCTACGATGCGATGATCGCCATTGGCGGCGGCGGTTTCATCCCCGCGCGGATGCTGCGTAGCTTCATCAATATTCCAATCTACGCCATCACCACCGCCTATTACTGTAACGACCACAGCCACACCCCCCGCGATTCCGTGCAGAAAATCCAATGGCTCGACCCCATGCCGGAAAGCCTGAAAGGCAAACACGTTTTGGTGGTGGACGAAGTGGACGACAGCCGCGTTACCTTACAGTTCTGCCTCGAGCAGCTGCAACAAGAAGACTTTGCCTCGATGGGTGTGGCTGTATTGCACGAAAAAATCAAAGCAAAAAAAGGCATCCTCCCGCCCGATATCGCCTATTTCAGCGGTCTGGTTACGCCCGATTGGTGGATCAACTACCCCTGGGATGCCGACGACATCACCGAACACAACGCACTAGCCGCTCAAAAACCGCAACTGCCCTAAGGGCTACCTGAAACCATCCGTCCGCCGCTATTCCATTCTATCTTTCAGGTAGCCTCATGGCACGGCAACGGAACACAACGGAAACACAGAATTAAATGATTACTTTAGCCATAGACGCAATGGGCGGCGATGCCGGCCTCACGGTTACCATTCCGGCAGCTTTGGCCTTCCTACAAGAAAAAACTGATGTCAAACTCATTCTGGTAGGCAATGAAGAAGCCGTTCGCAGCATACTGAGCGAACACGCTTCACACGAGCGGCTACAAATCATACATGCCAGCGAAGTGGTGGGCATGGACGAAGCCCCTCAGTCGGCCTTGAAAAACAAAAAAGACTCCTCTATGCGCGTGGCCATCAGCCAGGTAAAAGCAGGAGTAGCGCAGGCAGCCGTATCCGCCGGTAACACCGGCGCACTGATGGCCACTGCCCGCTTCGTGCTCAAAACCCTGCCCGGCATCGACCGGCCGGCAATTGCCAAATTCATGCCCTCTAAAGGCGGCGGCCTCGCCCTGATGCTGGATTTGGGCGCCAACGTGGATTGCTCCGCCGCCCAGCTGTTGCAATTTGCCGTGATGGGCGGCGAACTGTTCGGCGCCATGTATCCGCGCAACAGCCAACCGCGTATCGGCCTGCTTAATGTCGGTACTGAAGACATCAAAGGCGGTAGCGTGATTAAAGAAGCACACCACCTGTTGCAACAAAGCCCGCTGAATTTTGTTGGCAACGTGGAAGGCAACGCTGTGTTCAGTGGCGAAATCGATGTTGTCGTGGCTGACGGCTTTACTGGCAACGCCGTACTGAAAGCCATTGAAGGTGCGGTTAAATTTATCGGCAGCATTATCCGCGAAGAATTCAGCCGCAACTGGCTAAACAAACTGGCTGCCCTGCTGGCACTGCCCACCCTGCGCGGCTTCAAAAACCGCCTCGACCCGCGCAAGTTTAACGGCGCCATCTTCCTCGGCCTGCGCGGCATCGTGATCAAAAGCCACGGCGGCGCAGACGTAGAAGCCTTCAAATACGCTCTACTCGAGGCCTACCACGAAGTTGAATCCGGCTCCATGGCCAAAATCGAACGAGGTATCGCCACCCAAATGGCACGCCTGACTACTGCAGCAGAGCAACCCCAAACTGCGACCAACCACGCAGAATAAGCCCCAACCATCCCGCAACCGAAAGGACGGTACAGCATGAATTGGCAACAACCCTGGATTATCGGCAACTGGAAAATGAACGGCCGCCGCAGATCAACAGCGGCATTTGCCCAAGCTTGGACGGCACAAAGGCTACCTGAAAACGTTAGCACTGGCATTGCCGTCCCCCTGCCCTATCTGCTCGACTTCAAACAAGCCGCCTCCACCCTACCAGTGGGCGCACAAGACGTCAGCCGCTTCGATAAAGATGGCGCATTTACCGGCGAAACCTCTGCCGCCATGCTGGCCGACCTTGGCGCACAATTCGTTCTGCTCGGCCACTCTGAACGCCGCCAGTATTTCGGCGAAAACAACGAATTCCTCTCTGCCAAACTAGACAACGCCTTAGCCACCGGTCTTACTCCGATTCTGTGCGTGGGCGAAACTCTAGCCCAACGCCAAGCCGCCCAGGAGCAGGCTGTAGTGGCCGGGCAACTCTCTGTACTGCGCGGCAAAGCCATGCCCCATATTGCCGTTGCCTACGAGCCGGTGTGGGCTATCGGTACCGGCCAGATGGCCTCTGCCGAACAAATTGCCGATATGCACGCTTTTATTTACACGGAACTCTTGTCTTTCGCCAACAAGAGTGCTAGTATTCGCGCTCTTTACGGCGGCAGTGTCAATGCACAAAACGCACAAACCATCCTGACCCTGCCTAATGTAGACGGTGCCTTAGTCGGCGGCGCATCCTTGCAGGCCGACAGTTTTGCCGCCATCGTTCAAGCCGCAGCAAAGCAATAAATAGCGAAACAAACATGGAAGCTTTTAAAACCCTTATTATGATTATTGGTGGCTTTGCCTCGATTGCTGTCATCGGCTTAGTGCTGATGCAGCAGGGCAAGGGTGCTGATGCTGGTGCGGCTTTTGGCACCGGCAGCGCGCAAGGCGTATTCGGTTCTGCCGGCAGCGCCAACTTCCTCAGCCGCAGCACTGCTATCGCCGCTACTGTATTTTTCTGCTGCTGTTTGGCACTCAGCATCATTTCCTCCAAGCAGGGCAGCGGTAACAAACTGGGGTTGGATGCACCTGCTGCAGCACAGCAGCACGCTCCAGCCGCTTCGCAACCAGCAGCAGCCAGCAAACCGGTTATTCCGGAGTAAAAACAAATTCTGATTTTTCAGCCGACATGGTGGAATTGGTAGACACGCTATCTTGAGGGGGTAGTGACCGTAGGTCGTATGAGTTCAAGTCTCATTGTCGGCACCATCTTCACAAAACAGCCCAATTTTTCGGGCTGTTTTTTTACGTCTAACGCCATCCAATGCAATTAGCCAAATTCAATACAGGCAAGGATTTCAGGCTGATTCAGTCTATCCTTTCCCCTTCCCTATTCAGCTAATCCCGTCTAATGCCGTCTAATTGAATTGCCCCTTTTGTGGGGGTATGATTGGGGGCATCCAGAAAATACCCTCAAAAATATACCCCCAGAATGCCCCTGAACGACCGCCAAATCAAGAACGCGAAACCTACCGGCACAGGAAAGAAAGCCAAGCTATTTGACGGCGGCCGCCTGTATCTGGAAGTTACCCCGGCAGGCGGTAAAATCTTCCGCTGGAAATACCGTATCGACGGTAAAGAAAAAACGCTGACTATCGGCAAGTATCCTGCCGTTTCCCTATCCGAAGCCCGGCAAGCTGCCGAAAACGCCCACCGTCTGCTGTCAGGCGGGCAAGACCCCGCTGCCGCCAAGCAACAGGAAAAACAAGAGCGAAAAGCCGCCGCCCTAAATACCTTTGAAGCCCTTGCCCGCCGCTGGCACGCCGACAATCTGCACCGCTGGAAGCCAAACCATGCAGAGCGCATCATGCGTTATTTTGAAACCGACGTTTTCCCGCTGATTGGAGAAATACCGATAGACAGCATCACGGTAGGGCAAATCAAACAAGTCTTAGACCGCATCACAGCGCGGGGCGTGAGCAACACCGCCGAAAAAGTAAGGGAATGGATAGGCGCAGTTTTCGATTATGCGGCCATGCTGGAAGTAACCGACCGCAACCCCGCCCGTGCATTGCGCAAATACATTGCCAAGCAACCGCCCAAAAACCGAGCAGCCCTGCCGCGTGAAGAACTGATGGAGTTTTACTGCCGCCTGATACTGGCCGAGATTGAACCGGCAAATAAAATCGCCCTATTGCTGCTGATGCTGGTGTTTGTACGTAATACCGAACTACGCGGCGGACAATGGGCAGAAGTGGATTTTGCCGCAGCGCAATGGATTATTCCTGCCGAGCGCATGAAGATGAAACGCAGCCATACCGTGCCGCTTTCCGATTGGGCGCTAGAGCTGTTGCGGGAGCTGCAAGACTTAACCGGCAATACCTCCTATCTATTCCCCAGCCGTACCAAACAAAACGGCCATATCAGCGAAAACACCCTAGGCAAAATCATGAACGGCATGGGCTATAAGGGCATTGCCACACCGCACGGCTTCCGCAGTTTGGCAAGCAGCATCCTGAACGAACAGGGCTACAAACGAACAAAAGGAGAACACCATGCCAGCCATCATCACAGGCAACGCACTAGAGGCGCTGCAAAGCCTGAACTATCCCGATACCGCCACCGATATAGAACTTGAAATTCCCCCTCGCAGCAAAGCGCAACGCCCGCCCGTGGATTTTGCAGAAGATTGACCGCTTGAACCTGCTTCAGACCACCTGAAAATAATTTGAGGATATTTGATATGGGATTTATTTCTGAAATCTACAAAGATGATGATAAATATATCCTGATAACAGATGTTATCTTGCTAGTTCAGAGCCTAGATAGCGACAATCCGAGCCTTAAAGAGACGGCAAAATTTCTTTTGCAAAAATATGAGGAAAGCCATATTGACGACATACCATTCAGACGAGTAGATGAAATATGTTTTATTAAAAACGTATCAGGGAGATACGAACAGGTTGATTATAAAAAACCGTTATTGTGTTTTCTTGAATTTGTAGTTATCTATGGTTGTCTTGATGATGGCGTTTGGGGAGATGACCCGACTTTTGTAGTGCCTAATAAATATTTAGATACTTATCTAGAGAAAAAAGCCGTAGTTGATTTTTTGAAAAATACATGCGGATTGAAATATTTTCAGGCTTGGGAAGGGAGCAAACCTGAAATTCAAACTACCCAACCCGACCATAAAGAGACAAAGCCGGCAGAATCTACGCCTGCAAGCACCCCGCAACAACGAAGAGCCGAAAACACGCAGGCAGAAATCATCGCCGCCCTTGCCTGCATGTACACAAAAACCGATTGTGGCAAACCATACGAAGCAGCCGAAACCATACGTCAAGAATGGGAGAGGCAAGCAGACAAACTAGGCAAGCCACCCAGTACAGATACCATCAGCAAATATATCAGCCGAGGCATGGAACGCCTTTCAAGATAAACCTAATTAGGATTGAGCCGAACCTAATTAGGACAAGCCGCCCACGAGGCGGCTTATTCTTTGCCCCGTTATCCAACAACAGCTAACGAGGTATCAAACCATGCAACAAAGCATCATCCGCCCCAAACAAGCCGCTGCCCTGTTCGGCGTTTCCCTCTCCACCCTTTGGAACTGGAACAACCCTAAGCACCGGCTATACCGCCCCGACTTTCCCAAACCCTTCAAGATTTCTGCCAATACCACCGGCTGGCTGCAATCAGAGATTGACGGCTACATCTGCAAGCTGGCCGAAAACCGCTAAGGAGGACGAGCCATGCAAAACAAAAACCGCCCGAACGCCAAGCATCCGAACGGCCAAACAAAGGGAATTACCACTACCCGCCATTCTACCATCCCTACGCAAAACCAGCGCATCCTCTCCGCCCTGCAGAGCGGGCAGAGCCTTACCGCCTACGATATGCACCAAATGGGCATCATGGGCTACAACGCCCGCATTTGCGAACTACGGCAGGCGGGGCATAACATCGTCTGCATCATGGAACGGACAAGAAACCAGTTCGGCCAAACCGTGAAACGTGGCCGCTACTGGCTAAGGCAGGAGGGTAAGGCATGAATATCATCAAACTGGATTATCAAGGCCTGCCCATCCACGCCAACCGCGAAGCATGGTTCAACGCAACCGAGATAAGGCTACCTGAAAAACCAGACACCAGCCGCCGCGCTGGTGTTTTGCATTCCCCGGTAGTTCGGATTGAAATCCGAGAGCCGGATTTATTTCCGAACTTCGGAGTGAGGTTTTATGAGGTTTTGCCCGTGTGGCAATGTAGGGTTTTGTTAGGTTTCCCGCCGCTGATTCGGGCGGAGCCGGTGAACCAAATGCACCACCTAGTGAACCACCTGCACTAGGTAGTGAACCTGCTGCACCAGGCAAGCCGGAAGATGACAAGTTTTGACAAGTTTTCAGCAACCGGAGCAGGGGCAAGACCCCGATTGCCATACCTAGGGAACAGGAGGCGCTTTGTGTTATACAGTAACAAATTCATTCAAACAAAATTAATTCTTGTACTTCAAAAACTGAAGTAATTAAGCCGCCATTACTTCAATTTCTGAAGTAACGCTTGCCTAAAAAATGGGCAATTACTTCAAAAACTGAAGTAGTCAGGCCATTTTTGGCCTCCGAGTTACTTCAATTTCTGAAGTCCTATATATAAGCCATATATACCCCCATTTTTTCTTTCACCCTCTTGCACAAAATATAGGCAGAAACATACGGGCGGCACACGGCGGAAAATTTCGGGCTACCTGAAAACTTGGGAGCGGAAAAACACACGGCGGCCATCCTCTGTCACCCCATCCCTTGCAGACTATCCGCCCTGCATGGGCCCTACCCCTGCCGACACCTGCAGGCCGACTGAACGGGAGCAGCCGCTCCGGGTTACCTGAAGCGGGGCAGTCCCACCCCCAAGCCCTGCTTGCTGAGCCGCCCGACACCAGCCCCCAACTTTGGGGCTTCTCTACACATCAAGCCATTACATGCCGGCAACGGCACGGCAAACCTTCGGCGTGCGTTTTCGCATGACCGTGGGAAATCCTTACGCCTGGGGTTTCTGAAAGATATAAAAAAGGGAAGCCCCGTTTCCAAGCCTTGCCGTAATCTTGCCGTGGCCGCCTGCCAAACCAACCGACCGCCCCTGCCCACCGGAAGCAGGAAGGCAAGTCAGCGCATACCAAAAACTAGGTAAGCGTGTGGAATGCCCTATTTTGCGTTTTAACGCGATTTACACCATTCAGGCTATCCCAACTACCAGACAACACAAACGCAATCCTAGAGCATCCTAGACGGCCTACTGAGCGTTTAAAGACTTTGCGCAGGCAGCAAGAGCGGCTTCAAGTTAGATTTATGGGGAAATCCAAGGCGGGAAATTTCAGGGAGCGGCAACATGAGCCCTGCCCCCGAACCGAACCGCATTTGCAAAATAACCCCATGAAAGCCCCATTTGAAACATCAATCCCATGCAATCCCAATATGCAGAATTTGCACCTTCGGAATTTCGAGCGGCCTCACGCGCGACAGGGGAAAGATTTTGACTTGTGCAAAATGGGGGTATATTTGGGGGTATATCAACACAACATGAAAATAAAATATCTTATAAACAATGAATTAAATCACCAATTCAAGTCTCATTGTCGCCCGATTTTCCGGGCTGTTTTTTCGTTTATCTCCATACCTTAATAATTGATATAACTAAAGCAATTATTCTTCATATTATAAGTGTCAAGCCGAAGACAACACAGGAGTGCGGCAAGGCAAACCAATGCAATATGTATGAAAAGTTTAGCCAAAACTACTCTTTCAGGTAGCACCTTGTACGGCAGCTAATACTACTTCCTTTCCGCCACTTTCTCCGTTAAAACCGTGCCGCCAAGGTAGTCGTAAAAAATTGTCGGAAAGAGTGTATGATGGCGAAGCCGATAGGCAGTATCCACCATGCCAACACCATGCCGGCCATGGTTTGGGGTGGTAGGGGGGGTTGGCGTAGGATGCCGAATGAGGCAAGCGACAGAAGCAGCACAGTAGCCCAGATGAAGTGCAGGCGCAGCTGGCGCAGGCTGGGGCGGCTGCCGGCAGGGGTTTACAGCTGTAGCCGCCACACTTTCATCGGCAGAGTTTGCCCGCGCAAGCTGTGCCGGCAGAGACGGAAATAGCCCCACACGGCAAGGATAATCAGCGCTACAGCAGTTTCGACCAACAGCAAGGCTTCTTAACACAGGGCGGCGAAACGGCGGCGGAAAGAGGCGGGGCGGGAGTGCTCATGCGAAGTGTTGTTGGCAAAAAGAATGAAGGGTTTGGCTGTGTTGCCGGAGGCTACCTGAAAACGGGTCGATCACCAAATCGGCGGGCAGTTTGCGCAGCCAGGTGAGCTGGCGCTTGGCAAGCTGGCGGGTGGCGGCAATACCCTGGGCAATGAAAGTATTACGGTCGGTTTTGCCTTGCAGATGTGCCCAAGCTTGGCGGTAGCCCACGCAGCGTACGGCGGGGTAGTCGGGATTGAGCTCAGGATATTGCACTTGCAATCGGCCTACTTCATCAAGAAAGCCTTGCTCCAACATGGCGTGGAAGCGCTGTTCGATATTGTGGTGCAGCCGTTCGCGCTGCGCCGGAATCAAGGCGATGCTGCGCAGGGAGAGCATCGGCGCGGTGCTTGGCTGTTCGGCGAAGTGTTGGCTGAGCGGCCGGCCGGTGAGCAGCCACACTTCCAATGCGCGTTCGATGCGCTGGCTGTCGCCGGGATTGAGGCGGGCGGCGGTGGCGGGGTCGGCCTGTTGCAGTTGGGCATACAGGTGTGGCAGGCCGTGTTGCTGTTTTTGCTCTTGCAGTTGGCGGCGGATTTCAGGATTGGCGGCGGGCAGGCTGTTGAGGCCGTTAACGAGGGCGTGGTAGTACATCATGGTGCCGCCCACAATCAGCGGTAGGCGGCCGCGCGCATGGATTTCACGGCACAGGCGCAAACAATCGTTCAAAAAATCGGCCACGCTGTAGCTTTGCGGCGGGTTGATGATATCGATGAGATGATGCGGCACGGCAGCGCGCTCGGCAGGAGTGGGCTTGGCGGTGCCGATGTCCATGCCGCGGTAAATTAGTGCGGAATCGAGGCTGACGATTTCCAGCGGCAGCTTTTCGGCCAAGGCAAGCGCGAGCGCGGTTTTGCCGGCGGCGGTGGGACCGAGCAAGGCGAGTGCCGGCGGCGGAGTGGATTGCGGCATGAGGCTACCTGAAAAAGAAATGGATTTTCCGGCTTTAGATTTCAGGCAGCCTGTGACCACACAAAAGGCTACCTGAAACATCAAGCCACACGGCGCGGCATTCTATCAGCCGCATGATTAGAAAACAAAATATAGTGAACTAAAATAAGAATGCTACAGCGCTGACCCGCCCTGCCCCGCTCCCGCCTTTCAGGCTACCTGAAAATCAGGTAGAGTTCGGCCTAACGTAAATTTCCCCATTTCACCCATGAAACACAGCCAATTTCACCGCATCGGCATCGTTACCCGCCCTAACACCCCGCACTTGGGCGAAACCCTGAGCGAGCTGGTGGCCTTCTTTCTGGGAAACGGGCTCGAAGTGCTGCTAGACGAAGAATGCAGCAATGTTTTGCTTGCCAACCCGCTGGCCGAACGCTGCCGCCGGGTGGCCAAAGAAAACATGGGCACCTGCTGCGATCTGGTGCTGGTGCTCGGCGGCGACGGCACCTTTTTATCCGTAGCCCGCCAGCTCGCACCCTACCGCATCCCCATCATGGGCGTACATTTGGGGCATTTAGGCTTCCTCACCCAAGTGCCGCGCCAAAACATGATTGCCGACATTTCGCGCATGCTCGCCGGCCAATACCTGCCCGAAGAGCGCATCATGCTCGAATGCACCACGCAGCGCCACGACGAATCCGACTGCACCGCGCTGGCCCTCAACGAAGTAGTCATCAATCGTGGCGGATTGGGGCAGATGATTGAATTTGAAGTGTTTATCAACCAAGAGTTTGTCTATACCCAACGCTCCGACGGGCTGATTGTGTCCACCCCCACCGGTTCCACCGCCTACGCCCTGGCCGCCGGCGGGCCGATTCTGCAATCCACCCTGCGCGCCCTCACCCTCGTGCCCATCTGCCCGCAATCCATGACCAACCGCCCCATTGTGGTGCCCGACAGCTGCGAAATCGAAATCCTCATCACCAAAGCCGACAACGCCCGCGTGCATTTCGACGGCCAATCCCACCTCGACCTGCACAGCATGAACCGCCTCACCATCCGCCGCTACCGCAACACCCTGCGCGTGCTGCACCCCACCAACTACCAATACTACAAAACCCTGCGCCAGAAACTGCATTGGGGCGAGCAGCTGGTTTAGCGGACAGAGGCTACCTGAAAACGGTTTTGATCAATTAAACCGGCCGGGCTCATGCCCGGCTTTTGGTTTTTCAGGTAGCCTTTCCGCGTTGGAATCCACCATGTGTAAGCACCGGGCAATTCAAATCAAAAAGGCTACCTGAAATTTTTAGCTTCGCTTTCAGGTAGCCTTTCCAACCAATAAATAATTGGGAAAAACCGCATGGGTAATACGCCTCAGCCCGCGCTAGCAAACCGAGGAAAGGCAAGCCAACGCCGTAGAAAGTAAAGCGTTCCGGCTATAGCCGTTTCAGCTAGCCTCTTTGCCGCCTGATGCCTTGCTATGCGTATCCGCCCACTCAATCAATGCCTGGCGCAAGTCTTCTAAACCCAGGCTTTGGGTAACAGAGAGGCGCACGGCGGCGATTTGGCCGCTTTTGCTGCGCAGGATGCCGGGCTGTTGCTGCTCGGCGGGCAGGAGGTCGATTTTGTTATACAGCAAGAGCTGTGGCACATCGGCGGCGCCGATTTCGGCTAACACGCGGTTGACGTCTTCCATGCGCTGCTCGTAGTCGGGCTGGGAAACGTCGGCCACATGGAGCAATACGTCGGCTTGGGCGGTTTCTTCCAGCGTGGCGGAAAAGGCGGCCACCAGGCGGTGCGGCAGGTCGCGCACGAAGCCGACGGTGTCGGTAAGGATGATGCTGTGCTCACGGTCGAGATACAGGCGGCGGGCGGTGGTGTCGAGCGTGGCGAAGAGCTGGTCTTTGGCCAACACGTCGGCTTTGGTGAGGCGGTTGAACAAACTGGATTTGCCGGTGTTGGTGTAGCCCACCAGGGCGAAAGTGGGCAGGCTGCCCTGCTGGCGGGCTTTGCGGCGGGTGGCACGCTGGCGGCGCACGTCGGCAAGGCGTTTTTTCAGGGTGGTGATTTTTTGGGCAATCAGGCGGCGGTCGGTTTCAAGCTGGGTTTCGCCCGGGCCTTTGAGGCCGATGCCACCTTTTTGGCTTTGCAGGTGGCCGTAGCCGCGCACCAGGCGGCCGGAGAGGTGGGTGAGCTGCGCCAGCTCCACTTGCAGGCGGCCTTCCTGGCTTTGCGCGCGTTGGGCGAAAATGGCGAGAATCAGCCCCACGCGGTCGAGCACGCGGCATTGCAGCTTCTCTTCGAGGTTGCGCTCCTGCGTGGGCGTGAGCTCGTGGTTGAACACGGCCAATTCGATATTGTGCGCCTGCACTTCCGCTGCCAGTTCCTCGGCTTTGCCGCTACCCACAAACAAGGCGCCGCTGGGGCGGTCGCGGCGGGCGGTGGAAACGTGCACCAACTCCCCGCCGCCGGCGTGCACCAGCTCGGCGGCTTCGTCCAACACGTTTTGGAAAGCACGGGTGCGCTGCTCGTTGCTGCCGGAGAAACTGTCGGCCAGCATCACACCCACCAGCAATACGCGCTCGGGGCGGCTGAGGGATTTATCGGGCTGGAAAGGCGGGCGGCGCGGCATGACATCAGGCAGAACGATTGAAGATGCGGCATTATAGCGCATGGGCAGGCAGCGGGAGGCTACCTGAAAGCATGAGTTTCAACGAAGTTAAAACAGCATGCCCAGATGCGGCCTGATCCAGCCACACACGCCACCGCGTTTACCTCAAACTGGCAACCAAACGGACGGCGTGCGAAAGGCTGGCTGAAAAAGGCTACCTGAAAGCGTAAGCCTCAACGAAGTTAAAACCGAAACATGGGTTTCAGGTAGCCTTTCAGCAATGGCAGACGATTTACAATATTTTGTTTTTTGTTACAATCCGATCATCGGCAATACCCTTATTCCCCTTTCCAAACAGGAGCGGCAAGATGAAGCAATCAATGATGAACACGGCAGCGGGCGTATTGGCGGCAGTGCTATTGGGCAGTGCGGGCTTGGCATATGCCAACCCCTATCCGGTTGGCTCGCAGCAATGGCACAACTTTAATGGCATCATGCAGTCGGAAGCAGATCGGATACAGCGCGAGCGCAATGCCGTACGGCAACAGCCAACCTACTCCGGCCCCACCGCCGCCGAAATACGCGCCTGGGAGCAGCGTGAGGCGGAGGTGCAAGCCGAAATCGCGGAACTGCGCCGCACGCCGTTTTACATGGCCATCGCTAACGATTTCGGCAGCAACCAAATGATGTGGGCTGGCGGTTTTAGTACCGAGCAGCGGGCGGTGGAAGAGGCACTCAAGCAATGCCGCACTTCCAATTGCAGGGTTATCAAAACATTGAGCAACTCCTGCGCCGTGGTGGTGGGTGCCACCAACCACCCGCGTTCCAACGCTGATTTCTTCATCGGCGTGAACAAAAACGACCGAGTGGCAGCACGCCAAGCCATGCAGGCTTGCGAAACAGTGCATGGCAAAGACCGCCAAGACAGATGTTTCTATTCAACCGTTCGCACTAAAAACGGCACCGCGTTCTGTGCCGGCTACGATTACGGCGTATACGGCCAAGATTGATATTGGGTATCGGCAAAAGGCTACCTGAAAACCGAATATGGTTTTTCAGGTAGCCTTTTATTTGCTGCGGCTTTGGCTTACTTGCCGCTGCCCAGTTTCGGCAACACCGAGCCTTCGCCCAGCGAGAGCAGGCCGCTGTCGGCGTAGATGCCGAGTTTGGCGCGGGTGTCGGTAATGTCGAGGTTGCGCATGGTGAGCTGGCCGATGCGGTCGAGCGGGGTGAAGGCGGCGTTTTCCACCTTTTCCATGCTCAGGCGTTCGGGCGCGTAGGTGAGATTGGGCGATTCGGTGTTCAGAATCGAATAGTCGTTGCCGCGGCGCAATTCGAGCGTTACTTCGCCGGTGATGGCTTTGGCCACCCAGCGTTGGGCGGTTTCGCGCAGCATCAGGGCTTGGCTGTCGAACCAGCGGCCTTGATAGAGCAGGCGGCCGAGGCGCAGGCCGTTGATGCGGTATTGCTCGATGGTGTCTTCGTTGTGGATGCCGGTGAGCAGGCGCTCGTAGGCAATGTGCAGCAGCGCCATGCCCGGGGCTTCGTAGATGCCGCGCGATTTGGCTTCGATGATGCGGTTTTCGATTTGGTCGCTCATGCCGAGGCCGTGGCGGCCGCCGATGCGGTTGGCTTCGAGGAAGAGTTCCACCGCGTCGGCAAAGGTTTGGCCGTTCAAGGCTACCGGCACGCCTTCTTCAAAGCGCACGCTGACTTCTTCGGGTTTGACTTCGACGCTTTCGTCCCAGAAGGCAACTCCCATGATGGGTTTGACGATTTTGATGCCGCTGTTGAGGAATTCCAAATCTTTGGCTTCATGCGTCGCGCCGAGCATATTGGAGTCGGTGGAATAGGCTTTCTCAACCGACATTTTGTATTGGAAGCCGTTGGCAATCAGAAATTCGCTCATTTCGTGGCGGCCGCCGAGCTCGTCGATAAATTGCTGGTCGAGCCAGGGTTTGTAGATTTTCAGTGCGGGATTGGTGAGCAGGCCGTAGCGGTAGAAGCGTTCGATGTCGTTGCCTTTGTAGGTGCTGCCGTCGCCCCAGATATTTACGTCGTCTTCTTTCATGGCGGAAACGAGCATGGTGCCGGTTACGGCGCGGCCGAGCGGGGTGGTGTTGAAATAGGGCACGCCGCCGGTGGACACATGGAACGCGCCGCATTGGATGGCGGCGATGCCTTCGTGCGCGAGCTGGGCGCGGCAGTCGATTAAGCGGGCGTTTTGCGCGCCGTATTCCATGGCTTTTTGGGGAATGGCGTTGTAGTCGTCTTCGTCGGGCTGGCCGAGGTTGGCGGTGTAGGCGTAAGGCAGCGCGCCTTTGAGTTTCATCCACAGGAGGGCGGCGGAGGTGTCGAGCCCGCCGGAAAAGGCTATGCCGACTTTTTGGCCAACGGGCAGGGTTTGCAGAATGGTGGCGTTGGTGTGGTTCATGGTGCTCCTTTGTTTGGCAAGATGGTTGAAGGCTGGGATTGTGTGCCAGCCGGCACAGATTGTCTAGCTTCACGATAAGGCTACCTGAAAATGCCCGGTTTACGTATGTGGCGCTTTCAGGTAGCCTGTGTGCCTTTGGTGAAATCAAGGAGCGGGCAGTGGGGAATCGGCAAACTTTGCCGCGGCGGCAAACGATGATTTGGTATGTGCTGTATACGGGCATTTCCTGCGGCCTGCTCTACGGCGCGCTAACCGTGTTGTGGAAAGGCGGCTGGCAGTCGCCGCAGGCCATGCTGCTGCGCCTGGCGGGATTCGATGGGCTGAGCGTCATGCTGATGTCGGCCATCCACTGTTTGTGGCTGCTTGCGCTGCCTGCCCTGCTCACGATTTGGCTGGCCGGCCGTTTGGCTTGGCAAAATAATCTGCCGGGGCGGGCAATGGCCACTTTGGCCTGGACGGGGCTGACGGCGGTTTTGTATGCCCTGCCGCAGCTGGCGGGCATGGATGTGGTGCCGGAGCTCAACCGGCTGATTGCCAACACTTTGGAGAGCATGCTGCCTGTGCCCAACGGCAATTTCAGCCGGCTGATGGCCACGCCGCCGTGGTATGTGCTGCCCGCGCTGTTTGCGGTCGGCGGCTGGTTCTCGGCCATGATGGTGCTGCCCCACGAACAAGACGAAACTTGGGGCGACCGCACAGGCGAACACGGCGAGCAGTGGTGAAGGACGCTGAGACTACCTGAAATTTCACAAACTACTAGAAATTCAACCTGTGCCTATGACCAAAAATATTACGTGCGCCAAGTTTCCGAAAGAAGTTTATTGCCTCCCACAATAGAGCAAGCAGCGAAGGCTATGGTGGAAGTTAAGTTAATTCGCCATATATCCCGTATCTTGTATAATCGCACCCTATTCCAACTTTATTTCATGAGGATAATACCGTGAACCGTTCCTACCCCCACCCGCTGATTGCGCGGGAAGGCTGGCCGTTTATTTTGGGCGGGCTGCTGCTGAGCGTGCTGGTGAGCATCTGCTGCGGCTGGTGGTCGCTGCCGTTTTGGGTGTTTACCGTGTTTGTGGTGCAATTTTTCCGCGATCCGGCGCGCGATATTCCGGCCGACCCGGAAGCAGTGCTCTGCCCGGCCGACGGCCGCATTGTGGTGGTAGAACGCGCTGAAGACCCGTTCCGCAAGGTGCCCGCGCTGAAAATCAGCGTGTTTATGAACGTGTTCAACGTGCATTCGCAACGTGCTCCGGTTGACGGCACAGTTACGCAGGTGGACTACTTCCCGGGACAATTCGTGAACGCCGCACTGGATAAGGCCTGTACGGAAAACGAGCGTAACGCGGTTTTCGCCACCACCCGAAGCGGGCGCGAGCTTACCTTTGTGCAGGTGGCAGGCCTGGTGGCGCGGCGTATTTTGTGCTACGTGCAGCCGGGCGAGAAAATCACACGCGGCCAACGCTACGGCTTTGTTCGCTTCGGCTCGCGGGTGGATGTGTATCTGCCCACCGATGCCGTGCCGCTGGTGGCCATCGGTGAGAAAGTGCGCGCCAGCGAAACCATTTTGGCACGCCTGCCGCTGGAAGCGAATGGCGAACAAACCGTCATCGAAGCAGCTTCGGCCTTGGTGCAGGAAGCAGCGGAAGAAGTACTGCCGGAGTAAGCGGGTTTAGTCTTTCAAGATAAGGCTACCTGAAAGCATAAGCTTCAACGAAGTTAAAACAGGCATACCGGCCTTCCGGCATCCATACCCAACCAGCAAAAAAGGCTACCTGAACTTTCAGGTAGCCTTTTGCCTGTGTGGGCAAACCGTTGGCAATTAATCCGCCAGTTTCACCACGCCGTTCATCACGCCGACATAGCCGGGGAAGGTAACAGAGGCTTCTTCGCTGCCGCCGATGATTTTGGTGTGGGCAATCACGCGCCTACTGCACTGCTTTATCCGGCGGCATAAAATTCCTCTAAATCGAAAAATAATCCGGCTTCAGGTAGCCGGAAAGCCGGATATGGCATGGGCGGTTTTTAGCCGGCCTGCGGCGCAATATGCTCTTTTCCCACGGCCCCGCTGTTTTGATACAGGGTAAACAGGGAAACGCCTTCGTTGCGGACGCGGTCGCCGCCGGGTAAGTCGGTGAACTCAAGGATGGCAGCGGCTTCCACCACGCTCCCGCCGAGCTTGTGGATGAGTTTAATGCCGGCGTGCATAGTGCCGCCGGTGGCCACTAGATCGTCCACCAGCAAAACGCGGGCGTTGTCTTTAATGGCGTCGGTGTGGATTTCCACGGTGGCTTCGCCGTATTCGAGCGCGTAGCTTTCGGAAAGGGTGGTAAAGGGCAGCTTGCCTTTTTTGCGGATGGGCACAAAGCCTACGTTGAGCTGATAGGCCAGCGCGGCGCCGATGATGAAGCCGCGCGCGTCCAGCCCGGCCACCACGTCGATGTCTTGCGTCATGTAGCGGTAGGTGAGCAAATCCACCAATAGGCGGAAATATTCCGGGCTTTGCAGCACGGGGGTGATGTCGTGGAACAGCACGCCTTTCTGCGGCCAGTTTGGGATTTTGCGGATTTTCTGCGCCAGCATTTCAACAGTCATCACTTCGGGGTGGAACAGCATAGCGGGTATCTTTCAGGTAGCCTTTGGAAAGCGCGAATCTTACCACTTCCCCAAACAAAATTGCACCTGCATCAAACTCCCTGCGCCAACAAAGGCCCCACTCGCCGGATTTTTGGTTACAATCAAACTTCATACTGCACAAAAGGGAAACCATGGAGACCGGCTATTCAGACACGCATGTAACCAACCTGCAAGAATGTTTGGCCTGGCTGAAAGGCTATGCCGCACAGCAAAACGAGGCCGACCGCGCACTCTTGCAGCAAGCTTTCGCACTGGCCGAAGTGCACTACCCCGCCAACGCACAAACCTACGCCGGCGAGCCGCTGCTGCCGCACGCCGTGGGTGCAGCGCAGATGGTGGCACAGCTCGATTTGCTGCCCGAAGCCGTGGCTGCCACCATATTGTCGGGCATGTCTAAGCAAGGCGGGGATTGGCAGCTTCAGGTAGCCGGGCAGTGCGGGCAAACCGTATGCAGCCTGATGCAGGGCATCGACCAAGTGCAGAAGCTCACACACTTCGCCCGCGTGGATGGCCTGGCCACGCCAGAAGAACGCGCTGCGCAGGCCGAAACCATGCGCAAAATGCTGCTGGCCATGGTGTCCGACATCCGCGTGGTGCTGATCAAGCTCGCCCTGCGCACCCGCACCATGCAATACCTCGGCAGCTGCCCCGACAGCCCAGAAAAACGCAGCATCGCCAAAGAAACGCTGGATATTTTCGCTCCACTGGCCAACCGCTTAGGTGTGTGGCAGCTCAAATGGCAGCTCGAAGACCTCGGCTTCCGCCACCAAAACCCCGAAGAATACCACCGCATCGCCCACCTGCTCGACGAAAAACGCCCCGAGCGGCAGCACTATATCGACCACTTTCTCGGCATCCTCAAAGCCGAGCTGGCCAAATACGGCATCCGCGATTATGACGTGGCCGGCCGCCCCAAACACATCTACTCCATCTACCGCAAGATGGTGAAGAAAAAGCTCGATTTCGAAGGGCTCTACGATATCCGCGCTGTGCGCGTGCTGGTGAACAGCGTGCCCGAGTGCTATACCGTGCTGGGCATCGTGCACAGCCTGTGGCAGCCCATCCCCGGCGAATTCGACGACTACATCGCCAACCCCAAAGGCAACGGCTACAAAAGCCTGCACACCGTGATTGTCGGCCCTGAAGACAAAGGCATCGAGGTGCAAATCCGCACCAAAGAAATGCACCAATTCAACGAATTCGGCGTGGCCGCCCACTGGCGTTATAAAGAAGGCGGCAAAGGTGATTCCGCATATGAGCAGAAAATCGCCTGGCTGCGCCAGCTCTTGGATTGGCGTGAAAACATGGCCGAAAGCGGCAAAGCCGACCTCGCCGCCGCCTTCCAAACCGAGCTGTTTAACGACACGATTTATGTGCTCACCCCGCACGGCAAAGTGCTCTCCCTGCCCGTGGGCGCCACCCCCATCGACTTCGCCTACGCCCTGCACAGCAGCCTGGGCGACCGCTGCCGCGGCGCCAAGGTAGACGGCCAAATCGTGCCGCTTTCCACCCCGCTGGAGAACGGCCAGCGCGTGGAAATTATCGCCGCCAAAGAGGGCGAACCATCCGTAAACTGGCTGTATGAAGGCTGGGTGAAGAGCAACAAAGCCGCTGCCAAAATCCGCGCCCACATCCGCCGCCAAAATGCCGAAAGCGTGCGCGAACAAGGCCGGCTGCAACTGGAAAAAACCCTGCTCAAAGTCCAGCCCAAGCCCAATATGCAGGCTTTGGCCGAAAAACTCGGCTTCAAAAAACCAGACGAACTCTACACCGCCGTGGCACACGGCGAAATCATGCCCCGCGCCGTGCAGAAAGCCTGCGGCCTGCTGGCCGAGCCGCCTGCCGCGCCGGTGAGCACCGAGAGCATCGTCAAACAGTCGCGCATCAAAGAAACCAGCGGCAAAGGCGGCATTTTGGTGGACGGTGAATCTGGCCTGCTCACCACGCTGGCCAAATGCTGCAAACCCGCCCCGCCCGACGAAATCGCCGGCTTCGTAACGCGCGGGCGCGGCATTTCCATCCACCGCATCGGCTGCGCCTCTTTCCAGAAACTCGCCGCCGACGCGGCTGAAAAAGTTGTGCCAGCCTGCTGGGCCGGCGTGCCTGCCGGGCAAGTGTTTGCCGTGGATATCGAAGTATCCGCCCAAGACCGCAACGGCCTGTTGCGCGATATTTCCGAAGCACTGGCGCGGCATAAACTCAACGTGACCGCCGTGCAAACCCAATCGCGCAACCTGCAAGCCAGCCTGCGCTTCACGTTGGAAGTACATCAGGTGGACGACCTGCCGCACGTACTTGCCAGCCTCGCCAACGTGAAAGGCGTAACCGGCGTGAGCAGGCTGTAGGCACATGGTTTAACCGGATAAGGCTACCTGAAAACTCAACCAAGCATTTTCAGGTAGCCTTCCCATGCCCATCCCAAGACCACAATCGCCCCACCCCATCCAAGGAATTCCACTATGCCGCAATCCCCGCAGCTTTTGGCGCAGGAGCTGGCCGAGCACAAACGGCAAATCGTTGCCGACTACCGCCGCCACCGCAGCCCGCAGCGTTTTTTTGCTGCCTACAGCGCCCTGCTCTCACACACCGTTACCGCGCTGTGGCGGCAGATGCAGCCGGCAGGGGAGCTGGCGCTACTGGCGCTGGGCGGCTTCGGGCGCGGCGAGATGTATCCGCATTCCGATGTGGATTTGGGCATTGTGGCGGCCGATTCCCTGAATGAAACGCAACAGCAGCAAATTGAAACTTGGCTGCAAACCCTGTGGGACATGGGGCTGAACCCCTCGCTGAAAACCGGCAGCGTGGCCGAGCTGTGCGCCGGAGCAGCGGAAGACTTAACCGGCGACACCTCGCTCCTCGAAGCACGCCTGCTCCACGGCAGCCAAGAATTATTTGCCCGCCTGCACCGCGATTTGGACGTGCAGCGCGACCTGACGGCCTTTGCCGAAGGCAAACTGCTGGAATTGCAGCAGCGGCACCTGAAAGCGCAAGCGGGCAGCAGCCTGGAGCCAAACCTGAAAACCTGCCCCGGCGGCCTGCGCGATATCCACACCATGCTCTGGCTGGCGCGGGTGCAGGGCATTTCGCCGCAACTGCACCGCCTCGCCCGCCAAGGCATCCTCACCCGCACCGAAGCGGCCATGCTGCGCCGCAGCCACCGCAGCCTGGCGCGCATCCGCATCGAGCTGCACCTGGCCGCCGGCAAGCCGCAGGAGCAGCTGCGTTTCGACTTGCAGCCGCAGGTGGCCTATGCGCTGGGCTATGCCGATGAAAGTAAACAAGTGCGCAGCGAGCGGCTGATGCACACGCTCTACCGCGCAGTGAAAACCGTGAAGCAGCTGAGCGGCATCCTGCTGCCGATGCTGCGCGGGCGCATTTCCTCGCCGCTGCCGCGGGTGGCGCTGGATTTGGACGAGCACTATTTCCAAGTAAACAACCTCATCGCCGTGCGCGATAAAACCTTATTCCGCCGCGAGCCGCAGCATATTTTCAAGGTGCTGGAGCTGTGGCAGCAATACAGCCACCTCTCCGGCCTCGCCCCCGAAACCCTGCGCGCCTGGTGGCAGGCGGTGCAGAAAACCGACGCCCGTTTTTATGCCGATCCGGCCAACCGCCGCCGCTTTGTGGCCTTCTTCCGCCACGGCGGCGGGCTCACCCATCTGCTGCGCTTTCTTAATCTCTACGGCGCGCTTTCGCATTATCTGCCCGAGTGGGGCAAAATCGTCGGCCTGCTGCAGCACGACCTGTTCCACGTTTACCCCGTGGACGACCACATCCTGATGGTGGTGCGCAATATGCGCCGGCTGGCTCTGGAAGCGCACAGCCACGAGCTGCCTTTTGCCAGCGCCCTGATGCACGCTTTCGAGCGCAAACCCGTGCTGTATTTGGCCGCCCTGTTTCACGACATCGCCAAAGGGCGCGGCGGCGACCATGCCGAGCTGGGCATGGAAGACGCCCGCCGCTTCGCCGCCGACCACTTCCTGAGCCAATACGAAACCGACTTGCTCGTGTGGCTGGTGGGCAACCATCTTTTGATGTCGCTCACCGCGCAGAAAGAAGACATCCAAGACCCGGCCGTGGTGGCCGCCTTCTGCCGCCGCGTGCAAACGCCCGAACGGCTCACCGCGCTTTATCTGCTTACCGTGGCCGATATGCGCGGCACCAACCCCAAAATCTGGAATGCTTGGAAAGCCAGCCTGCTCGAAACCCTGTTCCGCTCCGCCCTGCAATACTTCGGCGGCCAAACCACCAGCCGCGACATGGCCGTGAGCCGCCGCCAGCAAAAAGCCCGCCAGGCCTTGGCCGAAGCGGGCGTGGGCGAAGCGCAAAGCCGCGAACTGTGGCAGCAGCTCGGGCAGGCCTATTTCGTGCGCCACAGCGCCGACATCATCCTGTGGCACCTGCCCCTGCTCGCTGCCGATGCCGCAACGCC
This sequence comes from Eikenella exigua, assembly GCF_008805035.1. Taxonomy (NCBI): domain Bacteria; kingdom Pseudomonadati; phylum Pseudomonadota; class Betaproteobacteria; order Neisseriales; family Neisseriaceae; genus Eikenella; species Eikenella exigua. The sequence goes on along the minus strand of NZ_CP038018.1, from coordinate 382,224 downwards.
CCAAGCCCACATCCGCCCCCTGAGCACCACCGGCGGCCTGCAAGTGATGGTGTTTATGCCCAACCGCGACCGCCTGTTTGCTGGCCTGTGCCGCCTGTTCGGCCGCCACCAGCTCGGCATCCTCGCCGCCCACGCCTACGTTACCGACCACCAATACATCCTCGACACCTTCGTGCTGCAACTGCCCGCCAACTGCCTTGCCGACGACATCGAGCGCATCAGCCGCCGCCTGCAGCAAGCATTAAACCAATTCGTGCACCACCCGCCGGGCGCCGCCGAGCCCACTCCCGCGCCCCGCCGGCTGAGCCGCCGCCTGCGCCACCTGCCCATCGCCCCGCGCATCACCCTCTCCGCCGAAGAAACTGCCGGCGCCTACACCCTGGAAATCATCGCCGCCAACCGCGCCTTCCTGCTGGCCGACATCGCCGACGTGTTCGCCCGGCTCAACATCAGCCTCAGCTACGCCGCCATCGCCACCTTCGACGAACGCGCAGAAGACAGCTTCCTCATCCGCCATCCCCAGCTGGCCGACACTGCCTTCCAGCTCAAACTCGAACGGATGCTGCTGGAACGCATCGGCGGCTAAACCGGCGCACGAATAGGCCGGCATAGCCGCGCTGCCATCCGGCACAACCGCCTTTCGCAAGCAATCAAAGAGGCCACCTGAAACTTTCAGGTAGCCTTTTGGTTTGAGTAGCTTCTACAGCTTCTAACGTTGGTTGTAGTTGCTGTAGTCGTAGCCGGTACAGAAGGCAGTGCCGTGCTTGGTTTCGCTGGCTGAATACAGGCAGTTACCTTTACCGTGGCGGGCTTCGCAGGCACGAATGGATTTTTCTGCCGCCCTGTTGTGGTCTCGGTCATAACCGAAGAAGAAATCGCTCACAGAGTGGAGTTCGCGGCCAGCGGGGAAAGTTAAAACCGCACAGGAGTTGCTGAAAGTAGTCAGTACTTGGCAGTTGCCGCTGCGGCAAAAGCTCATGGCATCTTCAATGGCGCGTTGCTCGGTTCTAAACCCGCCTGCATAGGCTATTCTATCTGTGCCGAAATCATTGATGATGGCCATATAAAACGGCGTGCGGCGCAGTTCCGCGATTTCGGCTTGCACCTTTGCCTCACGCTGCTCCCAGGCGCGTATTTCAGCGGCGGTGGGGCCGCGGTTGATCGGCTGTTGCCGTACGGCATTGCGCTCGCGCTGTATCCGATCTGCTTCCGACTGCATGATGCCATTAAAGTTGTGCCATTGCTGCGAGCCAACCGGATAGGGGTTGGCATATGCCAAGCCCGCACTGCCCAATAGCACTGCCGCCAATACGCCCGCTGCCGTGTTCATCATTGATTGCTTCATCTTGCCGCTCCTGTTTGGAAAGGGGAATAAGGGTATTGCCGATGATCGGATTGTAACAAAATACAAGATATTGTAAACATCTCTCCCGCTGCTTGAAGGCTACCTGAAAACTATCCCCCACATTAGGAGAATGCTGGCCAACCGCAGGTTTGTGCTCTCCGCTGCAACACCGCAAACGTGCACTGGCACTTATTCCGCATTCTCACTCAGCCACATTTGCAGCAAAGGATTGTTGATTTGAAACGCGCTGTTGCCGAATTTGCTGATCATATCTTTGCGTTGCAGCTTTCTGATGGCGCTTTGCACAGTGCTCACTTTCACGCTTTCCACGCCCAATATCCGGGCGGCCTGTTCTCTGAATTCCGCGCCATACGGGCTCACCTCCCCCTGCGCCATCGATTGCAGCAGCAGCCGCTCGATGGCGCTTAATGCTTTCCACTGCATCGGAATATTGCTGTTTTCCTGCATCTGCCCGAGCCGCACTTGCGCGGCGGCTTCCAGGCTGAGAGCGGGGTTGATGATCATGTCTTGAATCACGGCGCGGATATACATCGGGCTTTTATTAAACTGCTCGAAAATGGCATAAAACTTCTCCACATCCAGCTGCTGCCCGGTTCGGTCGTGATAAACGCCGGCCAAAAAATCGATGAAATCCTGCCCCAAGGTGGGGAAATCCAGCGCATGGGAAAAGTGGAAGAAGGGAGCCTTGATGTCGTTGAACATGGCGCGCAGGCCGTTGGTGCTGCTGCCGGTAAACAGGGTTTTCACGCGGCTTTGGTTGATATCCAGGCCGGTTCGCAAGCTGCGTATCATGCCTTCGGTATTCGGCAGCCGCGCCAATTCTTGCGCTTCGTCTAGCAGCAGCAAGGTGGGGCGGCTGTCGGCGGCAATATAGGCGATGATTTCGCTGATGCCCGGCAGGTCGCGCGGCGGCGTTTCGCGCTCCAGGCCCACGCCCAACACGTCTATTTTGGTTAGGCTGCCGAAAAAGGTTTTCACGCCGTTGCCGGTGCGGGTTTCCAAGGCAAAACGGTGTAGGGCTTCATGGAAAAACTGCGCAGTGCTGGTGCTGTCTTTGTTGTCCATAAAAGAGAAGTAAAACACATTAAAGCCGTTTTTCTCGGCGGCCGGGGCAATATCGTTGGTGAGGAATTGCGTTTTGCCCATGCGGCGCGGGGCAAACAGCGTGAATGCGTTGGATACACCGCTTTTCAGGCTGCTGAGCAGGGCGGCGGCCAATTCTGTTCTGGGAAAATAGAGAGGGTCTTCCATACGGGTGCCTTTGTGTGGGATTAGCCATTATTGTACTGCATTTTGTCTAATTGTACATTTGGCGTCTAATAACGTCTAAGCCAGTACCCACCCACCCATTGCAGGCTACCTGAAACGCCGCCGTTGCCCGAGCACGCCCGCTCCAGTAAACTGCCCGCGTTTATCCCTCCCACCGCCACACCATGCCCCAAACCCTCAACCTCCGCAACGGAACCATCACCTACGACAATTTCTTCTGGCTGCTGGAACACCCCGACGACGACCCGGCTAAACTGCTTTTAGGCGAAGACCTGCTGCAAATTAGCTTTTGCGGCGGGCAATATCTGCTCGATGCGGGCTGGTATGCCGCTGCCGCCCCGAGCGGGCAGTTTGCCGTGATGCTGGTGGAAAACCAAGATTGGGAACGCCCGCTGCGCAAGGAGTACACCCGAGAAATCAGCCGCTTGCCCGCCATGTTGCAGGAGTGCATCGACTGGCTCTACCACACCCGCATCGCCCCGGCCGAGGCCGACCCCCGCCCGCTGCTGCAAGTGGTGGCTGGCATTGTGTATAACCGTCGCGGCGAGGTGCTGCTCAGTTCGCGCCCCGCAGGCAAGGCTTATGCGGGCTATTGGGAATTTGCCGGCGGTAAGGTGGAGGCGGGCGAGAGCGAGTTGGCAGCATTGCGCCGCGAGTTTGCCGAAGAGCTGGGCATCCAAATCCACAGCGCCGTGCCGTGGCTCGCCAAAACCCACAGCTACGAACACGCCCATGTGCGGCTGCGTTTTTTCCGCGTACCGGCCAACGGCTGGCGCGGCGAATTGCAGGCGCGCGAAGGCCAGCAATGGCGCTGGCAACAGCCGGGGCGTTATGATGTGTCGCCCATGCTGCCGGCCAATGCCGCGCTGCTAGCGGCACTGGTTTTGCCCACGCAGTTTTCAGGTAGCCTGAATGAGGGTTTGCACGCGGCAGACGGCTTTTGCGTGCTGCCGCTTCATACCGCCAACCCGCCGCCGGGCAGCCGCCTGCTGGCGGACTTAGCCGATTTGGCTGCCAACACGCCGGACGATGTGCGCCACTGGCCGCTGGTGCGCTCAGCGGGCGACATTGCCGCCGCAGCCATCACCCAAGCCGAAGCCGCCGTGTGGCCGGCAGATAACGCAACCGCGGCGGAACAAGCCTGCGCCGCGCTGGCCGAAGGCGTGCCACTGCCGCTGGTACTACTGCCTGCCAATGCCGATATAGCGGCGCGCTATGCCGAACGCTGGCTTGCGGCAGGGGCGCAGGCGGTGGTGCGGGGGTAGTGAAGATAATTTCAGGTAGCCTTTGCCGATAATTTTGCAATAATGCTTTTCGAATTCAGATAACCCGCCCAAACTTTTTCAGGTAGCCTCTCATGCCCCTCTCCCCACCCGCACCAAAATCCTGCTTGCCTTCGCCGCGCTGTTGCTGCTGGCCGGCGGCCATTTCGCCGTACGCCAATGGCGTGCCGGGCGACAGCCCGCTGCCGAAACAGTGGTGCAAACCGATTGCGACCCGCGCCAAGGCTGTACCCTGCCCAACGGCAGCCGCATCCGCTTTGCCGCCGCACGCCACCGCCCCTTCGACATCACCCTGGAAAACGTGCCGCCCCAAGTGCAGCAGGCAGAAGTGAGTTCAGCATGGATGGCATGGACATGGGCTTCAACCGCTTCCCGCTTAAGCGCCAGGCCGACGGCTCCTGGCTCGCCGCCCAAATCCGCTTGCCCGTGTGCACCGACCGCCGCGACGGCTACCTGGCAGACATCCGCATCGGCAGCCAAGTTTTTCAGGTAGCCTTCCAAGCCGAATAACCCGTTATTTTAAAAACCAATCGCCACACCATGCCCCTACTGCAAGCCCCCGGCTCCGGCCTCAGCGCCCTGCCCCCGCTCTCGCTCTATATCCACATCCCCTGGTGCATCCAAAAATGCCCCTATTGCGACTTCAACTCTCACCGCCTCAAGCCCGACACCGACGAAACCGCCTACATCAACGCCCTGCTCACCGACCTGCAACACGAACTGCCCCACATCTGGGAGCGGCCTGTGGAAACCATCTTCATCGGCGGCGGCACCCCCAGCATATTTTCCGCCGAATCCATCCACCGCCTGCTCAGCGGTGTGCGCGCCCTGGTGCGATTGCAGCCCGAAGCCGAAATCACCCTCGAAGCCAACCCCGGCACCTTCGAGCAAGCGCGCTTCCAAGGCTATGCCGAAGCAGGCATCACCCGCCTTTCTCTCGGTATCCAAAGCTTCAACAACGCCAAACTGCAAGCCCTCGGCCGCATCCACAACGGCGATGAAGCCCGCGCCGCCATCGAAGCCGCGCTCGCCATCTTCCCCCGCGTGAACACCGACATCATGTATGCCCTGCCGCGCCAAACCCCCGAAGAAGCGCAGCGCGATGCCGAAACCGCCCTCTCCTTCGGCGTATCCCACATCAGCGCCTACTACCTCACCATGGAGCCCAACACCTCCTTCGGCCGCACCCCGCCCCCCGGTATCCCCGAAGAAGACACCGCCTACACCATCGAACAAGCCGTGCACCACACCCTACTTGATGCCGGCTTCGAGCGCTACGAAACCAGCGCCTTCGCCAAAAACGGCCAGCAATGCCGCCACAACCTCAACTACTGGCAATTCGGCGACTACATCGGCATCGGCGCTGGCGCACACGGCAAAATCAGCAACCACAGCGGCATCATGCGCACCACCCGCGCCCGCCACCCGCGCAGCTACCTCGCCGCCATGCAGGGCAACCCCGCCGATGCCGTCGAACGCTTTCAGGTAGCCTCAAGCGAGCTGCCCTTCGAATTCATGCTCAACGCCATGCGCCTAACCGCCGGCGTACCTGCCCACCTGTTCCAAGAGCGCACCGGCCACAGCCTCGCCGCCATCGCCCGCCCCCTGCAGGAAGCCACCCGGCTCGGCCTCATCGACCCCGACCCCACCCTCTTGCGCCCCACCGAACGCGGCCAACGCTACCTGAACGATTTGCTGCAACTGTTTTTGTAAACCCGCTCCCCCGTGCAGAGGCTACCTGAAACCATCATTTAGGTTTCTACCCAATGAGCGAGCCAAACCCCAAATCCATCTCTTTTTCAGCATGTCGGCAGCAATAAATTGCCCTAGGTCAAACAACATGCAAAATAGGCTACCTGAAACTTTCAGGCAGCCTTCTTGTCAGCACATCCCGCCATTGGTATTATTCCCTTAATTTCAACCCGCAAGGAGACCAACCATGCAAGCCCATCCACCCCCTGCACACCCCGCCCGAAACCTGTTGCGACTCTGCCTGGTTGCCGGCGCTGTTTTCCTGTTTGCCGGCTGCGCCTCAGTAGACGACAACATGAAACGCCAAGTTGGTCAGCACATCAGCGAAGTGTTCCGAGAACACGGCGGCCAGCCCAATTCCGGCCGCAGCAGAGTAGGCAACAACCGCTATGCCTACACCTACAAATACTACCGCACCCGCTACGCCGGCCGTCAATCCGAAGGCAGCAGCCAAAACGGCCCCATCATTACCAACTACTATAGCGATGTCTGCTACGGGCGAAATCTCTACCAAACCTACTACACCGACGCCAACGACATCGTAGTGGACTACCATTGGGAATACACCAAGGAATGGCGGATTAACTGCAACGAAATCTAAAACCAAACGCATAGGTCGAGCATCAATGCCCGACCTAGACAATATCAAAAGAGGCTACCTGAAACTTTCAGGTAGCCTCTAATCCTGCCTCAATCCTCAGCCTTATGCTTCGCGGCGGATAATCAAAAGCGGCAGGCGGGTTTCGCGCATCACGGTTTCGGCGAAGCTACCCATCAGGAGGTGCATCAGGCCGGTGCGGCCGTGTGTGCCCAGCACCAGCAGGTCGGCTTTCTGCTCGGCGGCATAATCCACCAGGCTTTTGGCCATATCGCGTGCATTTTTGCTGATCACAAGCAGGTGGCGGCCGAGTTTTGCATCTTCGCCCAAGGCGGTGCGCGCCTGTTTGATGGCGGCATCCAAAATGGCGTTGCCTTGTTCGGTGGCAGCGGTTTCGTAGTTTTCATACTGCAAAAACTCGGGGGCAACGGTGGCCACGTATTCGGCGGGGTTGGCCACATGCACCAAAGTGAGTGCCGCGCCGGTGGACTGAGCCAGGCCGCAGGCCTGTTTGAGCGCGTGTTGGGAGGTGCGGCTGCCGTCTACTGCAATCACGATATGTTGATACATAAGCTTTCTCCTAGTGAACGATATTTCAATGCTTCCGCGCAGAGGCTACAGCCGCCGGACGGGTCTCTTCCTGATACGTTTACAGTATAATACCGATGCACCGAATGTGCCATTTTTTCTACCTGTTTTTTGACTTATCCCGATGATTACTCCCGCCCCAAACGAGCGCCGCTTCGGCGGCATTTCCCGCCTCTACGGCTCTGCCGCCCTGCAATGCTTTGCCCAAGCCCATGTTTGCGTGGTGGGCGTGGGCGGCGTGGGCTCTTGGGCGGTGGAGGCGCTGGCGCGCAGCGGCATCGGCCGGCTCACGCTGATTGATTTGGACAACGTAGCCGAATCCAACACCAACCGCCAGCTCCACGCACTCACCGACAATTTCGGCCTGCCCAAAGTAACCGCGCTGCACTGGCGCATCCTGCAAATCAACCCCGCCTGCACCGTGCATGAAATCGAAGATTTTGTGGATGCGGAAAACGTGCAAACCTTATTTGCCGAGCCGTTTGATTTTGTGATCGATGCCATCGACCAAGTGTGCGTGAAGGCCGCCATGGCCGCCCATTTTGTGGCGAAAAAGCAGGCCTTTGTGGTGTCCGGCGGTGCAGGAGGCCAGCGCGACCCCGCCCTCATCCGCCGCGCCGACCTCGCCCGCACCACCCACGACCCGCTGCTTTCCAACCTGCGCTACACCCTGCGCCGCCACCACGGCTTTCCGCGCGATCCGAAAGAGCGCATGAAAGTGAGCTGCATCTATTCCGAAGAAAACGTCACCCCGCCGCAAACCGGCACCGCCTGCGAAACCGACACCGCACCGCAAGGATTGTCTTGCGCGGGCTACGGCGCGAGCATGCTGGTTACCGCCGCCTTCGGCCTGTTTTGCGCACAGGCAGCAATAGAACACTTGGCCGCACAAATTAAATAACCAACCCAAAAGGAAAACCATGTTCCCCATCGAACTCAAAGCCCTGCGCCGCAACCTCGGCCTCACCCAAGCCGAAGCCGGCCAAGCTCTTGCCGCCAATGTCGATTTCCCCCACGGCGCTTCTGCCGAAAAATGGGCACAATGGGAAAATGGCGCCGCCCCCATCCCCCTACACGTGGTTCGCGCCGTAGAAACCCGCCTCAACCAGAAATACCAAGCCATCGACCAGTATGCCGAACAAATCGAAGCCCAAATGCAGGGCGGCAATGCCGTGGTGGTGCTATGGTATCCCGAACCAAACGCCTGCCCCGACCTAGCCTCTTGGCGCATCAGCCAAAGCGTGGCCGGCGAAGTGGCCGCCATGGGCGGTCGGGTGATTGCCTTCGATGCCGAAGCCTACCGCAACTGGCGACAGGGGCAAGCCCAACCCGCCGACACCCCCGACAACCGCCAACGCTGGGCACAAGAGCAATTTGAGCAATCCCGATGATATGGGCACTAAAAAAAGGCTACCTGAAATTTCAGGTAGCCTTTTTACCGCTTATATTTAGAGAAAGCTCTAAAGCTCTATCGTTGCCACGGTATCGCTTTACCCTACTGCATCCCGCAGCGACTAAGGCTCGCCAATTTGCTTTCAGTTATAAGAATCCCTCCATAAGGCTACCTGAAAGCCGTTAAATCCAACCCAACGTATTGGCAAACACCAGCAAAATCGCCACCGGCGCGAGGAAACGCAGCGCATTGAGCCACAGCGCAATCACGGTTTGCGGCACGCTGCTGCCTTCACGCATGTGTTCGAACACATCGCTCTTCTGCTGTATCCAGCCCACAAACACCGCCACCAAAAGCGAGCTGATCGGCATAATCAGTGCGGTAATCATGTAGTCCCACAGGTCAAACAGCGTTTTGCCGAACAGCTTCCATTCGGAGAGCACGCCAAACGAGAGCGCGGAGGGAATGCCGACAATAAAAATCGCCGTGCCGATCAGCCAGGTGGTTTTGCTGCGTTTGCTTTCGTCTTCGCGGATGGCGGCGGCAATCACGGTTTCCAGCATGGAGAAGGCGGAAGTGAGCGTGGCAAATACCACCAGCAGCATAAACACGGCAAACAGAATTTGCCCCAGCGGCAGCTTCATAAACACGGCAGGCAACACCACGAAAATCAGCCCCGGCCCCTGCCCCGGCTCAAAGTTGAAGGCGAACACGGCGGGGAAAATCACCAAGCCCGCCAATAAAGACACCAGCAGATTCATCCACATAATGCTGTTGCCCGAACGGAACAAATCCTGTTTTTTATCCAGATAGGCGGCATACGTAATCATGGTGGATACGCCCAAGCTCAACGCGAAAAAGGCCTGCCCCAGTGCGGTGAGCATGGTTTGCGGCGTGAAGTGCGACCAATCAGGCTTGAGCAGGAAGGAGATGCCCGCCATCGCGCCATCCAGCGTGAGCGAACGCACCGCCAGCAATAGCAGCAACACAAACAGCGCGGGCATCATGTATTTGTTCGCCCGTTCGATTCCCGCCGCAATGCCGCTTTTTACCACACACACCGTCATCAACATAAATAGCCCCTGATAGGCGATTGAGCCTGCCGGGCTGGAAATCGTACTGCCAAACAGCACACCGAAATCCGCATTCGGATGAATGCTGCCATCGAATGCGTGCACCACATAATTCAACACCCAGCCACCCACCACGCTGTAGAACGACAGCAAAACAAAGCAGGCAAACACACCCATGCGCCCGATCCACGGCCACAGGCTATTTGGCGCGAGCGTTTTAAACGCATCCACTGCATTTTTGCCGCTCTTGCGGCCTATATAAAACTCGGCCAGCTGCACCGGCAAGGCCACCAATACGGTGAAAATCAAAAACATCAGCACAAACACCGCACCGCCGTTGGTGCCGGCGGTGTAGGGGAATTTCCAAATTGCGCCCAAGCCGATGGCAGAGCCGGCGGCAGATAAGATAAAGCCGATTTTAGACGACCAGGAAGCAGGAGATTTCATAAAACTGCAATAATCCAAAACTATTCAGAATAGAGCGATTTTAACAAAAATAAACATCCAAACCGCTGCCAAAACTGCGCCGCTGCCGCATTACGCAGTTTTCCTGCCTGAATCAGCCAGCATGCAGACACTGTTGATTGTTGTTTTCTATATTTATAGCATTTTATGCTATATAAAATATTAAATAGCAAGTTTATTTCTTATATATTATATTTTAGATTATCAAACAGATAGTTATACCAATATAGCCAGTTTTAGCTGATTATAAAACAGGCACCACAAAGGCTACCTGAAATTTTAGGCAGTCTCCAATCTATAGCTAAAGCAATTATTTTTTCATACCAAGCAGCGAGCCGCAGACAATACAGGAATGAAACAAGGCGAGCCAACGCAATAATAAAGTGAAGTGCTTTAGCGATAAAAGACTAAGTCATCTACACTTCCACGTCACCCTCTACTGAAACACGCTTTTTGGCGAAAACACCTGACACTTAAACAATCAAATAGAAACTCCTTGCAAACAGAAATAGTTCGCACTAATATGCCGCCCTATTATGCAAACCGAAAACCGTCTTTTATCCCCGGCCGCGCTCTTATTCGTGATTGCCGCTCATGCCCTGCTGTATTGGCTGCTGATCTCGATTAAGCCGCCGGAACTGCCGGCTGAGCCGCCCGGGCTGAGCTTTGTTGATCTCGGCGAGATCGGCGGCGGCGGGGGGCGGCGGCGGTACGGGTGGCAACACCATATCTGAAGACGAGCAGCCCGCCGGGCCACTGGAGCAAACCCCGCCCGCAGCGCCCAAACCCGAGCAGTCCAAGCCGCAGCCGGCCAAACCTGTTCCAGAGCAGCGCGCGCAAATCAAACCGGTGGAACGGCAAGACAAACCCGCCGATATCGTTCAGCCCAAACCTGTCGAACCAAAACCCGAGCCCAAGCCGCAAGCGCAACCTCACCCCGAACCCGTGCCGCAGGCACAGCCTGAACGGCCGATTGCCCCTACCAACCCGAACACAGGCCATGGCGCCAACGCAGGTGGCGGTGGTGGCAAAGGCACGCCTTCTGCTGGAGAAGGCGGAGGCCGTGGCGGCGGTCGTGGCACAGGTCACGGCCAAGATGAAGGCGATGGGGAAGGTCCCGGCAAAGGTGGTGGCCGTGGCGGTGGCGAAGGCAGTGGTGTCGGCGACGGCAAAGGCTCGGGCACCGGCGGCGGAGGTGGCGGCGACAGCGCGCCCACCCACCTTGGTGGCTACCTGAACAATCCGAAACCACCCTACCCGCCGCAACTGGAAGAAGAAGGCATCAGCGGCACAGTAAAACTGCGCGTGATGGTGGAAGCCAACGGCAAGCCATCCAGCGTGGAAGTGGTCTCCGCCACCCATCCACTATTCGCCCGTTCGGCAGAAAAAACCGTACGCGAACGCTACACCTTCACACCGGCCAAACGCAACGGCCAACCCATGCGCCAAAGCTATACTTTTACCCTGCGGTTTAAAGCCCCTTAAAGCTCCAAACTAAACCAATTATCCAATTTCATCATTAACATTAGGAATATCATGAATTTAGGACATGTTTTCGCCCAAGGCGACATTGTATTGATTACCGTATTTATACTGCTGGTGCTGATGAGCGTCCTTACCTGGTGGATTATCATCATGCGCAGCATCCGCCTGCACCAAGTGCGCCACGCCAATCGGGGCACGATTGAGTCCGTAGCCACCGTGGCCTCGCTCGATGACATGCTGCGCTTGGCCAAAGCCCATCCCTCCCCGCTGGCCGACCTCACCGAATCAGCCATTCAGGCCGCGCGCCAATATCGCGCCAACCCCGCCAGCCAGCTCACCAGCATCCCCTTGGGCGACTATTTGGTGCAACACATCCGCCATCAAATGAATATTGCCAAACGCGGCCTCAACGGCGGCCTCACCATTCTCGCCTCCGTAGGCGCCACCGCTCCGTTTATCGGCCTGTTCGGCACGGTATGGGGCATTTACCACGCGCTGGAAAACATCAGCCTGCAAGGCCAGGTAAACATCGCCACCGTGGCCGGCCCCATCGGCGAAGCGCTGGTGGCCACCGCCATCGGCCTGTTTGCCGCCATCCCCGCCGTGCTGGCCTACAACTTCATCGTGTTCGGCAACAAACAGGTGGTGCAGGATATGGATGCCTACGCCTACGATTTGCACGTTAAAATTATGAACAATAAGGAGTAAGAGCATGGCCTTCGGTTCGATGAACAGCGGCGACGATTCGCCCATGGCCGACATCAACGTTACCCCACTGGTAGACGTGATGCTCGTGCTGCTGATTGTATTCATGATTACCATGCCGGTGATGACCCACTCCATCCCGCTGGAACTGCCCACCGCCTCGGCCAAACAAGTGGCGGAAAACGCCGCCCAACCCAAAGACCCGCTGCGCATTTCTATTTCCGCCGACGGCAGCTACCACTTAGCCGAAGGCGAGCCGATTACCCTGCAGGCCTTGGAAAGCCAGCTGCAACAGCTGGCCAAAACCAATCCCGACCAAGTGATTGCCATCGCCGCCGATAAAAACGCCCAATTCGACTACGTGGAAAAAGCCCTCAGCGCCGTACGCGACGCCGGCCTGAGCAAAGTCGGCTTCGTTACCGAAGAAAAAGAGCGCACCCAGCCGCAACAGTAAACTGCTACCTAAGCAAATAGAATAAACAAAGGCTACCTGAAACTTTAGCCGTGCAGAAACTCCGCTGCGCTGCGTTTTCAGGTAGCCTTTTATATCGCCGTAGATCGGCATTGCCACGCCGACTCAAATCACCCTCCCTTTATTGCAGCGCCTCCTCAGCCGCCGGCCGGATATCGGCATCCCCCTGTACGTGCCAACCAAAACAAAAGAATTTACTGCTTGCCCCTGTTGTCAGGGCGTAATATGTAATATAAGGCTACCTGAAAATGTCGGCTTCTGCGAAGCAGAGCCCTGTCTTACCCTTTTCAGGTAGCCTTTTCCAATAATTTGCGGTTCCGTGCCGCTTATACTGCCTCATTCTTGCTCAAGGTAAGCCCGGTGAAGCCAAACACCAGCGTGAGCAGCAGACTGAGGTAGCAGAAGAAGGCGTAGGGCAGATAATCGATCACGGGCACGCCCAGGGCGTGGTGGATAAACACGCCGCACACGCTCCAAGGCACGAGCGGGTTGGTTACCGTGCCGGCGTCTTCCACGGTGCGGGCGATGTTGCGCGGGTGCAGGCCGAGCCGTTCGTAGATGGGCTTGAAGGTGTTGCCGGCCAGGAGCAGGCTGAGGTATTGCTCGCCGATGAGCACGTTGACGCCCAGCGAAGTGGCGGCCACGGTGAAGGTGGCGCGGCCGGCGTTGACCAACATATGGCCGATGCCGGAAAGCAGCGCGGGCAGAATGCCCAGGGCGTTGAGCAAGCCGCCGAGGCTGAGGGCGAGGATAACAATGGTTTGGGTGAAAAACATGCTGCCGATGCCGCCGCGCGAAATCAGCTTGACCACATTGCCCAAATCGGTGCCTTCTGGCGGCGCGTAGCCGTTGAAGAAGTAGCCGCCGAGCTGTTCGATACTGGGGCGGCTGTGCAGGTAGGTGAGCACGAGGGAAACGGCGATGGTGATGATGATGGTGTAAATAGCGTTCACGCGGCGCATGGCCAAAACGATCAGCACGACAAAGGGCAATAGGGTGTAGCCGTGCACTAAGCCACTGGCCTGCAGCTGGGTTTGGAAGGTGGCCACGCTGCTTAAATCAGCGGCAGCGGTGTGGCCGGAGAGCAGCCAAAGCAACAGCGCGGTAAGCAGCCAGGCGGGGATGGTGGTGTACATCATATTGCGGATGTGGTCGAACAAATCGATGCCCACAATGGAGGCGGCAATGCTGGTGGTGTCGGAAATGGGCGACATTTTGTCGCCGAAAAACGCGCCGGACACCACCGCCCCGGCCACCACAGCCGGATTAGCACCCAACGCGCTGCCCATGCCGATAAAGGCCACGCCCAGGGTGGCGCAGGTGGTGAGGCTGCTGCCGATGGCCACGCCCACCATCGAAGTGAGCACGAAGGCAGAAAGATAGAAAAACTGTGGCGAAATCAGCTCGAAGCCGTAATACATCAGCGTGGGAATCGCGCCGGACACCATCAGCGCCGATACCAGCAAGCCAATAAAGAAGAAGAGATAAATCGCGCCGATGCCGGAGAGCACGCCACGCGCCATGCTCAGCTGCATACGGCCAAAATCCAGCCCCTTGGCTTTGCCGAAGCCGAGCAGCCCGCACAGCACCAGAATCACGGACAAATGCGGCACCCAGCCGAAATGAATCATGGTAATGCCCATCACGGCCACTGCCAGCGCGGCTATCACCGCCGCCTCGCACGGTTGCATTTCCAATAAGGCTTCTTTTGTTTCGTTCACTTCCATCTCCTCCCGCTTCAACTTGGCAGTTTGTGCTACAAATTTTGTAAATAGGCTGCCAAACTACCATTTCCCGCCCGGCAAGGCAATCTCGGCATCAGCAATACCTATTTTAAAAGGGCATAGATTCGCCCGATTTGTGTTTCAGCCTACCTAAAAACAGTTTGGAATCATACCGAAAACAATGTTTGTGAAATAAAATTGCTAAATATGGAATAGAATAAAAAATAAATGTCCTCTCTCCTTTCCAAGCGGTACTTGCAACAAACCTACCTGATTCGGCTAAAATAAGCCCCAACCGAGAGACTGCCTAGAAAAAATACTGCCTTTGACCGTTTTAACTTATATTGAAACACGAACTTTCAGATAGCCTGCTACACCACGCAGGCTACTTGAAACTTTATCTGGCACGGCAATTTAGATATGATGGCGGCAGATGAAACCGTAACGAATTTCCTCCAACCAACCCCAGTCAGGAGCAAGCCCATGCTTTCATCACTGCATACTCGAACCTCTGCCCTTGCCGCCATGCTGTTGGCGCTATCTGCCACTGCCGCCGCCCATGTTGCCCCCGATAGCTGCGGTCTGCCCGACAGAGCGCCACCTTCCAACTATCTGGCCACCAACCACAACAGCGAAGAAGTCAATATCCGCGCCCAGCCCAACACCCGCGCCGCCATCCTTGCCGTTTGCGACAATCAAAGCGAAGCCGCCATCCTCGGCAAAAGTGGCGCGTGGTACCGTGTGCGGCTGGCCTTGCGGCCAAACCAGCCGGCAGAGCGGCGCATCATCAGCGGCTATGTACACCAAAGCCAGGTTAGCCTACGCCATATTTATACCGTGTACAGTGCCGACGGCTCGGCCAACCTGCGCCTGAATGCCAACAGCCGTGCCGAAATACAGCAACGCATCCCCAACGGCACCACCGTGATCGAACACCCCGCCAAGCGCCAAGGCAGCTGGCACTATGTGAGCGTGCACGGCAGCGACAGCGATACCTATGGCTATGTGCACAAAAGCCAATTGAGGCCGAAAGCCGGGCGCTAAACAGTAAAACATTTCAGGTAGTCTGCCATACTACGCAGGCTACCTGAAACTTTATCCGGCGCAATGTTGGATATAATGGCGGCAAGCACCACCGCCACCAACTTCCTACCCTATCTCAGGAGCACGCTCATGCTTTCATCACTGCATACCCGCACCTCTGCCCTTGCCGCCGTGCTGTTGGTGCTATCCGCCACTGCCGCCGCCCATGTTGCCCCCGATAGCTGCGGCCTGTCCTCCGTAGCAACCGGCGAAGCCGAACCCACTACCTATTTGGTTACCGACGGCGGCAAGAGAGCAAACATCCGTGCCCATCCCAACACCCGCGCCGCCATCCTTGCCATTTGCGACAATCAAGGTGAAGCCGCCATCCTCGGCAAAAGTGGCGCGTGGTACCGCGTGCGGCTGGCCTTGCGACCGAACCAGTCGGAGGAGCGGCGTATCATCAACGGCTATGTGCACAAAAGCCAGGTTAGCCTGCGTCACGTTTATATCGTGCACAGCGCCGACGGCTCGGCCAATATACGCCGGAACGCCGGCAACCGCTCCGGCATGGTGGGGCGTTTTGTCAATGGCACAAGATTGATCGAATTCCCCGCCAAGCGTAAAGGAAACTGGCATTTCGTGGGCGTAACCGGCAGATCGGGAATATTCACCTCCGCTTATTACGGCTATGTACACAAAAGCCAGATAAGTCCGAAAGCCGGGCGCTAAACTGAAACATTTCAGGTAGCCTGCCATACCATGCAGGCTACCTGAAACTTTATTCAGCGCACTACTTTGGCTATGATGGTGCCAAACTCATCACCGGGCTGCTTGCTGCGGTTTGTCAAATTCCCACTCATCATGCCTACCCTTCATATCCGCACCCCAAATCCCACACTCTATATCGCCTTCTTGGCGCTCGGTTTATTGAGCGCCATCAAATCGGGAGTCATTTCGCCGGAAGCAGGCATTTGGACATTACGCATGCCGAAAAATTATGATGAAATCCTGCCCTACTGCCCGCCGAAATTGCAGAGCATTATTGAGTGTTTCGATGAGTTAGACCTGCTCTCCCGGCTCGATGCCGTTGCATACGCTCAAACCATCGACCGCCTGATGGGCGATTTGCAGCAAATCGTGGCGGAACATTCCGAACCGTACGATGCCAATTTAAGCGTAAGCAGATAGTTTAATAGCGAGCTGAAGCCATACCGCTTTGTTTCCACCATCATAAAAGGCTACCTGAAAACTGATTTTCCGGTTTTCAGGTAGCCTTGACTATGCCATTTCAAACAATTACTGCTTCATCGCATTCACCAGTGCGTTCACGTTGTATCGGAACATTTGCTCATAAGTGGCGGCGGGAGCTCCGCGGCTCAGGGCGTCGGAATAGAGCTTGCCGTTGACGCGGATGCCGGTTTCGCGCGAGATGCGTTCCACCATGCGCGAATCTTTGATGTTTTCGCTAAACGCGGCGCGGATGCCCTGGCTGCGGATTTGGCGGATGAGGGCGGAAACCTGGCGGGCTGAAGGCTCGGCTTCGGTACTCACGCCTTGCGGGGCGATGAATTCGATGCGGTAGCGTTTGCCCATGTAGTTGAAGGCATCGTGCCCGGTGAGCACTTTGCGCCGTGCCTGTGGCACGCTGTTGAATTGGGTTTGCGCCCATTGGTGCATGGCGTCGAGGCGGGCTTGGTAGCCGCTCAAGCGCTGCTGATAATACGCGCGGCCTTGCGGATCGACTTTAATCAGCGCGTCGGCCACGTTTTGGGCGTAGGTTTTCATCAGCACCGGGTCGTTCCACACGTGCGGGTCGAATTCGCCGTGATGGTGGTGGCCGTGATCATGACCGTGGCCGTGGTGGTGGCCGTGATCATGACCGTGGCCGTGGTGGTGGTCGTGATCATCATCGTCGTGGTCTTCGGCCTTCATCGGCTGGATGTTTTTGGTGGCCTCGGCAAACGGCACGCCGCTTTGGCGGATGCCGCGCATCACCGCAGCCTGCTCAAAGCCCAAACCGTTCACCAACACCAGCTTAGCATTGCGGATGCGCTGCATATCGCGGCTGGTGAGGTTGTAGGCATGCGCGTCTTGGTCGGGGCCGACCAGGTTGCTCACGTTCACGCGCTCGCCGCCCACCTGCTTGGCCACATCGCCCAAAATGCTGAAGCTCGACACCACTTCCACCGGCGCGGCATACAAGCTGCCGGAAAACAGCGCGGCAATCAGGCCGAGTTTCCAATGTTTCAATTTCATCTTTTACTCCTTATGTTTGGTTGTCATATGAGTCTTCCGACTCGTCCGTGAGGCTACCTGAAAGATTTCAGGTAGCCTTTTTACTAATGTGCGAATTTCAAAACAGAAAATTCACCACAAACGTACAATGCAGCGCCCCCTGCTGGCACAGCCGAACGGAGCGCGGTTTTTCGGGAAACAAGGGCTTGCATGCCCGAAGCAGCGCAGCCGCAAGTTGCGAGCCCGCCCGAAAAACCGTGCGGAGGGAGGGAAGTTTGGCGGAGCCAAACCTGTGCCCGCAGTCGCCTTTCTTTGCTTCCTTTCTTTGGTGAAGCAAAGAAAGGAAGTGCCCCGCGCCGGCATGAGGCGCAAAAGCGAACAGGGTAGGAGATGGTGAGACTTCCCAAAAAATAATTTGTCTCGAAATCCAAAATATCACTAAAACTATATGAACTAAGAATTTAGTTTCGCAGAGCATTTTCAGGTAGCCTTCAAGCTGCCGGCCACTACGTCCGCAAATGCCTTCCGCGCCACCATTTGGGCAGCATCCCGCCCTCGCGCCCGACAAACAGCGACATGGCATACACGCCGCCCAGGCACAAAATAATCGCCGGGCCGGAGGGGATATCCACATGGTAGGAAAACAGCAGGCCGCAGAAGCTGCAGGCGAGCGCAATCAGCACCGCAAGCGCAATCAGCCCACCCATGCTACGCGACCACAGCCGCGCAGTAATCGCAGGCAGCATCATCACGCCCACCGACATCAGCGTGCCGATGGCCTGAAAACCGGCCACCAAATTCAGCACCACCAGCATCAGAAACAGCACATGCCACAGCCCGCCGCGCCCGTTTACTGCGCGCAGAAACAGCGGATCGATGCTCTCCAGCATCAGCGGGCGGTAGATCAGCGCCAGCGTCAACACCGACACCGCGCTCACGCACAGCACCAAAATCAGCGAAGGCGTATCCACCGCCAGCACCGAACCGAACAAGAGATGCAGCAAATCCACATTGCTGCCGTAGCTGCTCACCAGCACCACACCCAAGGCCAGGCTGGCCAGATAAAACGCAGCAAAATTTGCGTCTTCCTTCAAATTGGTGTGGCGGCTCACCAAGCCGGCCAGCAGCGCCATCGCCAGCCCGGCGGCAAAACCGCCCAGGCTCATGGCGGGCAGGCTGAGCGAACCGGCGGCAATATAGCCCGCCGCTGCGCCGGGCAGCACTGCGTGGCCGAGCGCATCGCCCACCAGGCTCATGCGCCGCATCACCAAAAACACGCCCACCGGCGCCGCACCCACGGCCAGAAACAGCACGGAGGCAAGGGCATAGCGCATAAAATCGTCGGCAAAGGGTTCGATCAGGAGCTGGGAGAGGGTCATGGTGTGTGCGCTTATTCGTGTTAAATGGATTGGGTTTTATAGTGAATTAAATTTAAACCAGTACAGCGTTGGCTCGCCTTGCCGTACTATCTGTACTGTCTTCGGCTCGCCGCCTTATCCTGATTTAAATTTAATCCACTATATTGTTCAGTTTCGTGGAAACTCATGTTTTCAGGTAGGCGGATGGCCGTTGGCAATGATTACGCCTTCGCCCACGGCGGTGCCGCCTTCCATAATCCAAAATTCCGTGCTGGGGCATAGGGCGGAATAATCCACGCGGCCGGGATAAAGGTAGTCCAGCCCGGCTTGCAGCGGCTCGCCGAATCGGGTGTGTTCAAACGCGGTAAACACGATGCCGAGCATTTCGCGGCTGCCTTTGGACGCAAAGTGCGGGATAGCCTTCGGCGGGGAAGTGTGTGCGGCTGCGGATGCGCTGCGGGAACGCTTCGACGGGAAAATCTTCGCTGCAGTTTCGGAAGAAAACAACAGTGGCGGCAAACATGGCGTTCAGGCTACCTGAAAACTCAAGCGGCGCACCATTCGCGCGGTTCGGTGCGGTGCATGGTTTCGGCGGCCTGTTTCAGGTAGCCTTCGGTGAGTACGTCGGCAGTGGCGCCGCTGGCGATTTTTTCGCGGGCAATCAGGAAGGTGTGGGGGAAGTAGGCGCGCACCTGCTCATAATCGTGCAGCACGGCAATCACAGCACGGCCTTCGTTTTGATGGCATTGGCGCAATACTTCCAACAATTCGTAAGTGGTGCGCGCGTCCACGGCGTTGAAGGGCTCGTCCAGCAGCAGGAATTTGGCGTCCTGCACCAGCATGCGGGCAAACAGCACGCGCTGGAATTGGCCGTTGGAAAGCTGGCCGATGCTCCGGCGGGCAAAATCGGCCATGCCCACGCGCTCGAGCGCGGCGTGCACCCGTTCGCGTTGTGCGGGTTTGGTGCCGCCGAAAAAGCCGATTTCATACCACAAACCCATGGCGGCCAACTCATACACGGAAATGGGCTGGCTGCGGTCGATATCGGATTGCTGAGGCAGATAGGCGATGTCGCGGCGGGCGAGGCCTTGCCATTGCACGCTGCCGGTGCTGGTTTTCAACAGCCCCATGATGGCTTTGAGCAGAGTGGATTTGCCCGCGCCGTTGGGGCCAAACACCGCCCACATGCTGCCTGGTGCGAATTCGCCGCAAATGTGGTGTACGGCGGGATGGCAGCGGTAGCTCACGGTGAGGTTGTCGAACACGATGCTCATAATGCGGCACCCGTCCAGGCAAACACGCCCAGCATCAGGGCGATGAGCGATACGGCCAAAAGCAGGCGGCTGCCGGCGCCGCGAAGTAACCAAGAGTGCATAGTGTGTGCTGAATGTTATGTTGTAACGGGCGGCATGATACTCTATAACATGTGCTTTTTCCATAGTCGGAAGGCTACCTGAAAAGCAGGTAGAAAATGCCGCTGCGTTAATTTAGTGCAGACAAAGTGCCAATTTGTTGGCAATATTGAAAAATACTTGCCGCACAGCGCAGTTGCCCCAACCGCGCCGCCGCGCCGTTTCCCTAGCACAAGGTATGAAGGAGCCAAGCGTTTGGCTATAATGACCAGATTACTTGCGCCTACTTACCCTTCCCTTCCCGCCCACCAAGGAATAACAATGAAGAAACTGCTCCTGCTCGCTATTTGCGCCGGCCTGCTCGCTGCCTGCGGCGGCCAAGCCCAAAGCGAAGCCTCCGCCCCCGAAGGCGACAACGCCAACCTGCTCAACCTCTACAACTGGGCGGATTATGTCGACCCCGCCACCCTCACCGCCTTCACCGAGAAAACCGGCATCACTATCCGCTCCGCCTACTACGACAACAACGAAACCCTCGAAGCCAAAATGCTCAGCGGCAGCAGCGGCTACGATTTGGTGGTACCCTCCATTTCCAACGTAGGCCGCCAAATCCAAGCCGGCGCCTACCAGCCCATCGACAAAAGCCAAATCCCCAACTACAGCAATCTCGACCCGCACCTGCTCAAGCTGATGGAGCAGGTGGATCCCGGCAACAAATACGCCGTGCCCTATTTCTGGGGCATCAACACACTGGCCATCAATACCCAAATGATGCAAAAAGCCCTAGGCGGCAAGCCCATGCCCGAAAACGTGTGGGATTTGGTGTTCAATCCCGAATACACTGCCAAACTCAAATCCTGCGGCATTTCCTATTTCGACAGCCCGCTCGAACAATACCCATTGGCGCTCAACTACTTAGGCAGAGACCCCAACAGCACCAAGCCCGAAGACCTGCAAGCGGCCACCGATATGATGCGCGCCGTACGCAAAGACATCCGCATCTTCACCGCCTCCACCTATATCAACGACCTCGCTGCCGGCAACCTGTGCGTGGCCGTGGGCTACGGCGGCGATTTGAACATCGCCCGCAACCGGGCCATCGAAGCCGGCAACGGCATCGACATCCAAGTGCTCGTGCCTAAAAACGGCCTGGCGGTGTGGATCGATTCCCTGATGATTCCCAAAGACGCGCACCACCCCGCCAACGCCCTCAAATACATCAACTACACCCTCGACCCCAAAGTGGCCGCCGCCAACGGCAGTTTCGTTACCTATGCCCCCGCCAGCCAGCCGGCCCGCGCGCTGATGCCCGAGGCATACCGCAACAACGAATCTATCTTCCCCAGCGAAGAAGCCATGGCCAACAGCTTCGTTATCCTACCCAAAGACCCGCACACCAGCCGCCTGATGACTCAGCTTTATCAAAGGCTGATGGCGATTAAATAACGGCAAGACAAGCAAACCACAAAAGGCTACCTGAAAATTTCAGGTAGCCTGTAATGGCGTGGATAACAACAAATATCAGAGTTGGGTTTGACACCCACCGTTTGCTGCTCCGGTATGCTACATAAAGGCTACCTGAAAGCAGCAATCCCAACGAAATCAAACGAGCTGCTTGAGTTCTTGAGAAGCTAACATCAAGTAGCCTTCCCCCAAGCAAAACACCCGAGCCAAAGCCCGGGCGTTTGTATTCCAATCAAACTGTTCAGCCAAAGAACATCTTGGAAAACAGCAGGCCGAAGGCCAGGCTGAAACCCATGCTCAACAGGCCGGGCAGCATAAAGCTGTGGTTGAAAATAAACTTGCCGATTTTCGTCGTGCCCGTGCTGTCGAAATCGATGGCGGCAATAATCGGACCGTAGTTCGGAATGAAGAAATAGCCGTTCACCGCCACGAATGTGCCGATGATAACCGGCGTGGGCACGCCCAACGAAATGGCCACCGGAAACAGCGTAGCCACAGTGGCTCCCTGGCTGTTCACCAATATAGAGAGCACAAACAACGCAAAGGCAAACGCCCACGGCGCACTCTGCACCAGGCCAGACACTGCTTGCTGTACTTCGTCCAAATGCCCGTGCATCAGCGTATCGCCCAACCAGGCCACGCCGAACACGGCAATCACGGCACGCATACCGGCATGGAACACTGAGCCCTGCGTAATCGCGTTACCATCTGGTTTGCAGGTAACAATAATCAGCGCGGCAGCAGAAAGCATCACAATTTCAATGGTGTGCGCCATACCCATCGGCTTGTCGTTAAATACCGGACGCAGCGAAGGCATTGCGCCGAGCAGCACTACCAAAATAGCGGCAAATAGGAAAATCCCCACCGAAATCTTAGCTTTGCTGCTCACTTGCGCATCGGCAGCAACAGTTTCCGTATCATACAGCTTGCTGTAGGCCGGATCTTTCAGGCGGCGTTGGTATTCCGGGTCGTCTTTCAGCTCTTTGCCCATCCGGTTCACCAGCACGCAGGCAATACCGATGCCGATGATGGTGGAGGGCACACTCACTTTGAGCACGTCTGCCATCGTAATATGCTGCGGCTCGAGGTAGCTCACGCAAGCCACCACCGCCGCCGCAATCGGGCTGGCCACAATGGCAAACTGCGAAGCAATCACCGCCATGGTGAGCGGGCGTGCCGGGCGGATACCGTTTTTGCGGCTCACTTCCGCAATCACCGGCAGCACGGAATAGGCCACATGCCCCGTGCCGGCTAAAACGGTGAAGGTGTAGGTAACCATCGGCGCGATAAAGGTGATGTATTTCGGGTTTTTATGCAACACGCGGGTGGCGATTTTAATCATATAGTCCAAACCGCCGGCCGCCTGCATCGCCGCCGCTGCCGACACCACCGCCATAATCATCAGCATCACATCAATCGGCGGGCTGGTGGGCTCCAAGCCGAAACCGAACGACAATATTGCCAAGCCGATGCCGCCGAACACGCCCAAGCCGATGCCGCCCACTTGGGCGCCGGCCAGAATGCACAACAGCACCACGGCAAACTGGATAAAAAACTGTGCATATTGAGCAAAAAAGCTCATTATGGTCTCCAAAGTAAATTTATGTATGCAAAAAGAGCGCCGAGTCTACCAAACTTTATCCTGAAAATAAAACGGATTTTATTTTCAGGTAGCCTTTATTCGAAATAATAATTTGTATATAAACAATAAATATTTATCCTTAACTACACCTCCCCACACACCCTGCCCGAAAAAGCCGTCCCCTCTGCATTCCATCCACCTATTTGTAAATATTTCTTAACAAACTGCCAACAAAATCCCATGCCAGGAAAGTAGCATGGGAAAGAAAATGGAGCGGGTAACGGGAATCGAACCCGCATAGTCGGCTTGGGAAGCCGGTGCCTTACCATTAGACGATACCCGCAAAACAGGAGTGCGCGCAGTATAGAGGATTTCCATGCAAACTACCAGCCTGCGCCTAATCGAGGAATGTCAGCTCGCCCAGCACCCTATCTGGCGCTTGGGCATCACTGCCGGTCTCGCAAACCAGATAGTCCCAATCCAAACGCACATCACTGTCAGCAGAGCCACACAAGGCCTCCAAATCCGGCCGACCACCCTTCCAGACTCACCCCCTCCTTAATTCTGGCCTGCTGCCGCCCACAAACAGCGGTAATATCAAAAACGTGCCATTCTACTCCACACTGCACGGCAAAAAATCTTAGCTTCACAGAAACTCGCAAAACTCATCTTAACTTCATTGAAGCTTATGCTTTCAGGTAGCCTTCATTCTGCCAGCCAAGCCGCCAAGCTGGCCAAACCATCCAGCATGGCCAGATGTGGGGCGGTTTGCAGTTGGGCAGGGGTGTGGGCACCGGTGGTGAGGGCGATGGCTGGGCTCTGGGCGTTGTGTGCCATGTGCAAATCGTGGGTGGTGTCGCCGATTACCAAGGCTTCGGCCGGATGCACGCCTAATTCGTCGCAGATGGAAAGCACCATTTCCGGCTGGGGCTTAGAGGCGCATTCGTCGGCGGTGCGGGTGGCGAGGAAGAAGCTGCGTGTACCGGTTTCGTCCAGAGCGGCATCGAGCCCGCGCCGGCCTTTGCCGGTGGCCACGGCGAGCCAGTAGTGCTGTTGCAGCCGCTGCAGGGTATTGCCTGCGTCGGGGAATAAAACGGTTTGCTCGCGGCAGTGGAAGTATTCATGCTGATAGGCGCGGGCGGCGGCTTCGATTTGCTGTTGGTTCAGCTGCGGGCACAGGCGGTGTAAGGCATCGTGCAGGCTTAAGCCGATAATGGCACGGATGTCGGCCTCGGCGGGAGGCGACCAGCCGAAGCGTTGGAAAGAGTTTTGCACGCCCTGCACGATTTGGGCGGTGGAATCGGCCAAGGTACCGTCCCAGTCAAAAATCAATACGCGATAGGGTTTCATGGGAATTCCTTGATGTGTTGGGGTTTGGGCTACCTGAATTTTCAGGTATAGCTAAAATTCTTATTTCTTCCTACTGCGTTGGCTCGCCTGGCCGTACTACTTGTACTGTCTGCGGCTCGCCGCCTGGTATGAAGAAATAATTATTTCAGCTATAGCCCCACTTCAATCCGCGCCCTGCGCCGTGCAGCAAGGCGTTAATCATGATTTCATCGGCTTCTGCCTCAGCTTGGCGGCACGCCGTTTCCTGCCGCATGATTTCCTCCAAATCGGCACGGCCGCTCTCGATGGGCTGGGTGATCACCTGCTTGGGGCGCTCCAAAGAAAAGCCTTCCGGCAGGATAACTTTGAATTTGGGCTGTTGATCGTTTTGCTGCATATCTTTCCTTTTTGGCTAAATGGCAAACAGGCTACCTGAAAAACAGAGCCGGAATAATGGACACACTTTTTTCAGGTAGCCTCTTCCGAACATCGACACCGGCTAAAGCTGCGATTCATAGAGGCTCAGGGCGCTTCGGAACACCTGCTGCACATTCCGATGCCCGCCGCGCATAACGTGGCTGTATGGAAGCAATACCATTGCTTCTTGCTCTCGGCATGGCGGCAATCATACGACGCATACCGGCTGTCTCCCCGCAAACACAAAGCTGCCAAATCAGTGCTCCAGCCGTTGGCACGGATTGTGCACTCCCGCACATCCTCGATATCCGCCCAGCGCACCAGCCGCTTCCTGCCCCATACGGAACGCAGCACCACGCCCTGCTGCGTCAGCACAACCGGTCGAAAGCCCGTGATGCAGCGCAGCCACAGCAGCACAAACAACCCGCCCCCTGCGGCAATCAGCCCCAACAGCACATAAGCAAAAGTATCGCGTGCCGCCGAATCGCTCCCGCTCAGAAGCAAAAACGCGAACCCGAGCAAAACGCCTCTCTCGGCAACAGCCATAGGCTGCAACGGAAAAAACTGATACGCAGCTCGTATTCCATCATTCACCTTCCGTCTCCGGCATTCCGATTCAGGTAGCCTCTTGCCCCTGCCGCAAGCCCTCCAGCATCTGACGCAGCTCTTCCGGCAGCGGCGCGGTGAGCACCAGCATTTCGCCGCTTGCCGGGTGTTCGAGCTCCAAGCGGTGGGCGTGCAGGAACATGCGTTTGAGGCCGAGCTTTTTCAGGCGGCGGTTGGCGGTGTAGTCGCCGTAGCGTTCGTCGCCGGCAATCGGGCAATTTTGCGACTGCATGTGCACGCGGATTTGATGGGTGCGGCCGGTACGCAGCGTGGCTTCCATCAGGCTCAGGGCGGAAAGCCCCACCGCATGCAGCGGCGCGCCGCCAAAGCTTTCCAGCACGCGGAACAGCGTGTGCGCGCTCTGCCCCTCTTCGCTCACGCGCACCATTTTCTCGCCTGCCGCGCCGGTGTATTTGAACAGCGGCAGCTTCACCTGCCGCACGCCCTGCGGCCACGCGCCCATGCCCAGCGCCAAATATACTTTTTTCGGCTTATCGTTGCGCCAGGCTTCATGCAGTTTCACCAATGCGCTGCGCTTTTTGGCCACCACCAATAATCCGCTGGTATCTTTGTCCAGCCGGTGTACCAATTCCAAATAACGCGCCTGCGGCCGGGCGCGGCGCAGCTGTTCGATCACGCCGAAGCTCACGCCGCTGCCGCCGTGCACGGCCACGCCGGAAGGTTTGTCCACCACCAAAAGGTGTTCGTCTTCAAACACAATGTCAAACTCGCGCGGCGGCACGGCAGCCTTGGCCGGCTCGGCTTTCTGCGCCAGCCGAATCGGCGGAATCCGCACTTCGTCGCCCACGGCCAAGCGGCTGTCGGCAGCAGCGCGTTTTTTGTTCACGCGCACTTCGCCGCCTCGGATGATGCGGTGGATATGGCTCTTGGGCACACCTTTGAGCAGGCGGATGAGAAAGTTATCCAAACGCTGCCCGGCGGCGGCTTCGTCCACGCTCAAATAATTGACTGAATTTTTGCTAATTGCTGGCATTTTCTCTATAATCCTCTCCCTGCCGACACCGTGCCCAGGCTACCTGAAAGCCAAGCTTCAACGAAGCGAAAAACAAAGGGTGCCGCCGGGTTGGCAAGTTGATTGTTTACTGTTTATTTTATCGTAAAAAGACAATTCCGAACTGCTTTCCTCTACCTGCCGCGCATTTTGGCAGGCAGATTGAAATAGTAATTGAGTTTACGGCTCCGGCAGCCCAAACGGCCTAAGACGCGACCAGCGCGCCGCCGCACCCGCTGCCGGGCTTAAAGAAGACTACAACACCGAAATTAATAACGGATTAAGTATTAAACCAGAGCAAAGCGGCGAGCCTCAATCCAAGCAGTACGGCAAAACAAGCCAACACAGCCTTGTTTTAAAATTAATCCGCTATACCCCGCCGTAAGCGGCCGCTATCCGGCCTACCGCGGCTTGCCAAATCCGCCGCCCATTCGGCGGCCGGCGCGGCAGCGATGCCCGCCCCGTTCTTTCACTACCTTCTTTACCGTTTTCTGCCCGCGCCCGATGCCGGCTGCCCGACTGCCAAGGCGGTTCGCCGCACACCGCGCTTCAGGCCCGCACAGTATACGGCTGCCGGTTTTAACTTCGTTGAAGCTTTGTTTTCAGGTAGCCTTCCCCAGCGGCAGCAAAGCGGCCAAACTAATTACGCGCTTCGGAATTGCAAACCAACCAAAAGGTTAGCAATATCATGAAACGTATGTTATTTAACGCCACCCAGGCCGAAGAGCTGCGCGTGGCGATTGTAGACGGGCAAAACCTGCTCGATCTCGACATTGAAACGCTGGGCAAAGAACAGCGCAAAGGCAATATCTACAAAGGCATCATCACCCGCATCGAGCCCTCGCTCGAGGCCTGCTTCGTGGACTACGGCACCGACCGCCACGGCTTCCTCCCCTTCAAAGAAGTTTCCCGCGCCTACTTCCAAGACTACGACGGCGGCCGCGCCCGCATCCAAGATGTATTGCAGGAAGGTATGCAGGTTATCGTGCAGGTGGAAAAAGACGAACGCGGCAACAAAGGCGCCGCGCTCACTACCTTCATCAGCCTGGCCGGCCGCTATCTTGTGCTCATGCCGAACAACCCGCGCGGTGGCGGCATTTCCCGCCGTATCGAAGGCGAAGAGCGCCAAGAGCTTAAAGCCGCCATGAGCCAGCTCGACGTGCCGCACGGCATGAGCCTAATCGCCCGCACCGCCGGCATCGGTCGCAGCGTGGAAGAGTTGCAATGGGATTTCAACTACCTATTGCAACTGTGGCGTGCCATCGAAGAAGCCGGCAACGCCCATCAAGACCCCTACCTCCTCTTTATGGAGAGCTCCCTGCTCATCCGCGCCATCCGCGACCACTACCGCTCCGACATCGGCGAAATCCTCATCGACAACCGCGAAGTGTTCGGCCAAGTGCAGGAATTCATGAGCTATGTGATGCCGCACAACGTGGGCAAGCTCAAATACTACGACGATCACATCCCGCTCTTCTCCCGCTTCCAAATTGAGCACCAAATCGAAAGCGCCTTCTCGCGCTCCGTGAGCCTGCCTTCCGGCGGCGCCATCGTGATCGACCACACCGAAGCCCTGGTTTCCGTAGACGTGAACTCCGCCCGCTCCACCCGCGGTGCCGACATCGAAGAAACCGCCTTCCAAACCAATATGGAAGCCGCCGAAGAAGTGGCCCGCCAAATGCGCCTGCGCGACTTGGGCGGCCTGATCGTGATCGACTTCATCGACATGGAAAACCCCAAGCACCAGCGCGATGTGGAAAACACCCTGCGCGACGCGCTACGGAAAGATCGCGCCCGCGTGCAGATGGGCAAACTTTCCCGCTTCGGCCTGCTTGAGCTTTCCCGCCAGCGCCTGCGCCCCTCCCTGGGCGAAAGCAGCCACGTGGCCTGCCCGCGCTGCGCCGGCACCGGCGTGATCCGCGGCATCGAATCCACCGCCCTGCACGTGTTACGCATCATCCAAGAAGAAGCGATGAAGGACAACACCGAAGAAGTGCATGCCCAAGTGCCGGTGGACGTGGCCACCTTCCTGCTCAACGAAAAACGTGCCGAGCTGTTCGGCCTGGAAGAGCGGCTGGATGTATCCATCCTGATGATTCCCAACACCCATCTGGAAAATCCGCACTACAACATCACCCGCGTACGCCCCGACGACGTGGACGACGACGCCGAACCCAGCTACAAACAAGTCGAAATCCCCGAAGAAGACGACAGCCAAACCTTGGAAATCGGCCGCCAAGCCAAGCCGGTGAAACCTGAGCCCGCCGTAAAAGGCATCAAACACAGCAGCCCCGCCCCCATAGTGCAGCAGCCTGCCGAACCCGGCTTGCTGGCCGGTATCGGCGCCTGGTTTGCCAAATTGTTCGGCGGCGGCGAAACCAAACCCGCCGAAGCCCCCGCAGCCAACAATGGGCGTAATGGCGGCAACCGCAGCAAAGCCCAACAAAACCGCAACCGGCGTAACCGCGGCCAGCAGCGTGGCCAAAACGGCAACAACCGCCCGTCACGTCAGCAAGCCGCCGACGATGCCGAAACCTTGGATAACCGCGCCCCGCAACAGCCGGCTGAAAAATCCGCTGCCGAGCAACAGCCCAATCCGCGCCAACGCCGCCGCCAACGCAAAGACAGCGATGTTCAGGTAGCCTCGGCGGAAAACGATAAGCTGCAGGCCGCCGGCCAAGCGGCTGATATCCCCGAACGCTTTGCTGACGAAACCGGCAACTATGCAGAAAACCAAGAGCGTGGCAGCGAACGCGGCGAGCGCGAGCGTAACAATGAACGCGGCGAACGCAACGAACGCCGCTCCGGCCGCGACCGCCGACAAGACAACGGCCAGCGCAACGGCAAAGGCCGGGGCCGCCAGCGCAACATCCCCTCCGCACAGAAAATCATCCAATATCTGGATATTCCGCTGCAAGCCGAGCTGGTGAAATCCGCTGCCGACGTGGTATTGGGCCTGCACACCGAAGCGCCCGCCCCCGTGCCGCAGCCCGATGAGGCCGACAACGATAAACCGCTGGTCATCACCATCCCCGAGGTGGCCGATGAAGCCGATGCACCCACCTTCGTGTTTGCCGAAGAAAACACTGCCGAAGCCGTGGAAGCTGCCGAAGCCGTCAACCCGGCTGCTGTTGCAAGCCCGGCTGTGGAAGCAGCACAGGAAGAAGCCGTTGTTGTTGAAACCGTAGCTGTAGCAACCTCATCTGCCGAAACTCAAGCCGCTCCGGAAGCTGCAACTGTTGATGATTCCATTGCTGCCGCAGCCCAAGCGGTAGAAATGGCCTCGGCAGCCGTGGTACAACCCACACAGCCAACCGCAGCCGAACCTGCTGTTGCCGATCTCGGCGGTTTGGTATTGGTACAAACCGATCCCGCCGCACTTACTGCCGTTCAGCCCGAGCCCGAACAGCCCAAAGGCCTGCGCCGCGCCGATGTTACCCCTGCCGCTCCGGCCACCGTGCCCGAGCCTCAGCAACTGCAGCAAGTAGAAACCTACCGCAGCTGATGTAGGCTTTCAGGTAGCCTCCAAGGCCACAAACCAACCGCCCCGAACGATTGCTTGGGGCGGTTGGTTTGTGGCCTTGGAGGCTACCTGAAATTTAATCGCAAAACGCCTGCACAGATATAAGAACAAATCGGTGCAAGGCGGCGAGCCGCAAACAGTACAAAGGTACAACA
Source organism: Eikenella exigua (assembly GCF_008805035.1). NCBI lineage: Bacteria > Pseudomonadati > Pseudomonadota > Betaproteobacteria > Neisseriales > Neisseriaceae > Eikenella > Eikenella exigua. Next base: position 351,992 of record NZ_CP038018.1, on the reverse strand, counting down.
AGGTAAACTAACGCTGTAGCGAAAGTTCAGTTGGTTTGTTATACAGCAGGGCGGGCCAACGCCGTATGAAATAAAGTGTTTCCGCTATAGCAAGCCCAACCCATCGCCCGCTCCCTATTTTCAGGTAGCCTCCCCTCCCGACTGAGGCTACCTGAAACACCTCCGCCCGATTTATCGCAGATTACCTCAGCCGAAACCCCGCTTTCAGGTAGCCTTTTGCGCCAAATCCTTATAAAATCGGCAACTTGTTTTTTATTTTATTCCGGCACGGCAGGCAAGCTGCAACTGCCCGCCGCACAGCCGTAATCAAACCATTCCGAGACCAACATGACCGACTACGCCAAAACCGTAAACCTCTACGAATCCCCCTTCCCCATGCGCGGCAATCTGGCCAAGCGCGAGCCGGCATGGGTGAAGCAGTGGCAGGACGAAAAACGTTATCAGAAGCTGCGCAAAATTGCGGCCGGCCGCCCCAAATTTATCCTGCACGACGGCCCGCCCTATGCCAACGGCGACATCCACATCGGTCATGCAGTCAATAAAATTTTAAAAGACATCATCATCCGCAGCAAAACGCTGGCGGGCTTCGACGCGCCCTATGTACCGGGCTGGGACTGCCACGGCCTGCCGATTGAAGTGATGGTGGAAAAACTGCACGGCAAAGAAATGCCGCCCAGCAAGTTCCGCGAGCTGTGCCGCCAATATGCTGCTGAGCAGATTCTGCGCCAGAAAAAAGACTTTATCCGCCTAGGCGTGATCGGCGATTGGGAAGACCCCTATCTGACCATGGACTACCAAACCGAAGCCGACACGGTGCGTACGCTGGGCGAGATTTATAAAGCAGGCTACCTGTATCGCGGCGCCAAGCCTGTGCAGTTCTGCTTGGACTGCGGCTCGTCGTTGGCCGAGGCCGAAGTGGAATACAAAGACAAGGTATCGCCCGCGATTGATGTGGCGTATCGGTTTAAAGACACCGCCGCATTGGCTAAAGCTTTCAGGCTACCTGAAATTTCCGGCGAAGCCTTTGCCGTGATTTGGACCACCACACCGTGGACGCTGCCGGCCAGCCAAGCCATTTCCGCCGGCGCAGACATCGTGTATCAACTGATCGACACGCCGCGTGGCAAACTGGTGCTAGCCAAAGATTTGGCCGAAGCCGCGCTGGAACGCCACGGTTTTTCAGGTAGCCCCATTCTCGCCGAATGTACCGGCGCAGATTTGGAAAACCTGCACGCCGAACATCCCTTTATCGAGCGCGACATCCCCGTTTTAAACGGCGACCATGTCACCACCGAAGCCGGTACCGGCCTCGTCCACACCGCGCCTGCGCACGGTTTGGAAGATTATTTCGTCTGCAACAAATACGGCATCGAGCTCATCAACCCCGTGAACGCGCAAGGCCGTTATGCTGCCGACACCCCGCGCTTGGCCGGCATGACCGTGTGGGAAGCCAATCAGCCGATTATCGCCTGGCTGCAAGAAAACAACCGCCTACTCGCCCACAGCAAAATCGAACACAGCTACGCCCACTGCTGGCGGCACAAAACCCCGCTGATTTACCGCGCCACCAGCCAATGGTTTATCGGCATGGATAAAGCCGGTGCAGACGGCAAAACCCTGCGCGACAAAGCCCTGAAAGCCGTGGACGACACCGAATTCTTCCCCACCTGGGGCCGCGCCCGCCTCGAAGCCATGATTGAAGGCCGTCCCGACTGGGTGGTGAGCCGCCAGCGTTTCTGGGGCACACCGATGACCTTCTTCGCCCACAAAGAAACCGGCGAGCTGCACCCCGATTCCGCCGCGTTGTTGGAAAAAATTGCCCTGCTCATCGAGCAAAAAGGCATCAATGCCTGGTTTGAGCTGGATAAAGCCGAGCTCTTGTCGCCCGCAGACTGCGAACACTACGACAAACTGCCCGACACCATGGACGTGTGGTTCGATTCCGGCAGCACCCACTTCTCCGTGCTGAAACAGCGCCCCGAGCTCGCTTGGCCGGCCGATTTGTATCTGGAAGGCAGCGACCAGCACCGCGGCTGGTTCCAATCCTCCATGCTCACCGGCTGCGCCACCCTCGGCCGCGCGCCCTACAAACAACTGCTCACCCACGGCTTCGTGGTCGATCAGAACGGGCGCAAAATGTCCAAATCCATCGGCAACGTGGTCGCCCCGCAAGAGGTGTATAACAAATTCGGCGCCGACATCCTTCGCCTGTGGGCTGCCGCCACCGATTACAGCGGCGAATTGGCGATTTCCAAAGAAATCCTCAAACGCGTAACCGAAAGCTACCGCCGCATCCGCAACACACTGAGCTTCCTGTTCGCCAACCTCAAAGACTTTAACCCGATTGAAGATGCCGTGCCGCAGGCCGACATGGTGGAAATCGACCGCTACGCCCTCGTACTGGCGCGTCAGTTGCAGGAAAAAGTTTCAGGTAGCCACTACCCGCGCTACGCCTTCCACTTCGCCGTGCAGGACATCGTACAGTTCTGCTCCGAAGACCTCGGTGCGTTCTATCTGGACATCCTGAAAGACCGTCTCTACACCACCAAAAAAGACGGCCACGCCCGCCGCAGCGCACAAACCGCGCTCTACCACATAACCCGCAGCCTCGTGCTGCTGATGTCGCCCATCCTCTGCTTCACCGCCGAAGAAGCGTGGGACATCATCGGCGGCGGCGAAGAAGACAGCGTGCTCTACCACACCCTGCACGACTTCCCGCCCATCCCCGCCGCCGGCGAAGCCGCACTCGTGGAAAAATGGACACACATCCGCGAAGCCCGTGCCGCCGTTACCGCCGCCATCGAGCCGCTGCGTGCCGACAAAACCGTTGGCTCCTCATTGCAGGCCGAAGTCGTCCTCACCGCGCCCGAACCGCAATACGGCTACCTGAAAGCACTCGGCAGCGAACTGCGCTTCGCCATGCTCGTTTCCAAAATCGACCTGCAAAAAGGCGATGAGCTCACCGCCGAAGTCCGCCCCAGTACTGCACCCAAATGCGAACGCTGTTGGCACTATGTGGACAGCGTAGGCAGCGTTGCCGCCTACCCCACCCTGTGCGCCCGCTGCGCCGAGAATGTGGACGGCAAAGGCGAAGAGCGGGATTACGCCTAAGCCGGTTGAGGCTACCTGAAAGCGTCAGCTTCAACGAAGTTAAAATATCCGCAGCAATAAGGTGGGCATTAGTTGCCCACCTTTTTTCAGGTAGCCTGAAAACACATATAGCTGAAATAATGATTTCTTCATACCAAGCGGCGAGCCGCAGACAGTACAACCAGTACGCCAACATAGCAGGAAGAAATAAGGATTTGAAATATCAGGAATCAAACACATGACAAGCCACCCCTATTTAGACCTGCAACAGGGCAATGTGGAAAACTATTGCATGATGGTGCCCAAAGCAGAAGTGCCGCAATGGTACGAGCAAGGCTGGCTGCCACATTACGCCGTCGGACTGTCGCGCCGCGAGGCCAACCGTGCCTATATGGTTTACGGTTTCATGCGCTTCAAGCGCGATGTGCTGCTGTTTGGCCACCCCGAATATTTGGCGGCCAAATCCCCTATCGGACGCAAAATTGTTGGTTTCTGCACCCATCTAGGCACTTACGGCATGGGCGGCCCTAGCTTTTTCGGCCTGCTGCTGGACACAGATGAATACTTGGTTTACACCGCATGGCACGCGGGATACAGCACGCTGTTGGACAACCGCGCAGTAAAAATTTACCCATACGGCAACACCGCCGCACGCGGTTGGGTCGGCAGCTTGAACGGGGCCGAATGGGACGAACTCTCGCCCCTGCTCATCGGCTGCGAAATCACCGATTGCTCCCTCGCCGAGCACCGCTGCACCCTGCAACTGCAAAAAGACGGCCAAACCCATTTATTGGAATTCGTTCGCCAAAATGAACGTATCCCGAGCACCCCTGATCAAGAACCCCGCTTGGCATACGAAGACGGGGAAATCGCCGACTATTTGATGTATCAGCACAAAAATGCTTGGCTGGTGGCTTAGGTAAGCAGGGCGCATTACTCGCACAATAAAAGGCTACCTGAAAACCATTTTTCAATTTTCAGGTAGCCTTTCCTCTCCCGCCATACCAACCATGCTTGACAGTCTGTTAAAGCATTTTTACAATACACAACATTACATGGGTCGTTAGCTCAGTTGGTAGAGCAGCGGACTCTTAATCCGTAGGTCGAGCGTTCGAGCCGCTCACGACCCACCAAAATAAAACCAGCCTAAGTAATCACTTAGACTGGTTTTGTTTTTCGCATCACACTGCCAATTAAGTTAGTCTGGCAAATTCTTGCCCCATCCCCTATCCATAAAACAGCATCCAAAGCGCGCGCAACAAGGCAATCAGCAGGATTTTTTCGCCCGCAAGCAAACAGGCTACCTGAAAAAGCAAACTAATCAGCAACACGCCTTGAAGCTGCAAGGGGCTGAACAGCAGCACATCATCGCGGCTCAAATAACGCCGGTGCAGCCACATCAGCAGCATCAGCAGCGTCTGCCCGGCTATCCACAGCAGCGGTTTGAGCAAATACAGCGACATCAGGCCGGTGAGCAGCGGCACCGACATCCCTTGCGGATACTGCCAGCCCGCCAGCAAGAGCAAAAACAAAAACGTTATGTGCTGCACCGCGCCGGCCACGGCGAAATAGGCAAGAAACACCCCGCCGCCGTCCAGCCGCCAGCCCATCTGCCGCGCATCGTAACGCCAGCCGTTGGCAAACAGAAACAGGCTGCCCAGCGCAAAATAGCCGTACACCGGATAAAGGTTGGCCACATGGGTAATCCCCAGCACGCCGGGCATAATCCGTGCGCTGAGAATACCGAAGCCCAGCCACAGCATCACACTGCCCCACAGCCAGGAAAACTGCTGCCGCTGGAACGCCAAAGTCAGAAATACGGCGATATACACCGATAGCGCCCACAAAGTCGGGCTTTGCCAAGCCATCATTACCACCCGCCGGCTCTGGCCAGCGCCGCCGACGTGCAGGCAGCCAGCTCGCGCATCCAATCCAGCGGCAAATCGGGCGTAAAGCGCGTTTCATCGGCATCGCCCGCCACCATCACCGCCACGGTTTGCCCGTTCACGCGCAAAGGCAGCAGCAGAAAGCTCTCCAGCCCCCTGCCCTCTTGCGGCAGCGCCTTCATCAGCGCTGGCGCGATGCGGTTGCCGCACAGCGGTTCTTTCAGGGCAGACAAGGCAGCATGGGCGGCATGGTTTTCAGGTAGCCTGTAGCTGCCGGAAACCGCGCCTTTTTTCGGCGGCTCAGCCAACAACCACACCCGGCCGGACGGCAGCGCGAAATCTTCCTGCCAGCCCGCTTCTGCCGCACGCAACACCTGCAACAGCGTATTGGCCGCCAGCAAGCGGCGCACGAAGCCGAGCATCCGGCTCAGCGTTTGGTGGTTGCTGTCGGCATCCTGCATGATTTGCGCCAGCTGCCCGGCCATTTTGGCCGCCTTTTTCTGCTGCGCCAGCCATTGCGCCTGCGCAAACGACTGCACCCGCCCCTCGGCCGGACGCACGCCCAAATCGGCGGCATGGTTCAACAGAAATTCCGGGTGATCCTGCAAATAAGCCAATATTTTCTTTTCGTTCATCAGTAAGTTACCGTTCCTTCAAACACCGTGGCCGCCGGCCCTGCCATCAACACATGGTTATCCGCCGCCCACTCAATCTGCAAATCACCGCCCGGCAGGCTCACGCACACCGAACCCTGCCGCGCCAACAGCCCCGCCCGCATGCCGGCCACCGCCGCCGCACACGCGCCCGTGCCGCAGGCCTGGGTTTCGCCCGTACCGCGTTCAAACACGCGCAGCCGGATATGGTGCGCATCCAGCACCTGCATAAAACCCACGTTCACCCGCTCGGGAAACTGCGGATGCCGCTCCAGGCGCGCGCCCCATTCGGCCACCGGCGCACGGTGCACATCGTCCACCACCAGCACGGCGTGCGGATTGCCCATATTCACACAGGAAAACCGCGCGCTTGCGCCATCCAAACCAATCTCGTGCCACAAGGCATCGGCAGCCTCGCCCGGCGCGGGCGCAAACGGAATATCCGCTGCCACCAAACGCGGCTCGCCCATATCCACCGTAACCAGGCCGTTTTCCTGCAAATTCAACACAATCAGCCCTTTGGCCGTAGCCACCTTGATGCGGCGGTTCCGGCTCAGGCCTTTTTCGTGCACAAAACGGGCAAAACAGCGCGCGCCGTTGCCGCACTGCTCCACCTCGCTGCCGTCTGCATTGAAAATACGGTAGCCGAACTCGGCTTCGGGCAGCGGCGGCGCTTCCACCAACAACAGCTGGTCGAAACCGATGCCCCGGTGGCGGTCTGCCCATTCGGCAATCGGCGCGGCAGCCGGATCAAAATGCTGGCCGATGCCGTCGATAACCATAAAATCGTTGCCCAAACCGTGCATTTTGGTGAATTTCAATACAGCCATCACGGCCTCCGCCGATGCTTTCAAAGCGGGCTATCATACCCAATCCCCGCCGCAAGTTAAAGCCGCGTTTCAACTTTCAGGTAGCCTTCCCGGCACAGGCTACCTGAAAATCAGCATAGCCATGCCATACGGCAAGATACTTCCGTTTCCAGCAGACCTCTTAAGCTTGATAAGCCCAATCGCCTTTTTCAGGTAGCCTCTCCCTCCACTCAGGCTACCTGAAACCCCTCCTTCCCAACAAAACCCCAACACAACCCGGCAAAATCCAACCCAAACCGGGTTTTCTTTACGCCTCTGCCCGTTATCGGCCAATGGCCAGATGCGCTATAATGCGCCCTTTTGTTTTAGCCGCATTTTCCTATGTTGATCCATCCCGCTTTCAATCCCGTTATGCTCAAGCTCGGCCCGCTCGCCATCCGCTGGTATGCCGTCAGCTACCTCGTCGGCTTCGCCCTGTTTATGTGGCTCGGGCGGCGGCGCATCCGCCAAGGCAACAGCGTGTTCACCACGCAAACGCTGGACGACTTCCTCACCTGGGGCATCATCGGCGTGATTGTGGGCGGGCGGCTGGGCTATGTGCTGTTTTACCAGCACGCCTACTATTTTGCCAATCCGCTGGAAATTTTCAAAGTATGGCAGGGCGGCATGTCGTTTCACGGCGGCTTCCTCGGCGTGGTGACCGCCGGCCTCCTGTTTGCCTACAAACATAAAATCAATCCGCTCAAGCTGGCCGACTCCATCGCTCCGCTCACTCCCTTAGGCTTTGCTGCCGTGCGCCTGGGCGGCAACTTTGTGAACGGCGAGCTCTGGGGGCGTGTCACCCGGCTGGACGCCTTCTGGGCCATGGGCTTCCCCCAAGCACATAGCGAAGACTTAAAACTAGCCACCGAGCAGCCACAGCTGTGGGGCGCAATTTTTCAGCAATACGGCATGTTGCCACGCCACCCCTCCCAGCTCTACCAATTTGCCCTGGAAGGCATTTTGCTGTTTGTGCTGCTGTGGTGGTTTTCCAAAAAACCACGCCCCACCGGCCAGGTAGTGAGCCTGTTCCTGCTCGGCTACGGCACCGCCCGCTTTATCGCCGAATTTGCCCGCGAGCCAGACGAATTCCTCGGCCTGCTCTATTTAAACTTCTCCATGGGCCAGTGGCTCAGCCTCCCCATGATCACCTGCGGCCTTATCGGCTTCCTCTACTTCGGCAGGCGCAAGGCCGAACCAACAGAGGGTTGATGTTTAATGCAACGGCTTTGAAAGCAAAAAGGCTATCTGAAGAATAGTTTCCAGGTAGCCTTTTTTCATTTCTTCAACAGCAATCAGCCCTTCTCCTCCCCGTTCACAATCTCGCCCACAAAAGCTTCGGCCTTATCTTTGAGCAGGAAGCGGGAGGAGGCGTCAGCGGCTTCTTCAGCATTCAGGGTAAGCGGCATGGAACAGTCGACGCGGACGATGATGTCGGGCATGGATACGGTACGCCACAGGGCTGTAAAGAGGCCGGTATTGCCAGCATAGGCGGGGGCGGTGGTGCGGCAGCCGTCACTGTCACAGTAGCGCAACGCCACGGCCACGGCGGGAAGGCCGCTATCTAGCGCAGATTGAAACAGTGCAGCTTTAAACGGCAGCAACGATATGCCGTCTGAAGCTTTAGATTCAGGGAAGAACGACACGCTGTGCCCCGCACTCATCGAACGCACAATAGCCTTGTTTACCGGCGCCACATCGTTGCGGCTGTTGCGGTTGATGAACACCGCGCCGGTGCGCGCTACCATCGCACCCAACACCGGCCAGGAGCGTATTTCGCGTTTGGCGATGAACACGGTGGGATACATGGCCATCAGGATCATCGGATCGAGCCAGGACACATGGTTCGCCGCGCCGAGGAACACAGGCGGAAACGGCGGGTTGTTCGGATTAGCTTCGACACGGATATGCAACACTTTCAACATACTACGCGCCAAATCCTGCATCACGTCTTTGCTATGCTGGTTGTATTCGCGCAGGCGGAACAGCCGGTAAATCGTGCATAAGAACCAACACAGCAGGTGCAGGACGCGGAACAGACGGGTGAAAATTGAAGTAGATTGCGTGCTCATTTGTGCTGGTCTAATTATTAGATTGAGAAAGGCCACCTGAACGGCTTCAACGCTGGCATTGCGGGCAGTAAAAACTGCTGCGCTGGCCGATAATCTGCCGCGCAATCGACGTGCCGCATTGACGGCATGCTTCGCCCTCGCGGCCATATACATTATATTGCTGCTGGAAATAGCCGCTTTGCCCATCGCTGTGCAAAAAATCGCGCAGGCTGCTGCCACCGGCTTCCAGAGCGCGGTGCAGCACGCTGCGGATTTCCACTACCAAGCGGCGGCACTCCTCGGCAGACACGCTGTCGGCACAGCGGGTGGGCAGGATACCGGCGGCAAATAACGCTTCGTTGGCATAAATATTGCCCACGCCCACCACAACTTTATTGTCCATCAACGCGGTTTTGATGGCACTTTTGCGACGTGAGAGTGCATTTTTCAGGTAGCCTGCAGTGAACTCGTCTTGCAGCGGCTCAGGGCCCAAATGCCGCAACAACGGATGCTGTTCTGCCGCCCCGGCAAACCACAGCACTGCACCGAAACGGCGCGGGTCTCGCAGGCGCAGCACGGTCTGGTCGGTGGTGATGATATCGAGGTGATCATGCTTTTCCGGCGATGGCGCGCTGCCGTCGGGATACACACGCAGGCTGCCCGACATGCCCAAATGCAGCAGCATCACGCCGTGGGCAAACTCAAACAGCAAATACTTGGCGCGGCGGCGAATATGCACAATGCGGCTGCCGGAGAGCTGCCGCGCCAAATCCGGCAGCACTGGCCAACGCAATTTCGGCTGGCGCACCACTACCTCGGCCACGGTTTTGCCCTGCATATAGGGCTGGATCCCCCGGCGGGTGGTTTCAACTTCGGGCAGTTCGGGCATGGGAAAATTCGGGCTTGAAGTATATAAAGCCAGAAGTTTAGACCGTTTGCACGGTTTAGGCTACCTGAAAGCGTGAGCTTCAACCCAACAAAGTGGATCGATGTCTGATTAAAGCCAAGACCGAGTTTCTGAGAGGCAAAAATGCAGCCAACATTTTCTCAGGTAGCCTTTCAGTGTGTAGAAGGCTACCTGAAAAATCGTCTTAGCACTCAACCCAAAACCCTTTTCATCTTAATTAACTCAACTTCACACAAACCATTACCGGAATTTTTCAGGTAGCCTTTACCCACGGCACAAATAGGCAAATCATTGCCCTGTTTCTCCTTTCCCACGGTTATTTAAGCAAAACCGCTAAAACGTGCCAAGCGGCACGATGAAGCTTATAATGTTAACTATCTTTAATTCTGGAAGGCTGTATATGTCGAGAATGGCCAAGGGGATTATTGCGGCCGTGGTCTCCAATATTCTGTTCGGCTCGCTGTTTATGTTTGGCCCGTGGATGCGGCCGATGAGTGGTACGGATGTGTTTGCCTGGCGTATCGTGGGTACGTTTGCCTGTGCGCTCTCCATTATGCTGCTCACGTCGGCCAAACGTGATGCGGCCAAATTTCTGCACGAAATCGGCGGCAATGTGCGCCGCTGGGCGCTGGTGCTGCTGCCCGCGCCGATTATGATCGGGCAGATTTGGCTCTATATGTGGGCGCCGGTAAACGGCAAGGGGGTGGACGTATCGATGGGCTACTTCCTATTCCCGCTTGCGATGATGCTGGGCGGGGTGATGGTGTTCCGCGAGCGGCTTGATCGCTTGCAGCTGATTGCCGTGCTGCTGGCTTCGGCAGCGGTGGCCCTGGAAATCTGGAACAGCGGCACGTTTTCCTGGGTAACCATTGCCGTGTTCGCCACCTTCCCGATTTATTACATCATGCGCCGCTGGCAAGGCGTACCGCCGCTGCTCGGGCTCTTGCTGGATTTGATTTTGGCGCTGCCTTTTGTGATTTGGTATCTGGTGATGTATTCACCCAGCCCGGCCATGATCGAGGCCAAACCGATTTTGCTTTTATTTGCCGTGCTCTTGGGGCTCAACGGTGCGGTATCGATGCAGGTCAACCTCACAGCCAACGAGCTTTTGCCAGTGGTATTGTTCGGCATGCTGAGCTATCTGGAGCCGGCGCTGCTGTTTCTGCTTTCGGTGTTTGTGTTGGGCGAGCATTTGGATTGGGTGGCCATGGTGAGCCACAGCCTGATTTGGGCGAGCATCATCGTGATGCTCTATCACGGTATCCAAACCATGCGCCGCGAAAAGGCAGAACAGGCTGCCTGAAAATTATCTGCTTCAATGAAATGAAAACTAGGCTTCCTAAGCGGAAGCCTTTTCTTTGTTCAGGCGAAAACGACTTGGGCAGATGTGTTATAATTATACGTTAGGTTTCAGGTGGCCTGAAACCATCAGTTTTAGCACACATCTCCATGATTACCATAGAAATCCGTTTCAACCACATCTCTATCCGCCACAACGGCATCGTGGTGGAACATCGTGGCACATTCAGCAACAGCCGTATCATCGTTGCATCTTTTCAGCAATTTGTGAGCGACGTAAAGGCAGCCCTAAAACAAGCTGCCGACCAAAAAATCTATACTCCGCCAAGCAAATGGACGGGGCATCTATTCTTCACTCCCGTTTGTATCGATGTGCGCGAAGAGCTGGCAGACGGCTTAACGCAAGTCGAAGCCAAATGCCTATACGACTGTCTGCTGTATCTGAACTCCATTACCGTGAAAGATCAAAACTGCATCCTGTATCAAGGGCAACCTTGGGCAAAGATAAACGGATAATTCGTTTCAATTTCGTTGAACCTAAGTTTTCAGGTAGCCTCAAACTCATTCTCATCACAGCAAAACAACCATGACAGAACAAACCCAACAAGAATACGGCGCAGACAGCATCCAAGTCCTCGAAGGATTGGAGGCCGTGCGCAAACGCCCCGGCATGTATATCGGCGACACCCAAGACGGATCCGGCCTGCACCACATGGTGTTCGAAGTGCTCGACAACGCAATCGATGAAGCGCTGGCCGGTCATTGTGACAGCATCACCGTGTCCATCAACGCCGACGAATCCATCACCATCGAAGACAACGGGCGCGGCATCCCCACCGGCATCCACCCCAAAGAAGGCCGTTCCGCCGCCGAAGTTATCATGACCATCCTGCATGCGGGCGGCAAGTTCGACAACAACAGCTACAAAGTCTCCGGCGGCCTGCACGGCGTGGGCGTATCCGTAGTAAACGCCCTTTCCGACTGGCTGAAACTCACCATCTGGCGCGAAGGCAAAGAGCATTTTGTCGAATTCCGCCGCGGCGAAACCGTTGCCCCGCTCAAAGCCGTAGCCGACTGCCCGGCCGACAAACACGGCACGCGCGTGCAATTCATGGCCAGCGAAGAAACCTTCGGCTTGGTGCAATATAAATTTGAAACCCTAGCCAAGCGTATTCGCGAATTATCCTTCTTAAACAACGGCGTGAAAATCGAACTGTTCGACAAACGCGACGGCAAACACGAAAACTTCGCCGAATCCGGCGGCGTGGCCGGTTTCGTCCGTTACACCACCGGTGGCAAAAAACCCTTGCACGACAAAATCTTCTACACCCTCGGCGAACGAGATGGCATGACGGTAGAGTGCGCCATGCAATGGAACGACAGCTACCAAGAATCCGTGCAATGCTTCACCAACAACATCCCGCAGCGCGACGGCGGCACCCACCTCACTGCCCTGCGCGCCGCCATGACTCGCACGATCAACCAATACATCGAAGCTAATGAAATCGCTAAGAAAGCTAAGGTGGATACCAGCGGCGACGATATGCGCGAAGGCTTGGTGTGCGTGCTTTCCGTGAAGCTGCCCGACCCGAAATTCTCCTCCCAAACCAAAGACAAACTAGTTTCCAGCGAAATCGCCCCCGTGGTGAACGAAGTACTCAGCCAGGCGCTGCACGAATTTTTGGAAGAAAATCCGCAAGATGCCAAAGTTATTTGCAGCAAAATCGTGGATGCCGCCCGCGCCCGCGAAGCTGCCCGCAAAGCGCGCGAAATCACCCGCCGCAAAGGCGTGATGGACGGCTTAGGGTTGCCCGGCAAACTGGCCGACTGCCAAGAAAAAGACCCAGCCCTATCCGAGCTGTATCTGGTGGAGGGCGACTCTGCCGGCGGCTCTGCCAAACAAGGCCGCGACCGCAAATTCCAAGCCATCCTGCCGCTGAAGGGCAAAATCCTCAACGTGGAAAAAGCCCGCTTCGAGAAAATGCTCGCCAGCCAAGAAGTGGCCACCCTAATTACCGCGCTGGGCACCTCCATCGGCAAAGAAGAATTCAATCTGGAAAAGCTGCGCTACCACCGCATCATCATCATGACCGATGCCGACGTTGACGGCGCCCATATCCGCACCCTGCTCCTAACCTTCTTCTACCGCCAAATGCCCGAGCTGGTGGAGCGCGGCTACATCTATATCGCCCAACCCCCGCTTTATAAAGCCAAATACGGCAAACAGGAACGCTACCTGAAAGACGACACGGAAAAAGACGAATTTCTGCTCGGCCTCGCTGTAGACAAAGCCAAAATCGTTTCCGGCGGCCGCACGCTGGAAGGCGCCGAGCTGGAACGCGCCGCCAAGCAGTTCCTCCGCGCCCGCAGCACCATCGAACAGGAAAGCCGCATCATCGACGGCCTCGTGCTGCGTGCCCTGCTCGACACCACGCCCATTTCGCTCGAAAGCGCCGAAAGCACCGATGCCGCCATCGCCGCCCTCACCCCCCTGCTGGCTAAAGAAGAAGTGGCGCTGGAGCGCCTCGACGGCCACGAAGGCGGCCATTTCATCAAAATCACCCGCCAGCTGCACGGCAACGTGATGGTTTCCTATCTTGATCAGAAATTCATCGACAGCAAAGCCTACCAAACCATCAGCCGCACCGCCGAACAGCTCCAAGGCCTGGTTGAGCCCGGCGCCCTGCTCCACAAAGGCGAAGCCGAGCCGCAAACCGTAAACAGCTTCGAGCAGGCCATCGACATCCTGCTCGCCGGTGCGCAAAAAGGCATGGCCATCCAGCGCTACAAAGGGCTGGGCGAGATGAACGCCGAACAGCTGTGGGAAACCACTATGGACCCGGAAGTGCGCCGCCTCTTAAAAGTGCGCATCGAAGATGCCATCGCCGCCGACAAAGTATTCGTCACCCTGATGGGCGACGAAGTCGAACCCCGCCGCGAGTTCATCGAAACCAACGCTCTGATTGCGCAAAATATTGATGCATAAAGCAGCGCAACTTTTTCAGGTAGCCTTTCCTACAAAGGCTACCTGAAAATTTAAAACCCCTTACCCCACCGTTCAACTACCCCCAAAAAGGACACCCATGCTCCGCCGCCTCACCGCCATCGCCGCCCTCCTCATCGCCGGCCAAACCTACGCCCAAAGCTTTATCGCCGACACCATCCCCTACGCCCCCGAAGCCAAAGTGGCCGACCGCATCCGCCAAGAATGCACCGATTTAGGCACAAACCTCAGCCGCAAAATCATCGAGCAAGCCAAAGCCGGCGGCATCGAACTGCAGGCCACCAGTGCCGACAGCCTCGCCGGTCAGCCTGACCGTCTCGAAGTACAGATTACCGACGCCCGCAGCTACGGCAGCGCCTTCACCGGCCACTACAAATCCATGCACATCCGCCTCACCCGCTACGAAAACGGCCAGCAAACTGCCACCACCGAGCTTTCCCGCCGCTCCCTCGGCGGCATGGGCGGCATGTTTAAAAGCTCCTGCTCCGTGCTCGAACGCGTAACCGACACCCTCGCCAAAGACACTGCCGCCTGGCTGAAAAACCCCGCTGCCTCCGCAACCCCCACCGCCAGCGAAGCCTCCGGCACAGCCCAATAAACCCGAAAGGCTACCTGAAACATTTTCAGGTAGCCTTTCTTCAGTCTGCACAAACATCACTCAATATTCTGCACCTGCTCACGCATCTGCTCAATGAGCACTTTCAACTCCACCGAAGCCTGCGTGCATTCGGCGGCAATGGATTTGCTGCCCAGCGTGTTGGCTTCGCGGTTGAGTTCCTGCATCAGGAAATCCAGGCGTTTGCCGATGCTACCTTTGGGCTGGCTGCTCACGATGCGGCGCACTTCGGCGATGTGGGTGCGCAGGCGGCTGAATTCTTCGTCCACGTCTGCCTTCTGCATAAACAAGGCAAACTCTTGCTGCAGGCGGTCGTTTTCCACGTCGCCCACCGCTTCGCGCAGCCGCTGGCGCACTTTGTCCATATGCTGTTGCAGCAGCTGCGGGAAAGCGGCGGCCAATGCGTCCAGAATCTGTTCCATCTGTTGCAAACGCTGCAGCAGGTGCTGTTGCAGCTGCTCGCCCTCGCGGCTGCGGGCTTGGTTGAAAGCGACCAGCACTTCGTTGATGAGCTGCAGCACGGCTTCGTCCAAATCGCCGGTTTCTTCCGCCGGAGCGGACAGCACGCCGGGGAAAGCGAGAATATCGGCCACGCCCAAGCGGTTGATGTCGGGATGTTTCTTACAGATTTTATTGTTGATTTTAGCCAGTCGGGCAACCAATTTTTTGTTCAGCCACAATTCTTGCTCGCCGCCGGTCTGCTCGCCGTGGCGCAGCTGGATGCGGCATTCGATTTTGCCGCGCGCGGCGTGGGCGGATACGGCTTCGCGTAGTGCGCCTTCGAGGTGGCGCAGGTCTTCAGGCATTTTGAATTGGATGTCGAGATAGCGGTGGTTGACCGCGCGCAGTTCGATATACAGGCGTTTGCTGCCATGTTCGGCGCTGCCGTTGGCAAAACCGGTCATGCTATTAATCATAATTTTCTCCTTTAAATACAGTGGATAAATTGTTCGCCTTACTTTCAGGTAGTCTTTAAGCCCCCTTTATTTACCTTTGGCAAAACTGCCCAATACGCCGGCGCATACAATCACCAACATACCGATGATTTCGTGCCAGCTGGTGCTGTCGCCCAACCAGAAAATGCCCAGCAGGGTGGAAAATACCACGGTGAGGTAGGCCAGCGAAGCCACCGTGAGCTTGCGCCCCACTTGGTAGGCGCGGGTCATCGCCAACTGGCCGAGGGTACCGGCAGCACCCAGGCCGAACAGGTAGGGCAGCGATTGGGCGGTGGGCGGCTGCCAGCCGTTGATGCAGGCCAATATGCCCGACATGGCCGTGGCCACGCAGCAGAAGTAAAACACCACGCGCCAGCTGGGTTCGCCCAGCTGCGAGAGTTCGCGCACCTGCAAATACGTCCAGCCGGAACACACGCCGGAAATCAGGCCGATGAGGCCGGCAAGCTGCTGCTCGGCGGCAATGGTGGGCTGAAGCAAGATAATGATGCCGCCAAAACCCATCAAGAGCGCAGCCAGCATCAGCGGGGCAATTCTTTCCTTAAGGAAAATGAAGGAAAGCAAGGCCAAAAACAGCGAAGAGGTGTAATTGAGTGTGATGGCGGTGGCCAGCGGCAGGCGGGTGAGCGCGAAAAACGAGAGCAAGAGTGCCACCGAGCCGGTGATGCTGCGGTTGAGGTGCGATTTCAGATAGGGCGTGCGGAAGGCGTGCCCGCGCCACCATTCGGGCAGGCCAATGGCGAAAAGGCCGAACAACATGCGCCAAAACACCAGCTCGTTAAAACTGAAGCCGAAACGGCTGCCGGCGGCTTTGGCAAACGCGCCCATCAGGGCAAACAGGGCGGCTGAAACCACCATCCAACCGGAGCCAAGGCGGTCGACACGCAGAGCGGGATTGCTCATAACATTATACAAAACAAAATAATATGCTCAAAAGTGCGGCAACTCCGCAATCCATCATGCTTCATACTGCAGCGGCATCCGGGGCGCACCAAACGGATTCTCACACATCATGCTTGCAGCCGCCACACCGGTGATGCATATCTCGCTACTGAATGCGTCCAGCCCGTGCCGAATATTGCCGCTCACCAGCCAATGCCGCCCCAACTGTTGGGCGAAATCCAACAGTTGAAACACACCTTCCGGCCAGTTGGGCGTGCTCAGTTTAACCACAAACCTTCCTTCTTCCGCTGCAGCCTCAAAATGATACGGCTGTAAACTTTGCTGGATTTTATGGATAGTTTGCCGCTTAGCAACGGAAGATTGAGCAGCGAGGGAGAAGTTGAGGTAAACGGTTAGCTCCATGATTGCCGATGGCTGATATTCTGTTTGCTATGCTAGAAATATTTTCAGGTAGCCTCTTGCAGACAGCAGGCTACCTGAAAAACTATTGAAACATATTATTCGGCAGCCGTTCCGCTGTCTGCCGCCGCTTCGGAAGCGGGCAAAATGCGATAATACACCTCACCCGGCCCCACATAGCCCAAATCGGTGCGGGCGATTTCGGCGATGGCTTCTTTTCCGGTGCGAAGGTTTTCCACTTCGGCCGTCAAGGCTTGATTGCGCAGCACCAGGCTTTGGTTGGCCTGCCGCTGGCGCTCGGCTTCGGCCTCCAGCCGCCACATATCGCGCCAGCCGCCTTTGGCCAGCCACAGATCATGCTGCAGCCACACCAAGGTCACAGCCAGCACCACGGTTACCCATTTCATGTTTCAGGTAGCCTCTAGCGAACCAAATGGTAAAACGCGGCTTGGCCGGGATAATAAGCGGCTTCGCCCAACTCTTCTTCAATGCGCAGCAGCTGGTTGTATTTAGCCATGCGGTCGGAGCGGGAAAGCGAGCCGGTTTTAATCTGCATGCAGTTGGTGGCCACAGCCAAATCGGCGATGGTGCTGTCTTCGGTTTCGCCGGAACGGTGGCTCATCACGCTGGCATAGCGGCTGCGTTTGGCCAGCTCCACGGCTTTCAGGGTTTCGCTCAGGGTGCCGATTTGGTTCACTTTCACCAGCAGGGCGTTGGCAATGCCTTCTTTAATGCCTTCGGCCAGGATTTTCGGGTTGGTGACAAACAAATCATCACCCACCAGCTGCACTTTGCCGCCAAGCTTGTTGGTAAGCAATTTCCAGCCTTCGCGATCGTTTTCGTCCATGCCGTCTTCAATCGAAACAATCGGATAGCGGGCGGCCAAGTCGACCAGATAATCGGCAAATTCGGCGCTGGAAAGCGCTTTACCTTCGGCGGAGAGGTGATATTTACCTTCTTTATAAAACTCGCTGGAGGCGCAATCGAGCGCGAGCAACACGTCTTTGCCCGCTTCGTAGCCAGCAGCTTTCACGGCTTCCAAAATCAAATCCAAGGCTTCAGCGTGGTTGCCCAAATTGGGGGCGAAGCCGCCTTCATCGCCCACGGTGGTGGGGAAACCTTTGTCGTGGCAGATTTTTTTCAGGTGGTGGAACACTTCTGCACCGCAGCGCAAGGCTTCGCGGAAGCTGGTAGCACCCACCGGCATAATCATGAATTCCTGAATATCCAGGCTGTTGTTGGCATGTTCGCCACCGTTGATCACGTTCATCATCGGCACCGGCATCGCCATCGACCCCGCGCCGCCCAAATAGCGGTAAAGCGGCAGACCGGCATC
Source organism: Eikenella exigua (assembly GCF_008805035.1). Classification (NCBI taxonomy): domain Bacteria; kingdom Pseudomonadati; phylum Pseudomonadota; class Betaproteobacteria; order Neisseriales; family Neisseriaceae; genus Eikenella; species Eikenella exigua. The sequence continues at coordinate 334,047 of NZ_CP038018.1, read as the reverse complement.
TTCGGCGGCTGCACGCGCCACAGCCATGGATACGGCCAAGGTAGCATTGGCGCCGAAGCGGCCTTTGTTTTCCGTGCCGTCTAATTCCACCAGCACTTTATCGATATAGCTCTGTTCGGAAGCGTCAATGCCGATAATGGCTTGGGCGATTTCGTTGTTCACATGCTCCACGGCTTTCAGCACGCCTTTGCCCAAATAGCGTGCGGCATCGCCGTCGCGCAGCTCCAACGCTTCTTTTTGGCCGGTGGAGGCGCCGCTGGGCACAGCTGCGCGCCCCATCACGCCGCTTTCCAGCAACACATCGCATTCTACGGTGGGATTGCCGCGTGAATCGAGAATCTCGCGGGCGAAAATATCAATAATGGCGCTCATGCACTCTGCTCCAAAAGGTTAGTTGGCTGAAGAAACGGCGGCTCACCCGCCAAAACGGCAAGATTATACCCGAAACCGGCGGGCTTGAAACACAGCCCGGCAAACAGCTGCTCTTGACAAAACCCACATTTAGGCATTAAATACGCCATCATTATTTACGCCGATTTGATACAGCTTGCGGGCGTTAAAACAGCTAAAGCGTACTATTTATAACACGCATTTTCTGTTTTAAGCCCATTGTTGATTCAGTGGGCTTTAAATCTTTGCAGCCACCGAGTGAGGCGGCCATACAACAACATCATGATTATTCTGGATTCAGTTTGTAAAAGCTATCATCACGGCAAAAGCAACCAATTCATGGCCGTGCATCCCTTAAGCCTGAGTATCGACCAAGGCGAGGTGTTCGGGCTGATGGGCTACTCTGGCGCGGGCAAATCCACCCTGCTGCGCCTGATCAACCTTTTGGAACGCCCCGACAGCGGCAAAGTGCTGATCGATGGCCAAGACCTCACCGCCATGAATGCCGCCCAGCTGCGCACCGCCCGCCAAAACATCGGCATGGTGTTTCAGCAATTCAACCTGCTTGCAAACCGTACTGTGGCCGGCAACGTAGCCTTCCCACTAGAGATTGCCGGCTGGAGTAAAAACAAAATCAACGAACGCGTGCGCGAATGTTTGCAAATTGTCGGCCTTTCCGACCGAGCGCAGCACTATCCCGCCCAACTTTCCGGCGGGCAGAAGCAGCGCGTGGGCATTGCCCGTGCGCTTGCGCCCAACCCCCACGTGATTCTGGCCGACGAACCGACTTCCGCACTCGACCCGGCCACTACCCGCAGCGTGCTCGACTGCCTGCAAGACATCAACCGCCGTTTCAATGTAACCATCGTGATCGTCACCCACGAAATGAGCGTAATCCGCCGCCTGTGCCGCCGCACCGCCCTGCTGCATCAAGGGCATTTGCTGGAAGTGGCCGACGTGCGCGACAAGCAGATTCTGGCGCACACTGATATCGGGCGCGAATTGGTACAGGAGGATTGAAATGGGGCAGCAATACGATATTTGGGAAAACCTGATGCGCCTGCGGCCGGAGTTTTACAAGGCCTTCGGTGAAACCGCCATCATGCTTGGCATTTCCGGCATTGTCAGCATCATCATCGGTGGCCTGCTCGGAGTATGGCTCTACACCACCGGCAAAAATCAGATTTTTGCCAACCGCCGCGTGAACCATATTTTAGGCTTCACCATTGACTTTATCCGCGCCTTCCCCTTCGTCATCCTCATGATTGTGATGATGAAACCCACCCGCATGATCATGGGTACCACATTCGGCCCGGTGGCCGCCTCTATTTCACTCAGCGTGGCCGCCATGTTTTATTTTGCGCGGCTGGTGGAGCAAAATTTGGCCGAAGTACCCAAAGGTGTGGTGGAAGCCGCGCTGGCCATGGGTGCCAAACCCATGACCATCATCACAAAAGTTTTGCTGAACGAAGCCCGTGCCGGCCTCGTACGCAGCATTGCCATCCTGATTATTGCCACGCTGGGCACCAGTGCTGCAGCTGGCTTAATCGGCGGCGGCGGCGTGGGCGACCTCGGTATTCGTTACGGCCATCAGCGCTATATGGCTGATGTGTTGTGGGCAGTAGTTGCCCTACTCTCAGCCTTAGTGGTCTGCATCCAAACGCTCGGCAACCATTTAGCCGCCCGTTTAGACAAACGCTAATCCGTTTTTTCTCAACCTGTTTATCCATTGTATAAGGAGACACTCAATGAAAGCATTATGGAAACTCACCTGCGCCGCCGTGCTGGGCATGACCCTGGCCGCCTGCGGCGGACAAGACAGCGGCAGCGGTGCACAAGCATCCGCCGCCTCTGCCGGCAGCCAGCCCGCTGCCGAAGCCAAGCGGGAAATCCGCTTCGGCACCACCCCGGGCGACTTTGCCGACATGATTAAAGACCAAATCCAGCCCATCCTGGAAAAACAGGGCTACACCGTTACCCTCACCGAATTCCCCGACTACGTTACCCCCAACCAGGCACTGGCCGAGGGCGCAATCGACATCAACATTTTCCAGCACAAACCCTATCTGGATTCCTTCAAGGCCGAGCACAATCTCGACCTGACTGAAGTATTCCAAGTGCCGACTGCTCCTTTGGGTATCTACCCCGGCAAACTCACCGCGCTGGATCAAGTGAAAAACGGCAGCTCTGTTTCCATCCCCAACGATCCGTCTAACCTCGCTCGCGCTTTGGTGATGCTCGACAACCTGGGCTGGATTAAACTGAAAGAAGGTATCGACCCGTTGCGCACCGCCCGCACCGATATTGCTGAAAACACCAAAAATATCGAATTCGTGGAAATGGAAGCCGCCAACCTGCCGCGTAGCCGCCAAGACGTAGACTTCGCCATCGTAAACGGCAACTACGCTATGTCTTCCGGTATGAAACTGTCCGAAGCCCTGTTACAAGAGCCCAGCTTCGCCTACATCAACTGGTCTGCCGTGCGCACTGCCGATAAAGACGCACAATGGGTACAAGACGTAACTGCCGCCTACAATTCCCAAGAATTCAAAGACTACGCGCACAAACGCTTCGTCGGATACAAATATCCTGCCGTATGGGGTGAAGGCGCAGCCGCCGCTTCTGGCACATCTGCCGCCAAATAAACAGCGCAGATAAAACCACAGCCGTTTCAGTTAGGTAGTCTGAAACGGCTGTTGCTTTATTGAGAAAAGGCTACCTGAAAACACAGCACAACTAAGTTCCTACGAAGCCGAAATGCAGCATGGCAAAGTTTTCAGGTAGCCTACCATTCCTGTAATCGGGCATAAAGCCGGCTCCTACTAAATATCCGTTGCAGCCCTGCTATTGAAAGCTACCTGAAAACCGTAGGGACAGGTTTTATGCCTGCCCGCCGTTTGCCAAACACCCCCTATGAAGCGGTTTTACCATACCGTTCGCTAAATTTGGTTAAGCCCGCCACCGAGTAGCCCAAACTTTGCTACACTGCGCCCCTTTTCTCCCTAACACAAGGAAAAATCATGACTTTAATGGACAACCTGATGAACGCGGCCAGCCAGATACTGGGCGGCAAAGACGGCGGCCAAGGCTCGCTCACCGATATGGCGATGGATTTGGTGAAACAGCACGGCGGCGTGAGCAACCTGATTAGCCAGCTGCAACAAGGCGGCTTGGGTGATGCCATCAGCAGCTGGGTTTCCAACCAGTCTGGCAATATGCCCATATCTGGCAGCCAACTGCAACAAGCGTTGGGTAGTGACACCGTAAACCAGCTGGCGCAGAAATTCGGCGTGGATGCCAACCAGGCAAGCGAGATGCTGGCTAAAATCCTGCCCAACCTGGTAGACCACGCCACCCCCAACGGCAGCGCGCAAGACGCAGACGGCTTCGGCCTGGATGATGTGGCTTCCATACTGCTGAAAAACTTTATGAAATAAACCAAAAGCCGTCTGAATGTTCAGACGGCTTTTTTATTTGTGAGGCTACCTGAAAGCACAGCTTAGGCGAAGTTTAAACGGCGAGATGGCTGAAGCAATGCACTGCATATCGCGTTAGCTCGCTTAGCAGAGGGGGAAATACTTTGGCTATAGCGGATTAAAATCAGAAGGGGCAAGGCGGCAAGCCGCAGACAGTACAACCAGTACAGCAAGGCGAGCCAACGCAGTAGCATTCTGATTTTAACCCACTATATCTTTTCAGGCAGCCTCCGCCCTGCCCCGCTCCATCACCACACCCACCGATGCCACGCCGGGCAGGATGCCGGGTTTCACCGCCTTAATCCGCACGCTCTCGCAGGAAGGGAAATGCTTAAGCAGCAGCTGCGCCACATAGCCCGCCAACGCTTCCAGCAGGAAAAACTGCTGGCCGGCCAAGGCCGCCGTTACCAGCTCCGCTGCCTCGGCGTAGCTGATCGTATCGGCCACGTTGTCGCTCTTTTCCGCCGCACTCAGATCAGTGCGTATATCGATATCCAGCAGCACGGTTTGCGGCTGGCGGCGTTCCCAGTCGAAAACGCCGATTAGGGTTTGGGCTTTTAGGCCGTGCAGAAAAACGGTATCCATGCTGTGCTTGTCCTCGTGATAGAATCCGGCTCGTTTGTTTGAATGTGAAAAAATCTTATGGCTGACATCTTGTTTGTGTGGGGCTTGGTTGCCGTGGCCGCCGCCTACTTAATCGGCTCGCTCTCGTTTGCCGTTATCGTATCCAAGTTCTACGGGCTGGACGACCCGCGCAGCTACGGCTCGGGCAACCCGGGCGCCACCAATGTTTTGCGCAGCGGCCGCAAAAAAGCCGCCGCGCTCACACTCTTGGGCGACGCGCTCAAAGGCCTGGTGGCCGTACTGCTTGCCCGATGGCTGCAATCACATTTCGGCCTGGCCGACGAAGTGGTGGCCGCCGTGGCCGTGTCGGTGTTGGTGGGGCATATGTGGCCGCTGTTTTTCGGCTTCAAGGGCGGCAAGGGCGTGGCCACCGCGCTGGGCGTGCTGCTGGCTTTGTCGTGGCCGGTAGCGCTGATTTGCGCGGCGGTGTGGCTGATCATGGCCTTCGGACTGAAAATTTCCTCACTGGCCGCACTCACCGCCACCGTAATCAGCCCGCTAGCCGCCATGTTCTTGGTGCAACAGCCTTCCTGGCAGGCCGCCATTGCCGTGATTGCCGCGCTGGTGCTGCTGCGCCATCGCAGCAATATCCAAAACCTGCTCAGTGGCAAGGAAAGCAAAATCGGCTCAGGCAAATAGCAGCATTGGTTGCCCGATAGAGGCTACCTGAAAAGTTTCAGGTAGCCTTTTGTTTAAATAGCATGGTTTTTAGTCAGCTTGCTCCCACCCCGCATCTTTCAACAGCAAAGCCGCAGCCTGCCGGCCGCTTTGCACGGCGGCTTCCAGCGTAGCGGGATAACGAGGGTGAAGGTAGTCGCCGGCGAGATAGATATGCTGATGGCGCAGCCAGGCGGTGGGGATGGCGGGGTTATCGATGCGGCTGGCGGTGGTGGCGCGTTTTTCGGTGATGACTTGGGCGGCAGTGGGGCGCGGCAAGTGCGGGCAAATGCGCCGCAAATCTTGCTGCACTCGCTTGATCCACTCTTCGCGGCTGAGTTTGCCGTATTGGTCGGACAGGGAAATCACGGCGGACACTTCGCCGCGCCCGAAGCCGAGCGCATCACGGTCGATAAACCATTGTGCCGTGCTTACAGCCAAGCCGGTAATCGGCGCGGGCAGCTCGGGCGAAACGGGATAACGCAAATACACGGTGGTGATGGCGTGGTAGGCTAAAGCATCCAGCGCAGTGGCAATCTCAGGCGGGGCGGCCTCTGGCAGCAGGGGCGGCACATGATAGGGCGCAACGGCCAACACGGCGGCATCGAAGGTTTCGCCGTTCACCAACAGGCTACCTGAAAGCGTTTGTTCAATCTGCGGCACACGCGTTTCCAGCCGGATTTGTGCGCCGTATTTTTGCAGGCGGCGGCATACCGGCTCGGCAAACAGCCGCCCCAAATCCTGCTTGGGCAGCAAAAAATCGCTGGCTGCGCGCTCCGCCCATACGCCGTCGCGCAGCACGTTTTGCAGGCGTTGCAGCGAAGCCTGCTCCAAAGCGGTGTTCATCGCGCCCCACACCAAAGGCTGCCAAAACTGCTGCTGCAAGCGGTGCGACACCTGCTGCTGCCGCAGCCAGACGGCCACAGGAATATCTTCCGCCAAGCGCAGGTTTTGCAAAGCACGCATCTGGCGCAGCAGCGCGGTTTTCTCGCCCCAGCCGATGCCGCGCGCACCCAGTACACCGGCCAGCAAATGCAGCGGCGCGCTCAGGCGTCGGGCAGAAAATTGCAGGCTGTCGGCCAAATGCCATTGCAGCGGCAGGCGCAAAAACGCCTCTTCCTCGCGCACGCCGCAGCGCGCCAACACATCCAACACCTGCCGATACGCGCCCACCAAAATATGCTGGCCGTTGTCGGCATGGGCAAAACCGCTACTGCCGCCCAACGCGCGGGCGCGGCCGCCGCACTGCCGCCCGGCCTCAAACAGGGTGATTTGCGCCCGGCCGCACAACGCTTCCGCCGCCGAGAGCCCGGCCCAACCGCCGCCGATAACCGCCACACGCGGCGCGGCGCTCATGGCTTAAACCCCAAAAGCCAGGTTTTCAGGGCAATCCGCGCTTTGCGCGGCTTCGGAATCGCCAGCTTGTAGCGCAACACATTGGCCGCGCCGTCGCGCTCGATTTCGTTTAAGAGCGCGTAGTAGATGGCGGCCATCACCAGCCCGGCCTTCTGGCCGCGCCGTTCGGCAGCAGGCAGCAAGGCCACGGCTTCGCGGTAGGTTTGGCGGGCACGGGCTACCTGAAAAGCCATCAGCCTGGCAAACTCTTGGCTGTTTCGGCGTTGCAGCAAATCGGCGGCGGGCACGTTGAAACGCTGCAAATCTTCCACCGGCAGGTAAATCCGCCCGGCCACCGCGTCTTCGCCCACATCGCGGATGATGTTGGTAAGCTGCAGGGCCAAGCCCATTTTGTCGGCATAATCCAGCACGGCGGCATCTTGGAAACCGAGGATGCGGGCAATCAGCCGCCCCACCACCCCGGCCACGCGCTGGCAGTATTGCTGCAAGGCGGCGAAATCGGCATAACGCGCCGGGGTTAAATCCATTTCCACGCCGTCAATCACGGCGGTTAATTCGTTTTCAGGTAGCCCGTAGGCCGGCGCCACTTCGCGCATGGCCTGATTAACCGGATGCTCCGGCAAGGCCGCACCGTGAAACACCTTGGCCGCATCCTGCCGCCACCAAGCCAGCGTTTGCGCCGCCACGGCCGGGTCGGCACAATCGTCCGCCACGTCGTCGAGTTCGCGGCAATAGGCATACAGCACAGTCATGGCGCGGCGTTTTTCCGGCGGCAGAAAGCGGAAGCCGGCCAGAAAACTGGAGCCGCTCTCTTCGGCTTTTTGATGGCAGTAGTCGTATGGGGTCATAAAATTGTAATAACCTAATGTGTAGTCAAACTTTAAGGCTACCTGAAAGCGCGAGCTTCAACGAATTTGAAACGAGCACCGCGAGTTTCTGCGAAGCGAAAACCTCAGCCCGCAATATACGCATCATCCGGCTCGCCGTCTTGCCCGCCTTCCACCAGAATCACGTGCCCCAAAAACAAATCGCCGTCATCATAATAGGCCGTGAACCCGTTTTCCTGCAATGCAAGCTCGGACAACTCGATACAACGCGCAAACGCTTTGGCATCCAAGCTTTCCGGCGGCACGGCCGGTTCGTCGGTTTCTTCCTGCCAGCTTACCGCGTCTTCCAGCAGCTGTTCGGCAGCAAAACGGCGCCAGCGATGGTCGAATTCAGCAGCTTGGCTGTGCAGGCGACGCAGTAAGGCGAGGGATTGATTGGCGGTTTCCTCTTGGCCGGCATCGGCGTCAAGCAAGATATGCACTTCCTGCCCCAGCCAATCGGCATGGCCTTCAAAGCTAGCGAAATCGCGGTTGAGGGTAAATTGGCCGATGCCCGGCTCGTTCAGCACCACCGGCGTCAGATAATGTTCCAGCTCGGCCTGCAAGGCGGGCGAATCCGGGTTTTCTTCCAGGATTTCCAGCAGCATAAAGCAGGGCAGGGAAAAGTTTCGGTCTTCACGCTGCGGCCGCACGCGCAGGCGGTAGATGCAGTTGGGGCGCAGGGAAAAGCGGTAGTGTTCGGGGGCGGTACTTTCCACCAGCCATTCGAGCCGCACGGTTTGGCGGTGGCATTGGCCGTCGGCATCGATATAGGCGGCACAATGGCGGCTGGCCGTCCACAACACATCGCGCCCACCCTTGCCCGCACCACCACCGCTACTGCTATCAGTAAGCACCAGGATTTCCTGCTCCTGCGGCTGGTAGAGCTGATCGAAGGTTTGCTGCTCTTGGCAGATACGTTTTTTGTTACTCATCACTTGGTCTCTTGAGGGAAAGGCTACCTGAAAACGGGGTTTCAACGAAGTGGATCAGTGTTTTCGTAACTAAGTCTGAATTGCTGCGTGGTAGTGAATTAAAATAAAAATGGGACAAGGCGGCGAGCCGCAGACAATATGCGTAATACAGCTAGGCAAGCCAACGCAGTAGCATTCTTATTTTAATTCACTATAAAAGGCACATTATCCGGTTTTCAGGGCTACCTGAAACCACCCTCCTCCACCAAACCAAAGAAGCCGGCCTCGAAAGCCGGCTTCCGCCATTTATTATTCCCGTAGCGAATCTACACGGATGCTGTGTTCCATCTGGCCGGCAGGGACCGTGTTGCTGTCTTTTTTACGTTCAAGGTGTTTCAGGTAGCCTTCGTCGATGTCACCGGTCACGTAGCAGCCGTTGAAGCAGGAGCTGTCGAAACCTTCGATGGCAGGATTGAGTGCTCGCACCACGTTCTCCAAGTCGCCCAAATCTTGGAACACTACGCCGTCGGCGGAGATTTCGATGGCGATTTGTTCGATGTTGCGGCCACTGGCAATCAGCTCGTTGCGAGTGTGCATATCGATGCCATATACATTGGGGTAGCGCACTTCGGGAGCGGCAGAGGCAAAATACACTTTCCGTGCTCCGGCGGCGCGCACCATTTCCACAATCTCGCGGCTGGTAGTGCCGCGCACGATGGAGTCGTCTACCAGCAGCACAGATTTGCCAGCAACTTCGCTGTCGATGGGATTGAGCTTCTGGCGCACGGATTTTTTGCGCGTGGCTTGGCCGGGCATAATGAAGGTGCGGCCGATGTAGCGGTTTTTAATAAGGCCTTCGCGGTAGGGCTTGCCCAGGTGCATGGCCAGCTGCAAGGCACTAGGGCGGCTGGTATCCGGGATGGGCATTACCACGTCGATTTCTCCTACTGGCAGGCTACGTTTCACTTTTTCGGCCAGGGTTACACCCATATCGAGCCGCGCTTGGTACACCGACACACCATTCATCACGGAATCGGGGCGAGCAAAATAAACGTATTCAAACAGGCAGGGCAAGAGGCGCGACGCTTCGGCACATTGGCGGCTGTGAAACTCACCATTAAAACCGATAAACACAGCTTCGCCTGGCGCAATATCGCGCACCAATTCGTAGCCCAGGTTGGGGAAAACGATAGATTCGGAAGACACTATATAGGCAGTGCGCCCCACTTCGTCGGTGTGCTTGCCCAACACCAGCGGGCGGATGCCGTGCGGGTCGCGGAAGGCGAGCATGCCGTAGCCGGAAATCAGCGACACCACGCCGTATGCGCCGCGCACTTGGCGGTTGAGCGCAGCCACAGCATCAAACACATCGGCCACTTCCAGCTTGCTGTGGCTGCCGATCACGTGCTGCAGTTCGCTGGCCAATACGTTGAGCAACACTTCGGAATCTGAGCCGGTGTTGATGTGGCGCAGGTAGCGGCGGCACAGATTGGCATTGAGTTCTTCGGTATTGGTGAGATTGCCGTTGTGTGCCAGCACGATGCCGAAGGGCGAATTCACATAAAAGGGCTGCGCTTCAGCGCTGCTGGCGGCATTGCCGGCGGTGGGATAACGCACATGGGCGATGCCGGCGTTGCCCACTAGGTTGCGCATATCGCGTGTGCGGAACACGTCGCGCACCATGCCGGTGTCTTTGTGCATATGGAGCATCTCGCCCTCGGCGGTTACGATACCGGCAGCATCCTGCCCACGGTGCTGCAACACCTGTAAGCCGTCATACAGCAACTGATTTACCGGCTCAAAGGCCACCATGCCCAACACGCCACACATAAACTCACTCCCCCGGCTCTTGCCGGTAGTCGACACGATCCGCCATAAACGGCGGCAGATACGGCACGGCCAATTGAGCCAAGCCCTCGAAAACAAATGCGGTTTGCGAATACTGCCATTCCTCGCTCTTTGGCAAATCGGTAAACGCGCAGGCCAGCACCGCCAGCGTGACCGCCAGCACCCCCTTCACCGCGCCGAACACGCCACCGAGCAAGCGGTTTGCCCCACCCAGCCCGGCCGCGCCGGCAGACGAAGTGAGCAAGGTTTGCAGTAGTCGGAACAGTAGACGCGCCAGCAGAAATACACCGATAAACGCTGCTACCACCGCCAGTGCATGCGGCTTAAGGCTACCTGAAAGCCAGTCGCCCACTGATGGAGCAAGCAGCTTGGCCGCCAGCAGCGAGCCCAGCCAAGAAACCAAGCCCACCAATTCGGCCACCACGCCGCGAAACAGCGAAATCAAGGTAAACGCCGCAATCACCAGCAGCGCGAGATAGTCAAACAGAGTCATCAGCGCTCCAGCAGGATGCCATCCAGCCCCTGCGATTTAATTTTGCCCATTGCTTGGCCGGCGGCCTGGCGGTTGGGATATGAGCCGGTGCGTACTCGGTAGAGCGCGTTGCCACCTTTGTTGGCCGGCGGCGCCACATAGGCGCTCACGCCCGCATCGGCCAGCCGTTTTTGCACGGCGCGTGCCTGCTCTTCGGTGGTGTAAGCACCCACCTGAATCACCATGCGCCGCTCCGTCTGGGCAGATTGATTGTCGGCAGCTTTGCCGTTGCCGGCCACATGGTTGGCAGCGCGGTTATTCAAAATATCTTCCGGCGAGAGGCGGTTGCCGTTTGGCTTACGTTCCTGCCGGCGTTCGGCTGGGCGGCGGCTCTCGGCTGGTTTCTGTTCGGTCGGCTTCGGCTCGACCGGTTTGCTTTCGGCACGGCGCTCATTCGGCTGCGCGGCCGGCGTTTGCGGTTTCACACCCTCGGCGCGGCGCGGGGTTTCCGACACGGCAGGCTTAGCCTGCGGCTGAGCCGCCGGTTTATTGTTTTCTGCCTGTTGCGCGCGCGGCTCGGCAGGTACTGGCTTGGCTTCTACACGCGGCTGCGGCGCAGGCTTGCTTTCAGCCCGCACCGGCGGTGCAACCGGGCGGCTCGGCTGCGGATTGGCCGTGTTGCTAGAGTTGGCCAGCGGGTTGGGCAGCACCGTGGTGCGTGCCTCCACCGGCTTGGCCGGCTGCACGGGCTGCGGCGCAGGCGGAGCAGGCTCCACAACCACTGCTTCCGGCTCAACAACCGGTGCCGACACAGGCTGCGGCTGCATTTCCACCGAAGTATCAGCACCGGTCGGCACTTCGGCCACCGGCTCGGGCAACGGCTGGGTTTTCACCACCATGGAAGCCGCAGTTTCGCTGCCGCCGCTCACGGTGATTTCGCCCGGTGCGGCAGTATTTTGGCTGCTGCCCATCACTTTGGCCAGCAGCAGCGCCACCACCGTGGTGAGCAGCAGCGCGCCCACCAAGCGGCGGCGGTTTTTGCGCTTAATCTGCTCGTATTCTTCCAGATGGCGCCAATTCGGGTTGGATTGGGGTGGCATAATTCCTTATTCCTGTTGCGGTGCGCCCATCACTTCGGCCACCGTGTGAAACGAACCAAATACGACAATTCTATCATTTTCCCCCGCCTCCGATAAGGCAGCGCGATAGGCCTCGCCCACGCTGGCAAACAGGCGAACATTGGCCGCACCAGCCGCTTCCAGATGCTGCCGCAATGCTTCCGCCGAAAGGCCGCGCGGCAGCGGCAGCGGGGCAACCAGCCATTCGTCGAACTGGTCTTGCAGCAGGGAAACCACTGTGTCGATATCTTTATCGGCCAACATGCTAAACACCGCCAGCCGCTTTTCGGCAAACGGCAGCGCCATCAGGCTGCGACGCAATGCGCGGGCGGCGTGCGGGTTGTGGCCGACATCCAAAATAGTGAGCGGGCGGCCGGGCAACACCTGAAAACGGCCGGGGTGGCTCACCAGCAACAGCCCGCGTTTGATCGCACCGATATCCACCGGCAGCCGTGCATTCAGGCATTCGAGCACGGCCAGCGCGCAGGCGGCATTGCCCAGCTGATAGCCGCCGCGCAGGGCGGGAAAAGGCAGCGCGTTACGATTGCGGCTACCTGAAAACAGGCGGCTGCGTTCGGGATGAAAGTGAAACGACCATTGCTGCTGCTCCAGCTTGCTGAAGCCGAAATCGCGCCCGGCCAGCAAGAGGTCGGCGCCGATGGCTTCGGCATGGCGGCGCAGCGATTCAGGCGGCGGGTTTTGGGCGCAGATGGCGGGTTTGCTAGCGCGGAATACGCCCGCCTTTTCAAAGGCCACCTGCTCCACCGTATCGCCCAAAAAGGCTTGGTGATCCAAATCCACCGACGTTACCACCGCTACGTCGCCGTCAAAAATATTCACCGCGTCTAGCCGGCCGCCGAGCCCGACTTCCAGAATCATCACATCGGTTTCAGCGCGCTGGAAAATATCCACGGCGGCCAAGGTGTTGAACTCGAAATAAGTGAGTGCGGTATCGCCGCGTGCGGCTTCGATGCGCTCGAAAGAGGCGGCAATAGTTTCGTCGGCAGCGGGCTGGCCGTTCACGCAGATGCGCTCGTTGTAGCGCAGGATGTGCGGGCTGGTGAGCATGCCGGTTTTGAACCCGGCGGCGCGGTAGATGCTTTCCAAAAAGGCACACACCGAGCCTTTGCCGTTGGTGCCGGCCACCACGATTACGGGGCATTGCGGCTGCAAACCCATCCGCTCTTTCACCGCACGCACGCGCTCCAAGCCCAAATCAATGCTGCCGTGGCTGTGGGCGGTGCCGCCGGTGTAGGCAGTTTCGAGGTGGGCGAGCCATTGGGAGAGTGTTTTCATTTGTTCAACCTTGTTTGAGGGCTACCTGAAAATGCCAAACGGGTTTTCAGGTAGCCTATATACGCCGATACGGGCAGCTTGGCGAAGGTTAGCTGAAAATAATAGTGTCGGTCGGCATTATTGTGCCAAGCGCTTGCTGGCCGGATTTTGAGCGGCGTTTTCAGGTAGCCTGCTTTAACTGACGAAGGCTACCTGAAAACGGTTAAACCTTTTCAGGTAGCCTTTTGCCGCCGCATTATACCGCAGCAAAATTCAGCCCGACACACTCTCCAGCGCGGCGGCAATCAGTGCGCCCGTGGCAGCATCGATTTGCCCGGCGGCAGTTTCGGCCGCATCCAAACCGCGCCCCGCCACCAACGGCAACACGCGGCGGTACAGCACCTGCACGCGGCCGTTTTGCTCGTACACCAACACTTTCAGCGGCAGCTCGGCGGCCAGCAGCAAATCGGCCTGCATCAGCGGCGTGCCTTTGGCCGGGTGGCCGACAATCAGCAGGCTGGCGGGCGCCAGCGGCAGGCCGTGTTCGGCGGCCAGTGCGGAATGCGGGATTTCGGCAAACAGGGTAATCTGCTTGGCGGCAAAAGCCTGTTTCAACACGGCCAGCGTTTCGGCAAAACCCAAGCAGCTGGGCAGGATAAGGTGGTTGGGATTGGTCATGGGGTTGAGTCCTGTGTGCAATGAAAAAGCCAATAAAGTATGCCGCGTTGGCGCAGCCGTTTTTTAGCGGAAATCCTGCATATCCACCGGCTTGCTCCGTTTCTTCCGCGCCTGCCCCCAACGCGCCCACACACGCAGGCGGCGCAATCCTTCGGCATCAGCGGAATCCGGCCACACAGCCTGGTAAATCTGCCGGCCGCCATCGGTTTGCCAGTGCAAGAGTTGCAGCCACGGCAGCACCACGCCGCCGCGCAGGGTGGCCGCCACGGCGATTTGCTGCGACTGCAAAAACAGCACGGCCTCGCCGCCGCTGCCCACTGTGAGGCTGCCGATTGGCAACAGCCGGCGCAGGGCATACCAAGCGGCAAAGGCGGTGAGCGCGAGGCCGATCAGGCGCAGCCAACCAGCGAAATACAGCAGCCAGATAACGGCCAGCCACACCCATGCAGCCAACTGCAGCACGTGTTGCAGCCGCGAAGGCCGAAAGGCTACCTGAAAAGGCTGCATGGCGGCTACATCATGTTGTCCACCACGGGGCTGACGCGGATGTCATCGTCATCCGTGTCTAGCACCATGTCGTGGAATTCGAGATCGAAAAAGCGGGTAAACAGCTCGGGCGTGAGCTCCGGCCATTGCTCCTGCGGCACTTCCCACGAAGCAATCTCACCGCTGAACACCTCGCGCCAGCGTTCGCCGAACAGGCCGGCGCTCTCTTCGGGCGTATCGGCCTGCGCCAACAAATATACGCTGCAATTGCTGCGGATTTGGGCAAGGGTGAGGTCGGGCAGGTCGTCGCCAGTGCTTTTGAGCCAGGCGAGGAAAGCTTCGGTGGGCTTCACCACCACGGCGCTGCGGTCTACAAAATACATGGTATTTCCTTGGGTTGGTTTTCGCGGTTTCAGGTAGCCTTTGCAACAATAGTTACAGGCTAGCTGAAAACGTACCGTTTAAAACTATCAAATATTTAATGGAGGTAATCGGCTTTTCAGGTAGCCTGCCGGGCAAGATACAGGCTACCTGAAACAGATTTTCTGAAGTGTCGGATTTCTGAAAAACCTGAACACTGGCATCCGCTACAGCGGATAATCGTAATCCACTACCAGCGGGGCGTGATCGGAGAATTTCTCCTGCTTATAAACATGGGCGGAGCGGGCGCGCTCGGCCAGAGCGGGCGTGGCCATTTGGTAGTCGATACGCCAGCCCACGTCTTTGGCATAGGCCTGGCCGCGCTGGCTCCACCAGGTGTAGCCGGGCGTTTCGGGATAGAGCGTGCGCCAAATATCCACCCAGCCGAGTTCGGCAATCACTTTGCCGATCCACTCGCGCTCTTCAGGCAAGAAGCCGGAGTTTTTCAGATTGCCTTTCCAATTTTTTAAGTCGATGTTTTGGTGCGCAATATTCCAATCGCCACAGATCACGATGTCGCGGCCTTGGATTTGCAGCTCGCGCAGCATCGGATAGAAGGCTTCTAAGAAGCGGAACTTCACCTGCTGGCGTTCTTCCGAACTGCTGCCGGACGGCAGGTAGAGCGAAATCACCGACAAATTGCCAAAATCAGCCTGCACGAAGCGGCCTTCGGCATCGAATTCGGCAATGCCCATGCCGGTTTGCACGCGGTCTGGCTCACGTTTGCTATACAGCGCCACGCCGGAATAGCCGCGCTTTTCAGCACAATGCCAAACGCCGTGCATACCGTGCGGGGCTTTCATGCTGTCATCTAAATCGGCTTCTTGAGCCTTGAGCTCCTGCACGCAAACTATATCGGCGCCGCTCGCGGCAAGGTATTGGTGGAAGCCTTTTTTATAGGCAGAACGGATGCCGTTTACGTTGGCAGAAATAATGCGCATGGGTATTTCCAAATAAAGTTATTGCTTGATTATACAGGGAAGCAGGCTACCTGAAATGTTCAGGTAGCCTGTTTAGCCAGCGTTTGCCGCCACACCAGATAATCACGCAACGGCGGCATGGGCGGGTTGATGCAATGCGGGCAAATGCCGGTTACGTCTTTATCGTCAAATCTTGGTGGAAAGCATCCGGATCGAAACGGGACTGCTGCATCACCGCCTGCTGCTGCACCATATACACCATATCAAATTCGTACCACTCAAGATTTCAGCCAGCAGTTCGGTTTCTCCTGGGCTAAATGGGGCGGTATTGTTTTGAATCATGCGAGCATAATCGGCATTTTGGATTTTTTGTTGCAAGTAAGATTACAATACTCATCAAAATTTGAATTTAAATAAAAGGAAACTAATGCAGTAATTCGCATTCTTGGTCGATATTATTACCTCCAGAAAATACCTCTTTATTATCGCAACGGCTACGACTTCTTTGGCAAATCCGCACGGTTTGATCTTGGTTTATCAACAAAACCCGTGGCTCTTTATTTACATCAAAGGCCACGGCTTTAATTGTATATTTGTCTCCCAACACCCCACGTGCATTACCTTGGAATTTAATACAGAAATGCTGCGTTTGACTAACCGCCAACACCGGCCAAGTAGTGGAAGTGGCTTTAAAAGTGCGGTTTCTCGTATAGAAACGCTCCATCGCCCGACTATTTTCCAACAAAGCAGCATTCGCCTCTTCCAAACGGGATTTTCGCACAAACGATTGGTATGAAGGATACGCAATGGCTGCCAAAATCGCCACTATGGCAATAATGATCATCAGCTCCATCAGTGTGAAACCGCGTTTGGTGAAAACAGATAAACCGTTCATATTGCTACTCCTTTAGATAATTATTAGGACACGCAGTATAAACGGCTTTAGAAAAAAATGAAATATCCTGTTACTATTAGTATTGCTCGCAGTCCTGCATTGTAGAGGCATTGCAACGACTGAGAATACCTATGCTATTGTAGTAAAGAGCTTGCGTTTCACGAGGATTTTTCGGTTTTGCAATAATTTCGTAGCTATCTGCCTTGGGACTACCTGGTGCGAAATCAATAGTAAAGTACTCCGTATCAACCGGATCTGTCGCTGGGCTACTTGAATCGGTAAAGGTCCTTTTACTGGCATATAAGCGCTCCATATCCCTAGCCTTTACCATGATACTTGCCTTGGCCTCCTCCATATGAACCCTTCGCATGAAAGCCTCATAACTTGGATATGATAGAGTAACCAAAATAGCAATCAATGCAATAATGATCATCAGCTCAACTAAAGTAAACCCACTTACGTTTGATTTATTCATCGCAATAAAACTCCATTTTTCTTATTATTCTTCATTCTGAATCGTATCCCAACTCATAATTATAATTTCTCTTACCTCTAATCCGGCTGACTCCGCGCCCGATAAATTTCATCCTTCATTTGGCGTATCGCCTCCGGTAAGCCCAAAAACACAGCTTGCGCAATGAGCGCATGGCCAATATTCAGCTCACGAATCGGCAAAATCCGTGCTACCGGCGCTACGTTGTGAATCGTCAAACCATGCCCGGCATTGACCACCAAACCCAGTTCAGAAGCAAAATAGGCTGCCTCTTCCAAGCGCAACAACTCGCTTTGTCGAGCGGTATGCGAAGTTGCATCGGCATATGCGCCGGTATGCAGTTCAATGGCTTGCGCGCCAACATCACGAGCAGCCTTGATTTGCTGCTCATCTGCATCGATAAACAACGAAACGCGGATGCCGGCAGCATTTAATTGCTGCGTAAACTCCGCTACTGTCTGCTGTTGCGCCAACACATCCAAGCCGCCTTCAGTGGTTACTTCCTGCCGTTTCTCTGGCACGATGCACACATCTTCCGGCTGCACCTGCAAAGCGTTATCCAGCATTTCTGCCGTCAGCGCCATTTCCAAATTCATACGGGTGCGGATTGCCTGTTTGATGGCAAATACGTCTGCATCTTTGATATGGCGGCGATCTTCACGCAAATGCAGGGTAATCAAATCCGCGCCATGAGTTTCGGCAACCAAAGCTGCCTCCGACGGGCTGGGATAGCGCGTACCGCGTGCATTACGCAAAGTGGCAACGTGGTCGATATTAACGCCCAACAGCATATTCTTTCCTTTCGGGTATCGAATTTGGCAATTTAGCTTTATGACTCACGCTGTAGCTATATCTAGCAACCAGCATGCCATTACCACAAAGCTTTTCCAAGGTACGGTCAACACCGCAACCATACAAATCATCACTTAAGCGCCATAATTTCCTATACTTGCAAGCAGGGAACGAAAAATTGGCGCTCGATTAACCGCTTATTCAGATACAAAGGCTACCTGAAAGCCTGTATCTGCTGCAACACCTGCCGCGATTTAATCCCTTCCGACAGGCGAAAATCCAGCAGCAGGCGCGTAATCCGGCGGGCCTGCTGCAAAGCGGCGGCATCAGTAAATTCGCCGTTTTGCAGCTGAATCAACACATCGCCATCCACCACCACCCCTGGCTGCACTTCTACCGGCGTCAGGCTATGCCGCTGCTCCAACGGCAGCACCGCATGTTCCGGCCGCAGCCAGTATTGCCGGTCTGCTCCCACCGGACAACCTGCGCTGTCTTTCTGCAAATCCGGGGCGTAGCCCGCCAACGTGAGCAAGGTCCACTCAAAACGGCGCAGCACGGCAGCATGATTCGGCTCGGTGCACAAAGTACGCATCACCTCTCGCAAGGTTGCATACAACGCGGGCTGCGGGTCTTCTCGGGCAGTGAGTTTCTGCACCAACTCATTCACATACAGCCCGCTCAGCAGCGCCCTGCCCTGCGGCTGCGGCCAGCCGCCCAGCCATTCGGCGCGATGTAGCGTTTTCAGTTCTTCCTTGCCATACCAGGCTACCTGAACCGGCACGAACGGCACCAATACGCCGCGTAATTCACTCTGCCGTTTGCGCGCGCTGCGCGCCACCACCGCCACCCGCCCGTAATCGCGGCTAAACAGCTCCGCCAGCAGGCTGGTTTCGCGCCACGGCGTAGCCGACAACAAAAACGCCGGCTGGGAATCGATACGGTTGGGCTGCTTCATAACTCGTTAAAGAACAATGGGAAAGCGGCTATTTAATTTTTCAGGTAGCCTTTAATTGGCAGCATGCCATCAGCCATGCCGGCGGCGGCTGTCCGGCAGCGGCAAATCCGCCCATTTCATCACCGAGGCCACTTCCGCCGCGTTCAGCTCATAAAACTGCCCGCGTTTCAATCGGTTGGGCAAACCAATCGGCCCAAACCCAGTGCGCACCAGGCGGCTCACGGTAAGGCCGAAATGCTCGAAAATGCGGCGCACTTCGCGGTTGCGCCCCTCTTTGAGCACCACATTATACCATTTGTTCGCGCCTTCCCCGCCCTGGCTGTGAATGCGTTCCACCCGCGCCAGGCCGTCTTCCAGCATCACGCCCTCGCTCGCAAGCAGGCGCATCTCATCCATGCCCAGCTCGCCCAACACGCGCACTGCGTATTCACGTTCCACCTCAAAGCTCGGGTGGGCAAAACGGTTGGCCAGCTCGCCGGAAGTGGTGAGAATCAGCAGGCCGCTGGTATTGATGTCCAAGCGGCCGATGGCCACCCAACGGCTGCTCGCCGCCTGCGGCAGGCGGTCGAAAATGCTCACGCGCCCTTGCGGGTCGTCGCGCGACACAATCTCACCTTCCTGCTTGTAATACAATATGATACGCGGCAGCCTATCTGGCCATTTCAACTTAATGACGCTGCCTTTCACCAACACCTGGTCTTCCGGCTGCACCTTATCGCCCAGCTGCGCCACCTTGCCGTTCACCGTTACCCAACCGTTTTGAATCCACTCCTCCATCTCGCGGCGCGAACCTACGCCCGAAGCGGCCAGCGCCTTTTGCAGGCGCACCGGCTCGATGCCGCTCAAATCGGAACGCTGCTCCTGCAAACGGCGCACTTGGCTCTGCACTTTTTGGTTGCCCGGGCGCACCGCAAGCTTTTTTGCCCGTGCCACGCGGGTTTTTGGTGCTTTCTCCATTTCAGGCCGCTGCTGGCGCTTAGGGCTAGCTGAAGCTTTTTCATCGGCGCGGCGCGGATTGCGTTTATTGGAATCGCGTTGGTTTTTCATATAGTTACACTCCTAATCCGTGATATTTATCAACGGTTCTTCTGCAGCACGAAGCGGCAGGGTTGGGGAAAATGATGGAATAGGCTACCTGAAAACGAGGCCTAAACAAAATTAAAACAATAGGGCTACTGTAAAGCAAACATCAGCAACGCCATCTGTTTTTCAGGTAGCCCAAACGGTATCGTCGTTCAAAATAGAAATCAGACCATCCCGTGAAATGAGATGTTTTAGCCGCGGTTTACGTTTACGGCACAATGTGCCGTAGATTGGCTGTTTTACAGGCTGCTCGGAAAGCGGCATTTTTGGGTTTGGCTTGAGGCAGCTCCCCGACACAGTGTTCATACACAGAGAAGCGTTCTCGCCACACCCAAACAGCTAATCATCTTACTGTAAGCCGAACAAACAAGCCAAGCAAATCGCTCAAGCCAAACTAAGGGCTACCTGAAACCATACGGCTATCTTTCATGCCGCTTCTCAAGTTTCAGGTAGCCTTTATTATTTACAGCCAGCTTCTACAAACCGGCCATAACTAAAACGCTTACTTCCCCCTACTGCGTCGGTTCGCCCAGCAGGGGGAAATTGTTCAGCCATATCAGGCGCGGCGGCCTTGGGCGGCCGGTTTGCGGGCTTTGCTACGCGGGTTGCCAGCGGGACGGCCTCCGAATGGTTTGCCACTGGCGTTGGGCTTGCGGCCGCCTTTTTGTTTCCAACCGCCGCCTTTGGGTTTGCGAGGGGCTTTGCTGCGCTTGCGGGTGGGTTCCATGCCTTCGATGGTGAATTCAGGCAACTTGCGGCCGAGGTATTTTTCGATTTTGTGCACCGCCACGTATTCGTTCACTTCGGCAAAAGTGAGGGCGAGGCCGTGGCGGCCGGCGCGGCCGGTGCGGCCGATGCGGTGCACGTAGTCTTCGGCCTGTTTGGGCAGGTCGTAGTTGATCACGTGGGTGATGCTGGGCACGTCGATGCCGCGCGCAGCCACATCGGTAGCCACCAGCACTTTAATCCGGCCTTTGCGCAAATCCATCAGCGTACGGTTGCGCCAGTTTTGCGGCATATCGCCGTGCAGACAGTTGGCGGCGAAGCCTTTTTCGTAGAGTTCGTCGGCCAGCTGTTCGCTCATGGCTTTGGTGCTGGTGAAGATGATGCACTGGTCGATATTGGCATCGCGCAAAATATGGTCGAGCAGGCGGTTTTTGTGGTTTTTATCGTCGCAGTAAAAGAGCTGCTCGTCGATTTTGCCTTGGTTGTCTTCGCGTTCGATTTCAATCACTTCGGGATTTTTAGTGAGCCGGCGGGCGAGCTTGCCCACGGCGCCGTCCCAAGTGGCGGAAAAGAGCAGGGTTTGGCGGCTTTCGGGCGTAGCGGCCACGATGGTTTCGATGTCGTCGATAAAGCCCATATCCAGCATGCGGTCGGCTTCGTCGAGCACCAGCACTTCGAGGCGGTCGAAATCGATGCGGCCGCTGCGCATGTGGTCCATCAGGCGGCCTGGCGTGGCCACCACCAAATCAATTGGCTTGGCCAGCGCCTTGATTTGAAAACCGAAAGACGAGCCGCCCACCAGGGTGACGGTGCGCAGCCATTTCATATTTTGGGCGTAGATTTTGGCGTTTTTTTCCACCTGCGCCGCCAGCTCGCGCGTGGGCGTGAGCACGAGGATGCGCGGGCCTTTGCCGGATTTGTCGCTGCGGCGGGTGATGCGTTGCAGGCTGGGCAGCAGGAAAGCGGCAGTTTTACCGGAGCCGGTTTGTGCCGAAGCCATGATATCGCGGCCATCGATGGCGGCGGGCAGGGCTTGGGTTTGGATGGGGGTGGGCTCGATGTAGCCGGCAGAACGCAGGGCGGCGAGCAGGTTTTTATCGTGCAGCAGGTCGCTGAATTGGATGGTCATGTGTTTCCAAAAAGGACAACAATACTTTCCGCCCGCACAAAACGGGCAGCCGCGAAGCAAAAGGATGCGCTAACAGAAAGAAGCGGGATTCCTTCGCTTTCCATACTAGGGCAGGCCGCAAACAGTACAGGCAGTACGGCAAAACGGGCTCATGCAGCAAAGAAAGTGAGGGCAACCGCTGGATGTTACGCAAAAGATTGTCGCAAGCAAAGCGCTTGGAGTGGCATCGGCGACAACCTGCGAAGCAGAGAAGGATTGCACGCAAAATGCGGCAAACAGACGCAGCTGTAAAACTGCGGGGGCTGAAGACGATGGCTTCGAACAAAAAAGAGGCGGCATCTTAGGCGTTTGCTTGGAATCGGTCAAGCAAAATCTTTGGATTTACACCTATCTACCGAAAAGGCTACCTGAAAGCCACAGTTGCCCGTTTGGAGCGACGGGGCAATTAACCGTAAAATAGCCGCACTCCTTTTTCCACTTTTCAGGTAGCCTCACATGAGCGAAATCACCGCCTTTGCCAACCGGCTGGGCAAAAACGCCAAACACCTCATCAAATGGGCGCGCCGGCAAAATATCGAAGCCTGGCGGCTCTACGACCGCGACATCCCGCAATACCCCTTCGCCATCGACATCTACGGCAACCACGTCCACCTGCAGGAATACGACACCGGCTGGATCATGCAGCATGCCGAATACGAAGCCTGGCTGGCCGAAGTGGTGGAAGCCGTGCAATTCATCACCGGCTTTCCCGCCGAACACATCCACCTCAAACAGCGCAGCCGCCAGCGCGGCAGCAGCCAATACGAAAAAACCGGCCGCAGCGGCGAAGATTTTATCGTGCACGAAAACGGCCGCGCCTTCTGGGTAAACCTCGACAAATACCTCGACACCGGCCTCTTTCTCGACCATCGCAACACCCGCGCCCTCGTCGGCAGCGAAGCCCAAGGCAAACGCTTCCTCAACCTCTTCTCCTACACCGGCAGCTTCAGCGTATATGCCGCCACCGACGGCGCTGTTAGCAGCGAAACCGTCGATTTGTCCAACACCTATCTCGATTGGGCGCGGCGCAACTTCGAGCTCAACCGCATCAACCCCGAGCAGCACCGCATCATCCGCGCCGACGTATTCCAATACCTGCAAACCGCCGCCGCCGAAGGCAAACGCTTCGACCTCATCGTGATGGACCCGCCCAGCTTTTCCAACAGCAAAAAAATGCTCGACATCCTCGACATCCAGCGCGACCATCCCCGCCTCATCCGCGAAGCCATGCAGCTGCTCGAACCCGGCGGCACGCTTTATTTTTCCAACAACCTGCGCAGCTTCGAGCTCGAACCCGCCGTGGCCGAACGCCATGCCGTAGCCGAAATCAGCCGCCAATCCGTGCCCGAAGACTTCCGCAACCGCAAAATCCACCGCTGCTGGACAATCAAACACCGCTAAAGCAAAGGCTACCTGAAAACATCCAAACCGTTTTCAGGTAGCCTTTTATATCCGCCCTTATGAACCGATCCGCCATCGATCGCGCAGCCGCCATCCTATTCGCCCTGCTCAGCGCCGCCCTGATTACCGCTTTTTTTGCCGACAGCCGTTTTTTCTATTGGGCATTCGCCCGGCATCATAACCCCCTGAGCTGGTACATCCGCCCGCTGTTCCTCATCCCCTTCTGCCTCGCAGCCTACCGCCGCAGCCACGCCGGTATTTGGGCTACTTTGTTGCTGCTGCTCAGCAGTATGTTTTGGTTTCCCCCACCCGACTATCCAAACGAACGCATCCAGCAGTTTTTGGCCATGGAGCAAAACTTCCTGCTCGGCGGCTGGAATACGGCCAAAGTCTTGGCATCGGGCATGGTTGCCCTGAGCCTGACGCTGATTGCCACCGCCTTCTGGCAGCGCAAACCACGCCTCGGGCTGTTCTGCCTAGCCGCAGCTGCCGCAGGCAAAATCCTGTGGAGCATCCGTTACGGCCGGGCGGCGGGCTACGCCGTTATCCTGCCCGCAGCCTTCGGCCTGCTGCTCTGCACCTTCGTTATCGGCATGATATTGCATAAAATCAAGCGGCGGCCTTAATGGATAAAGGCTACCTGAAAATCTACAATCGATTTTCAGGTAGCCTTTACCAAGCATCCGGATCAAACTACAGCGGCTCAATCTCCACCGTTTCGCCCGCCGCCTCGCCCAGCACTTCGTTCAGCATGGCGAAAAAACCGCTGCCGTCGCGGGTGGAGCGCCATTCGCCGTCGCGCAGGGCGAAGTGGTAGCCGCCGCTTTTGGCGGCAATCCACAGCTCTTGGTTCGGCGTGTGGCGGTTTACGATAATCTGCGTGCCGTTATCGGCCTCGATGGTGAGCACATTGCCGTTGTGTTCGCAGTCGAAATCGGCGCCGCACTGGTCGAGCTGGTCTTCGATGTAGGCAAACAATTGGTCGGAATAGCGCAAAAATTCGGTCTCGGTCATGATGGTTTGTGTATGGTGGCATTTTTGTTTAAGATGGCCCATCTTGCCACAGCCGCCTGTTTCAGGCAATTTCGAGTTGATGATGATGCGAACCTTATTCCCCGCCCTCGCCGCTGCACTGCTCCTGAGCTCCTGCGGCTACAAAGGCGACCTCTACCTGCCCAAAGAAAGCGACCGTGCCCGATTCGCCCCCGTGCAAACCGGCCTGCAATTCAGCCCTATCGCGCCGATGCCCGATGTACAGCCGCAACCGCTGCCTTTTAGCAAATAAGCACGGCTTAATAGCCGGTTCAAAATTCGGCGCATGAGCACTCTGCCTCAAAGGGTGGGCAATATAGCCAAAGCACATTCCTTCCTACTGGGCAACGAACTAACATGATGGAAAGGAAATATTTCGGCCATACTTTTTCAGGTAGCCTCATCCCTGCTGGAGGCTACCTGAAAAAATAAACTTCAGCAATATTGAGTATCCCGCCGTTCCTGCCTGGTTTTCACTTCTTTGACGGCAGGATGCTGCCGGCATCGGCGACGCGGCGGTGTCATTTTTCAGGTAGCCCTCTCCTGCTCCCGCCGATACGCTTCCTGCAAGGGTTTAATCCGCGCTAGCCTGTCGGTGGCGATGGCTTCGGCGATGCGTTGCGGTTGCTCGGTGTGGGCGGCGGCGATGGCGGCGGTGTCGGTTTGCTGCGCGGCGGCGAGCAGGGCGAGCCAGTGTTCGCGCTGCGGGTAGGCGGCGTGTTCGAAGCCGAGGCGGCCTTGCGCGTCGGCGCGGCATACGTTGAGCATGGCGGCGAAGCGTTCGGGGCGGCGGTAGGCATCGGTTTGCTGCAAAATTTTGGCGGCGGTTTGCGGGCGCAATTCGGCCGCTTTATGCAGCTGCCCGTGCCAGCGGCACACTTGCACGGCCAAGTCGGCGCAGGCTTTGGGCACTTTCCAGCGCTGATTAACCGCCTGCACCAGCGGCACGCCGGCTTCTTCGTGGCCGTGGTGTGCGGGCAGGATTTCGGGCGCGGTGGCGGCTTTGCCCAAATCGTGCAGCAGCGCGGCGTAGCGTTCGGGCAGGCTCAATCCGGCATCAGCAGCGCTTTGCAGGGTGAGCAGGGTGTGGATGCCGCAGTCGATTTCGGGGTGGTAGTCTGCGCGCTGCGGCACGCCGAACAGGGCTTCCACTTCGGGCAGCAGCACGGCGAGCGCGCCGCATTGGCGCAGCACGTCAATCATGCGCACCGGCCGCGCTTCCATCAGCCCGCGCGCAAACTCCTGCCACACGCGCTCGGCCACCAGCGCATCGGCTTCGCCGTTTTGCACCATATCCACCATCAGGCGCAGGGTTTCGGGGGCTACCTGAAAACCGTAGCAGGCGGCAAACCGCGCGGTGCGCAAAATCCGCACCGGGTCTTCGGCAAAGGCGGGGGAAACGTGGCGCAATATGCCCGCGGCCAAATCGGCCTGCCCGCCGAAGGGGTCGATAATCTGCCCGGCCGCATCCTGCGCCATGGCGTTGATGGTGAGGTCGCGCCGTTGCAGGTCTTGCTCCAGGGTAACGTCCGGCTCGGCATGGAAGGTGAAGCCGGCATAGCCGCGCCCGGTTTTGCGCTCGGTACGCGCCAGGGCGTATTCCTCATGCGTTTCGGGGTGCAGGAACACCGGAAAATCCTTGCCCACCGGCTGATAGCCCGCCGCGAGCATGGCCAGCGCATCGGCGCCCACCACCACCCAATCGCGGTCTTTCACTTCCCGCCCAAACAAGGCATCGCGCACCGCACCGCCCACCAGATAAATCTCCATTTGCCCTTTTCCTGTTTGCAGTTCGTCCAAACCGAATCATGCCCGATTTGCCCCGTTTTGCCAAAACCGCCGATTCAGGCTACCTGAAAAATATCCACCTATATCAAGCCAGCCGCCTGATTTTGCTGCTACAATACACCCCAACCCTTTCCTCACCCTTGGAGATCGCCATGAAACCCTCCCTACTGCTCCTGCTCGCCATTCTGCCCCTCACCGCCCACGCCCGCAGTCTAACGGTAGATGCGAATAAACTGCCTCCCGGCTGGCAGGCCGAAGTGCAAAGCGACAGCTGCGACAGAGATGGCATGATTTGCATGGGCCCAGCCCAAGTTACCCTGCGCCACGGCAGCTTCTCGCAAAGCTTCCGCAGCGAACAACTCTCTTTCCACAACAATGGATTGTGGCCAAGTGATGTGCAAATGGGTGACTACAACTTCGACGGCAAACTCGACCTGGCCATCCGCAACGGCAATGGTGGCTACTACAGCAGCCCCAGCTACGATATCTACGTGCAGACCCAATCCGGTCGCTTCGTTAAAAGCCGCGAGCTCACCGAGCTCGCCTCCGACTACATGGGTATGTTCCGCGTGGATGCCGCCCGCCACACCCTGACCACCGCTGCCCGCGACGGCTGCTGCTTCCACGCCGAAGAAACCTGGCAGATTATCCCTGGTCGCGCTCCGCGTAAAATCGCCGTCACCACATGGGATAGCCGACAAGCCAACGGCGCTTACATCGAAATCACCACCAAACGGCTCGTGAACGGCCGCTGGCGGCAAAGCGTACGCCGCGAGCGCTGATATCCGCGCCAATTTTTCAGGTAGCCTCTATCCAGCCTAACAGGCTGAAAACCATGCCCTGTTGTTTAATGGCAGATTGCCTGCCCGCCTTTGCTTAAGATTGAGACTTAGCCCGTACAATCCATTGAAAACAGAGTGAGTATAAACCCACCCTGTACCAAATGCATACTGTTTGGCAAAGACTTCAGGCTACCTGAAAACTTGAACAGCCCGACACTTCAAACAGCGGCATAACAATGCCGCCTCCTAGCTGACCCTCGCAGTAAAAAAGGCTACCTGGGACTTTCAGGTAGCCTTCTCATTTATCCCAACATCAGCCAGCCATACAGCTTAAACACCAGCCAGCCTAAAAACGCACCGGCGGGCAAATCCATCAGATAGTGCTGCTTGGTAAACATACAAGAAAGCGCGATCAACACCGGAAAGGCAAACGCCACCGCGCCCATGCTCGGGTAGGCATACATGGCCGTAAGCATCGCCACCGAAACGTGCATGCTCGGGAAGCAGTTGGTGGATTGGTCGAACTTCTGCACAAACAGCAAAAACTTCTCCGAAGCCGTTTTGCCCGTGTTCACACTGCGCCAGTGCGGCGGCGTGGACACCGGCCACAGCCAGAAAAACACCATTTGTACAAACAGCAAAATCAAAAAGCTAAACGCCGTCATCACAAACTGGCGCGAATCCGCCATCAGCCAGTTTAAATACAAAATTGCCGGATAATACAAAAAGCTATACACCCACGACCACCAAGCCACAAACGGAATCTTCTCATCCAGTGGCGAATTCAGCACCTGTGCCGGTCGCAGCGGGTGGCGCTGGGTGAAAAAATAAAACTGATACGCCCCCACAATCAAAATCCCACTCAACACCAAATTCACTACATAATCCACAGCGGTCATCTGCCGCTCCCTTATCGTGTAAAATGTTGTGAAGGCTAGCAACCGGCCACCTTTTTGTCAATTTACTAACATTGCCACTATGCTCAAAATCACGCCCATTTCCGCTCTTGCCGATAACTACATCTGGCTGCTCCAACAAGACAACGAAGCCGTCTGCATCGACCCCGGCGACGCCGCTCCCGTAGCAGGCTACCTGAAAGCCCACGGCCTGGCGCTGCGCCAAATCTGGATTACCCACCACCACGCCGACCACACCGCCGGCCTGCCCGAGCTCATCCGCCAGTTCCCCGACTGCCGCGTTTATGCCAACCGCGACATCCCACACGCCACCCACACCGTAGGCGAAGGCAGCCGCTGGCCGCTCTGGCAAAGCCGAGTGGAAGTTTGGCACACCCCCGGCCACACCCAAACCCACCTCAGCTACCTGCTGCAAGCAGTCGGGCAAGCCCATCTCTTCTGCGGCGACACCCTCTTTTCCGCCGGCTGCGGCCGCGTCTTCGACGGCACCCCCGCCCAACTCTTCGCCTCCCTGCAACGCATCAACAGGCTACCTGAAAACACCCTGCTCTACCCCGCCCACGAATACACCGCCGCCAACCTGCGTTTCGCCGCACACATCGAGCCGCACAACCCCGAAATCGCCCACAGCCTGGCCGCCGCCGTGCACACGCCCACCCTGCCCGTATCCCTCGCCCACGAGCGGCAAATCAACCCCTTCCTGCGCACCGCCGATTTTCAGGTAGCCTCCCGCACCGCCGAACTCAGCAACCAAAGCCTGCACAGCGAAGAGCAAGTCTTCACCGCCCTGCGCGAATTGAAAACCCATTTTTAAACCCACATGGCAGCTTGATTGCGGAGATAAAAAGGCTACCTGAAAGTACCGCGCAGCGTAGTTTCTGCGCAACTAAATATTTCAGGTAGCCTTTTGGCGGCAATCTTTGTATCGTAGCCACTTATTTGTTCGTTTGCCCGTATCGCAGCAAATACAGCAGATAAACGGTAAACAGCAAAGCCATCCAGAAAGACGGGATGAGCACGGGATACAGCGTTCCGGCGGCAGACGGATAAACAACTCTGAGCATTCTGCCCAACAGCACACCCGTCAGCGAGCTGAGCAGGGCGAAGGCGCGCGGAAACACGGTTTTCCCAGCCGCCACCACGGCAAACAGCCACACGCTGACCACCAGCACGCCAATCAGAAATACCGCGCCGAAAATATTTTTAAACGACTGGTATTCCGCCAGCAAAGCACCCACCGCCTCACGTTCCGCGCCCGACAGCGTGGCATGGTACGCAGCAGCGCGGGCGAAATAAAAATAGCTGCTGTGCATATAAATGCACACCGTACCAAACAGAAACACCAGCATCAGGCATAACCAGGGCTGCCGCAAACCCCTATTGAGCACATACACGCCACCCGATACAAACGGAAAAAGGAACAGGGCAAATGTAGCCACTTCCACACGCCACGGCGGGAGACACGCCATATTCTGCCAGAAACCGTCATCGAACATGGTGCGGATGTCGATGGCCAGATCCGCCAGCCACACCAGCCAAAGCGCGATAATGGAGGCATAAGCGATGAGTTTTATCTGTTTCTCGTGCATGATTACTCTCCTTAAAGCAGTGTTGGTAGTGCCCATTTTACGCCTGATAACAAGAACATGGATGATTTTCTTTCTCAATTTATAGCAAACTGGATTGCCATATAAATCAGGATAATCCCATAACGCAGGCAAACAGCACCAATCCTATCCGATTTAAAAAGGCTACCTGAAATTTTTCAGGTAGCCTTTATTGTTGGATACGCCGATTGCGGTTAGTCCAAATATTTCAATTTGCCGCGGAAATCGTCCAGCGTTTCATAGCCTTTTTCAGCCATGATGGCTTTCAGCTCTTTAGTGATGCGGGTGAAGGCGGGCACGCCTTCTTTATGCAGGGTGGTGCCCACTTGCACCATACTGGCGCCGCACAGGATGTGTTCAAAAGCATCGCGGCCGGTGAGCACGCCGCCGGTGCCGATGATTTGAATGGAGGGGTTGAGCCGCTGGTAGAAAGCGTGCACATTGGCCAGCGCCGTGGGTTTGATGTATTCGCCACCGATGCCGCCGAAGCCGTTTTTGGGGCGGATGATCACGGTTTCGTCTTCCACATACAGGCCGTTGCCGATGGAATTGACGCAGTTCACAAATTTGAGCGGGAATTTGTTGAAGATGGCGGCGGCTTGGTCGAAGTGGACGATATCGAAATAGGGCGGCAGCTTGATGCCCAGCGGTTTGCTGAAATAGGCAAAGGCATCGCCGAGGATTTTTTCCGTGGTTTCAAAATCGTAGGCAATCTGCGGCTTGCCCGGCACGTTGGGGCAGGAAAGGTTGAGCTCGGTGAGGCCACTAAAGCCGCTCTCCTCCACTTTGCGCAGGAGGGAGTGGGTTTCGCTGGGCGACATGCCCACCAGGGAGAGGAAGAAGGTGCGGTTCGGCTCGCGGTTTTGCAGGTCGAGCAGGTAGTCGAGGTAGTAATCGATGCCGTGGTTGGGCAGGCCCATGGAGTTGATGCTGCCCAGCGGCACGTTGCGGTAGCGCGGCTCGGGGTTGCCGGCGCGCGGCTCGAGGGTAGCGGTTTTGGTCACGAAGCTGCCGGCGGCGGAGTTTTTCACTTCTTCCAATTCGGCAATGCTCATGCAGGCCACACCGGCGGCGTTCATGAGGCAGTTGTCAAACGAGAAACCGGCAATCTGGGTTTGGGTGCTGGGCATGGGTGGCTCCTGGGTTGATGGTTGAACGGCAGCATTGTACACCGAACGGGAATATACCGCTTGCGGCGGGGCAAATGAACGTGGCAGGCTGCTCCACAGATTTTCAGGTAGCCTGCAATCAAACAGGCTACCTGAAAATCTCAAAGGCTTGAAACCTACCCTATCGGCATAGCACTGCCGCCCCATAACCAAAGGCTACCTGAAATTTCAGGTAGCCTTGGTTTCGCTCACCGCAGCAAGCTGCATGTGTTTAAGCGTAATCGCGCAATTCGGGGTTGATGTCGGTTTGTGCCAGATTGTTGGTGTAGTTGCACAGGGTGGCCAGCGCCACGCCCATCACCACTTCCACCGATTGCTGTTTGTTGTAGCCCGCGTCTAGAAAGGCTTGCAGCTCGGCATCGGACACCGCGCCTTTTTTCGCCATCACGGCTTGGGTGAAGGCGGCCAGGGCGGCCAATTTGGCGTCGTCGAATTCGGCGGGGTTCAGATGGCGCGAGGCTTGGATGGCTTTTTCGGAGAGCAGTTTTTTCAACGTGGCGATTTTGGTGTGGCCGGCCACGCAGAAGCCGCACTCGTTGGTTTTGGCGGCAATAATCTGCACCACTTCCACCTCACCGGGGGTGAGGCTGTTGGCGGCGTTGAGCTTGCCCACTTCCTGATAAAACGCCAGGGCTTCGGGCGCATTGGCCAACACGCCGATGAGGTTGGGGATAAAGCCGTTGGCCTTGAGCGCGGCTTCCACGCGCGGTTTGGCGGCTTCGGGGGCGGTTTCTACGGTGTGGACGGGAAGACGTGCCATGATTGGGTTCCTTTATGTGTGCTTGAAAAAGTGGGATTGTAGCGGAAAGCGGGCTCTCGGCTAAATAACGGTTTGTGCGGATCGATAGAACTCAGAGGCATAAGGGCTACCTGAAAATAAACGCAGCTTCTATCAAGCCAAGCTTTTCAGGTAGCCTCTAATCCAGCGTAATGCTTAAGCCAACAAACCTTTCAGCTTAGCGGCAATTTCGCCCACCGCTACCAATTCGGTTTCGCCGCTGCGCCGTTCGGTGTATTCCACTTTGCCTTCTTTCAGGCCGCGGTCGCCGATGGCGATGCGGTGCGGGATGCCCAACAATTCGCTGTCGGCCAGCAGTACGCCGGCGCGGTCGTCGCGGTCGTCGAGCAGCACGTCCACTCCGGCGGCGGTGAGTTCGGCGTAGATTTTATCGGCGGCCTCGCGCACGGCTTCGGATTTTTTGTAGTTCATCGGCACGATCACGGCTTGGAACGGCGCCATGGCGTTGGTCCAGATGATGCCGCGCTCGTCGTTGTTCTGCTCGATAGCGGCGGCCACGATGCGGGTAATACCGATGCCGTAGCAGCCCATTTCCATGATTTGCGATTTGCCGTTGTTGTCTAAGAACGAGGCGTTCAGGGCGGCGGAATATTTGTCGCGCAGTTGGAATACATGGCCCACTTCAATGCCGCGTGCGAGTTTCAGGTAGCCTTTGCCGTCGGGGCTGGGGTCGCCAGCGATTACGTTGCGGATGTCAGCAAATTCGGGCTCGGGGCAGTCGCGGCCGAAGTTGAAGCCGGTGTAGTGGTGGTCGTCTTCATTGGCGCCGATCACGGTGTCGGCCAGTTTTTCTACGGCGAAGTCGGCATACACTTTGCCCTTGAAGCCCACCGGGCCGAGCGAGCCGCCGTTTGCGCCGAATTTTTCTTTAATGGCTTCGGGAGTAGCCATGGCCAGCGGGCTTTTCACGCCGGGCAGTTTTTCGGCTTTGATGTCGTTGAATTCGTGGTCGCCGCGCAACAGCAGCAACACGAGTTCACCCTCTTCTGCGCCTTCCACCACGATGGATTTGAGCGTGCGTTCAATCGGAATCTGCAAAAATTCTACCAACTCGGGAATGGTTTTCACGCCCGGGGTATGCACTTTGGCAAGCGCGGCTTGCGCAGGGGCGCGTTCGCCGCTTTGACGCAGGGTGGGGGCGAGCTCGATATTGGCGGCGAAATCGGATTCGCTACTGTAGGCGATGACATCTTCGCCGCTTTCGGCCAACACTTGGAATTCATGCGAGCCGGTGCCGCCGATGCTGCCGGTGTCGGCGGCCACCGGGCGGTAGTCGAGGCCTAGGCGGTCGAACACGCGGCAGTAGGCGTGATACATGGGCTGGTAGCCGTCGCGCACCAGGGATTCGTAGTCGGTGTGGAAGGAATAGGCATCTTTCATCACAAACTCGCGCGCGCGCATCACGCCGAAGCGGGGGCGGCGTTCGTCGCGGAATTTGGTTTGAATGTGGTAGAAATTTTTCGGCAGCTGTTTGTAGCTGGTGATTTCTTTGCGCACGATATCGGTAATCAGCTCTTCGCAGGTGGGGCTGAAACAGAAAGTATTGTCGTGGCGGTCGGTGATGCGCAGCAGCTCGTCGCCGTAGAAATCCCAACGGCCAGATTCTTTCCACAAGTCGGCGGGTTGGATGACGGGCATCAAAAGCTCGATGGCGCCGGCGCGGTTCATCTCTTCGCGCACCACGGCCTCCACTTTGCGCAACACGCGCAAGCCCATAGGCATCCAAGTGTAGAGGCCGGAGGCGTTGGCCTTAATCAGCCCGGCGCGCAGCATGAGTTTATGGCTGGCCAGCGCAGCTTCAGCGGGGGCTTCTTTGAGGGTGGAAATAAAGAACTGGGAGGCTTTCATGACGGGCTTTCTGTGGGATTAAGAATAGACGGGGAATTGTATCAATGTTTCAGGCGGGCTGCAGCATGAGGCTACCTGAAAGCTGCAGTTTGGTTTTTCAGGTAGCCTGCAACATTGGCTACCTGAAAAAGCTTGAGCGGAAGCACTCAATTCCCCTACCCTGCTGCAAGCCATACCAAGTATGCCAAGGCGGCTCACGCGGCAGGAAGAAATGAAGTGCTTCCGCTGTATCTGTAAAGTTTCAGGTAGCCTTTTGCCGTATCAACTGCCGGCCTTTTCCAACTGCCGCCGCATTTCGGCAATCACCGCTGCGTAGTCGGGCTGATTGAAAATGGCAGAGCCGGCCACGAAGGTATCGGCACCGGCGGCGGCAACTTTGGCAATGTTGTCGGCCTTGATGCCGCCGTCCACCTCAATCAAGATGCGGCGGCCGCTTTCGGCGGCGTAGAGGTCGGTGAGCGAGCGCACCTGTTCGATTTTCTCCAGCGTGTGCGGAATAAATTTCTGCCCGCCAAAGCCGGGATTCACCGACATCAGCAGCACCACATCGAGTTTGTCTAACACATGCTCCAATACATACACCGGCGTGGCGGGGTTGAGCACCAGCCCGGCGCGGCAGCCGCTGTCGCGGATCAGGCTCAGGCTGCGGTCGATATGGCGGCTGGCTTCGGGGTGGAAGGTGATGATGTCGGCACCGGCCTTGGCAAAAGCCTGAATCATTTCGTCCACCGGCTCCACCATCAAATGCACATCCAGCGGCACGGTGGCATAAGGCTTGAGCGCGGCGCACACCATCGGCCCGAAAGTGAGGTTGGGCACGTAGTGGTTGTCCATCACATCAAAATGGATCCAGTCGGCCCCGGCGGCAATCACGCGCTGCACTTCTTCGCCCAAACGGGCGAAATCAGCAGATAAAATGCTCGGAGCGATACGGTAGTGGGTCATGTTGGTGCTTTCTTCTATAAATGGGACTATAATTCATCGCACATCGTGCCAAAAACGTAGTGATTTCCACTACATTGTTGTTTACACAGGTTTACCAAGATTATACCGTGTTTCACGCCGTCATTCGTATACTGGCAGCAATAAATTTACTTGGTTCAACACTGAATCTAAAGAGTTAATCCCATGACTCCTCTTCCCCGCCGCCAAACCCTTTGCCGGATTGTGTTTTCCACCGTCCTACTCACTGCCGGCAGCCTTGCCTTGGCCGACAGTCCCAACTGCGATATGCGCCAGCTTGCGCTCAGCAGCAGCCAACAGGAGCAGCTGCGCCAAGTGCGCGCCGAATACCGCCAACGGATGGACAACCTCGTGGCACAATCGCGCAACCTGCGCCAATACACCACACAGGCTTCCAATTTGGTGCTCTCCGGCCCGGTGTTCGATGAAAACATGGCACGGCATTATGTGAACGAAAAATACACCCCGCAAATGCAGCGCGAAGTGGAAAACCTGCGCGCCCAACACGCCCTGCTGCAAATCCTCACGCCGCAGCAGCGGCAGGAATGGCGTCGGCATTGCCAGTATCAGTAAAAAGCCCTGCCCGATTGGAAAGGCTACCTGAAATTTCAGGTAGCCTTTCATTATTTACACGGAAACATATTACAGCATCCCAATCCCCGACACTTCCCGCGCCAGTCTAGCGGCGGCGTTGTCGGTCATGCCGCCGACGAAATCGAGGATTTTCATGTAGGCGGTGTAGAGTGTGTCTTGTTCGTTCAATGGGTCGTCGCGCAGCAGCTCCAAGGCCAGCGATTGGCGGGTGCTGACATGTGCTTTGGTGATGTAGGCGAAGGCGGCGGGCACGAGCAGGTTGAGAATCGAGCCGATGCAGGGGAAGGCGGCGATTTCGGTAATCAGCTTACTCTGGTGGCGGAACACACGGGTGCGTGCCAGCTCTTTTGCTCCTTCCAACGTATCGCGCACTTCAGGCGTGCACACGCTGAGCAGGTCTTTGCCCTGGAAGTTGCCAGAGAGCAAGTCGGCATGGTGCAGCATAAAGGTTTGCGCCATGTCGTCGATGGTGCGGCCGATGGCCATGCCGCGCAACATGGCGCAGCGCTGGCGGGCGGATTGCTCCGGCCAGAGTTTGTCGATGTGCACCATGCCCTGCAACACGTTTTCCACTTCGCGGTCGTCCAACAAGCCTAGCTCCACCGCGTCTTCCAAATCCAAGAGTGCGTAGCAGATGTCGTCTGCCGCCTCCATCAAGTAGGACAGGGGGTGGCGGCTCCAATGGTGTGCAGCAATTTCAGGTAACCCCAATTCGGCGGCCACGCACTCGATAAATAGCAGCTCGGTTTGATAAATATTGAATTTTTTCAAGCCTTGCGGCGCAGAAGTAGTCCACGGGTATTTGAGCAGTGCGCCGATGGAAGCGGCAGTAAGCCGCATGCCGCCGCGATGACGGTACATTTCAAGGTTGGCGAGGATGCGCAGGCTGTGGGCATTGCCTTCGTAGGTTTGCACATCGCGCCGTTCGGCTTCGGCCAGATATTCTAGGTAGCCTGCGTGCTCGGGGTTGCGGAACCAGTCGCGCAGCGCCTCTTCTCCGGTGTGGCCGAAAGGCGGGTTGCCCATATCGTGCGCGAGGCAGGCCACCTGCACCACGGCGCCAATATCGGAAGGCGTATTCTCCGGCGGCAAGAAACCGCCCTTGGCCAGCATTACGCCCACGCGGTTGCCTAGGCTGCGCCCCACGCTAGCCACTTCCACGCTGTGGGTGAGGCGGTTGTGGGTGTGGTCGTGTTCGGCAAAGGGGTGCACCTGTGTTTTGCGCCCCAGCCGCCGGAACGAGCCGGAAAACACCACGCGGTCGTAATCGATGTGAAAATCGGTGCGCAGCGCATCCGCGCCTTCTTGGCTGGAGGGGGTAACGGTGGCCACCAGACGGCCGTTCTCGGGCTTGAAACGCTTAGTGCTGAGCAGTTGCTGCCAGTTCATGTTTGTCCTTTGGTTTGGCTGGATAAATTGAGGCTACCTGAAAACTAAGCCTTCGGTTTTCAGGTAGCCTCTTTGCGCTTTAACGGGTTACCGGTTTGTAGCGGATACGTTTCGGTTTCGCGCCTTCTTCGCCGAGTCGGCATTTCTTATCGGCTTCATATTCCTGATAGTTGCCGTCGAAGAACACCCATTTCGAATCGCCTTCGCACGCCAGAATATGCGTGGCGATGCGGTCAAGGAACCAGCGGTCGTGCGAAATCACCATCACGCTACCGGCAAATTCCAGCAATGCCTCTTCCAGCGCACGCAGGGTTTCCACGTCGAGGTCGTTGGACGGTTCGTCCAGTAGCAACACATTGCCGCCGCTTAACAAGGTTTTCGCCAAGTGCAACCGTCCGCGTTCGCCGCCGGAAAGCTGCCCCGCGATTTTGCTTTGGTCGCTGCCTTTGAAATTGAAGCGTCCCAAATATTGGCGGGCGGGGATTTCAAACTGCCCGACCTGCAAAATATCGCGGCCTTCGGCGATGTTGTCGAACACGGTTTTATCGTTTTGCAAACCTTCGCGGCTTTGGTCGATCAGGCTCATTTTCACGGTTTGCCCGATTTTCACTTCGCCGGAATCGGGCTGCTCTTTGCCCGAAATCATTTTAAACAGCGTCGATTTACCCGCGCCGTTCGGGCCGATGATGCCGACAATCGCACCCGCAGGCACTTTGAAGCTTAAATCGTCAATCAGCACTTTGTCGCCGAACGATTTTGAAACATTCACAAATTCAATCACTTCATTACCCAAACGCTCGGCGACGGGAATGAAGATTTCCTGCGTTTCATTGCGTTTTTGGTATTCGTAGTTGCTCATTTCCTCAAAACGCGCCAAACGCGCTTTGGACTTGGCTTGGCGGCCTTTGGCATTCTGGCGCACCCATTCCAATTCCTGCTTCATCGCCTTCACGCGCGCGGCTTCGGATTTTGCTTCATTTTCCAAGCGTTTTTCTTTCTGCTCCAGCCAAGACGAGTAATTGCCTTTCCACGGAATACCGTGTCCGCGGTCGAGTTCCAAAATCCATTCGGCGGCGTTGTCGAGGAAGTAGCGGTCATGCGTTACCGCAACGACTGTACCGGGGAAGCGCACCAAGAATTGCTCAAGCCATTCGACCGATTCCGCATCCAAGTGGTTGGTCGGCTCATCCAGCAGCAGCATATCGGGTTTGCTCAACAAGAGTTTGCACAAAGCGACACGGCGTTTCTCACCGCCGGACAGATTGCCAATTTTGGCATCCCATTCCGGCAGGCGCAGCGCATCGGCGGCGATTTCCAATTCATGTTCCGCACCGCCGCCCGTGGACGAACCCGCAGCAATAATCGCTTCCAAGCGGCCCTGCTCTTCCGCCAGCGCGTCAAAATCCGCATCGGGATTGGCATACTCGGCATACACTTCTTCCAAACGTTTCTGCGCCGCGGCCACTTCGCCCAAACCGCTTTCTACTTCCTCGCGCACGGTCTTTTCGGGATCAAGCTCCGGCTCTTGCGGCAAATAGCCGATTTTGATGCCGCTCATCGGCACGGCTTCGCCCTCAAACTCTTTATCCACGCCCGCCATAATCCGCAGCACGGTGGATTTGCCTGCGCCGTTCAAACCGAGCAGGCCGATTTTCGCGCCGGGGAAGAAAGAAAGGGAAATATCTTTAATGATGGTTTTCTGCGGCGGCACAACCTTGCTCACGCGCAACATGGAATAGACGTATTGCGACATAACAACTCCTCGAAAATAGGGGGAAACAGGCAAATAGGTAAATGCCGCCGATTCTAACCGAAAAAAGCATTTCAAGCAGCCGAAAGGCTACCTGAAAATACGGAGCAACAGCGTTTCTAAGAAAAAGAAACTTTCAGGTAGCCTCTCGCCCCTCTAAGGCTACCTGAAAAATTGCATCATCTAACCGGCGGCAAAAAACGGCGTTTGCAGCGCGGTTTGCACGCAGCCCTTTCAGCCCGGCCCCCTCTTGCCTTACAATGCCGCCCGTTCTTTTTATTTGCGGTTTCCCCATGCTTGCCAGCCTGATTGATTTCGTTCTGCATATCGACCAACACCTCATTGAGCTCACCCAAACCTACGGCCTGTGGATTTATGCCATCCTGTTTCTCATCGTGTTTTGCGAAACCGGGCTGGTGGTTACGCCCTTTCTGCCGGGCGATTCGCTCTTGTTTGCCGCCGGCGCGGTGGCGGCGCTGGGCGGGATGAATGTGCATATAGCAGCCGCGCTGCTCTTGGCGGCGGCAGTGATTGGCGACGCGGTAAACTTCGCCATCGGCAAGTATTTCGGCGAAAAGCTGTTTGCCAAACCGGATTCGCGCGTGTTCAAACGCGAGTATCTGGATAAAACCCATGCTTTCTACGAAAAATACGGCGGCAAAACGATTATCCTGGCACGGTTCGTGCCGATTGTGCGCACCTTTGCGCCCTTTGTGGCGGGCATGGGTAATATGCATTACGGCCGCTTTATCCGCTACAATATCATCGGTGCGCTGATGTGGGTGGGGCTGCTCACTTATGCGGGCTACTTCTTCGGCGAGCTGCCGGTGGTGAAAAATAATTTCGGCTTGGTGGTGATCGGCATTATCGTGGTGTCCGTGCTACCGATGGCTGTGGAAATCGCCAAAGCCAAGTGGGGGAAGAAGGCTTAGTCTGCCGCTCCTGCTTCATTTTCAGGTAGCCTCTTACCATAGCGAATTAAAATGGTGACAAGCCAACGCAGTAGCAGTCTTATTGTCATTCACTCTATTGTTAAACGGCCAATCTTTTTTCAGGTAGCCTTCACGTTTTCCTATGATTTATCCTTGGCATGAATCCGCTTGGCGGCAGTTGGCTGCCCAATGGAGCAACCGCCCCAACGCTTGGTTGCTTACCGGCCGACGCGACACCGGCAAAACAGCGTTTGCCCGCCACCTGGCGCAGGCGCTGTTGTGCGAACAGCCGCAGGCCGAACACCAGCCATGCGGCAGCTGCCCTTCCTGCCATCTGTTCGCCCAAGGCAGCCATCCGGACTACTACGAACTCGCGCCCGAGCTGCCTGCCGAGGGCGAAAGCGCGCGCAAGCTGCTGCAAATCAAAATCGACGCCGTGCGCGCCGTGCTATCGCCACTGCTGCAAAGCTCCGTGCGCGGCGGGCTGCGCGTGGTGCTGGTGCAGCCGGCGGAAACCATGAACATCCAAGCCGCCAACGCGCTGTTGAAAATGCTGGAAGAACCGCCTGCATCGGTGGTATTTCTCTTGGTTACCCACAACAAAGACCGTCTGCTGCCCACCATTAAAAGCCGCTGCCGCCCCTTCCTGCTGCCCGCCCCAAGCGCCGAAGAAGCCTTAGACTACCTGAAAACGCAAAACACCCCTCAAGCCGAAGCCCTGCTCGCCTTCCACAGCGGCGCCCCGCTGTTTGCTGCCGAACCGGAGCAAGACGCCATGCGCGAAGAGCTGTGCCAACTGCTAGCCAAACCGCGCCTGTTGACCATGCTGGATTACGCCGCCGCCTTCGACAAGCAAAAATGGCCGCTAGCCGTGTTTCTCGACTGGCTGCACAAATGGCTGGCCGACACCGCGCTCGCCCAACAAAACCTGCCCCCGCTCTACTACCCGCAACACCAAGCCGCCATTTTTCAGGTAGCCTCCCGCACCCAGGGGACAACCTTATTCCAACTGGTACACACCCTAGACCGCCTCAGCCCTTACGGCCGGCACACCTTAAGTGTTAGAATGCAGATTGAAAATTTGTTAACCAGTTATCTTGCCTTTTGGCAAAACAAACCACTTTAAGAAAATAACCGCCAAACCACCATTTGGCATTGGCTGAGGCAATAAGCAATTTAGCTATATTTGGCCTTCACTCTACTTACTCACAACAAGGACATACCAATGAGCACCCCCTCCGATAGCGCCCCCGGCCGCATGATGAGCGTT
The DNA here is from genome assembly GCF_008805035.1 of Eikenella exigua. Classification (NCBI taxonomy): domain Bacteria; kingdom Pseudomonadati; phylum Pseudomonadota; class Betaproteobacteria; order Neisseriales; family Neisseriaceae; genus Eikenella; species Eikenella exigua. Next base: position 294,194 of record NZ_CP038018.1, on the reverse strand, counting down.
AGCCTAAAAGACAAACCCACCGCCTACTACAGCTACATGCCGTTTCTGGAGCATGGCGGCATTTTCGTACCCACCAACGACGAATTCAAAATGGGCGAAGAAGTGCTGCTGGTATTGGAACTGTTTGACAATGCAGAAAAATTCTTCCTACGCACCCGCGTAGTGTGGATCAACCTCAGCCGTACCACCAACGGCCAGCCGCAAGGCGTAGGCCTCGCTTTCGGCGACGATGAAACCGGCATCAAATGTAAAAACTACATCGAAGACCAACTGCCCGGCCTGCTGCATACCGACCGCGCCACCTACACCATGTAGCCATGCTGATCGATTCGCACTGCCATCTCAACTTCCCCGACCTCGCCCAAAGGCTACCTGAAGTCCTCGCCAACATGGCCGAGGCCGGCGTGGATAAAGCCATCGCCATCAGCGTGAGCCGGCAGAGCTTCGAAGAAGTGCACGCCATCGCCCAAGCTTATCCCAACATCTACGCCACAGTCGGCATCCACCCAGACGATCCAGAAGCCGAAGAATTCAGCCTGGAAGAACTGCTGGAACGCGCCGCCCTGCCCAAAGTGGTGGGCATCGGCGAAACCGGCTTGGATTATCATTGGTGCAAAGGCAATTTGGCCTGGCAGCACCAACGCTTCGCCCTGCATATCGAAGCTGCCAACCGCAGCGGCTTGCCACTTGTCGTCCACACCCGCGATGCTGCTGCCGATACCATGCGCCTGCTGCGCGAACATCAAGCCCACGCCGGCGTTATCCACTGCTTTACCAAAGACGTACACGCCGCCAAACTGGCCTTGGATTTAGGCTTCTACATCTCCTTCTCCGGCATCGTCACCTTCAAAAACGCCACCACCATCCAAGAAGCCGCCCGCTACGTGCCGATCGACAGGCTGCTGGTGGAAACCGACGCTCCCTACCTCGCACCCGTGCCAAAACGCGGCAAACCCAATGAGCCCGCCTACGTACGCCATACCGCCGCCTTCGTTGCCCAATTGCGTGATGACAACTTGGAAAACATTATCCAAGCCACCACCACCAACTGCCTGCGGCTGTTCCACAAAATTAGCATAGCGGCTTGAAACCTGTTTGGTACACGCTGCTTCTACTAAAAATCCGCTGCACCCGTATGGTTTAGTCGTTCTAAATCGGCAAATCTAAGCAGCACCGTATCATTCCTAATTGAAAATGGAATAAAAAGGCCACCTGAAATCTTTCAGGTAGCCTTTGCTGATTTTGCATTGGAGATATATAACTGTAAAACTTCACTTCATATAAGGCGGTGAACCGAAGATAGTACAGGCATACGGCAAGGCGAACCAATGCCGTATGAATCAAAGTGTTTTAGCTATTTTCATCGAAACCAAAGCACCCCTCTCCTTTCAGGTAGCCTTAAAATATCAAATGAGCAAAAACCTGCCTCGAAAGAGGCAGGCTTTATTAAGAACCAAACTGGGCTTAATCAGCCTGGCGGCGGATCACCGCCGGAATTTCGAAATCGTCCAACACAGACTGGTTGGCAAAATCAGAAGCAGCCAAATTCATGGTACGGGCAGTGCGGCCGGAGCGGATAACGCTGTCGATTTCCGGGAATGCGCCGTCTGTGCCGGTGGCTTGAGCAGATTTCACCATACGCAGATTGCTGCTCTGGCTGTTATCGCCCTGCTCTTTCAGGCCGGTGGCAATGATGGTTACGCGGATTTCGCCTTCCGCCATGGCAGCGTCTTCAGCTGTACCATATTTCAACTCTGCATCGGGATGAGCATATTCGCTCACTACCGACATGATTTCTTTGTACTCCTTCATGGTCAGGCCATCGGGGGCGGTAGTGATGTTCACCAGCACGCCACGCGCACCTTCCAGCGTTACGTTGTCCAACAGCGGGCTGGCAATTGCCTGCTCGGTGGCCAAACGTGCGCGGTCGATGCCTTGTGCGAAACCAGAACCCATCATGGCCATACCCATGATGCCCATTACGTTGCGTACGTCGGCGAAGTCCAAGTTGATCATGCCTGGGCAAGTAATCACTTCGGCAATGCCGGCTACGGCGTTACGCAACACGTTGTCAGCCGCACGGAATGCTTGGCGCACAGTTACATCTTCGCCCAAGGCGGTCATCAGCTTGTCGTTCGGGATAACGATGAGTGAGTCTACTTGGTTTTTCAGGGTTTCCAAGCCGTCTTTGGCGATCTGGATACGTTTGCCTTCGTGCTCGAACGGGCGGGTCACCACAGCCACGGTCAGAATACCCAGCTCACGGGCAATCTCGGCAACTACCGGAGCAGCGCCAGTGCCGGTGCCGCCACCCATACCGGTGGTAATGAACAGCATATTGGCGCCTTGAATGGCGTCAGCGATGGTTTCACGGTCTTCCAGAGCGGCATTGCGGCCGGTTTCCGGATTCGCGCCAGCACCCAAACCTTTGGTCAAGTTAGTACCCAACTGGATACGTTTAGGCGCTTTACTGCCCTGCAAAGATTGGGCATCGGTGTTGGCACTAATAAACTCAACGCCTTGTACCGTGTTGTCTATCATATTGTTAATAGCATTACAGCCGCCGCCACCAATACCGATAACTTTAATGACCGCCGGACTGGCTGCGGATTCGACAACATCATAAACCAACTGCATTTAACACTCCTTTTGCGCCCCGGAAGGCTACCTGAAAACTGAAATCGCCCGTATTATAAAGGTTTGAACGGATTTTGTGTGCAAGAATAAGCAAAAAGCTTAGAAATTGTTTTTCAGCCACTCTTTGAGACGGTAGAAAATAGAATCGCCGTCTGCGGCCTGCCTTACGGTGTTGTGCGTGCCATGTTGATTACTGTACTCAGCAGCGGTTTGCAGAAGGCCGATGGCGGTAGCATAGCGCGGATTGCGGATACGCTCTGACAAACCGCCCATTTCCTGTGGCACTCCAATGCGGGCGGGCAGGTTGAACACGTCTTCGGCTAGTTCCACCACGCCGGAGAGCAAAGATGCGCCGCCGGTGAGTACCACGCCCGAGGTGAGCACTTCTTCGGGGAAGCCGGAACGGTGCAGCTCATTGCGGGTTAGCTCCAAAATTTCTTCCACACGCGGGCCGATAACGCTGGCCAACACACGGCGTGAAATCTGGCGCGGGCTGCGATCGCCCACGCTGGGCACTTCAATCATTTCATCCAAACCATCACCAGTAGCCAAGGCCACGCCATGGTTGATTTTGATGTATTCAGCAGCGTTATAAGGGGTGCGCAGGGCTTGCGCCAAATCGCGGGTAATCAAGTCTCCGGCCACCGGAATCACAGCAGTATGGCGAATAGCACCGTTGGTGTACACGGCGATATCGGTCGTGCCGCCGCCGATATCGATTACGCACACGCCCAGTTCTTTCTCGTCTTCAGTCAGCACGGCACGGCCGCTGGCCAAGGGCTGCAGAATCATGTTGTCGATGTGCAGGCCGCAGCGTTCGATACATTTTTGAATGTTCTGCATGGCAGTAACCGCACCAGTTACGATATGAATGCGTGTATCCAGCCGCACGCCGCTCATGCCGATAGGCTCGCGTACGCCGGGCTGGTTATCAATAATATATTCCTGCACCACGGTGTGCAGAATCTGGTGATCCGGCGGAATGTTTACAGCTTTGGCGGTTTCGATGGCACGGTCGATGTCGGCCTGCGTTACTTCGCCTTCCTTGATTTTCACCACACCTTGCGAATTCATACTGCGGATGTGGTTGCCGGCAATACCGGTTACCACACTGCCGATTTGGCAATCAGCCATCAGCTGGGCTTCTTCCATAGCCTGGGTAATGGCTTGGGCGGTGGCATCAATATTGGTTACCATGCCGGCTTTCAAGCCGTGCGACGGCGCCTGGCCAAAGCCGATGATATGGATTTCTTTGTCGTCTTGCACTTCGCCGATTAAAACGATGGTTTTCGAGGTGCCGATGTCCAATGCGCCCACCAGTTGTTTGTTGTTTGACATAACTCTGTCTCGCTTATTGTTGAAATGGTTGTTTATTGCTAAAGCACTTTTTGTTTTCTACTACGCTAACTCGCCTTGCTGTACGTGTGTACTATGCTACTGCTCGCCATTTTGTAGAAAAATAATTGCTTCAGTCATGCCCGCCTGATAGCGGTTGTTGCTTGTTGTTGTCTTCATCTGCCGCGCCCTGTTTGTAGCGCACGGCAAAGCCGTCTTTATAGCGCAAATCCACGTATTGTACGTCGGCTGCGCGTTCTTTCAAGATTTCGTGCCATGCCTGCACAAAACGGCGCAGGCGATCTTGTGCGTCGACACGCCCCAGATGCAGCCGGATGCCGTTCTCCAAAGTCAGCTCCCGCGAGGAGCGCGAACTGTAGTCCATACGGCTGATTTTCAGATTAGTCGGCGCCAAGATGGCTTGGAACTCCATAAATTCCTCCACCATAATTTTACGCATTCCCGGCGCGCCTGCAAATACGGGAAAGTTTTCATCGGTGGGGGCATCAAAGCCTTTGCCTTCGCTATCCACCAGCCCGCCGCCTTCCCAGCGCGCCACCGGCTGCCGCTCTTCCACCCGGATTTGCACCGTATCCGGCCAGATTCGGCGCACTTCCACCTTAGCCACCCAAGGCAGCGTTTCAAACGCCTGCCGTGCTTCATTCAAATCGGCTTTAAATATATTGCCGCGGATGTGGCGGTGGGCGGTTTGTTGCAGTTGGGTAGCACTTAAGCGGTGCAATTCACCGTCAATTTTCACCAGCTTCACCGGGAAATACGGCGAATTCATCATCCACATCACTGCCGCCGCAATCAGGCCGACAGCAGCCAAAAGATAAAGGCTACTGTTGATGCGTTTGAGCGCGCCGGCGTTATCCCAAAGTCGCATGGCTCAATACTTCAACGCATAAATCGGCAAAATCCAGGCCGGTTTGCGCGGCGGCTTTCGGCACCAGGCTGTGGCTGGTCATACCAGGCACGGTGTTGATTTCCAACAAATAAAGTTTTCCGCTTTGGCTGCGCAGGAAATCCACCCGGCCCCAGCCGCGCCCGCCGATGGCTTCAAAACCAGCTTTGGCCAGGCGGCGGATTTCTGCCTCGCCAGCTGCATCCAGATCGCTGGGGCATTGGTATACCGTGTCGTCGCGGAAATACTTGGCGTCGTAATCGTAAAACTCAGTGGCCGGGATGATGCGGATGCTGGGCAGCGCCTGTTGGCCGAGCACGGCGCAGGTGTATTCGCCGCCATCGATAAAGCGTTCGGCGATGATTTCACCGTGCAGGTGGCGTTCGCGCAGCTCGCGGTACACTTTCGGCAACTCACCAGGCTGTTTCACTTTCACCACACCCACGCTACTGCCTTCGGCAGCGGGTTTCACAAACATCGGCAGGCCGAGTTCGGCTTCCACGGCGGCAAAGTCGCTGTTGTCGTGCAGCACGGCGAAATCTGGCACAGGCAGGCCAAGCGCCTGCCAAATCAGTTTGCAACGGTATTTGTCCATACCCAGCGCGGAGGCGGCCATACCACAACCTGTGTAGGGGATACCGATGGAATCGAGAAGCGCCTGCACGGTGCCGTCTTCGCCGTAGGTACCGTGCAGCACGTTGAAGGCTACCTGAAAACCCTGCGCCTTCAGTTGCAAGATGTCTTGCTCTTTCGGATCGAACCGGTGGGCATCGATGCCTCGGCTCTGCAAGGCGGCCAATACAGCCGCGCCGCTATCGAGCGATACTTCGCGCTCGCTGGAAAATCCGCCATTCAATACGGCTACTTTGCCAAACTGCTTGTTCATTTGCTTTGCTTCTTCCTTGCTTCTACTTTCAGGTAGCCTCATCAAACGCCCGTCTGAAAGGCTATAGCTACAACCCCTTATCTCCTCCTGCTGCGTTGGCTCGCCTTGCCGTACTTTTATACTGTCTGCGGCTCACCGGCTGGCAGGGAAAGAATAATTATTTCAGCTACCTGAAAACTTAAAACCGGTAATGCCGCCAGCTCGGGTCGTATTCGCACACGGCCTGCGGCTTGAGTTCGGCAAACTGCTCGCACAGTGCCTGCGCTTTTGCCATGAGGCGCTCCGGCTCGCCGGTAGCGGCAAATATGGTGCGCTCACCCCGCGTGAGGTTGGTTACGGCAATCGTGCCGATGCCTTGCTGCTGGTGGCAGGCTTCGGCGTCGAATTCGTCTTGCAGCCGGTAGGCCGCCATCAGCGCGTCTTCGCCGTTGATTTCGCAGCGCACGGAAACGCACCAGCCCATATCCGCCCGGCCAAGCAGGCCGTTGGCCGATTCATTACGCAGCAGCACCAGGGCATCTTGTTCGTTTTCTTCGTCTTCATCGCGCTGATAGGCGGTATATTGCCATTCCGGCTCGGGATAGAGCGCATCGCGCCCCAAGGCTTTCCATACTTCGTCTAATTTTTCAGGTAGCCTGTGTAGCGGCACGGCTTCCGGCGGGGCGGTATCCACAAAATCCAGTACGCCCACTTTCACCACCGCATCCCACTCGCCCAATACATGGTCGAGCATAATCAGCGCCAGACGCTGCGCGACTTCCAAATCTTCTGCCTTGGGCGGCTTGGCAAAAGCCACGTCCAGCGCGGGCAGGCCGCGCCATTCTTCGCAGCGTACCAAAATATCCGCCGCCTGCATTTCCACGCCGCCCATGCGGATGGCGAACTGCTCCGGCGAGCCCAGCCGCTGGCGGAAACACAGTACCGAACGCTCGGTAGATTCCGCTGCCGTGGCAATCAGCGTCAGCACTTGCGGAAAGTGTTCCAAATCGCCGTTGGCGCTGAACACCAGCGCGCCGGCGGCCGGCGGCCCTTCCAATTCCACCACCACCCCGGGGCAGTATTCGTGCAGCAGGTTGTTGGCCTCGGTAACGAAAGCTACCGGGACTTCCAACGCTGCAAGCCGCGCCTCTTCGCGCCGCCACACCGTCCAGAAACAATGGGCATTATCTTGCCATTCGCTCAGGCTGCGCTGGCCTGCGGCTTCGTTGGTATCTGATTTTGTCATCTTCTATCCTTGCAGGCGGTAATGCCGCCATGACGGGTCAAACACACAGTTGGCCCGTGCGTCCAGCCGCTCATAACGTGCGGTGATTTCCCGCACCTTTTCCCACAATCCTTCCGGCTCGGTCACCATGGCAAAGGCGATGTATTCGCCTTTTTCCGCATCAGCCAGCATGGCGGTGAGGATACCCTGCTCGTGCTGCCCGACGCAGCCGGAAAACTCGTGTGCCAATTCCTGCGCCAGAGCCTGGCTCATGTCGTCGTACACTTCACAGCGCACGCTCAAACACCAGGCCAAATCGGCACGCCCCAACAGCGAAGCAGCCGATTCGTTGCGCACCAAAATCTTGGCCGGCTCGCCATCATCGTTTTCCGCGCCATACACGCGGAACTCAGCCTCGCCGCCCGGATACACGCCGTTGTGCCCCAGCTGGGCACGCCACAACTGATCAAAAGCAGCAGGCAGCTCGGCCAGCGGCAGCGCGCCCGGCGGCGGCTGTTCCACCAGCTCCACATAGCCGGTTTTCACATTCAAATCCCACTGCCCCAAGGCCTGAGCCAAAAGCAGCCACACCGCCAGCCGGCGGTCGTCGGCATCCGTGCCATCAGGATTATCGTTCACAAACACCTGCAAATGCACCAGGCCATCTTTGCCCGGCGCACAGGCTACCTGAAACTGGCTGCCGCAAAGCTGCGTTTGGCCGAAACCGGCCTTGCGCTGCGGCAGTTCGGCAGCCGGGCAGCGCCGCAGCAGCGCCTGCACGCCGAAAGGCAAACCCGGCGGCGCGGCTTCGGCCAGCAACACCGCGTCGGCCATCGGCTCCAGCCGCCCGCCGCCGCTGAAGGCTACCTGAAACTTCGAACCGGCATCAACAGCATCATCCGAAACGGCCTGCAAAAATACGCCGGGGAAATAATGATGCAGCAGGTAGTTGCCGCTGTTCACCAGCGCCACGCCGCCGCCCGCCTGCCAAGGGTGCTCCCACTGCCAGCTCTGCCAAAAAACGGCGGCGCGCTGCCGCGCTTCCCGGCGGCGTTTCAGGAAATCACCCATGGGCGGCCAAATCCCGCAGGGCCTGCGGCACTTTGTTGATGCTGCCCGCACCCATATTCAGCAGCAAATCGCCGTCTTGCAGCATATTGAGCAGGGTGGCGGGCATATCGGCCACGTCGGCGCAGTAAATCGGCTCCAGCTTGCCGGCCACGCGCAGGGCGCGGGTGAGTGCACGGCTGTCGGCGGCCACAATCGGCTCTTCGCCGGCAGCGTATACATCGGTGAGCACTACTGCATCGGCGGTGTTCAGCACGCGCACGAAGTCTTCAAACAAATCGCGGGTTCGGGTATAGCGGTGCGGCTGGAATGCCAGTACCAGGCGGCGTTCAGGGTAGGCGCCGCGGGCGGCGGCGAGCGTGGCGGCCATTTCCACCGGATGGTGGCCGTAATCGTCGACCACCAAGGCGCTGCCGCCTTGCGGCAGCTTGACTTCGCCGTAGCTCTGAAAGCGCCGCCCCACGCCGCCGAAACCGGCCAGGCCGCGCTGAATGGCTTCCACGTCCGCACCACACTCCAGCGCCACGCCGATGGCAGCCAGCGCATTGAGCACATTGTGCCGCCCCGGCGCATTCAACCGCACTTCAAACGGCGCGATCGGGCGTTTGTTCAGGTGCACGGTAAAGCACATCTGCGCACCTTCGCTGTGCACATTATCGGCGTAAATATCGGCGGTTTCGTCTAAGCCGTAGGTAGCAAACGGCTTCTGAATTTCCGGCAAAATGGCGCGCACATGCTCGCTATCGATACACAAAAATGCCTTGCCGTAGAACGGCATACGGTGCACAAATTCCACAAAGGCCTGGTGCAGCTTGTCCACGCTGTGATCGTAGGTGTCCATGTGGTCGGTATCGATATTGGTCACCACGGTAATCACGGGCGTGAGATACAGGAAAGAGGCGTCTGATTCGTCGGCCTCGGCCACAATATACTGCCCGCCGCCGAGCTTGGCGTTGGTGCCCGCAGCGGTAAGCTTGCCGCCAATCACAAAGGTCGGGTCGAGGCCGGCGGCGGTGAGGATGGAGGCAGTGAGGCTGGTGGTGGTGGTTTTGCCGTGCGTGCCGGCAATGGCGATGCCCTGGCCGAAGCGCATAATCTCCGCCAGCATCATGGCGCGCGGAATCACCGGAATGCCTGCCTCGCGGGCAGCCAACACTTCCGGATTATCCGGCTTGATGGCGGTGGAGGTAACCACCACGTCCACGCCTTCGATATGCTCTGCCGCATGGCCGTGGAACACCTTGATGCCCATATCGGCCAGCTGGCGCGTTACCGCGCTTTGTGCCTGATCCGAGCCGGATACGTCGAATTCTTTATACAGCACCTCGGCCAGGCCGCACATGCCAGAGCCGCCGATGCCGACGAAATGGATGCGTTTTACTCGTTGCTTCATAGTTATCACTGCTTCCCAAGCAGCCTTTGCAGACAAAACCGCTATTGTATAGCGGATAAACATTTTTCGATACAACACAAGCGGGAAAAGCCGATACTGCGATTGAGGCTACCTGAAACTTCAAAACCGCTTTTCAGGTAGCCTCACACCAATCATCCGCCCACTGCTGCCAATGCCGCTTCCGCCACCTTGGCCGCACTATCCGGTTTGGCCATTTGGCGGGCGTTTTGCGCCCATTGGCGGCAAGTGTCGCGGTTGAGGCCGCCCAGCACCGAAGCCAGTTTCTCCGCCGTCAGCTCGCTCTGCGGCAAAAGCAGCCCGGCCTCGCCGGCGGCCACGAAGCGGGCATTGGCGGTTTGGTGGTCGTCCACCGCATAGGGGTAGGGCACGAGCAATGCGCCCACGCCGGCCGCGGCCAGCTCGGCAATGGTGAGCGCGCCGGAGCGGCACACCACCAAATCCGCCGCGCCGTAGGCCGCAGCCATGTCATCGATAAACTCGCTGCATTCGGCCTGCACGCCGGCTTCATCATAACGCTGGCGCAATCCTTCCAGCTTGCCGCGCCCGCTTTGGTGGCGCACTTCTGGGCGTTGCTCGGCAGGCAGCAGGGCAAGCGCTTCGGGCAACAGGCGGTTGAGAATATCCGCGCCCAAGCTGCCGCCTGTAACCAGCAGCTTCAGGCTACCTGAACGCTCAGCAAACCGCTCTTCGGGCGCGGGCAGTGCGGCAATATCGGCACGCACGGGGTTGCCAACCAGCCCGTTTTCATCGCCAAAAGCCTTGGGAAAGGCATACAGCACGCGGCTGGCCAATTTGGCCAAAATCCGGTTGGAAAGCCCGGCCACGGCATTTTGCTCGTGGATCACCAGCGGCACGCCGCACAGCTTGGCCGCCACCCCGCCGGGCACGGTCACGAAGCCGCCAAAGCCGATGGCGCCGTCCACCTGATGCTTGCGAATGATGCTCCGTGCTGCACGGATGGTGTGCCACAGTGTGAACGGCAACATCAGCTTGCGCTTGAGGCCGTTGCCGCGCACGCCTTTAATGGCCAGAGTTTCGATTTCGATACCGTGCTGCGGCACGATGCGCGTTTCCATCGCACCCTCGCTGCCCAGCCACACCACCTTGTGCCCGCGTTCGCGCAGCGCGGCGGCCACCGCCAGCGCGGGGAAAATATGCCCGCCGGTGCCGCCGGCCATCAGCAAAAAGGTTTTCACGCCCATATTCGGCTCCTCACACTTCAAAACCGCGCATTTTGCGCCGATTTTCATAATCCACCCGCAACAGCAGCGCCATGGCTATCAGCATGGCCACCAGTGCCGAGCCGCCGAAGGAAATCAGCGGCAGAGTCAACCCCTTGGTGGGTAACAGGCCGATGTTCACACCAATGTTGAAGAAGCTCTGAATGCCCAGCCAGATACCCACGCCGCTGGCCACAAACGCGCCGAAAAACTGCTCCAAATCGCGTGCCATTTTGCCGATGGAAAACGAGCGCCACACCAGCCACAAATAGCAGGCGGTGAGCAGCATCATGCCGAGAAAGCCGAATTCCTCGCCGATAACGGCGGTGATGAAATCGGTATGCGCCTCGGGCAGGTAGAAGCGTTTTTCCAAGCCTGCGCCCAAGCCCACGCCCGTCCAGCCGCCGCGCCCGATGGCCATCAGCGCATGGGTGAGCTGGTAGCCGCTGCCCAGCGGATCGGCCCACGGATCGAGGAAGGCGGTCACACGCGCCATGCGGTAGGGCGAAATCAGCACCAGCGTTACCATGCCGCTCAGGCCGGCCAATACCACCACGATAAACCAGCGAAACGGCAGCCCCACTAAAAACAGCAAGCCCACGCTAATCACCGACACCACCACAAACGAGCCGAAATCCGGCTGCAGCATAATCAGCCCCAGCCCGCAGCCCACCGGCAACGCCACCCAGCACACTTTCTTCAAATGCTGCAACACTTCGGCACGGCGCATGAAAAAGCCGGAAAGATAAAGAATCACCGCCAGCTTGAAAAATTCGCTCGGCTGCAAATTGGCCACGCCCAAAGGAATCCAACGCCGCGCGCCATTCACATCGCGCCCCACCAGCAGCACCGCAATCAGCATCAGCAGGCTGATTACCAGCAACACCATCGAATACTTCTGCCAAGTACGCATCGGCACCCGAAACGCCACCCAGGCTGCCCCGCCGCCCACGCTGATATAAGCTGCCTGGCGGATGAGAAACGCCCACTTATTGCCGCCGCCCAGCCCGGCAAAGGCCACAGAGGCGGAATACACCATCACCAGGCTGAAGCCCAGCATCAGCACCACCAGCCACAGCAGCGATTGATCGATGGTGTGGCCGTGGCGCAGGATTTTGCGGTCGAGGAGTTTGGATTCGGTAATCATCGGGTACTTCAAGTTGCTTCAAAAAATCAATAAAACAGGGTTTCAGGTAGCCCTTTGGCCTTAGCAAAGACTACCTGAAAACATCACAAAGCCTCAAACGCCTCAATAAACACCTGCGAGCGGTGTGCATAGCCTTTAAACATATCGAAGCTGGCGCAGGCAGGGCTGAGCAGCACGATGTCGCCGGGCTCGGCCAGGCGGTAGGCGGTTTGCACGGCTTCCTGCAGGCTGGCGCAATCTAGCATCTCCACGCCGCAGCCGGCCAGGTCGCGGCGGATTTGCGGCGCGTCTTCGCCGATGAGCAGTACGGCACGGGCTTTGCCGGGCAGCACGTTTTTCAGCGGGGTGAAATCCTGCCCTTTGCCCTGCCCGCCGGCAATCAGGAACAGCGGGCTTTGCAGGCCGGCGATGGCGGCTTCGGTGGCGCCCACATTGGTGCCTTTGCTGTCGTCGATAAACACCACGCCGTTTTTCTCGCCGATTTTTTCCACGCGGTGCGGCAGGCCTTTGAAGGTGCGCACATGGCGCAGCAGCTGCCCGCGCGGCAGGCCGATTGCTTCGCACAAAGCCAGCGCGGCCAGCACGTTGGCGGCGTTGTGCAGGCCTTGCAGCGGAATGTCGGCGGCGGCAATCAGAGTTTCCGCGCCATGTTTCAGGTAGCCCGATGCGGCGTCAAACCAATAATCGGTTTCCTGCTGCAGCGAAAAGCGGCGCACTTCGCGGCCGCTGCGTTTCATGGCTCGGCACAGCGCATCGTCGGCATTGATTACCTGCACACCGCTGCCGCGGAAGATTTTGTCTTTGGCGTGGGCGTAGTCGAGCAGGTCGTCGTAGCGGTTGAGGTGGTCTTCGGAAATATTGAGCACGGCGGCGGCGGCGGCGTTCAAATGGTCGGTGTTTTCCAGTTGGAAGCTGGAAAGTTCGAGCACCCACACATCGGCGCTCTGCTCCTGCCGGTCTTCATAGGCTTCGAGCACGGGTGTACCGATGTTGCCGGCCACCACGGTATCCAGCCCGCATTCGCGGCACAAATGGCCGACCAGGCTGGTTACGGTGGTTTTACCATTGCTGCCGGTGATGGCGATGATTTTGTCGCGCTTGCCGGCAAGCTCGTGTGCCAAGATTTCCACATCGCCCAACACACGGCCGCCGGCCTGTTTGAAGGCTTCGATTTCGGGCGTGCGCTCGCTGACGCCGGGGCTGAGTGCAAGAATGTCGAAGCCTTCGGCCAATGCGGTTTTCAGGTAGCCTGCGTGGCAAACCAGGCCGGGGAAACGCTGTTGCAGTTCGGCCTGTTTGACGGCGGGGAAGTCGGCATCATAAGCAGCTACCGCCGCGCCTTTGCGGCGCAGGAAATCCAGCATGGAAATGCCGCTGCCGCCCATACCGGCCACGAGGATTTTTTGGTTTTGCCATTCACTTTTCATTCTATTCTCCATGCCGCCCGGTTTACCGGCGGGCGGCTGCTTTCTCAGTTTTTCACTTCGCTGTATTTTGACTTCGTTGAGACTTATGCTTTCAAGTAGCCTTTACTGTGCGGCTGTATTAGCCAGTAGTTTCATCAGCAGCAGCCACGGCAGCATAATCCCGCCGATGCATACCATCAGCCACAAAATCAAACTGTCTGCCATCTGCCGCAGCAGGGCGAAATAGCCCCATGAATACAGGCCCCAAATCACAGCAGAAATAGCTGCCGCAATCAGGGAGCCGCTAAACAGGCCGAATAAAAAAGTTACAACGGAAAAAGCCAGCGCCCATTGCCAAGCATAGGAATCCTCAGCGAAATCCTGCATTTTGGCAAAGGCCAGCAAAATTAGCATATGTAGCAGCATAACCTGGGTTCTTTAAATTGGGTTGCAATGGATTTTGGCTTCATAGCAGCCTGCCGTGTCCGCTTTCAGGTAGCCTCTCTTTTAGCCGGATAAAGCTACCTGAAAACCGCTTAACGAATTTTCAATGTACTCAAGCCCACCAGCACCAGCACGATGGTGATGATCCAAAAGCGTACCACCACCTGCGTTTCCTTCCAGCCCTTCTGCTCGAAATGGTGGTGAATCGGCGCCATCAGGAAGATGCGTTTTTTGGTTTTCTTATACCAGCCCACCTGCAGCATCACCGACAAAGCTTCCACCACAAACAGCCCGCCCATAATCACCAACACAAATTCCTGCCGCACGATTACCGCCACCGTACCCAGCGCCGCGCCCAGCGCCAACGCGCCCACGTCACCCATAAACACCTGCGCCGGTGCCGCGTTGAACCACAAAAAGCCCAAACACGCGCCGCACATGGCTGCGCAGAACACCATCACCTCGTTCGCCCCCGGCACGAAGGGCAGCTGCAAATAGCGTGCAAACTGCCAGTGTCCGGTGGCATAGGCAAACACCGCCATCCCGCCTGCCACCAACACCACCGGGAAAGCCGCCAGGCCGTCCAGGCCGTCGGTGAGGTTAACCGCGTTGGACGTGCCGACGATGGTGAAATACGACAGCACCACAAAGCCCACCACGCCCAAAGGCAGCGCCACCTGCTTAAAAAACGGCACAATTAAAATATTGTTCGCCGAATTGCTCGCCACATAAAACAGCAGCACCCCTGCCGCCAGCGCCACGCTGCTCTGCCACACCATCTTAAATTTGGCCGACACGCCGTGCGGGTCTTTATACACCACCTTGCGCCAGTCGTCGTAGAAGCCGAGCGCGCCCGTACCCAGCAGCACACCGAGCAGAATCCAGATATACGGGTGCGACACATTGCCCCACAACAGCGTGGACACTGTAATCGACACCAAAATCAACACCCCGCCCATGGTGGGCGTGCCCGCTTTGGCCAGATGGGTTTTCGGCCCGTCGCTGCGGATGGCCTGCCCGGCTTTCAGCTCGGTGAGCTTGCGGATGGTCCACGGCCCCAGCATCAGGCTGAACGCCAGTGCCGTGAGCGCCGCCATTACCGCGCGGAAAGTGGTGTATTGGAAAATGTTCAGCGCCGAAATCCAGTTGCTGAGCTTGGCCAACCATAAAAGCATAAAACTTCCTTAAATCATCTTTTGCGGATTCAATTTAAACCGATATTGCATTAGCCCGCCTTGCCGTACGTGTGCACGATCCGCGGCTCGCTGCCTTGTCCTGATTTAAATTGAATTCGCTTAATTAACCTAGGCAGCCGGAAATAGAAAAGGCTACCTGAAACATAATTATCTGTATTGCACTCACTGTAAAATGGGCAAATGTGGCATTATAGTGAATTAAATTTAAACCAGTACAGCGTTGCCTCGCCTTGCCGTACTATCTGTACTGTCTGCGGCTCGCCGCCTTGTCCTGGTTTAAATTTAATTCACTATATAAACCAAGCCGCTACCCAAGAGAGGCTACCTGAAAACCGAAATTCCCACTGCCATGCGAGGTACAAACTATGCAAACCATGCACTCCCACAGCGCACGCTGCCGCATCCGATTTATGGATCTACCAGCCCATGCAGGCAGAAACAGTATCCCTTGCTTATTTATCCACGGCCTAGGCTGCGCTGCCAGCTACGAGTACCCCCGCATCGCTGCCAGCCCGGCCTTGGCAGGCCGCCGCACTATCCTGCTTGACTTGGCAGGTCACGGCTACAGTGAACGCCCACAGGATTTTTCCTATTCCACCAGCGCGCAAGCCGCAATCGTATCCGAACTGGCCAACCATCTTAACTTGCCGCACTTCTATCTCTATGGGCACAGCATGGGTGGCAGCATCGCTATTGAAGCCGCCGAACAGCTCGGCAGCCGCGTGCGCGGACTCATGGTAAGCGAATGCAACCTGATTACTGGCGGCGGTATATTCAGCCGCAACATTACCGCACAGGATGAAGATTATTTCATCCACAATGGCTATGCCGAATTGCTAAATAACGAACTCTCGCCGTGGGCGGGCAGCCTACAAAGTGCTGCCCCATGGGCATTGTGGCGTAGTGCATATCATTTAGTGACCGGTATATCGCCCGATTGGCTGTACCGCCTCTCCTCCCTGCCCCAACGCAAAATTTATTTAGTTGGCGATCGTTCCCTGCCCAACACAGACTACGACCTTATCCTTCAATACGGTATTCCCTGCGCCGTGATTGCCGATGCCGGGCACTCGATGTCTTTGGAAAATCCGGAAGGCTTAGCTACCGCTTTGGCGGAATTTATGTGCGCTTGAGCTTGGGTTACCAACATGGCTGTTTTTGTTTCAGCCCACTTTGGGCCAGTAAGGCTACCTGAAAGCAAACGAGGCCAAATTTGTCCGAACCGCTCAAACTTCTTCCCACCAAAATCCGGTTTCCGCATCCGCATCAAACACCTGCCCGATCAGCGGCGTGAGCACCTGCAGGCCGCGCTCGATGGCCAGCGGGATGCTGCAGCACACGGGTTCGTCCCAATCGTGCATGGCCAGGCTGAAAGCGCCCCAGTGAATCGGCATCATGCGGCGCGCGCCCACGTCAATGGCGGCCTGTACGGTTTGCCCGGGGAACATGTGGTTGTCCAGCCAGCGGCGGTCGTATTGGCCGTTTTCCATAAAGACCAGGTCGAAACCGCCGAAATGCCGGCCGATGTCGGCGAAGTGGCTGGCGTAGGACGAATCGCCGCTAAAATAAAACCGCTGCCCTCCGCCTTCGACGGCCCAGCCTGCCCACAGCATACGGTTGTGGTCGGCAAGGTTGCGCGAACTGTCGTGGCGGGCGGGAGTGGCAGTGAATGTTACGCCGCCGACGGTATGGCTCTGATACCAATCCGCTGCCGAAATGTTTTCCGACTTCACGCCCCAGCGGCGCAGCAGCACTTCCATGCCCAGCGGCACCAGGAAATGCACCCCGCTATCTGCCACGCTGCGTACGAAGGCTTCTTCCAAATGGTCGTAGTGGTTGTGACTGTAGAGGATGATGTCGAGCGGCGGCAATTCGTGCGGCGCGGCGGGCGGCGGCTGGAAGCGGCGGAACATTTTGTTATTCGGCGCGGCGTTCATGCCGAACACGGGGTCGGTGAGGATGTTCAGCCCGGCCACGCGCATCAGCAGGGTGGAATGGCCAAACCAAACAAACTGTGCCTTTTGTTCGTCTTCAGGTAGCCTTTCCTGCCGCATGAAGGCGGCAAAATCAGGCTTGGCAAACGGCAGCGACTGCGCGGGAAAGCGGCCTTTGCGGCTGAGCATTTTGAACGCCCCGCCGAAATCCAGCGGCTGCAGCCGGCGTTTGGGCTCGGGGTTGAAAAAACGGCGGCGGATCGGGTCGTAGTGATTGCTGGCCGGATAGAGCGGATAACCGCCGTGCGGCCTACGCTTCATGGCCCTGCAAGGCGGCCACCACCTCTTCCATCTGCATAAACCGCGAACCTTTCACCAACACCGAAGCCTGCTCCGGCAATTCGTGCACCAGCACCTGCTGCAACGGGTCTTTGGCGGCAAACCACAGCCCGGCCGCACCGAAAGCTTCGGCGGCTTCCACGCTGAAATCGCCCACAAAATAGGCGGCTTCGATGCCCTTATCCTTCGCATAGCGGCCGATTTCGGCATGCAGGGCAGGGGCTTCGCCGTCGCCCAGTTCGCCCATATCGCCCATCACGAAAACGCGCGGCGCAGGCAGCCCGGCCAATACATCCAGCGCGGCCTTCATGCTGTCGGGATTGGCATTGTAGGTGTCGTCGATAATCGTGCTGCCTCGCAGGCCGGCCTTGCGTTGCAAACGGCCTTTGATATTGGCAAACCCGGCCAGCGCGGCGGCGCTGTCAGGTAGCCCCACACCGGCCTGCAAAGCCAGCGCAGCAGCGGCCACGGCATTGGCCACGTTGTGTTTGCCCGGCACCGGCAGCTCTACCGCCGCATGTTGGTCTTGCCACACCAAATCGAAGCGGCAGCCCAGGGGCAGCAGCTGGACGTTTTCGGCATGCACTTCGCCCTTGTCTACGCCGAATTCGATTTGGCGCAAATTCAGGGCGCGGCAGGCGGCGTGGAACACTTCGGCGTATTCGTCTTCCGCCGGAATCAGCGCCGTGCCACTTTCAGGTAGCCCGCGGTAGATTTCGCTTTTGGCGCGGGCAATATCGCCCACACCGTCGAAACCGCAGCCGATATGCGCGCGCAAGGCATTATTGACCAGCGCGGCATTGGGGCGGGCGATGCGGGTGAGCGCATCGAGCTCACCGAAGTGGTTCATGCCCATTTCGATAACGGCGTAGCGCTGCTGCGGCCGCAGGGCAAGCAGGGTGAGCGGCAGGCCGATGTGATTGTTGAAATTGCCGGCGGTAGCCAGCACGGCCGTTTCACCGAATTGGCGGCGCAGGATGGCAGCCAGCATTTCCTTCACCGTGGTTTTGCCGGAAGAACCGGTGATGCCGAGCACCAGCGGGCTTACCGCTTCGCGCCAAGCAGCAGCCAGGGTTTGTAGCGCCGCCAACGTATCGGCCACTTGCAGGCTACCTGAAAGCGCGGCACAGTCTTGGCGCGATACCAGTGCCAAAGCGCCCTGCTCCAACACGGCAGACACAAAATCATGGGCGTCGTGTTTATCGCCCACCAAAGCAACAAACAAATCAGTGCCGCGCTCATCGGCAGCGGCGGCTTGGCGGCTGTCGGTGATGACGCGGCGGATGGGGAGGTTGTGCTGCGGCACGGGCAGATTCAGGGCGCGGCAGACAAAAGCTAAATCGAGTGTGGGCATGGGCATTCCATTGAAAATATTACGGGGCGGCAGGCTACCTGAAAAGGTATTAACGCTTTCAGGTAGCCTGTAGCAAGCTCAAAAGGCTACCTGAACGCAGGGGTTCAACCAAATTCAAACCTTTCAGCCAGCCTCATCCAGCGCGGCTTCGGCGATTTCAAAATCGGAGAAATGGTGCTTCTCGCCCTGTACGTCCTGATAGGTTTCGTGGCCTTTGCCGGCAATCAGCACGATATCCTGCGGCGCGGCGCGGCGGATGGCGGTTTGGATGGCGATGCGGCGGTCGGCCTCCACCAGTTCGGGCTGCGGCACGGCGGGCAGGATGTCGGCGATGATGTCTTGCGGCTCTTCCATGCGCGGGTTGTCGCTGGTGATCACCACTTTATCTGCGCCCTGTGCGGCGGCGCTGCCCATCAGCGGGCGTTTGCCGCGGTCGCGGTTGCCGCCGCAGCCGAACACGCACCACAGGTTCGCGCCCTGCGGTTTGATTTCGCGCAGGGTGGCCAGCGCTTTTTCCAGCGCATCGGGCGTGTGGGCATAGTCCACCACCACCAGCGGGCAGCCTGCACGGCTGATGCAGTCCATACGGCCGGTGGCGGGGCGGATTTGTGCGAGCACATGCAACACGTCGGGCAGCGCATAGCCTTCGGCGCACAAAAGGCCGACGCAGGCGGCAAGGTTTTGCGCATTGAACCGTCCCAAAAGCCGACTGTGGATTTCGCCGCTGCCCCAGGGCGTATCGAAGGCTACCTGCATTCCTTGGGCGGAAGCGGTAAAGCGGGTGATGCGGATATCGGCTTGTTCATTGAAGCCGTAGCCGTACACATTCAGGCTTGGGCGGTCGGCACGCAGCCCGGCGGCCAGATCGCGGCCGAATTCGTCATCGGTATTGATGATGGCGTGCTGAAGGCTCTGCCAATAGAACAGTTTGGCCTTGCTGGCGCCATAGGCGGCCATGCTGCCGTGGTAATCGAGGTGGTCGCGGGTGAGGTTGGTGAAGATGGCGGAAGAGAAAGGCGTGCCAACCACGCGGTTTTGATCGAGGCCGTGGCTGGATACTTCCATCGCCACAGCTTTCGCGCCCTGCTGTTTGAATTGATGCAGCAGGGTTTGTACGCGCACCGGATTGGGTGTGGTGTGGGTGGTTTCTTCGAGCCGCCCCCAGAAGCCGTTGCCCACCGTGCCGATGATGGTGCAGGGCGTGCCGAGCAAATCGGCGGCTTGGGCAAGCCATTGCGAAATCGAAGTTTTGCCGTTGGTGCCGGTTGCCCCCCAGCAAGAAAGGCTACCTGAAAAATTGCCGTAGAGCTTGGCTGCCAGCAGGCCGGCGTTTTGCTTCAGGTGCGGCACGCCGAGATTGGCGATTTGCCACTCCGGCCGCCAGGCGAAACCGTCGCCGCTGTCCCAAAACACCATTGCCGCGCCATTGGCAATCGCGGCGGGAATATAGTTGCGGCCGTCGGCATATTCGCCCTGGCAGGCCACAAATACGTCGCCCGGCTGCACCAGACGGCTGTCCATACGCAAAATGCACCCCGCCGCCACATCGGGCGGCAGGGTACAGTTGTCGGGCAAGTCAAACTGTTTGTCCTTCAAGCAATACATGGTCGGCTCCAAGCACCGATTTATTTGGCAGCGACTTGCTGCACGGGTTTGGTGGGCGTTACGCCCAGAATATTCAGCGAACCGGCCATGATGTCTTTAAACACCGGCCCGGCCACCAAGCCGCCGTAATAGCCGTTTTGGGTGGGCTCGTCGATGTTCACCGCCACAATCACGCGCGGATGCTCGGCGGGAGCGAAACCAATGAAGGTGGCCATGTGTTTGTTGTCGGCATAACGGCCGCCCACCAGCTTGCGCGCGGTGCCGGTTTTCGCGCCCACGTTGAAGCCAGGCACGGCACCCTGCGTGCCGGTGCCGCCAGGCTCGGTAACAGACACCATCATACGGCGGATGGCGCGCGCAGTTTCAGGCTTAATAACCTGCTCGCCCTGAGGCGCGGCACTCTGGTGCAGGAAGCTCACCGGCAAAAGTTTGCCGTCGCTGGTGAAGATGGTATAGCTGTGTGCCAGCTGCAGCAGGCTCATCTGTAGGCCGTAACCGAACGACATGGTGGCCTGTTCGATGGGCCGCCAGTTGCGCCAGTCACGCACCAAGCCGGGCGATTCGCCGGGGAAGCCGGAGTGCATGCGGCGGCCGAAACCGACTGATTTATAAAAATCGTGCATCTCTTCTGGCTTAAACATGGCCGAAAGTTTGCTCACGCCCACGTTGGAAGATTTCTGCATGATGCCGCGCAGAGTGAGCGAAGGGTAATTGTGCGTATCGCGCACAGTGGCCGAACCGATATTATAAGTATTGGTGTTGAACACCATGTTTTCATTTACTTTGCCCGAATCCAAGGCTTTGGCGATCGGGAAGGGCTTCATGGCTGATCCAGGCTCGATCATATCGGTTACCGCGCGGTTGCGGCGCAGGGCGATGTCGGCACCGCCGGGCTGGTTCGGATCAAAATCCGGCAGGTTTACCAAAGCAAGAATTTCGCCGGTTTGCGCATCCAACACCACGGCAGTGCCGGCTTTGGCCTGATGGTAGGCAATAGCCTGCGCCAATTTGTCGTGCGCCAGCGATTGAATGCGCTGATCCAGAGAGAGCACCATATTGCGCCCGTCCACCGCATCTCGGTTGCGCGGCGAATCCAATTGATCCACATAATTGCCTTTGTTGTCGCGCAGCACCACGCGCGCGCCATCTTGGCCACGCAGATCGTCCTCACGCGAGAGCTCCAAACCTTCTTGGCCCTTGCCGTCGATATTGGTAAAACCGATAACGTGGGAGAACAAATTGCCCATCGGATATTGCCGTTTGGGCTCGATTTGGAAGGCCAATCCCTTGATTTTCAAAGCACGCACTTTGGCAGCAGTTTCCGCGCTCATCTGCCGTTTCAGAAACACGAAATCGCTATTGGTGCGCGCCAGGCGGTCGGCAATGGTTTCCACCGGCACTTCGATAATCTCGGAAAGCTGTTCCAGCTGCTCCTGGCTGGGCATTTTGTCCATGGCAGAAGGGATGGCATACAGCGAATCGGTGGGCGCGCTCAAGGCCAGCACTGCGCCGTTGCGGTCGGTAATCGTGCCGCGATTGGCCTGCTGCACCAAAGTGCGCACAAAACGCTTATTGCCCTCAGTTTGCAGGCGATCTTGCTCCACCGTATGCAAATGTACGCTCCAGCCCGCCGCTGAGGCGAAAGCCAAAGCAAAAACCAGCAAAACAAAGGCAATCCGACCATTGGTGCTCACCGGCTTCTTCTGTTTAACTGGCTTCTGCCACATCTGCGGCTTGTAATCGCTTTTAATCAGCATGGTATTTACTCTCTACGCTACCGCCCACACGGCAGCAAAACTGCTTATTTAATATTATTCAACTACTTTTATTAGCTTCATTCGCCTAGTTAATATTGCAGACGCACGATTTTGGTGTTCTGCATGGTGGGCGGCTGCAACTGCTGCTGCTGAGCCGCCTCTTTGATCAAACTATGGTTGGCCAACTTGGCCTGCTGCCACTGTAAACGGCGGTATTCCTCTTCCAAATCTGCCTGCCGCTGGTGCTCTTTTTCCAGCACAATAAACGATTCGCGCGAATTGTCCTGTACCGACACCACGCCCAAGGCGGAGAGCAGCACCAACACAAACAACATAATATTCAGCTTATTCATCTACAAACTCTCCCGCCGTCCGCTCGGCCACGCGCAACACAGCGGAGCGTGCACGCGGATTGGCTGCGGTTTCTGCTGCCGAAGCCCGCTGTGCCTTGCCGATTTCCCGCAAGGGCGGTTCGGGGCGTTCGCTTTCGCGCACCATTACCCACTTGGGCAGCGGCGCCGGACGGCTGTGGCGGCGGATAAACTGTTTCACTATCCGGTCTTCCAACGAATGGAAGGCAATCACTGCCAAACGCCCGCCGGTTTTCAGGTAGCCTGCGGCCTGCGGCAACACCGCGCTTATTTCTTCAAGCTCACGGTTGATGAAAATCCGAATGGCTTGAAACGTCCGTGTCGCCGGATCTTGGCCGCGTTCGCGAGTACGGACGGCTTGTGCCGCCAACTGCGCCAGCTGGCCGGTTGTAAGGATGGGGCGCTCTTGCCGCTGCTGCACAATGGCGCGCGCAATCTGGCTGTTAAACCGCTCTTCACCATAATCTCTGATTACCTCGCGAATCTCTTCTTCGCCGGCCTCGGCCAGCCATTGCGCGGCGGTTTGGCCGCGCGTGGTATCCATCCGCATATCCAGCGGCGCATCGTAGCGAAAGCTGAAGCCGCGTTCGGCATCGTCGATCTGCGGCGAAGACACGCCCAAATCAAACAACGCACCATCCACCGCTTCAATACCCAATTCTTTTAAGGCTACCTGAAAGCCGGCAAACCCACCGTGCACCACTTGCACGCGCTTGTCTGTTTCCGCCAGCTGCCGCGCCACGGCAATGGCCTGCGGGTCTTTATCAAACACCACCAGCCGGCCATTTGCACCCAGCTTCGACAGAATCAGGCGGGAATGCCCGCCGCGGCCGAAAGTACCGTCCACATACACGCCATCCGGCTTTACCGCCAAAGCGTCCACCGCCTCGTGCAGCAGCACGGTAACGTGTGCCAATTCCTGCGCGCTCATAGGCGGAACCCGGCTTTGTCGAGCTGTTCGGCCAATTCGTCCGGATCCATATCCAGCACCGCGTTCATATTGGCTTCCCAACGTTCGCGGTTCCACAGCTCCAGCCGGTCGGCACGACCCACCAGCGTTACTTCTTTATCAAATTGCACGCGGCGGCGCAGGCTCGGTGGCAGCAAAATTCTGCCTGAAGCATCCAAATCCAGCGTTTCGGCGTGGTTCAGCATCAAATCACGGAACATTCTGGCAACCGGATTGCCCGACACATTCATCGCCTGCAAATTTTCCGCCGTTTTCTGCCACTCCGCTTCCGGATACATCACCAGATGCGTACGTGCTTCTACAGTAACCACCAAAGACGGCGTGTAGTGGCGCGCGAGCAAGTCGCGGAACTTGGCCGGAATCGCCAAGCGCCCCTTGCTGTCGATGCTCAATTCATGTACGCCGCCAAACACTTTTTCCCACCTTCGATTGATTTTTGGAACTAAAAAGGCACTTTGCCCCACAATTCCCCACGAAGCGACACTATACGGCAAAGCAGCGGCATCGGTCAATTACAAACACAGTAAAAATCCACGATTAACAAACTGTTTTTACATAAGATAGTTAGTCTCAATCATCATGCCTGTCGTTTTCCACGCAACCCAAATTTTGCCTCCCAGCAGCAAGCCTTTATAATTGCGCACGTTTTCCAGATTATTCGCATAATTGCTCTATGAACAGCTCTATATGTCTGCCCCGGCCCCAAAGCCCTCGGCGCCTCACAAACACTGTGTGACCTGATACAACAACACATTCAGGCCAACCACGGCTTCCTGCCCTTTGCCGCCTTCATGTAGCTCGCGCTCTACCAGCCGCAATATGGCTACTACACCGGTGGCGCGCACAAAATCGGCGCCGTCGGCGACTTCATCACCGCCCCCGCGCTCACCCCGCTGTTCGGGCAGACCCTCGCCATCCAGCTTCAATCCCTGCTGCCGAAAACCGCCGGCAATATCTACGAATTCGGCGCAGGCACCGGCGAGCTTGCCACCCAGCTGATCGACAAGCTTTCAGGTAGCCTCCGGCACTACTACATCATTGAAGTTTCCCCCGATTTGGCCGAACGCCAACGCCGCCACCTTGCCGACGCCCTGCCCCAACACCAGCACCAAATCACATAGCTCACCGAACTGCCCGTAGAATTCGACAGCCTCGTCATCGGCAACGAAGTGCTCGATACTATGCCCTGGACATCGTGCGTTATCAAAGCGGCCAATGGCAACTGATGGGCGTGGGGCTGGATGCAAACCAACAATTCCAATGGCAAAGCGCCCCTACCCGAAAAACTCCTACTCTCCGCCTAAGAGCTGCTGCCCGCCATTGACTGCCACACCAGCGAACTGCACCTGCGCTAGAAAGCCTTTATCCGCACCCTCGCCCAACGCCTCACGCGCGGCGCCCTGCTCTTTATCGACTACGGCTTCGACGCCGCCCAGTATTACCATCCCCCCCCCAGCGCAGCGGCGGCACCCTCATAGGCCACTACCGCCACCACGCCGTGCACAACCCCTTCGAACACATCGGCCTCACCGACCTCACCTGCCACATCAACTTCACCGCTATCGCCGAAGCTGCCTGCCAAGCCGGGCTCGACCTCATCGGCTACACCACCCAGGCCGCCTTCCTGCTCAACCTCGGCCTCACCAACCTGCTTGCCGCCCAAGGCGAACCCGAAAGCGAAGCCTACATCCGCACCGCCGCCTGCCAAACCCTCCTTGCCCCGCAGGAAATGGGCGAGCTCTTCAAAGCCATCGCCTTCAGCCGAAATATCGACCCAGATTGGCAGGGCTTCGCCATCGGCGATTTGTGCCACAAGCTGTAGCTGTCGGTTTGGCGCCGGCACTTTCAGGTAGCCCCCAGCCCGCACCCTCCAACAACAAAACGCTTGCGGAGCATGATTCCGCAAGCGTTTTGTTTGTCTTGATGGTGTTACCGGAAGCCCGGAGGTTACCTGAAAGCCACAAGTACTCGGTTTTTCAGGTAGCCTTTGGGTGGAGTGTCGGATTCAAGAATCTGACCTACGGTTGTTGCCGCTGTTCGAGCCGGTGGAGTTTTTGGGCGATGAGGGCGTGGCGGTGCTTTGAAAACGGGCGGGAGTATTTTTCAAGCAGCCCGAAAATTTCCGGACGTGCCGAAAAACCGCCCTGCATATTCAAACCGGATTATCGGCCGTATAATGGTTTTCGGAAAAACCGAAATTACCAACCTCGTTAAAGAAGGAGCGTTTTCATGAAAAACGAATCAGCGGAAGTATTTAAAACTTATACGGAAGCCTTGGCAAAAGGCGATTTCGATGCCGTATTCGGAACCTTGGCCGACAATATCGTATGGCATATGGGCGGCGAAAGCCCGCTTTCGGGCGATGTTGCGGGAAAACAGGCATTGGGCAGACGCTTGGCCGAATTTTCGGAAAGAAGCAACGGAACATTCCGCGTGGTGACGAACTGGTTTGCAGGCAACGGCTGCTTTGTCGCCGCAAGCGTTGTCTCCCTAGCCGAAAAAGGAGCCGAAAAGCTAAACAATCCAGGTATCGATTTATTCAGAATAGAAAACGGGAAAATACAGGAAGTGTGGACTTTCTCCGAACGTCAGGCAGAAGAGGACAACTTCTGGAGTAAACCGTAAACCGCAAAAAGAAAAGAATGTATAAGGCAGCCTGAAAAGCACATAACGGCTTTTCAGGCTGCCTTTATTTGTTCAAACCGCCAAACTCAAAACATCGGCTTATACGTAGCCAGTCAATAAATGGTGCAGAGTCAGCCGGTGGAGAGGGCGTAGCCAATCCACCATTTGGTGGATCGCGGCGGGCTTTTCAGGCAGAACATGCCCACCAGCACATACAGCACCACCAAAATTCAGCTTCACGCCCAGCCAGTTTGCATTACCGAAAGGCACGTAGCGGGTAATGGTCATCGGCATCATGCCAGTGAAGAGCAGTAAGGTGTCGTCGTTGGCCTGTTGGATGTAGGGAAACAGGGAAGGCGGTAAGGCGGAAATACTCGGTTTGCGCTTTTTAGCCATCGGTTTCAGGTAGCCTTTGGGTTGGTAGATGTGTTGTGCTTTTCAATCGCTAGCAAATAAGGCGGGCGGTTGCGGCGGTTGATGAAGCCGTAGTGCAACACGGCAAACTGTTGTTGCGGTAAGGCGGCCGCCCATTCAGACACAGCCTGAGCTTCGAGCGCGCCCGCCTCGTGGCCGGGATAAAGCACCACAGCCAGCAGCCCGCCGAGGCGCAGGATGTGCACGGCTTGCGCCAAAGCGGAAAGGGTGCTGCCGGTTTCGGTGGTGAGCGCTTTGTTGCCGCCGGGCAGGTAGCCGCAGTTAAACACGATGCTGTGCACAGGCTCGTTTACATATTGCGTCAAATCGGCATGGCTCTCGGCAATCAGGCGCACTTGCCTTTCTTCTCCGGCTGCCTGTAAACGCACCTGCGTGGCAGCCAAAGCCTGCGGTTGGATATCGAAGGCATACACACGCCCGCCGCTGCCCACGCATTGCGCCAAAAACAGCGTGTCGTGTCCATTGCCGGCGGTAGCATCCACCGCAATGCCGCCTTCGGGCGTGGCTTGGGCGAGCAGGCGGTGGGCGAAAGGAAGGATGTTGTCGAGCATAGAATAAAACGGGATAGCCTGATGGTATGTAGGGAAATTCGCTGTAGCGGCACGGGCTTGGAGTATAATGCCCGCCATCTGCACACACTTTTTTGAAAGGAGCTCAGCATGGGTATTCCGGTTATTTCCCCGCAATACGCGCAATATCTGCTGGATTTTGAAACACTCATCCTGCAAAAGCAAGCCGAAATCGAGGCCTGGTTCCGTAGCCAGTGGAAACGGCACAAGCCGCCGTTTTACGGCTCGGTCGACATCCGCAACAGC
This sequence comes from Eikenella exigua, assembly GCF_008805035.1. NCBI lineage: Bacteria > Pseudomonadati > Pseudomonadota > Betaproteobacteria > Neisseriales > Neisseriaceae > Eikenella > Eikenella exigua. The sequence goes on along the minus strand of NZ_CP038018.1, from coordinate 267,125 downwards.
GGCTACAAAATGGCCAGCATCGACATGAACCTCTTCCCCGGCGGCTTCAACAACCTAAACACCCAATTCAGCCCGCTGGCCGCTGCCGCCGCCACCGACGCGGTGGAACGCTACTGCGAAACGGCCAAATCCGTGCTGATCGTGCCGGAAAACCACACACGCAATACGTTTTACTTGGAAAACGTGTATGCCCTGAGCAATATCCTGCAACAGGCCGGCTTTGCCGTGCGCCTGGGCAGCCTGAACCCCGAAATCACCGAGCCGTCCGAATTCAAAACCGCGCTGGGGCACACCATTTTGCTCGAGCCCCTGCTGCGCACCCGCGAGCGCGTGCACCTAGCCGACGGCTTCTCACCCTGCCTCGTGTTGTTGAACAACGACCTCTCCGGCGGCGTGCCCGAAATCCTGCAAGGCATCCGCCACACCGTGCTGCCGCCCCTGCACGGCGGCTGGACCACGCGCCGCAAAACTGCCCACTTCGCCGCCTACAATCAAGTGGCCGCCGAATTTGCCGAGCTCATCGGCATCGATCAATGGCAGATTAATCCCTATTTCGAGAAAGTGTCCGGCCTCAACTTCCACGAACGCGAAGGCGAAGACGCCCTGGCCGCCGCCGTGGAACGCGTACTGGCCAAAATCCAGGCCAAATACGACGAAAAAGGTATTACTGATAAACCATTCGTGATCGTCAAAGCCGACGCCGGCACCTACGGCATGGGCGTGATGAGCGTGAAATCCGCCGATGAAGTGCGCGCGCTCAACCGCAAAAACCGCAACAAAATGGCCACCGTGAAAGAAGGCCTGGCCGTAACCGAAGTGATTGTTCAGGAAGGCATCTACACCTACGAAACCCTCAACGGCGCCGTGGCCGAGCCGGTGGTGTATATGATCGACCGCTTCGTGGTGGGTGGCTTCTTCCGCGTGCACGAAGGGCGCGGTGCCGACGAAAACCTCAACGCCAGCGGCATGCGCTTCGTGCCATTGAACCGCAACATGCCGCAAACCGACAGCAGCGGCGACGACCCGGAATTCCTTGCCGGCAGTAAGCGCGTATTCGAACAATGGCAAACCCTCGGCCTGCCCGACCGCAGCCAAGCCTGCGACTGTGCCAGCAACCGCCTGTATGTATACGGCGTGATGGCCAGGCTCTCGCTCTTGGCCGCATCGATTGAGTTGGATAATTATTGATGACACCAGCAAAGGCTACCTGAAACTTTAGCTGCGCAGAAACTCCGCTGGGTTTTAACTGCGTTAAAGCCCACGCTTTCAGGTAGCCTTTTTTACAGATATATAAATGGTACAGCTTATTGCCCACATAGAATTTCCATCTTTCAGGTAGCCTTTATCCAAACATAAATAGGCTACCTGAAATTTTCCCGCTTCCCGCCCTTGCACTATAATCTGCCATTTTTCAGGTAGCCCCAGCGCCGCCTCCTATTCCCGCCAAACCAAAGAAAGCCATCCATGAAAAAACGAGTCCTCACCGGCGTAACCACCACCGGCATCCCGCATTTAGGCAACTACGTCGGCGCCATCCGCCCCGCCATTGCCGCCGCAGCCGACCCCTCCGCCGAATCCTTCCTCTTTTTGGCCGACTACCACGGCATCATCAAATGCCACGACCCCGAAGTCATCCACGCCTCCACCCAGGCCGTGGCCGCCACCTGGCTCGCCTGCGGCCTTGACCCCGAGCGCACCACGTTTTACCGCCAAAGCGACATTCCCGAAGTACCCGAGCTCAACTGGATACTCACCTGCATCACCGCCAAAGGCCTGATGAACCGTGCCCATGCCTACAAAGCCGCCGTACAGGCCAACCTCGATGCCGGCCAAACCGACCAAGACCACGGCGTGGAAATGGGCCTCTACAGCTACCCCATCCTCATGAGCGCCGACATCCTCATGTTCAACGCCCACGAAGTGCCGGTAGGCCGCGACCAAATCCAGCACGTGGAAATGACCCGCGACATCGCCCAGCGTTTCAACCACCGCTTCAAAGAGCTGTTTGTGCTGCCCGAAGCCAAAGTGGACGACAACGTAGAACTCCTCGTCGGCCTCGACGGGCGCAAAATGAGCAAAAGCTACGGCAACACCATCCCGCTGTTTGAAAGCGAGAAAAAGCTGCAAAAAGCCGTAAACAAAATCATCACCAACCTGAAAGAGCCAGGCGAGCCGAAAACTCCCGACGAGAGCCCGCTGTTTGACATCTACAAAGCTTTCGCCACCCCCGCCGAAACCGCCGAATTTACCCAAATGCTCGCCGACGGCCTGGCCTGGGGCGAAGCCAAAAAACTGCTCGGCGCCAAGCTGAACGAAGAGCTTGCCCCCAAACGCGAACGCTTCCACGAGCTCACCGCCCAACCCGCACAAATCGAAGACATCCTGCAGGCCGGCGCTGCCAAAGCCCGCAAGCAAGCCCGCGAACTGCTCGACCAAGTGCGCGACGCCGTAGGCATCCGCCCGCTTCGTTGAGCGATACGGCTGTTTGGCAGACACTCAAAAGGCTACCTGAAAATTTCAGGTAGCCTGCTCATTTGTGGGGTGTAGGATGCGTGCGAAATGCACGCACGAGGCTTTGGAGTAACTGGTAACGGCATGCGCTCCTGCGGCATACACCTCATGCTGAAAGGCTACCTGAAAAATGAATTTCAGGTAGCCTTTTGCATTATGGCGGGTTCTAGCATTCAACCCAGTATTCCGTTCCACCTCACGTCAGCAGCAGTTGGCTCATTTCCGCCCAGGCTTGGTAGACTTCCGGCAGGTGTAGCGGCAAATCGCGGCTGAAGAAGTAGTTCATGCTGCCGAGAATGAGGGTGGCAAGCATGTCGGCTTGGTAGTCCCAATCTTTGCCGGGGGAAACGTTGGGCAGGGTATGGGCGAAGTGGAGGAATTGCTGCTTAATCAGCTTGTGCATATCGCGGTAGAGGTGGTGGCGGCGGGTATCCACTTTCCACAGGGCAAGAATCAGGCGGCGGCGACTGTGTACCCAGTCGGAGGCTTCGGGCATCATGTTGAGGAACACATCAAAACTGCCTGCTTGGAAACGGGTGAGGATATATCGGCTGTATTCGGCTTTGAAGTCGGCAATCATCTTGCCGGCCAGGTCGCTTTTGCCGGAGTAGTATTTGTAGAAAGTAGAGCGGTTTACCGGAGCGCGTTCAAGAATATCTTGCACGGCAATTTGAGCAAAGGGTTTTTCGTGCAGCAAATCCACAAAGGCTTCGCGGATGGCGCGGTGGGTTTTGATGATGCGGGGGTCGGTATAGCTTTTGTTTTCGCTCATGTTTGCGCTTCCATTTTGGGTCTCGGCCAAGGCATTTTGCGGTTTTACGTATGCTTAAGCAACTTTTTTACTAATTTCGTATGCTTAATAATACGCGGAATTGTTTTTTAATGGTATGCAGCCCTGTGCCGTAGACTTACACTTAAATCATTCTTATTTGCGAGGTATTCGTGATGAAACGCCTGCCCAAATCCCTGCTTCTCCTGCTGCCGCTTGCTGCGCTTGCCGGCATCGGCTTTTTTGCGTTCCGCCAATATTCCGCGCCCGATCCCCTGGCGGGTATCGCGCATGCCAACGGGCGGCTGGAGTTTGCCCGCATGGATGTGGCCAGCCTGTATGCCGGGCGGGTGGAGGAAATAACGGTGAGCGAAGGGCAATTCGTGGAAGCGGGCACGGTGTTGGCGCGGATTTCTTCGCAAACCGCCGAGGCGCAGCTTTCCGAAGCGCAGGCGGGCAAAGCGCAATTGGAGCAGACGGTGCGCCGCGCGCAGGCGCAAATCGAGGCGCAACGCCAGCAGCTGCGAACCGCGCAGATGGAGGCAGACAACGCCCGCCAGCTGTTCCGCGACAATTTAATCTCGCAGGCCGAACTCAACACCCGCTTGGCGCAGCGCGATGCGGCGCGGGCGGCGGTGCAGGCGGCAGAAGCGGCGCGCAACGAAGCGCAGGCCGGTGTGGGGCAGGCGCGGGCGAAAATGGCGCAGGTGTCTTCCGTTATCGGCGATTTGTCGGTGCGCGCACCGCAGGCCGGGCGGGTGGAATACCGGCTGGCCGAGCCGGGCAACGTGCTGCCGGCCGGCGGCAAAGTGGTGAGCCTGTTGAACCTGAACGACGCGAGCATCAGCCTGTTCCTGCCCGCGCCCACGGTAAACCAAATCCCGTTGGGCAGCGAAGCGCGGATTAAGATGGACGGGCTGGATGCGGTGTTCCCCGCCAAAGTTACCTATATCGCCTCAGAGGCGCAGTTCACGCCCAAATTTGTGGAAACCGCCGAAGAGCGCACCAAGCTGATGTTTCGGGTGAAATTGCAGATTCCTGCCGATGTGGCGGCCAAATACCAAGGCTACCTGAAAGGCGGCATGACGGCCACCGGCTTCGTGCGCACCGATTCCAAGCTCGCCTGGCCGGCCGATTTGCAAACCCGCCTGCCGCAGTAGGATGCAGCTATGCCGAACGCCATCGAAATCAGCCAACTCTCGCACGCCTACGGCAAAGTGCAGGCCTTGCGTGGCGTGTCGCTTGCTATCGGCCGCGGTGCCACCGTCGGCTTGATCGGCCCCGACGGCGTGGGCAAATCCACCCTGCTCTCGCTGATTGCCGGTGTGCGCACGCTCCAGAGCGGCGAAGTGCGCGTGCTCGGGCACAATGTGGCGCACAAGGCCGAGCGCGAAGCGCTGCTGCCGCGCATTGCCTTTATGCCGCAAGGCCTGGGCAAAAACCTCTACCCGACGCTTTCGGTGTATGAAAACATCGATTTCCACGCCCGCCTGTTCGGCCTGAACAAATACCAGCGCAAGCAACACATCAAGCGCCTGATGCAGTCCACTGGCCTGGCGCCTTTTGCCGACCGCGCCGCCGGCAAGCTTTCCGGCGGCATGAAGCAGAAACTCAGCCTGTGCTGCGCCCTGGTGCACAACCCCGACCTGCTGATTCTGGACGAACCCACCACCGGCGTCGACCCGCTTTCCCGCCGCCAATTCTGGACACTGGTGCGCGAATTGCGCGCCGAAAATCCCGGCATGACTGTGCTGGTGGCCACCGCCTACATCGACGAAGCCGAGCAGTTCGAGCAGCTGCTGGCCATGGACGACGGCCGAATCCTCGCCCACGGCCGCACGCAGGAAATCCTCGCGCAAAGCGGCTGCGCCACGCTGGAGCAGGCCTATATCAAAATGCTGCCCGAAGGCAAGCAAACTCATTGGGACGACTCCCAACTGCCGCCCTTCATCCCCGATGATTCCCTGCCGCCCGCGATGGAGGCACATAACCTGAGCAAACGCTTCGGCAACTTCACGGCGGTAAACCACGTAAGCTTCCGCATCCGCCAAGGTGAAATTTTCGGCTTCCTCGGCTCCAACGGCTGCGGCAAAAGCACCACCATGAAAATGCTCACCGGCCTCTTGGACGCCAGCGAAGGCGAGGCCACACTCTTGGGCGAGCCAATCGACGCAGGCAGCACCGCCGTGCGCCAGCGCGTGGGCTATATGTCGCAGGCGTTTTCGCTGTACGAAGAGCTGAGCGTGCGGCAAAACCTGGTGCTGCACGCAAGGCTGTACCGGCTGGGCGAAAAGAGCAACGCCGCCATCGAAGCCGTGCTGCGCCAATTCGAACTGGCCGATTTGGCCGACGCCACCCCCGCCGCCCTGCCCTTGGGCGTGCGCCAGCGCCTGCAACTGGCCGCCGCCTGCCTACACCGCCCGCAGGTGCTGATTTTGGACGAGCCCACCTCCGGCGTCGACCCCGCCGCGCGCGATATGTTTTGGCAATACCTGTTCCGCATGGCGCGGGAAGAGCGCGTAACCATTTTCGTCTCCACCCACTTCATGAACGAAGCCGCCCGCTGCGACCGCATCTCGCTGATGCACCGCGGCCGCGTGCTGGCCGTGGGCGAACCGGAAGAACTGCGCCGCCGCCAACACGCCGATACGCTGGAAGAAGCGTTTATCCGCTATTTGGAGCAAGACGAAGCCGCCGAAGCGGCGGAAAGGCTACCTGAAACTCAAAGGCTACCTGAAACCAACGGGCTACCTGAAAATCAAAGGCTACCTGAAACCCATGCCGCCCCGTCCGGCCTGCTCTATTGGCTTTCCGCCGTATTCACCTTCGCCCGCCGCGAAGGCAAAGAACTGCTGCGCGACCGCATCCGCCTGATGTTTGCCCTGCTGGGCCCTTTGGTGTATCTGATTTCAGGTAGCCTCGGCGTATCGTTCGACGTAAACGAAATGGATTTCGCCGTGCTCGACCAAGACCAAAGCCACTACAGCCGCGAGCTAACGCAGGAATTCGACAGCTCGTCCTACTTCCGCCAACGGGCCAGCCTCGCCGCCCGCGACGACATCAACGCCGTGCTCACCAACGGCAGCGCGCGCATGGTGATTGAAATCCCGCCCGGCTTCGGCAAAGACCTCACCCTCGGCCGCCGCCCGCAGCTGGCTTTCTATTTCGACGGCTCGTGGCCGTTTGTGGGCGAAAACCTCAGCGGCTACGCCCAAGGCATCCTCAACCGCTATATGGCCGAGCTCTACCGCGAACGCGGCATCCGCATCGACACCGGCGGCGGCCTGCAAACCCGCTTCATCTACAACCCCACCTTCAAAAGCATCAACGCGCTCACGCCGGGCTTTTTAATGCTTTCGCTGATGATGATTCCCGCCATGCTCACTGCCCTATCCGTGGTGCGCGAAAAAGAAATCGGCTCCATCATGAACCTCTACAGTTCGCCCGCCTCCACCTTCCAATACCTTTTCGGCAAGCAGCTGCCCTATGTGCTGCTCTCGTTCTTGAGCTACCTGATCCTGCTCGGCGTGGTGGTGTTCGGGCTGGGCGTGCCGCTGAAAGGCTCGTTTATCGCGCTCACCGCGGGCGTGCTGTGTTTCGTGTTCGCCTCCACCGGCTTCGGGCTGTTGGTGTCCACCTTTGTGCGCACGCAGGTGGCGGCCATTTTCGCGGCAGCGATTCTGGCCATGATTCCGGCACTGGATTTCTCCGGCATGATTTATCCGGCATCCACCTTGAGCGGCGCCGGCAAATGGATCGGCATTTTCAGCCCCACCAGCTGGTTTCAAACCATCAGCCTGGGCGTTATTACCAAAGGCCTGGGCTGGCGTGATGTGGATACGCTGTGCGGCACGCTGTTGCTGTTTTTCGCCGCCTATTGGCTCGCTGCCGGGCTGCTTTTGAAAAAGCAGGAGAAATGATATGCGCCAATGGATAAGCAACGTTTGGTATCTGGGCGGCAAGGAAATCCGCAGCTTCTTCACCGATTACGCGCTGTTTGCGCTGTTGGTGTTCATGTTCACCTTTTCCGTGTATTCCGTGTCGCAAAACGTCACCACCGAAGTGAAAAACGCCGCGCTGGCCGTCTACGATCAAGACCGCAGTGCGCTCACCTACCGCATCCGCGACGCCATGATCGCCCCGCAGTTCAAACAGGTGGACGACATCGACGGCAGCCGTATCGACCGCGCCATGGATTTGGGCGAATACAGCTTCGTGCTGGTTATCCCGCCCAACTACACCGCCGACCTCCTGGCCGGCAAACGCCCCGAGCTGCAATTATTGGTGGACGCCACCGCCATGTCGCAGGCCGGCGTGGGCTCGGTGTATATCGGCCAAATCGTGAACCGCGAAACGGCGGCCTATCTGGGGCGGCACGGCAACGCCGCGCCCTTCGAGCCGGTGGTGAACGTGCTGTTCAACGAAAACCTGCGCAGCGAATGGTTTATGCCGCTCAACCAGCTAGTGGGCAACGCCACCTTGCTCACCATCCTGCTGGTGGGTGCGGCCGTAATCCGCGAGCGCGAACACGGCACGATTGAGCATTTGTTGGTGATGCCGGTGGACGCGAACGAAATCGTGATGGCCAAAATCCTAGCCAACGGCCTGATTATCCTGGTTTCCTCTCTGCTCTCGCTGCTCTTGGTGGTACACCGCGCCGTGGGCGTGCCGATTAACGGCTCGTTGGCGCTGTTCGTGTTCTGCGAGGCCGTGTATCTGTTTGCCATGGCCGGGCTCGGCGTGCTGCTCGCCACCCAGGCGCCCACCATGCCGCAGTTCAGCCTGCTGTGCATCATCGTGTATATCGCCGTATTCCTGCTCTCCGGCAGCACCTCACCCATCGAAAACCTGCCGCCCTGGCTGCGCAGCCTTTCCGAGCTCTCGCCGATGACCCAATTCACCGCCCTCTCCAAAGATATCATTTTCCGGGGCGCCGGCTGGAGCGTAATCCGCCACCGCGTAGCCATCACCGCCGTATCCGGCATCCTCTTCACTGCCCTCGCCGTGGTGCGCTTCCGCCGGATGCTGGCACAGCAGAATTAAAAAAGGCTACCTGAAAAAAGAAAACGGGTTTTCAGGTAGCCCAAACGGCAGACTGCCCAAGAATCATGCCCGTTCAGCCGAAAGGCTACCTGAAAACGGTACCTACCTTTTCAGGCAGCCCCAAATAACCCAAAAGGCTACCTGAAAAACACCCGTATCTTTTCAGGTAGCCCCCACCCAAGGAAACCGCCATGCCCAAACTCCTCCCCATCGCCCTCGCCCTCCTCCTCACCGCCTGCACCGCCACCCAAATTAACCGCCAATCCAGCATCACGCTACCTGAAAACTTCCAACACACCGGCCAGGCCGATTCCGCACCCAACCTGGCCCGCTGGTGGCAGCAATGGCCCGACCCCCAGCTTGGCCGCCTCATCGAACAAGGCCTGCAACACAACCACAGCATCGCCATCGCCCGCAGCCGGCTCGAAGAAGCCCGCGCCACCTCCCGCCTGACCGAAGCCGACCTCCTGCCCAGCGCCGGCCTCGCCGCCGATGCCAAAGGCTACCGCAACCACCGCCGCGACCCCTACCTCGGCAACGGCGGCAACCTCACCTCCGCCAGCTTCCGCGCCGCCTGGGAGCCCGACATCTTCGGCCAGAAACGCAGCGATGCCGATGCCGCCCGCGCCGCCGCCCTCGGCAGCCAAGAGCAGCTCCACGGCAGCCGCCTGCTCGTCTCCGCCCAAATCGCCGAACACTACCTGCGCGCCGCCCACATCCAGCAGCAGCAAACCCTCGTTTCCCAACAGCTCGCCACCCTGCACGAACTGGCACGCTACGCCGCCGGCCGCTTCAACGCCGGCCACGCCACCGCCCACGACACCACAGCCATTGCCGCCCAAATCCAAGCCCTGCAATCCCGCCAAAGCACCCTCCAAGCCCAATTCGACGCCCAGCAGCGCAGCATCGCCGTACTTATCGGCCAAACCCCGCAAACCTTCCTCCTCGACAGCAACGCCATGCGCCAAGCCGCCCTGCTGCAACACCTGCCCAGCCCGCCGCAAGGCATCCGGCCCGGCAGCCTCCTCAACCAACGCCCCGACCTGCGCGCCCGCGCCGCCGAAATCCAAGCCCGAAGCGCCCAGCTCGCCAGCGCCAAAGCCGACCTCCTCCCCCGCTTCAACATCCAATTCCTCTGGCAAACCGGCCGCATCGAGCTCAACAGCGACCTCGCCCCCTTCAACCGCGCCCGCAGCGGCAACGGCGGCCTCTTCAGCATCGGCGTACAACTCCCCCTCTTTACCGCCGGCCGCATCCGCGCCAACATCCAAGCCGCCGACGCCCGCCTGCAAACCGCCCTGCTGCAATACGACCAAACCCTGCTGCAAGCCCTAGCCGACGTAGACAACGCCTACCAGGCCCAACACGCCCTCAACACCCAGCAGCAAGAATTGCAGCAGGCCGAACGCACCGCGCAGCAGCAAGTGCGCAACGACCGCCAGCACTTCCGCTACGGCCGCAAAACCCTCGACACCGCCCTGCAATCCCAGCTCAGCGCCCACGGCTTCAGCCAAAACCTGCTCGACAACCAACTCGCCTCCGGCCTCAACCTGCTCAACCTCTACAAAGCCATCGGCAACGGCTGGCAGGAGGAAGCCACCAAGCCCGAAGCAGCCGAAGCGGCAGCTAAATAGTAAAATAGGCTACCTAAAAATTTCAGGTAGCCTTACATTCAGCCCGCAGCGCAGCTTGGCATCCATACCGATTCAACCGCCCTGCTGCAAAAACACAATCCAGCCTAAACCCATGCCCATCCAATCCCAAATCCGCCACACCTTCCCCGCCAATATCCAAACCGTATGGAACACGGTTACCTCACTCACTGACTACGCTTGGCGCAGCGACGTGCAGAAAATCGAGCAGCTCAACGCCACCCAATTTCGCGAATACAGCCCATCCGGCATCAGCACCCTGTTTACCGTTACCCAATCCCAACCGCCGAACCTATGGGCATTCGACATGGAAAACGACACCTTCTCCGGCCACTGGGTTGGGCGCTTCACCACACTGAACAACGGCCACACCGAGCTTAACTTCACAGAATCCGTTACCCTGAAAAAATGGCTGCCGCGCTGGTTGGTGCAATTCTATCTACGCCGACAACAACGCCGATACTGCCGAGATTTATGCCGCAAACTGCAGCAACCACCATCTGAAATCTAAAACAGGCTACCTGAAACTTTTCAGGTAGCCTGTTTCTATTCCACCAATGCCGTCTAACGCTCCTCCAGCCCGGCCAAAATCGCACAATCCGGGCAATCGTCTCCCGCGCAGGCGTCGTGCCAGCGTTGCAGCTCGGCCACCATACCCTGCAAGCGTTCGATTTTGGCTTCCAGCTCGGCAATGTGCCGCGCGGTAAGCGTTTTCACTTCGCGGCTGGTGCGCCGCGGGTTGTGTTGCAGGCTCAAAAGCTGCCCGATCTGCAGCAGCGAAAAGCCCACTTCCCGCGCATGACGGATAAAGCGCAGCCGGGCAAGGTCGGCTTGGCCGTAGCGGCGGTAGCCCGCTTTGCTGCGCGCAGCCGGGGCAAACAGGCCTGCTTTTTCGTAGTCGCGGATTTGCTTGGCAGAAAGGCCGCTCTCGGCAGCGGCTTGGCTGATGTTCATCATGATGTTTGACTTTAACTCTGCGTTAAGGTTTATAGTGGCGGCACTCGGTGCGAAAGCAAGAGCACACTCATTATTTAATGGCTACCTGAAAACTTTAGCTTCAACGAAGTCAAAACATTAGCCTCACTCCAACAGGAAGGAAACCCTATGCAAACCATCACACTAAACATCGAAGGCATGACCTGCGGCGGCTGCGCGAAAAGCGTTACCCGCATTCTCGAAGGCGTAAACGGCGTGGCCAAGGCCGAAGTGAGCCTGGAAAACAAAGCCGCCGTGATTGAATTCGACCCCGCCCAAACCAACCCCGCCGCGCTGATAGAAGCGGTGGAAGACGGCGGGTTTGATGCGGCTTTGTAAACCGAATCGCAACGAATCGACTGCACCCCAAAGGCTATCTGAAAAACCCCGCTCCGCTTTTTTCAGGTAGCCCAACCACATTCAGGAGGACGAAACCATGCAACAAAAAGTCCGTTTCCAAATCGAAGGCATGACCTGCCAAGCCTGTGCTTCGCGCATTGAAAAAGTATTGAACAAAAAAGACTTTGTCGCCGAAGCGGGGGTGAACTTCGCCAATGAAGAAGCGCAAGTGGTGTTTGATGCCGACAAGGTATCGGCGCGAGACATTGCCGCCATCATCGAAAAAACCGGTTTTTCGGCGAAAGAAAAAACCGATGCGCTGCCACCGCCGGAGGCGGAACCGCATATCAGCTGGCGGCTGTGGCTTTTGCTGGCGATTAATATTCCGTTCCTCATCGGCATGACGGGGATGATGATTGGTCGGCATGATTGGATGATTCCGCCGTTGTGGCAGTTCGCGCTGGCAAGCGTGGTACAGCTTTGGCTGGCGGTACCGTTTTACAAAAGCGCATGGGCGAGCATCAAGGGCGGCTTGGCGAATATGGACGTGCTCGTTACCATCGGCACGGTGTCGATTTACCTGTATTCCGTCTATATGCTGTTTTTCAACCCGCATGCGGCGCACGGCATGGCACATGTGTATTTTGAAGCAGGCGTGATGGTGATTGGGTTTGTGTCGCTGGGCAAATTTTTGGAACACCGCACCAAAAAATCCAGTCTGAACAGCTTGGGTTTGCTGCTGAAACTCACGCCGACTCAAGTCAACGTACAACGCAATGGCGAATGGCGGCAGCTACCCATCGACCAAGTGCAAATCGGTGACTTTATCCGCGCCAACCACGGCGAACGCATTGCCGCTGACGGCATTATCGAAAGCGGCAGCGGTTGGGCGGACGAGGGCCATCTCACCGGCGAATCTAATCCCGAAGAGAAAAAGGCGGGCGGCAAAGTGTTGGCGGGCGCACTGATGACCGAAGGCAGCGTGGTGTATCGCGCCACGCAACTCGGCAGCCAAACCCTGCTCGGCGACATGATGAACGCGCTGTCCGAAGCGCAAGGCAGCAAGGCGCCGATTGCGCGCGTGGCGGACAAGGCGGCGGCGGTGTTCGTGCCTGCCGTTGTGGGCGTCGCGCTTCTGACTTTTATCGCCACTTGGCTGGTTAAAGGCGATTGGACGGTTGCGCTGATGCACGCCGTTGCCGTTTTGGTGATTGCCTGCCCGTGCGCGCTCGGTCTGGCAACGCCCGCCGCGATTATGGTCGGCATGGGCAAAGCGGTGAAACACGGCATTTGGTTTAAAGACGCGGCGGCGATGGAAGAAGCCGCCCATGTCGATGCCGTCGTGTTGGACAAAACCGGCACGCTGACCGAAGGCAGACCGCAGGTTGCCGCCGTTTATTGCGTTCCCGACAGCGGCTTTGACGAAGACGCTTTGTACCGCATCGCCGCCGTCGTCGAACAAAACGCCGCCCACCCGCTCGCCCGCGCCATCGTCTCCGCCGCCCAAGCGCGCGGTTTGGACATTCCCGCCGCACAAAATGTACAAACCATCGTCGGCGCAGGCATTACCGCCGAAGTCGAAGGCGCGGGCTTGGTGAAAGCGGGCAAACTTGATTTTGCCGAATTAAGGCTACCTGAAAACCTTTCAGACGACGTCTGGCGCATCGCAAGCATCGTCGCCGTTTCCGCCAACGGCAAACCCATCGGCGCATTCGCACTCGCCGACGCGCTGAAAGCCGATACCGCCGAAGCCATAGGCCGTCTGAAAAAACACGGCATCGACGTTTACATCATGAGCGGCGACAACCAAGGCACGGTCGAATACGTTGCCAAACAACTGGGCATCGTCCACGCCTTCGGCAACATGAGTCCGCGCGACAAAGCCGCCGAAGTGCAGAAACTCAAAGCTGCCGGCAAAACCGTGGCAATGGTTGGCGACGGCATCAACGACGCGCCCGCACTCGCCGCCGCCAACGTCAGCTTCGCCATGAAAGGCGGCGCGGACGTTGCCGAACACACTGCGTCCGCCACGCTGATGCAGCATTCGGTCAACCAACTCGCCGATGCCCTGTTGGTGTCGCAGGCGACTTTGAAAAACATCAAACAAAACCTGTTTTTCGCCTTCTTCTACAACATATTAGGTATCCCACTCGCCGCACTCGGCTTCTTAAATCCCGTCATCGCAGGCGCGGCAATGGCGGCAAGCTCGGTTTCGGTGTTGAGTAATGCGTTGAGGTTGAAGCGGGTGAAGATTGAGTGAAACGTGGCAAAGGCCGTCTGAAAACCATACGCCCAGTTTCATTTTTCAGGTAGTATCAAACTTAGGAGCAAACCCATGAAAAGCTATAAACTCAGTATCCTCACTTTGAATACCTCCAATCATTTAAAAAGATCGTCGAACTGAATTTAGTCAATTTCAATATTTGGCATCTGCTCGATAGCGATTGAGCCGCCGAGCTATACATAGGCCTGCAAACACGCTACCCCAACAGAAAACTGATTCCCTTCGCCAAACGCAGCGACTGCGATGACACTGCCTGCTTCGAAATCGGCAAAAGCGGCAAAGTCCAGCTTATCCACGACTTCGCCAGCCCCGGCTGGGAACAGCGTCAAGAATTCCCTGACTGCTGGACATGGCTCGCTCAAGCCATAAACGACATGATCGAAGACAACCGGGAAGACGGCATCCTGTAAACATCAAACCGGCTGATGATCAAATACCCATTTTCAGGTAGCCTGCCTTGAAAAGCGCCGCATAAGCCAGCAAAATAACATCCCTCCTTGATGCAGCATATGGTGCAGCACAAGCCAACACCCGCCGCATCCGCTACCGCTTCAACGGCGAACAGTTTGTCTGCTTGAATTAAACCCGCAAAAACACCATCCAGCCCACCCGACACTTTTCAGGTAGCCTCCAAGGCTACCTGAAACCCGCCGCCAAAACCGATGCTGCCCTCGCTGCCGCCCTGCAACACAACGGCAGCCCGCCCGCCCTGCCCTTCGCCGAGCAGCTTGAAGGCTACCTGAAAACCGCCGAATCCTGGGCCTGCCGTTTCAGCCAAACCCGTGCCGCCGGCCTGATGATCCACAGCAGCGCCGACGGTCGCGTGCGCAGCTTCACCCCGCCGCACAGCCCCAGCAGCCTGCTCCAAGCCCGCAGCCCCGGCGGCCACACCAGCGTGCAAACCCTGCCCGGCCACATCGAACGCCTGCACACCCTCCGCCTCAGCGGCCACAGCCATGCCTACCTCTTGTTCACCGAACACACCGATGGCGACCGCACCGAAAAATCCCTCGTCCTCCTCCACTTCGCCGCAGAGCAGCTCCAACCCCTACCCATCATCCAAACCGCCCCCGCCGCCGAGCCCACCCACCGACTCAACATCGCCTACAGCGGCCAACACGCCAACAACTATTTCTTCTACGAACCCGGCAGCCACACCATCAGCCAGCCGCAAATCAGCAGCCATACCCATACCCCCACCAACCGCCGCCTCAAATACCGCTTTAACGGCCAATTGTTCGTACCGCACAGTTAAACCAACAATAAGGCTACCTGAAAACCGTTCCGCATTTTCAGGTAGCCTTATGGCAGCCGGCAGCACGACCTACCCGTTTAGGGCTTGAGCTTTATTCACCCACGCAACTCCCTAACTGTCTAAACCTGCGTGCATACTGTATCCCTCCCGCACACCGCTCTATATTTTCAGGTAGCCTGCAATGGAACCGGCTGCCTGAAAACCTCAAAGATTTAAAACTTATCCTATCGGCCTGGCACTGCCGCCGCATAACCAAAGGCTACCTGAAAACCGGACAATGGTTTTCAGGTAGCCTTTATGCGGTTAAAACAACGCTGCCTTATTGCAGCTGCTGCCCGGTCATGGCTTCGATTTCCATACCGAACAGGGCTTGCACGTCGGTGTCGTCGAACACGTATTTTTCGCCGCAGAAATCGCAGTTGATGGCGATGCTGCCTTGTTCGGCCACGATGTTGCCCACTTCCTGCCCGCCCAGAAGCAGCAGCATATCGCTCACTTTGCCACGCGAGCAGGTGCAGGCGAATTCGATTTGTTCGGGCTCGAATACGCGCGGCGGGGTTTCGTGGAACAGGCGGTAGAGCAGGTGTTGGGCATCTAGTTCGATCAATTCCTGCGGGGTAACGGTGTCGGCCAGGGTGGTGTAGTACGTCCAGGCGTCGGCGTCGATTTGCTGTTCGGGCAGCCTTTGCAGCAGCAGGCCAGCGGCGGCGTGTTCGGAGGCGGCAAGGCTGATGTGGGTGTCGAGCTGTTCGGAGCGGCGCATGTAGGCGCTGAGCATTTCGGCAATGCTGCTGCCTTCTAGGGGCACAATGCCTTGCCAGGGTTCGCCTTCGTTGGGCTGGAGGGTGATGCCGAATACGGCGTTTTCACCGAGCAGCTCAATCAGGCTGCGGCCGTCGTCTAAATTGGCTTGTTCGTTCCAGCGGGCAGTGGCGCGGCAGCTGTGGTTGGAATCGGTTTCGGCCACAAGCATTTTGAGGTCGCCCTGCCCTTGGATTTGCAATATGAGCTTGCCGGGCAGTTTGAGGTTGCTGGAAAGCAGGGCGCCGGCAGACAGCAGTTCGCCCAGTGCGCTGCGGATGGCGGCGGGATAGGGTTTGCGCTGTACGATGTGCTGCCACACGCTTTGCAGCTGAACATGCAGGCCGCGCACGGGTTGGTTGTCGAAAATAAAGCGGGTGCGTAGGTTGGCGGGCTGGGTAGTCATGATGCTTTCCTTATTGTTATCTTGATCAGGCTGCTATATGGTTTCCAAGGGCGGATATTCAAGTTTCAGGTAGCCCGAAATCGGTTAAAATAGACACCACCCTTTTCTCAGGAGAACACCATGACCATCATCGTTACCGGCGCTGCCGGCTTTATCGGCAGCAATATTGTGCACGCGCTCAACCGGCGCGGCATCACCGACATCATCGCGGTGGACAACCTCAGCCGCGCCGACAAATTCCGCAATCTGGTGCAGGCCGATATTGCGCACTATCTGGATAAACACGAATTCATCCGCCAAGTGCGCGCCCACCAAATCAACGGCGGCAAC
Organism: Eikenella exigua; assembly: GCF_008805035.1. Lineage (NCBI taxonomy): Bacteria > Pseudomonadati > Pseudomonadota > Betaproteobacteria > Neisseriales > Neisseriaceae > Eikenella > Eikenella exigua. Next base: position 250,760 of record NZ_CP038018.1, on the reverse strand, counting down.
ATCAAAGCTATCTTCCACCAAGGTGCCTGCTCCGACACCATGAACCACGACGGCGTGTACATGATGGATAACAACTACCAATACACGCTCGACCTGCTCGACTGGTGCCAAGACGATCGCATCCGCCTGATCCACGCCTCCTCCGCCGCCGTGTATGGCAAAGGCCAAACCTTCCGCGAACAGCGCGAATTGGAAGCCCCGCTCAATGTATACGGCTATTCCAAATTCCTGTTCGACCAAGTATTGCGCCGCCGTATGGCGCAAGGGCTGCACAATCAAGTGGTTGCCCTGCGCTATTTCAACGTATACGGCCGCCGCGAGCAGCACAAAGGCCGCATGGCCTCCGTGGCCTACCACCACTTCCACGAATACCGCGAGCACGGCCGCGTCACCCTGTTCGGCGGCTACGACGGCTACCCCGACGGCGCACAAAGCCGCGACTTCATCTGCGTGGAAGACGTAGTAAAAGTAAACCTATTTTTCTACGACCATCCCGAAGTATCCGGCATTTTCAACTGCGGCACCGGCCGCAGCCAACCCTTCAACGACCTGGCCGCCGCCACCGTCAACGCCTGCCGCGCCCGCGAAGGCAAGCCCGAGCTGCCGCTGGAAGAGCTGGTACAACAAGGCTTGATTGTGTATAGCAAATTCCCCGACGCACTCAAAGGCAAATACCAAAGCTTCACCCAGGCCGACATCAGCGCCCTGCGCGCCGCCGGCTATGCCGAAGAATTCGACGACGTAGCCACTGGCGTACGCCGCTATGTGGATTGGCTGGCTGGGCAGGATTAGCCGCCACAACGCCATTTGATGTTCGCCTCGTTGCAGCTTATGTTTTCAGATAGCCTTTCTAACCGTGCTGGAGTTTGCACTTTCAGCCAGCCTCAACACAGCCACTGCCAAGTGCTGCCCGGCGGCACGTGTGCCTGATGCAGCATGGTTTTGAAGTCCAGCCCGTATTGCTCGCTCAGCTTGGCGGCTTTTTTCTGCAGGGCCGCCAGCGGCTGGGGTGCTTGGTTTTGGAAGGCAAGCACAGCCACGTTGCCATGGGTTTCGGCGGGCACGCACAACACGCGCTGATCAAACACCTGCGCAAGCCGTTGCAGGAAAAGCGGATAGCGTTTGTCGCCGCTCCACCAGTTGGTTACGAAAATGCCATTTTCGCTCAGGGCGGTGCGGCAGTCGGCAAAAAACGGCTCGGCCACCAAGGTATCGATAATCTGCACGCCGTCGAAGCCGTCCACCAGCAAAATATCCGTGCCGCCGCGCAGGGTTTTGATGTATTCCGCGCCGTCGGCCTCGATGATTTCAAATTTTTCGCTCTCAAACGGCAATTCAAACAGGCCGCGTGCCACGCTGATTACCTGCGGGTTGATCTCCACCGCCGTTTGCGCCACATCGGGCAGGTAGGCATCTATCCAGCGCACAAACGAGCCGCCACCCAACCCGATTTGCGTGATGTGGCGCACGTTTTCGGCAAACAGGAGCCAGGCCATCATGGCACGGCTGTAGGAGAGCACCAGCTCGGCGGGGTAATCCACATTCATCGAGCTTTGCACCGTTTCGCTGCCCAAATGCAGCGAGCGGATGTTACCGTGTTCGGAAATGCCAACTTCGGGCAGGGCGAAACGTGCCGAACGCAGGCGGCGGTAGGGATGACGTGCCATATTAACAAGCCTTTGGCCAAAATGCGGAAGGCGAGCATTCTAGCACGGTTTTCAGGTAGCCTTATACCGCCGCCCGCCTCTATTGGGCAGAATACGGCGCTCTGCCCGAGGCTACCTGAAAATATATTGGATTAGAAATGAGAATGGGACAAGGCGGCAAACCGCAGACAGTACAGGCAGTACGGCAAGGCAAACCAACGCGATAGCGAAAGTTAAGTTGGCTTGCTATAGCCTTGCTGCCATTTTAAAGCTGCCGGCAAGCTGCCGGTGTTATACTATGGTTTTTAGCCAAAGCCGTTATTTCTTCCTGCAAGGCGAGCCAATGCCATAGGAGAAGTAAGTGCTCCGGCTCTATCCAGTAATCCAGCTCAACGGAGGCAATCATGAGCATTTTGGTAACCGGCGCATCGGCCGGTTTCGGGCGGGCCATCTGCCGCACGCTTGCAGCAGCAGGCTACTACGTGATCGGCGCGGCGCGGCGTACCGACAAACTGGACGAACTACGCGTGGAATTGGGCGCCAACTTCCTGCCGCTGCAAATGGACGTGGGCGATACCGCCTCGGTGGACGCCGCACTCAAAGGGCTACCTGAAAACTTTGCTTGGATCGACTGCTTGGTGAACAATGCCGGTCTGGCGCTGGGTTTAGACCCGGCCCATCAAGCCGATTTTGCCGACTGGCAAACCATGATTCAAACCAACATCATCGGCCTCACCTACCTCACCCGCCAAGTGCTGCCCGGCATGGTGGCGCGCGGCAGCGGCTATGTGATCAACCTCGGCTCGGTGGCCGGCACCTACCCCTACCCCGGCGGTAATGTGTATGGCGCTACCAAAGCCTATGTGCGCCAATTCAGCCTGAATCTGCGCGCCGATTTGGCCGGCACGGGCGTGCGCGTGAGCAATATCGAGCCCGGCTTGTGCGGCAACACCGAGTTTTCCAACGTGCGCTTCAAAGGCGACGACCAACGCGCCGCCGATTTATATAAAAACGTGGACTACATCCGCCCCGAAGACATCGCCGACACCGTGCTGTGGCTCTACCAGCGCCCCACGCACATGAACGTGAACAGCATCGAAATCATGCCGGTGGCACAGAGCTTCAACCCGCTCGCCGTTGTGCGCCATCCCAGCCAATAATAATAGGAGGCAGCCATGACCAAGCACTCCGCACCCGACTACAAAACCACCATCATTGCCCGCGCCCGCGAACAAGGCCTGCAGATTACCGCCCTGCGCGAGCAGGTGCTGGATATCGTTTTGCGGCAGGAAGGCGTGATTAAAGCCTACACCGTGCTGGCGCAAATGCAGCAGCAGAGCAACGGCGTGGTGGCGCCGCCTACCGCCTACCGCGCGCTCGATTTCTGGGCCGAACACGGCGTGCTGCACAAAGTGGCCGCGGTGAACGGCTACATTTTATGCAGCCACGCCCGCCACCATTGCGATGCCCACTGCCACAGTAGCGACGAACAGCAACGCCACCACAGCGCCTTCATTTTGGTGTGCACCGAATGCGGCAACACCGATGAGCAAACCCTCTCCCGCGAATGGCAGGCACTTTGTGCCGGCGTAGCCGCAGGTGGGTTTAGATTAAAAGAAGAACATGTTGTTTTAACAGGAATATGCAAACAATGTCAGAAATAAAGAAAGCAAAAGTACATCTGTTTTCCGGCTTTTTGGGAACAGGTAAAACCACCGCCCTGCGCCACCTGATGGAGCAAAAAAAACCTGATGAAAAATGGGTGATCGTGGTAAACGAATTCGGCGAGATCGGCATCGACGGCGCCGTGTTGAGCGACAACGGCATCCCCGTGGCCGAAATCGCCGGCGGCTGCCTGTGCTGCGTGGCCGGTGCGCAGATGGGCACCACCATCAACCGCATGGTGAGCGGCAACAAGCCAGACCGCATCATCATCGAAGCCAGCGGCCTAGCACACGCCGCCAGCGTGATCGACGAGCTGCGCGCCAAGCCCTTCGACCAAATGCTGGATATCGGCGCTGTGTTTACCCTGGTCGATCCGCGCCAATTCACCAACCCCGACTACGCCAACCAGCCGCTCTACCGCGACCAAGTGAGCGTGGCCGACGTGTTGATTGCCAACAAAACCGATGTGTGCAGCCCCGAAGAAATGGCCGCCTTCCGCAGCAAAGCCGCCCAGCTCTTCCCGCCCAAAGCCGCCGTGCTGGAAACCACCGACGCCTATTTAGACATCGCCCTGCTGGAAACCCCGGTGGTGGAAAAAAGCCGCTACCGCATCAAAGAGCTGCCCGACAACAGCATGGGCCTGCAATCGCAAGGCTACACCTTCCCTACCGGCAGCAGCTTCGATGGCGAAAAGCTCACCAAATTTTTCAACGACCTGCCCAAACTGTGCGAAGGCCTTGTGCGCGCCAAAGGCGTGTTCCAAGTGCTCGGCAGCTGGGTATGGCTCAACTGGAGCGAAGGCCAATGGGGTGCCAACCAAGTGGCTTGGCGGCGCGACAGCCGCTTTGAAGTGATCGCCAAATCCTTCGACAGCGACACGCTGGAACAAAGATTGCAAGCCGCACTGGAGAAATAAAACGGAAAGGCTACCTGAAAAAGGTTTCAGGTAGCCTTTTATCGTATGCCTAATAAAACACGGATGCCCCGTTCCCATTTCCCGTTCAAAAACCGATTTCAGGCAACCCCAACATTCACTGAGGCTACCTGAAACCCCATTTTTCAGGTAGCCTTTCCACCTTTCTTGCCAGCCGCCAATCCATCATGCTCACCCCGCAAAGCTGCGACCTGTTCCAACGCCCGTTTTTCCAGTTCGCCCAAATCCGCCAATACCAGCCCGAAACCGAAGCGCAAACCAAGGCCAACTACAAAGCCGCGTGGCAAGTGTGGCGTGCGTTGGTTTTTCAGGTAGCCTCCGAATTGGGCGCAGGCTTTGCCCCGCCGCATATCGAACGCTGGTGCAACGGCTGGCAGATGCGAGCCCACTTTTTCGCCTATTTCAAATATCAAACCCATGCCGATACGGCGGTGATTCTCTCGCTGCTGCTCAACCGCCGCAGGCTCACCGCCAGCCTCGAATGGCACGAATACCGCGCCTCCCGCTCCACCCTGCCATTGGCCTGCTACCAACAGGCTTTAGCCGATTTCCCACATGCTGAGTTTGCCGACTTCCAAATCTGGCACGGCAACGACAGCGAATACGCCGACTACCCCGCCATCGCCACCGCCCCGCCCGACGCCTTCGCCCTGCGCAGCCTACAAGATTTCCTCTGCCTCGGCCGCCACTTGGAGCGCGACCAACTGGGGCAGACCGACAGCGCGGCCTGGCTAGTCGAAACCCTGCACCGCCTGCTGCCGGTGTACGAAGCCTGCCACAACGTGCGGCTGTGAGCGGAAGCAAGTGTTCCTAATCGCCACTGTCAAAGGCTGTATTCCATAAGCGAAGAGAGTGCAAATCTATTCATACAACGTTTCAGGTAGCCTCCACCTTCCTAAACCCAGAACTCCAAAATAAATTGAAACCCAGTGAGATAAATATAAGGGGTCTGTGAGATAAATGGGATTAAGTTGGATGAGGATGGATGAAGGGGGATGGGAAATTTGTAACAACGTTGCACTGGGTGCAACAAAATAGAGCGGGCGGATTTGCCCGCTTTTTTATTTTCGGACACCCCGTGCCAAAGCATCGAGGGCGACATCCAGCAGGCGGGATTCGGCACCGGCCTGAAGTGTACCGCCTTTGCTCATCGGCAGGTAGGGGCGTGCTGGGATTTTGACTTGTTTGACCCTGCGGAAGCCGTCGCCGACTTTGAATACAAGATAGGGTTTGTTTTTGGCTTTGACCGTACCGCCGAACTGGTGGATGGCGGCGTAGGGTTTGTTGGTGCCGATGCGGGCGAAGTTGCTGCCGGAGGCGGTGTGGATGCTGGCGGCCAGCTGTCCGCTCTTTTGCAGGATTTTGCCGCCGCGCGCATTGGCCGGCCATTTTTTCCCGCCCCAGCTTTCGGATTCGAAGTTGTCTTCGGTGATGCTGAGCAGTTCGGCGGCAATGGCTCGCATCATCGGGCGCGGGTGGCGGGCGTTGCGCAGCAGCTGCCCGAGGCCGCGTTGCAGGTCGCTGTCGTCCAGGCTGATTTCAAGCATCGTCTTCCTCCCCGGGTGCGCGTTCCAGCAGTTCGTAGTTCAACACCTCGGCCAGCCCCTGCATGATGACGAATGCCTGATGTCCGTCCAGACGGACGGTCAGGCCGTTATAGCTCAATAAAATGGAACTCAAATCGTATGCACGGTCGACTTGTACATCGCCGCTATGCTCGTCATCGGGATTCCAGTCTAGATACACCATAGCCATCACCCCCTTAATAATTGCAGCACCCAAGCCAATTGGGCGGCATTGAGCGAGGATTTGAAACGCTCGTTGCCCATCATCTGCCGCAGTGCCACACGGGCAATATCAGGATGGGCGGCCTGCGCCTTATCCACCGCCACCGAAGCCATACGCGAGAGCATGGCTTTGCCTTGGTTGGCATTGAAGCCGGCATTGGGGGCGACGAATTTGCCGTTGATGCGGATGCCGGTGCGCTGGGCATGGCGTTCTTCGCCGGTATATTGGTTGACACCAATGTCCACGGTTTGGGTTTCCAGCTGCGGGCTGGGTTTTACCCGGTCTGCCCCACGGCTGCGCGATAAGGGTCGAACCCGGCAGCGGCAGCGGTAGTCCAAGGGCGGATACAGGCTGTCCCACACCGGGTCGTCGGCGGCATAAACGCTGCCGTGCAGCAGGCGGTGGGTCTCGCGGGTGCGCTCGTCGTTGACTGCCACGTATTCCCAGTAAGGGTGGGTATCTATCGCATCCATCATCTCGGCATAACGCCCGGCCATATAGGCCGACTGCATATTGGTCAGGTAGATGGTTTTCAGGCGGTGCGGGCTGCCTAGGCGCACGGTTTGGATTTCTCCTGTGTCCGGGTGCGGCATATCCTGCCTGCCCCACCAGCCTTTGGCCTGCAATACCGGTGTCAGCTGCTCGCTGAACTGTTCCAAGGTCTGCCCGCTTTCGGCGGCTTTGACCACGGCGGCATAGATATCGCCGACCACATCCATGCCGGCGGTTTTGGCCACGGTGAAGGCGGTGGCATGCGCATCGTCCAGCATGTCCTGCCAGTCCCACGATACGTTGATGCCTTTTTGCTGCAGATAGGCTACGGCGGCTTCGGGCTGCATGCCGAAGACGGCTTTGATGTCTTCGAGGTTCATTCGGCCAGCTCCTCAGCAGCTTCCACCCTGCCGACCAGTTCGGCCAGGAAGATTAAGCGTGCCAATTCCTCTTGAAGCGCGGCATCATCCATATTCGGATAAGCGGCGGTCAGCCTGTCCAGTACCGCTTCGGGCGTAGCCGCCCCCTGTTTCAGGCTGCCGATTAGCGCATCGGTTAATGCCTGCCCCTGTGCGTTGAGGCTACCTGAAAGCGGGACGAGGGTGTCGATGACCAAGCCGGCATCGGCAGCCGGCCGGTGTTCGGCGAAGTCGGCCAAAGGTGACGCCGGCGTCGCATTTGGCGGAGAGGCTACCTGAACAATATCGTCGTCGCTCAGGTTGTAGGCGCGTTTCCAGTAGCTTTCGGATAATCGGACACCGCAGCCGGTCAGGATTTGGTCGCGTTCGGCCAAGGTCTTGTCGCCTGCTTCTTCGGTATATAGCACGAACTGCGGGCGCGGGGTGTCGGCAGCGAAGTTGAAACCGCAGATCCAGTCGATGAGCTGGTTCAGGCAGCCTTCGACGATGCGGCAGTCGTTGTCCCGAATATCCTTGGTTACCTCCAATCCGGCGGTAGCGCTGGCGTGGGTGCTGTCTTTCTCGGTGGTCTGGTCTTGGCCGAGCAGCGCAATGGCAATTTCGGAGCGGCAGTAGCGGATAAAGCGGTCATACACATCGGCACTGCCCTGTTTGCCCGCCGCCTCTTTGATTTCGACACTGCTGTCATCGGGAATAGTGGCCACCGAGTTGCCGATTAACTGTTCCAGCGCATCCAGCAGGCGGTCGGTGTCTTGGTTGGTATTGCTGCGCGGTTCGCGGCCGATGATCCACGGTGCGCCGAATTTTTCGCTGAACTCCGCCCAGAATTTCAGGCCGCCGCGTTTGAAGATGGTTGGCCAGTAGATACAGGATAAATCGCCGATACCGTAGGGGTTGATGTAGCTGGCATTGTGGGTCGGGCACAGGAATTTGAAGGCCGGTACCGGTTCGTCATTCAGGCTGCCTGAAAGGCGGAAGCGCAGCTGCCCGTCTTGGTCGAACTGAAACCACTCTTGCGGCTTGGCCACGATTTCGGACGGCAGCCACAGGCTGCCCCGCTGCCAGATGATTTCCAAGGGCTGGTAGCCGTACAGGGTGGCATCCAGGATTTGGTTGATCAGGCGGTACAGATCAAAACCGGAGAACAGCTCGACAATGGTGTCGCAGACCGTGTCAGGCGCACCGTTGGCTTCGATGCGCCATTCCATGCCGGCCACCGCCGATTTCCGGCGGCGCACATGGCCGGCGACAATCGGGTCGGACAGCAGCTCGCGATAAACCGAGATGTCGCGCCCGAGCTTTTTCAACACGGGGTCGGGATTGGGCAGATAGCCGCCGAAACCGCCGATGCCCCAAAAGCGTTGGGCAACGGCGAGGTGGGCGGTCAGGTCGGCGGGTTTGAGGGTAACCGCGCCGTTGGCGGTTTTGAGTTTGAAGTGGGGTTTGGCCATATCAGTATCCTCGGGTTAAGGGGCTGCGGCGGCGGATTTTACGGCTGGCCACACGTACCGGGCCGGTCTCACCGTCGGCGGCATTGAGGGCAAGAAAGCACGCCCAAGTTCGGTCGGCGTGACCGTTGGCATCGGATTCGGCCACAAAACGCGGCGCGCCGGTGGCGGAGGTGGTTTTTTGCAGCTTATGCAGGTCGCTGCGCAGGTGTTGGTCGATAGGGATACGGATTTTCTTATCTTCGAACGCCTCTTTGCCGATGGTGGCCAGCGCCAGTTTGGAGGAGGTATTGAACAGCACGCCTTCTACCCGGCTCTCTCCATAGCGGCGTTGCGCGTCTTCCACTGGCTTTTCGCCCATGCCGGTTTTATCCATGCAGCAGTGCAGTACGCGGTAGCGTTCGAACACATCGTCCAGCAGGACGTCCTGCTCGGCGAAGCTGGCACGGCGGCGGGTAATCAGTTCGCGCGTCCACATCACGTCGCCCACCTGCTCCAACACCCAAATCACAAATAGGTCGTTGCGGATGCCGATATCGACGCCAACATAACAAGGATTGCCGGTGTAGTTTTCAGGTAACCCGGCCTGCTCGTCTTCCACCCCGTGAATCAATTCATAAGACAGCCAGGCACTGGCCTCGTCCAGCCATTGCAGCTCAAACTCCTGCGCCCAGGCATCGTCATCGTTCAGGCCGGCTTTCAATTGCTCGATATCGCGCGGTAGGCCGTCGGCCACCGCCTGATGGATATCGACGATGTGGCGGCTCCACTCTTTGTTCTTCTCGTCGGTAACCAGTTCGTAGAATTTGTTACCCTTGCCGTTGGGCGTGGACACCACGCGCAACTTCCAGCCGGCGGAGATAACGGGGAACAGGGCTTTCCAGATTTCGCGGCTGTCTTTGTGGAAGGCGAACTCGTCGAGAAACACATTGGCCGAAAAGCCGCGGGCGGTGTCGGGGTTGGCGGGCAGTGCGGTAATCTTGCTGCCGCCGGGCAGCACCACTTCTAGGGCATTGGTGGTGGAGTCGAATGGTACCTGCATCACTTCGCAGGCTACGCCGGCCGCCTCCAGATGGCGTTTCACGCCTTCGTTCATTGCTTCTTTCGCCTGCCGCTCGCCGCGTGACAGGATGACCCAGCGCGTGCGTTTGCCTTGCGATTCCGCGTCTAAGCAGTCCAACACGATTTCCAGCGTGGTGGTAAAGGTTTTGCCCGTCTGGCGGGCAAACATGCCGACTTTGAAGCGGCTGCGGTCGGCCAGCCAACGCTGCTGGTAGGGATAGAGGGTTAAGGCCGGCTGTGTCATGAGAACACCCCGTACACTTCCTGCCGGATGCGTTTAAGCGTTTCCGGGTCGAGGCCGCTGCCCTGCTTGGCCGATTCGGCTTCCAGCGCGGCGAACTTGGCATCCATTTTTTCTTTCAGGTTGCTCTGCCACTGTTTCAGACGGGTGCTGGCCGAAGTGAGTGCCGAAATCTTTTTGGCTGCCTCCGACATCATGCCGAAGCGGTCAACCACATTCAGTTCGGTATCCGGTATCTCGCCAATGGCGACCAAAGCATCGAACAGCTCAGTCTGCAACATCGCCATCAGGGCTTCGGAACGGGTGTCGCCTTCGTCGGATGCGCCCTCGGCAATCAGACGGGCGGCTTCGGTGCTGGCCTTGATGCTGGCAAATCGGCGCTCGACCTTTTGGCCGTAGCGGTGTACGGCCGCACGGCTGATTTCGTAACCCTGTGCGTTCAGCCATTCGGTCAGCTCAGTATAGTTGCCGAACGCATTGGCCGCCAGCCGGCGTTCGAACTCGTGGCGGACATCGTCCGGCAATAGGGCAATGGTGCTGCGGCGTGCCATGATCAGCCCTCCCAGTATTTGTCCGGGCGGGCGATACCGGGCTGGCAGTCGATGGTGTACTCGGCCAAGTCCACACCGAGCCGGGTCAGGTCGGCAAACCACATGCCGGCAGGCTGCTTGGTCAGATCGATCAGGCGGCGGTCGCTCAGGTATTCGAGCTGCTGGCGCAGCTCCAATGCGGTGGCATCGGGATAAATGCCGCGCATCACGTCCAACAGAAACACTTCGCTGGAGGTGTACGGCCGGGCTTTGTTCAGGGTGTTGATCAGATGCCAGCGCATCCCTTCCCTGCGGGCTTTATCGTTCATTTCTTTTGGCTTTCTATTTTGTACAGATCGGTTAGTGTGTGCTGGATGCTGTCCATCTTGGCTTCCAGCACGGCTTGGTTGCGGATGTAGTCTTCGCGCAGGACATACTTTTCCGGCAGGATGGCCTTTTGCTCGGCGAACTGGTTGTCCATGCTTTCCAGCTTTTGCTGCATGGTCTCAAACTGCCGCTGCCGCTCGGCCTGCTGGTTTTGAAACTGCGCCAACAACATCTTGCCGAAGCCCCAGCACACGCCGAGGAAAGAGAGCAGGAAGCCGACCAGCTGCCAGAACTCAATGCTGATAAAGGTTTTGTTTTCCATCATTATGGGTATCCGATTTCTTGGTATGCCTGGCAGCCCACGCATCGGGTACAGCCGGGGACGGCCAGGCGGCGACGTTTGGGGATGCGGGCACCGCAATCCACGCAGTACAAGAGCGAGGTAGCGGCCGGGTTTTCAGGTAGCCTGATTTGGCGTAGTGCCTCCTCACGCGCCAGCTCCTCCTGCTGGGTGGCCCTGTCTGAAATATCCATTACTGCTTGCTCCGATACCATTCCTGCCACCCGCGTACTTGGGTGTCTCTTTTTCCGCACCATGCGCCGTAGTCGGCGGCGTGATTGAGCAAATCGGTAGGGCTGCCTGAAACCGGCGGCGCCGGGCGCGGATGCTCGGCCAGCAGTTCGGCAGCGGCGGGCGGCAGCACCGGGCGCTCCACCACCTTAATCGGTGTAGCCAAGGGCTTGTTTGTAGAGCTGCAGGCTGCCAGTGCCAAGGCCGCTGTAACAACGGCCGCTGCTTTGATCGTTTTTGACTGCATTTGCTATCTCCTGTTTGATGCGTGTGGTTTGGGTGTCCAATTGACGGGTGGTTTCAGCCAGCTTGACCGATTGCTGCTGCGCGAAGTCGTGCCACTTCTGTTTTTCCGCGCTGACTTCGGCCAGCTTGGCGCTGTAGGCTTGTTCGGCGGCCAGCGCCTGCTCGGTATGGCGCTGCTGCAGCTGTGCGATTTCTGCGCGGTAGATACGGCGGGCGTGGGTGTAGCCCGCACCGTATACGCTGGCCAATGTCAGGCCGATGCCGAGTGCGTACAGCAAAGATTTATTCGTCGGTAGCATCCACATTTTGATCTCCCTGTTGTTTGATCTGTTCCAGCTGCGGGATGATGGACAGGCCGCGCTTGATGAGGGCGTAGCCGCCCACAATGCAGCCGTAGCTCCACCACATCCACTCCACCGGTTCGGGTGCTATGACAAATTTATAAGTCATCACGGCGTAGGCCACGTTGGCCCATACCTTGGTATGGCTGGCTTGGCCGCTGGACGGGTTGGTAAACGCGCCGGCCAGCCAGTTTTTAAGGCTATTCATCTTCCAGCCTTCCTGCGCCGTTTGGCGGCGCGTCTGGCGGCAGCCACACCGCTGCGGCGGCCGCTAAGCGGGTAGCTGCCTGAACCGATCGAATATTCCAGCCGGGGTGCGGAATGGGTCAGGCTCGGCAACACGGCAGACAGTGCCAGCGCCACCAATGTTTTTTTCTCTTTCATGCTTTGACCTCTTCGGCAATAGCGTTAGCGATGGCTCGGCAGATGCTCCATTTGGTTTGTTTCCATTTAACAAGGTCGCCATCATTGGAGATAAAGAACGGTTCGAGGATGATGCCGCCGGCTTGGGCGTAGGCCAGGCGGCTGTGTTGGCCGGCATTGTCGGGCTTGTAGCCGTCTTCGCCGCGCAGCTTCCAACCTGTGGCCTGCTCCACCGCTCGGCACAGGCGCTGGCAGGCGGCTTTGTTTTTTGGTGTAGATAAGGCTTCAATACCGGTGGCTGTCTTGTTGACCGCCGCGTTGGTGTGGAACTCGACGGCCAGACGGCTGCCTTTAATGAGCTTGACTGCCTCGCGCAAAGGCAGGTTACCCTTGCCCTCACCGTCGGTCTTGACCTCCAATCCGAAGTCGGTGCGGAGGATGGAAGCGACGATGTTGCGCATGTCTTGCGCGATGTCGGCCTCGCGGTCGCTGCCGTTGACGGCGCCGGGGTCGGTGTTTGAATGGCCTGCTGTGATAGTGATATACATAAGAAAATCCCTGCATCGTTGTTGATGCAGGGATTGTGGCTGATGGGGGTGTCGGGGGTCTTTTAAACGGGTTTAAAAAACGTTTTGTGGCAAATCATGTTTATTGCGCCCTAGCTGTTAATACCACGCTGGGCAAATTAGTTACTGTTACTTTGTATGCCACGCCACCACGTGCAAAATTTCTAGTCGAATCATGCCTGTCATTGTGGCTTTGGATGGCTATCTTTATTTGATCGGAAGTGTCACTTTGCAATGTTCGGTCTTCTGGTGCTGTGGCGGCAATTAAGGCTGCTGCTGCGGTTAGCAGCTTACCTGCTTTTGCTTTATTTTCATCACTATTCCAAACGACCCGTACCTCTGTAATTTTATTATCAGTCGTTGTTGAAATTTGGACTGACAAGCCATCTGAAAAATTATGATAGCCTCTCTTGCCACCATCGTTACTATCTGAGAATACAACAGATTCAGGAATAGATAATCCTGTTTCAGCCGTTCTCAATGCGTTATTAGCAACTGCCCTGTAAGCTGCATAACCCAAATCCATTGAAGGGATGCTGATGGTAGGGCTGTCTGAGGCTGATACCTGTGATGCTGGCATCGGCTGTTCTGATGAATTGTTAGAGGTTGTCGGCTCGTTACTACATGCAGATAAAATAAATAAAACAATCATTAAACTGGAAAATCTTTTCATAGCTTGAACTCCTTCTCACCCTATCCAAATCGCTTTGCTATAAAAAACCACAAGAAAAGCCAAATAATCAATAATGATGCCAGCTTCACTCCAATCTCTAGCAAGCCCAGCTTAAGTTTTTGCTTCTTCCTATTTTTATTATTGATATAGCTATAGATTTCTTCAAGCTGCTCCACAGTTAAAACCTTTAAGAGTGAGGAACCATGCTTTTTCTCCGCATATTTCTTGGCTTCTTTGTCTTGTGGAGGTGGCAAATCTAAAATCATTTTAATCAGCTGATTACGTTTCTTTTCCTGCAATCTTTCTTGTTTGTAATTTTCTATTTCAAGTAACGCATCTTGATATTTATCAGCCAGTATATGCCGACAACGTGATACGCCGAAAGCCCTCATAAGGTGGCGGTAGGTCTCTTTAGCACTGGCAAAACCACACTGTTCCAAGTCTTCTACTTTTTCTTTGATGGCTTGCCATTGTAAAGCAGTGAGTTGCTCTGTTGATTTGCTGCCATTAACGATGTTTACTGACCCCGATTGGATAAGTTGGTCAACATCTCCTTCAATCTTGATATTTCCCAATTTGCGTTCCTTGCAGTCTTATTTTGTTGTTTTCTTGAAATTGATTTCGGCATGATCTCCAGCTTGGATTTGTTGGCCTACATTGCCTGCCACGAAGGTCTGCATGGGCTGGATACCTTGCAGCATGAATTGGCGTATTTGCGGGCTGGCTGCGCGAAAGGCTGCCAGTAAGTGCTGCTCTTCATCATTGATGGCCTGAGCTGATCGGATGCCTAAAACCACATATTGGATATCAACACCAATTTTTGCGACTGCAGCCAAATACTCGGCATTCGGGTACGACTCGTTGTTCTCATATTTCAGCTGGGCTTGCTTCCTCACTCCTCCTACTGCCCCCATAGCTGTCTGATTTAAACCAATCTTTTCCCTTTCTTCCCGCAGTCTCTGGCCGATAGACACGTCAAACCTCCAAAGTATGAAAAAAAATACTTGACTGGTACGTTTTTTCGTACCATAATCTAGCCATGTTCTAGCAAAGTATTTTGCCACAAATAAGGATAAAGCAACATGAAAAAAGTAAAGACCCCTGAGCAGGTCAAAGCGGAATTCCACCGAAAAGGATGGACATTTTCGGGCTGGGCAAGACAGAACGGATATCGAGAGCAAGAAGTCTACCGTGTCTTGAATGGCTTCACTAAAGGCAAGTATGGAAAAGCTCACGAAATTGCGGTGAAGCTCGGGTTGAAAGCTGCAGCATAGGGAGGCATGGAATGGCAAGCAGTAAAGGAACTAGGATTTTAAAAGTATTCAAAGCATTAGATGCACATCCAATTATCGGAATCAGCAATAAGGAGATTTCAGACGGCCTCGGTATTTCCCCTTCATATGTAAGCCGGGATTTGGAAGATCTGATTGAGGAGGGGCTGGTGGTCAAACTGGATAACGGCAATTTTTCCTACAGTATCAAAACGCTTCAGATTGCTGAGGGCTTCAGACGGCAAACTGAATATTTGAGAGGCAAGCTGGAAGAAACCGACCAGCGTGTGAACAGATTTTGAAAAGTGACGCTGGCGTCACTTTTGGAGAACCAACATGAGCAAAGAAATTATCGAACACGACACCCTTAATATGGCAGCCAACCACGCGGCGATGAACAGCGTGATGGTGATGGAACAATGGGGGAATGGCGAGAGTTACAACGAGGAACGATGGGTGGAGCGTGCTAGGCAAGCGGCACGTAAGACCTTGGAAGGAATGTTTGAGCTAGGGCGGGCTTTAATTGTGCTGAAAGAGCACACGGAGCATGGCCGATTCCGCGAGATTGCAGAAGAAGAATTAGGACTGCACTACCGTGAGACTGCCCGTTTAATGAATGCGACCCGCCGCTTTGCTACACCACAAATGCAGAAAGCTGCACCAAAGTTGATGGAGCTGGGTAAATCCAAACTGCTGGAGCTGCTGGTAGAAGAGGATGAGGCGATAGTCGATTTAGCTGACGGCGGCGACATCAATGGTCACACGTTGGACGACATTGACCGCATGACCCGCAACGAACTCCGCGCCGCCCTGCGCGAAAGCCGCGACACCGCCGAGGCCAAAGACAAAATCATCGCCGACAAAAACAAGAAGGTGGACGAGCTGGCCGAAAAACTGGCCAAGAAGCAGACGGGCAAAGAGCCGAGCCCCGAAGACGTGGGCAGCGAGCTGACCATGCAGCTCTCCAGTCTGGAAGTGGCCGCCCGCAGCGACTTGAGTCGCTTTGCCGAGGTCTTCGAACAGATGCTGGCACACGGCGAAGCCAACGGCTACGACCACCGCCCGCAGATGGTGGCGGCCATCAACCAAATCATCCGCGATGCCGAAACCCTGCGCGAACGCTTTACCCTGCCGCAGGAAGCGCCGACCAACGCCAAGCCGGAATGGCTGGACGGGGAGTAAACCATGAATCCTGCATTGACCGAGAAACTGGCTGCCGTGGCCGCTCATGCAGCCACCCTTGGCCACGGCGAGAAGGCAGGCTACCTGAAAAGCCAGGCGGCCGAGCTGGGCATCAGCGTGGCCACGCTGTACCGCAAGCTGGAAGCGGTCAGTGTGAAGCCCGGCCGCAAACGGCGCAGCGATGCCGGCCGCTCGGAATTAAGTCTGCACGAGGCACAGCTGATTTCGGCCGTGCTGATGGAGGCGATGCGGCGCAACGGCAAACGGCTGATGTCGGTAGCCCGCGCGGTGGAGATGCTGCGCGCCAACGGCAAAATCGACGCCGCCCGCGTGGATGAGGAAACGGGGGAGGTGCTGCCCTTGTCCGAGAGCACGGTTACCCGCGCCCTACGCGAATACAAGCTGCACCCCGACCAACTGCTGCAGCCCGCGCCGGTAAACCGCATGAAATCGGAACACCCGAACCACTGCTGGCAAATCGACCCCAGCCTGTGCGTGCTCTACTACCTGCCGCGCAGCGGCGAGGACAGCGGCCTGCGGGTAATGAAGCAGGAAGAGTTCTACAAAAACAAACCGAAAAACGTGGTCAAAATCGAAAACGACCGCGTGTGGCGCTACACCGGCACCGACCACGCCAGCGGTACCATTCTCGCCCGCTACTACTTCGGCGGCGAGACCAGCGCCAACCTGTGCGACTTCTTTATCTTCATGATGCAGGAGAAACAGGATGTCTTGAAAGACCCGTTCCGCGGCGTGCCGCGCATGGTGATGCTCGACCCGGGCAGTGCGAATACCTCGGCAGCGTTTAAAAACCTGTGCAAGTCGCTGGACGTGCATGTGCAGATCAACAAGCCGGGCAACCCGCGCGCCAAAGGACAGGTGGAAAAAGGCAACGACATTGTGGAAACGGCGTTTGAAAGCAGCCTGCGCTTTACCGAGGTGCACGACATCGGGCAGCTGAACCGCCTGGCCGAACGCTGGATGCGTTACTACAACGGCACGCAGATTCACAGCCGACACGGCCTGACCCGCTATCAGGCGTGGAACAAAATCAAGGCCGAGCAGCTGATTCTGCCACCGCCTGCCGACTACTGCCGCGAGCTGGCCGTTTCTGCGCCGAAAGAAGCCAAGGTGTCGCCCGATCTGGAAATCCGCTTCGGCGGCCGGGTGTACAGCGTGAAAGACATCAAGGGCGTGCTGGTGGGGCAGAAACTGCTGGTGGCCAAGAACCCGTGGGAGCCGACCGGCGCACGTATCGCCACTTACGACAGCGAAGGCAACGAAATCTGGCAGGCGGTGCCGGAGGTGGTGTTCGACGAGATGGGTTTCAGAGCCGATGCCGCCGTCATCGGTGCGGAATACAAAGGGCAGGCCGACACCATCGCCCAAAGCCACGCCAAGGAACTGGACAAGCTGGCGATGCAGGCCGACACGCTGGAAGCGGCAGCGGCCAAACGCAAAGGTAAGGCGGTGCCCTTCGGCGGCGAAATCGACCCGTTCAAACATCAGGAAGACACGCTGGCCGCCGCCAACACCCTGTATATGCCCAAGCAAGGGCAACAGATGGCCTACAACACGATGGAAGTCCGCGAGCAGGTGTTGAGCAAGGTCGAGCTGGCCAAGCTGCTCAAACCGCGCATCGAAGCGGCCGGCGGCAACTGGGGCGAGGCGGTGAAAACCCTGCAACGGCTGTATCCGGACGGGGTGGCCGCCAGCCAAATCGAAGAGGTATTCGGCCGCCTGAAAACCGCAGGCAGCCTGCGGATTGTGAAAGGGGCATGAGATGAAGGAAGCATTTAGAAAAATCGGCAAATCGTACGCCGTGGCTGCCGCCGAAATCGGCTGCAGCAAGCCCAGATTGGTGGCGGTAATCAACCACGGCGAATGGCCGAAAAAAGGCGCAGCTGAGCTGCGCGGGAAACTGAGAGACTTTTTTAAACTGAATGGTGCGGACATCCCAGCGAGCCTGAGAAACGAGCCGGAAACCGCACCTGCCCACCCTAATGAAAGCGAGGACGACGATATGTTACTACGAAAAGCCACTTTGACCCAAGCCACCCGCCGTTATTTCGGCCTGGTACGAGACCCATTCAACGATGAAATCAGGTCGGCAGAGGATGTGTATATGACCCCTGATGTGCGCTATGTACGCGAGGCAATGTTTCAGACGGCCTGCCACGGCGGCTTTGTGGCGGTGGTCGGCGAAAGCGGCGCGGGCAAGTCCACCCTGCGCGAAGACCTGCAAGACCGCATCAACCGTGATGGCAGGCAGGTTATCACCATCGAACCGTATGTGCTGGCGATGGAAGACAACGATGTGAAGGGCAAAACCCTGAAAGCCGCGCACATTGCCGCCGCCATCTTGGAAGCCGTATCGCCCGGCACACGACCCTACCGCGATTCGGAAGCACGTTTCCGCCAAATCCACCGCGCCCTGCAGGAGAGCGCGAAGGCGGGCAACAAACATGTGCTGATTATCGAAGAGGCACACGGCCTGCCGATTCCCACCCTGAAGCACCTGAAACGCTTTTTTGAGTTGAAAAACGGTTTTGACCGCCTGCTCGGCATCGTACTAATCGGCCAGACCGAACTGGCGCAAAAGCTCAGCGAAAACAACCCGGCTGTGCGCGAAGTGGTGCAGCGCTGCGAGGTGGTGACACTCTTGCCGCTGACCGACGGACGGCTGGCAGGCTACCTGAAACACAAAATCGAACGTGCCGGCGGCGACATCACCAAAATTATGGACGAGAGCGCGATTGACGCGGTGGCCGAACGGCTGACTGTGCGCGGCCGCAGCGGGCGCGGGGTGGAAGAGCACAGCCTGCTCTACCCGCTGGCGGTGAACAACTTGGTATCGGCGGCCATGAATCAGGCGGCCGAGCTGCAGATGCCGGTAGACGGCGACATGGTAAGGGGGGTGTGAGATGAGTGCATTTTGGAACTGGTTTGTACAGGCAAGCTGCTGGCAGGTGCTCGGCAACGCGCTGACTTTGGCGCTGGCGCTGGTCATCATCGGCATCGGTATCGGCGAAGCGGTGCGTTATATCCGCATCAGTTGGAAAGGATAACAACCATGTGGCCGGAATTAAAAAACGTTGCCCGCCGCGAAGCTCGGAACTGGTTGATTGCCGCCATCGTGGCAGTGGCCTATGCCGCCATGGCCGGCAGCTGCACCCCGCAGCCGGCAGCCCATCGGCAGCTGGTGGGACAGCCGGATACGGCAGCGGCACGGCTGGCAGCCAAAGAGCGGCAGGCCGAGAGCGAGGCCGCCGAAGCGGCAGCAGTGTACGAGCGCATGAGCGATCAAGAGCGGGGGCGTGGGATTGTGTATGACCCGGTGGAGGAATAACGATGAACTGCAATTGTCTGGAAACATACCTTGAAAAAATACAGAAATCTTTAGAGGCCGAAGGTCGGGTAGTCAGTGTCAAACCTACCTTTGTACAGACGGGCTTCCGGATGCCGGATTTGTCTGTTGTGACCTATACCCAAGTGGAGTGGGAAGAAACCGTTACCCGGAAGAATGGGAAACAGAGCAGTAAAAAAATGAAGACATCAGTTACTCATAGCTACTGCCCATTCTGCGGCACAAAAATCCAACCTGCCAAGCAGAAGGAGGAATAAGACATGGTGACCGTAGCAAAAGTTATCTGGTATTTGGCCAGCATCGTCTCCGGCGTGTTGGTGCTGACGGTGGCGGCTATGCTACTGATAGTGGTGTGTATGGCCGCCTTTAACCGATACGACGACATCTTTATCAACCGGGAGGGCAAATGAAAACCCGTTGCCCCTGCTGCGGCGCCACCGCCAGCCTTGAGGTGCTGATTACCCACGACGAGGCGCGCAGTCTGATGGTGGCGCTGGCCGGTATCTCCGACGAGCTGGCTAAAGCCGCGCTGCGCTATCTCGGCCTGTTCCGCCCGGGCGAGCGCGACCTGAGCTGGGCGCGGGCGGCCAAACTGCTGGGCGAGCTGGTACCGCTGATTCAGGCGGGTGAGATTACCCGCAAGCGGCAGAGCTACCCCGCGCCGCGCGAGGCATGGATTTGGGCGTTTAACCGCGTTATCGAAGCCCGCGACAGCGGCAAGCTGACCCCGCCCCTGACCAGCCACGGCTTCCTGCTGGAGAACCTGACCTTCTGGACGCCGGACAAAACCGCCGGCACGGCCTTGGCTCCGGCAGCGGATACCGCCCTTTCAGGCAGCCTTAACCCGCAACAACAGACCGCGGCCAGCAGCACCCTGCAAGCGGCCGCAGCCGGTGAGAAGTTTAAGCGATGATGACCCGAAATGATGACCAAAGAAGTAAACAATGCCTTGGTGTCCGGCATCCAGCACATGTTCGCCATGCGGTTGCCTGGGCATCCGCCGCTCGATGCGGCCGACGGGACGTATCAGGCATGGATTGCCGCTTTCGATTCGCTGCCGATTGCCTGGGACGACGAGCGCGACGTACCGCGCATACGACAGGCCTTCGGCGCGTTATGGGCAACCGTAGACCGCTGGCCAACCCCGAAAATGCTGATTGCCTGTATCCCGCCCGTGCCGCCCCCGCCGCAGCTGGAAGCCCCGAAAAAGGTGTGGACGGAAGAGGAAATAGCCAGAAACAAAAAGCGCTTGGCCGAAATGTTAGGCATGCTGGCCGACAAGATGATTGAACGGAACCGATTTTTAGACGATGGAAGGAATGAAGATGAGCCAAATTGATATGAGCCAATACAAGAAGGACGCACGAGGCAATCTGGTGCCGATTGCCAACATCCGCCCGATTGACCTGCTGCGTGACGAGCTGGTGCAGAAGATTACCGCCCGCGCCCGCGCGGTACAGGAAGAGTTGCAGGAATACCGCCGCTGGGCGATGGACGAGATTGCGGCCTTTGCCGAACTCTCTGCCAACCAGTACGGCACCTCGCTGGGCGGCAAGAAGGGCAATATCCGCCTGCACAGTTTCGACGGCCAATACCGCGTGCAGCTGGCGATGCAAGATGCCCTGGTATTCGACGAGGGGCTGGCCGCTGCCAAAGTGCTGATTGACGAATGTATCCGCGAATACTCGGAAGGCAGCCGCCCCGAGCTGCTGGCTATCATCAACGCTGCCTTCGCCACCGACCGCGACGGCAATATCAGCACCGCCCGCGTGCTGGGGCTGCGCCGTCTGGATATCAGCGACGAGAAATGGCAACGCGCGATGGACGCATTGAGCGACAGCCTGCAGGTGCATACCAGCAAGGCCTTTGTACGGGTGCACGAGCGCGATGCCAACGGCGAGTATCGCTTGATGAATTTGGATATCGCGAAGGTGTAATTATGTGGTTTAGTCAATGTACCGTGTTCAGGCTACCTGAAACCCCGAATGCCGCCCTGCTGGCCGATAAATTAGCCGACGCACCCTTTGCCCCGTGCGGTGGGTTAGATTGGTTTACCGAGGGTTTTGCCGCACCGCAGAGCTTCACCCCCGAATTGGTCTTTAAGGTTGAACAAACAATGGGGATTGCGTTAAGGCGGGAGGAGAAGGTATTGCCGGGTAGTGTCATCCAGCGGGCGGTAGGCGAACGGGTGGCACGTATTGAGCAGCAGGAAGGTCGTTCGGTCGGTCGCAAAGAACGGCAGGAATTGAAGGAGCAGGTAACCGATGAGTTGCTGCCGCGAGCCTTTGTCCGCGCCACCCATACCCGTGCACTCTTTGCCAACGGCATGTTGCTGGTGGACAGCGCCGCCGCCTCCAAAGCGGAAAACCTGCTCGCTAAACTGCGCGAAGCCTTGGGCGGCTTGAAAGCCCAGCTGGCGCACACCCGCCAAACGCCATCTGCACTGATGACTGAATGGCTGTTGCGCGGCCATGCCGCTGGACGCTTTGAGTTGGATGACATTGCCTCATTGCGAGGCGCTGGTGATGTACCGCCGGAAATACGCATCAAACGGCAAGACCTGACAGCCGAGGAAGTGGCCGGCCATGTGCGCTGCGGCAAGATAGTGAGCGAGCTAGGCTTGGTTTGGGACGAGCGGGTTGCCTTTGTGCTAACCAGCGAGTTCACGCTCAAACGTATCCAGTATTTGGACGTGCTGCAGGAAGCGGCGGAAAACCACGGCGACGATGCTGCCGACTTGGCCGCTGCTTCGCAGCTCATCGTGTCCACCAACCTGAGCGCCTTAATCGGCGAGCTGGTTGAATTGATGGGCGGTTGGCAGGAGTAACGATATGGCCACCGTAACCATCATGATTGCCGACACCCCGCGCGGGGTCATGCTGAAAATAACGTCAGACGAACGGCTGCCCGAGCCGGGAGAAGACAGCGGCAGCATCGCGCAAAATCTCGGCCTGATTGCGATGGAGCTGATTAAGCAGGAGTTTAAGGCGGTAACCGGCAAGGAGTTCCAGGCGTGTACCGTCCAGTAAGTAATACCGAGCGGCACGGCCTGCCGCAATTTAAACAGGAGTTAAACCATGACTAAATCAGAGTTAATCAAAGCCATTGCCGAACACGGCGAATTGAGCCGGGCCGATGCCGAAATCGCGCTGATGGCCGTGCAACACAGTATCACGGAGGCTTTGGCCAAAGGCGAGCGGATAACCCTGCCCGGCTTCGGGACGTTCAAGGTAATCACGACGGCAGCGCGTACCGGCCGCAACCCGCAAACCGGCGAGCCGGTCGAGATTCCGGCCAAACGCAAAGTGAAGTTTGCCCCGAGCGAGAAGCTCAAAGACTTGGTTAAAGTGTGATGTTCAACCCATGCCGCTGCGATGCGGCGGCATCAGTGGAACATTAGGAGAGTCCAAATGCGTGAACCCAAAGCCCACAAGAAAGCCCGCCTGATTAAGCTCTTGCACGTGGCCAAAAACCAGCTGATGCTGGACGATGCCGCCTACCGCAGGCTGCTGGCCAATGCCAGCGGCGGCAAGACCAGCAGCACCAAGCTGTCGCTGGACGAACTGGAGCTGGCGCTGCGCGGCATGAAGGCGATGGGCTTTGTGGTCACCACCAAGGCGCAGGCTAAGGGTGGCAAGCCTGATATCCCGGTGCGCGAAGCGGCGGCCGGGGTGGACGCGCAAATCAAAAAAATCCGCGCCCTGTGGTTGGAGCTGCACCGCTTGGGCGCGGTACGCAGTCCTTCAGAATTGAGCCTGGCTCGTTTCGTCAGCCGCATGACCGGCGTGGATTATCAGGGCTGGCTGAGTGTGGACGATGCCTCACGGGTGATTGAGCATTTGAAAAAATGGAAACAGCGGGTAACGCGGGAAGGAGCGGGAACATGACGCAGGCAAGGGTGGCCGAGCTGCTGTCCGATTTGGCAGCCAAGGTCGGAGAGGAAGTGCATTCTGCCGGGGTGGCGGACAAAAAACAGGCCAAAACCATCGGTAACCATGTGGCCAAACGTATGGCGCGGGAATGGGGCGGACAGAACCTGTATATCCCGCACGGGGTGCTGTGGGACATCGACGAGCGCGACGTAGAAATCTTTGACAAGTTCGACGGTACCAATCAAAAAGAGCTGGCACGCGAGTACGGGTTTTCGGAGCAGTGGATTTACCGCATCATCGAACGGGTACGACAGGCTAAAATCGACGCCGCACAGCAGGATTTGTTCGATGAAGGGAAAGGCAAAGGGAGTAAAACAGATTAAAACGCGCACAAGGTCGGTCAGGAACGTTCCTGACCGATGTCTTTTTACGGTTTGGTACGTTTGCTTATCCCGCTGCCAGAACGCGCTTAAAACGCAAATTTGGCGATGCCGGCTTCGGAGGTATTTTTTTAAACCCGTTTAAAGGACTTTCAGGTAGCCCATGCCCCATCATTCGCTTAACACGAGTGATGGGGATTTTTTATGTTTGAGATTTTTCGAAGTGGCGAGCGCATCAGCGCCGATGGCAGCCGGTGGAACATCACGGATGCCGACGTACAGCGTGCCGCCGAAGTGTACGACCCGAAGCTGCACGAAGCACCGATTGTCATCGGCCATCCGGCCATGAACGCCCCGGCCTACGGCTGGGTGCCGAAGCTGGCGGCTGACGGCGGCAGCCTGACTGCCGAGTTTGCCCAAATGGATGATGGCTTTGCCGCTGCCGTCCGCGCCGGCCGCTACAAGAAGGTATCCGCCTCCTTTTGGCCGCCCGGCCATCCGAACAACCCGGTGCCGGACAGCTACTACCTGCGCCATGTCGGCTTCCTCGGCGCACACGCCCCGGCAGTCAAGGGGCTGCGGGCGATTGAGTTCGGCGCGGCCGAGGACGGCGTGATTGAGTTTTCCGAGGCGGCACACGGTATCGCCGCCCGGCTGTGGCGCAATATGCGCGAATGGCTGATTGCCCAGTTTGGCCAAGACGCCGCCGACAAGGTGGTGCCGGACTGGGAAATCGAAGGCATCAAGGAAATGGCCGCCCGGCCCGACCTGCCTCCCGACCCGGTGTTGTTTGCCGATCCCCCTCCCACCCCCAACCCAACCGACCATAAGGAGTCTCCCATGTCTGAACAAGACCAAGCCGCCGCACTGGCTGCCGAAAAGGCCGCACGTGAGAAGGCGGAGGCCGATGCCGCCCAGGCCAAGGCCGAATTGAAAAAACTGCAAGACGAACAGGCAAAAGATTTGCGCGACGCGTCGCACAAGCAAAACGCCGACTTTGCCGAGGGCTTAGTAAAAGAAGGCCGCCTGAAACCTGCCGACAAAGCCTTGGTAGTGCAGGTGCTGGATTTTGCAGAGCACCCCGAGCACACCACCGCCGACTTCGGCGAGGGTGAGGCAGCCAAGCCGCTGGGCGCTGCGCTGCGCAAGTTTTTGGCGGCGGTGCTGCCGCAGCAGCTGCCGACCGGGCAGATGGCCAAAGGCAGCCTGAACTTCGCCGAGGGCATGAGCCACCACGAGCGGGCTTTGGCTTTGCAGAAAGCCGAGGGCATCACCTACGAAGAAGCCGCGCGCCGCACGGCAAATTGATTAACCGTTTATCCAGTAAAGGAAGATAAAAACATGAGCAACACGTATTTAGGCAACCTGCGCCAAGTGGACGAAGTATTGACCAAACTGGCGCTGGGCTACAGACAGGGTGGTTTCATCGGCGAACGCATCATGCCGGTGGTACTGACCGAGAAGGAAGGCATCAAAGTGCCGAAGTTCGGTAAAGGCTCGCTGATCGAGTATGAAACCGAACGTGCCGTGGGTGCCGCCAGCAATGTGATTACGCTGGACTTCCCGGGCAAGATGTCGGTGGTGTTGGAAGAGCACGATTTGGCCGCCGGCGTGGACTACCGCGCACAGCACGAATCGGTGTTTGATGAGAAGGCCAAGGCCACCCGCCGCGTGACCGCCGGTATCCAGCTGCGACAGGAGTTGGAGATTGCCGCGCTGATTCAGGCCAAGCCCACCTACGAGAGCGGCCACAGCAAAGACCTGTCGGCCACCAAGCAGTGGAGCGACGATACCTCCGATGTACAGGCCGATATTGCCAATGCAAGGGAAGTAGTGCGTGCCGCCTGTGGCGTGCGCCCGAACGTGCTGGTATTGGGGGCATCGGTGTACAGCAAGCTGATCCTACATAAAGGCTTGCGTGGGCAATTGTCGGCCAACAGCGACCGCGGGATTCTTACGCTCGAGCAACTGACCCGCCTCTTGGATGTGGAAGAAATCATCGTCGGCGAGGCCATCTCCACACCCGACGGCAAGAAAGCCACCAAGGATGTGTGGGGCAATTTCGCCAGCCTGATCGTACGCCCGAAACCGGTCGAAGCCGGCAACGACGAAGGTATGCCCGCCTTCGGCTATACCTTCCGCCGCCGCGGCATGCCGGTAGTAGACCGCTACGAAGGCGTGGGCGGCAAGGTGGAGTACGTGCGCTACACCGACATCCGTAAAGCTGCCGCCATCGGCGGTGCCTGCGGCTATCTCTTCGAGAAAGCCATTGCTTAAACCTAAAAACAGGCTGCCTGAGATTTTCAGGTAGCCTGAAGGAGAACCAATATGTCTAAACCGACCAAACAGGTGGTCTTGGTCACCACCGTTAAAACCACCGGCAAAATCGTGGCCAACCGTTTTGTGAGCTTCGCCGGCAAACAGGCTACGGCTACCGACAAGGTGCTGGGCGCCACCCCTTACGATGCCGACATCAACGAAATCTTGGCCGTTGACACCATCGGCACAGTGGTAGTGGAAAGCGGCGGCACGGTGGCCGTAGGTGACGAGGTATCGCCCGATGCCCAAGGCTGCGCCGTTAAAACTGCCGGCAGTGCCAAGGCCGTCGGTATTGCCCGCAGTGCCGCTGCCGGCGCGGGCGAGCTGATCCAAGTTTTACTGAGGGGTTAGCCATGATTAAAACCTATATCGCCAACACCCCGCTGATTCTGGCTGATGCCGAGGGCAAGGAATTCCGCGTTGAGTCTGGTGAGGCCGTAGACCTGACACCCGAGCAGTACGAGCTGGTGGCCGCACATGTGACCGCAGGCAGCATCTCGGACGCAGACTTGGCCGCATCCGGCTACCAGCCGGACGGCACAACACCGGTGCCGGAACAGCCGCCTGCCGAACCGACCCAGCCCGAACAACCGACTGAGGCCGAAACCGAGCCTGCCGAGACAGAGCAGCCGGCACAGGCTGAAACCGAACAGCCGGCAGAATCTGCCGAGCAGGCTGAAGAACAGGGCAAAGCACGCGGCAGAGGCAAAAAGGAATAAGCCATGTATATCACGCGCGAAGACATCAAGGCTGCCGTCAGCCTGGCCGAGCTGATCCAACTGACCAACGATATCGGCGGCAGCACCGAGCCGGACTGGGCGGTGGTCGACAGAGCCATCGCTTATGCCTGCGAAATTGCCGACGGCTACCTGATGGGTCGTTACACCCTGCCGCTGGAGCCGGTACCCAGCATCCTGCGGCCGGTGTGCAGCGACATCGCGCGCTACTGGCTGCATACCCGCCGCATCAACACTGCCGATTTCCCCAAACCTTTGCAGGCAGCCTACGACAACGCGCTCAAGCTTTTGGCGCAGGTACGTGATGGCAAGCTGCATTTGGGTGTGCGTGCCGACGAATTGGCCAGCGATACCGAGCGGCCGCAGGCCGAGCGCGGTGCCTACCGTGTGCGCGGCAATGCCAAGCAGGATTGGGGAGGCTACTGATGTCTGCCACCCGCCCGATTCTGACCGCCGTGCGCGATTACTTGGCCGCCGAGCTGCCCGCCTACACGGTGGAGCTGTTCCCCGACGACCCGGCCGGCTACCGCTTTATGGCACCGCTGGGCGCGGTGCTGGTCGGTTATCAAGGCAGCAAGTTTGCCCGCCCGGACGGCCTCGGCCTAATCGGCCAGCAGCGCGACGTCACACTGGCGCTGACCGTGTTCGGGCGCGGCCTGAACCATGACGGCGCGGCCTTGGATCTGCTCGACGCATTGCGGCTGGCCATCACCGGCTACCGCCCGCCAGACTGCGAACCGTGCCATTTAATCAGCGAGCAGTTTTTGGCCGAAGAAGGCGGGGCATGGCAGTACCAGCTGATTGCCCAAACCGAAACCCAACAGGTCGAACGCCGCCCGGCGGATACCCGACCCAAAGTCAGCAGCCTGTACCTGCGGCAGCAAGGCCAGCCGCTCAACCCCGATATCAAACCCAAACCCTAGGAGATTATTATGTCCGCAGCTTTCCACCACGGTACGGAAACCAAACGTATCGACGGCGGCACCAGCCCGATCTACACCGCAGACGGCGCGATTACCGCCATTGTCGGCACGGCTCCGGCCGGTGCGATCAATACCCTGACCGTATGCGCAGCCGCCCGCGATTTCTTGCAATTTGGCAGCAGCCTGACCGGCAAGGGTTTTACCCTGTCTGATGCCGCCAATATCTTTACCCGCTACAAGGCCGGTACCGCCTATGTGGTCAATGTGTGCGACCCGGCCAAGCATAAGAGCAGCGTGGCTGACGAGGCGCTGACGGTCGATGCCGACACCCTGACCGCCCGCACCGCCCATCCGGCTTTGCAAACGGGTTACACGGTAAAAGACGGTGCCAGCGCCCTGAACGAGGGCAGCGACTACACCGTCACCGATGCCCTGGCCGGCGAGATTGTGTTCAAAACCAAACCGACCACGCCGACCATCAGCTATACCTACACCGACCCGTCCAAGGTAACCGAAGAAGAGATCATCGGCGCCTATGTGGCCGCCACCGGCAAACGCACCGGCCTGCAGGCGGTGATTGAAGGCTTCAACCGCTTCGGCGCCGATGCCAAAATCATCATCGTCCCCGAGTACGACAAGACCGCCAAATGCCGTGCCGCCATCGAAGTGCTGGCCGAGCAGATTAAGGCTATCGGCTACGCCGCCGCCCCGCAGCAGACCACCCTGAGCAAGGCCATCGAAGGCCGTGGCCCGTTGGGCAGCATCAACTTCCAAACCTCCAGCGACCGTATGATGCTGTTCTATCCCTATGTGTTGGGTTTGCTCGGCGTGGAGAGCCTGGCTACCCACGCTGCCGGCCTGCGCATGAAGACCGATGTGGAACAGGGCTACTGGTACAGCTCGTCCAACCGCGACCTGCTGGGCGTGACCGGCATCGAAATGCCGCTGACCGCCCGCGCCGACGACCCGCAGAGCGACACCAACCGCCTCAACGAAAAAGGCATTACCACGGTGTTCAACAGCTACGGCACCGGCTACCGCCTCTGGGGCAACCGCCTGGCCTGCTTCCCGACCGTCAGCCACATAAAAAACTTCGAAGTGGCGCAACGCACCGGCGACGTGATCGACGAATCCATCCGCCGCTTCGAATTGCAGTATATCGACCGCCCGATTGACGATGCCCTGATTGACAGCCTGCTCGGCTCCATCCGCACCTATCTGGGCACCCTGCAATCCATTGTCGGCTACAGCGTGGACTTGGATTACGACTACGACTTGGTGGATGCCTTCTCGAAAGGCCAAGTGCCGCTCAAATACGAATACACGCCCAAGCTGCCGGCCGAGCGCATCAGCAATGCCAGCGTGATGACCCGCAAATATCTGGCCAACTTGGTCAGCCAACGATAAGGAAGGAATGAAAGATGTCCGATATCAAAGTGATTTACAACGCCAACGTCTACATCGACGGCAACGACCTGTTGGGCAAGGCCAGCGAGTTCAAACTGCCGGAGTTTGAGTTTGAGCAGGACGAGTACAAAGGACTGGGGCTGAAAGGCACGGTCAAGCTGCCGATGGGCGTGGCCGCACTCGAGGGCGAGATTACCTGGAACAGCTTTTTCCCCGAAGTGGCGCGCAAAGCCGCCAACCCCTACAAAGCGGTGCAGCTGATGGTGCGTGCCAACGTGGAAACCTACGATACCACCGGCCGCGTGAAGGAAGTGCCGCTGGTAACGATGGTAACCGCCACCTTCAGCAAGAATGCGTTGGGCGGCTACAAACCGAAAGAAAAGGCGGAGTTCTCCAGCACCTACCAGACCACCGAAATCCGCCAAGTGTTGGACGGGCGCGAAGTGCTGTACTACAACGCCCTGCGCAACGAATACCGCGTAGACAGCGTGGACGTGGAAGAGACCTACCGGCGCAATATCGGGGCATAGTTTTTTAAAGCCGTTTAAAAGACCTTTAAAGCGCCCGCAAGCGACAATCCCTACATCAAATCCGATGTAGGGATTTTTATTTACCACCGGCGGTTTTATCAGGCCGCGCCGCCCGGCCAATTTGAAAAAGGATTGCAAAAAATGAGTGATGCAAAACAGCTGCAGGAAGACTTAGGCATAACCACTACCATCAAACTGAAATACCCAGTGCGACTAGCCACCGGCCAGACATTGGAACAGATTACGGTGCGCCGTGCCAAGGTGGGCGATCTGCGCGCGGTATTGCACATCGAGGGCGAGACGGCACAGGGTCTGGCTATTTTGTCACGCATTACCGGGCTAGTGCCGGAAGATTTGGACGAGTTGGATATTGAAGACTTGAATAAGTTGCAGGCCACTTTTCGCTTCGGACAGGAAGAAGCCGTCTGAAAAAAGGTCGCGCGAGGAAAACATCCGTGCGTTGCGCGAAGCCTGTGCCGATATGGCGTGGTGGTTTGGTTGGCCGCCAAGTGCGATTGACGGTTTGACCTTGGAAGAATTCGAGGGCTACCAGAAAGAAGCAGCCCGCCAAATTAAGGCGGGCTATCGGAAAGGTCTTTAAGAGAGGTTGCTGCGTTTGGTATGCCACCAACTACGCGGCAGCCAACCTACCATCCATAAAGTTTCAACTATGCCGTACAGGCAGCCGAATACGATGCCAATCGTAATGCAGGCTAAACATAGCCAGCCTAGCAACACAGCAATCATCAACATCATCTTCCCCTTTCACTTCAATATACTTCGGATAGTAAATCATGGCAGCAGAATTATCAATACTGGTCAAGGTAGGTGCCTCAATCGGGGGTACTGTTTCTGCTTTGCGTTCTTTAGTTGGCGGGGTGAATGGGGTACGGCACAGCGTACAAATTCTACGCAATGAACAGCTTCGACTTGGTGACTCCATTCGTCAGTCTACTGGGGTTGGTCGTACGGAGCTGGCACGGTTACAACGGCAGTATGATGGTTTGGGGAGAAGTATTACCCGGCTCAATCGTAACCGTTTGCGCCAAAATGCGATTGAAGCGCAATTGACGAACCTCCGAAACAGCAGGGAGCAAATGAAAACGGAGGTTATGGGTGCGGTGGCTGCTGCCGGTATCCCCTTGGTTCCGATTAAGATGGCGATGGATTTTGAATCGTCGATGGCCGATGTCCGCAAAGTGGTGGATTTCGACACCCCACAACAATTCAAGGAAATGCAGCAGGATATTCTGCAGCTGACCCACCGTATCCCAATGGCTGGTAAAGAGCTGGCAGCAATTGCCGCTTCAGGCGGCCAGTTGGGGGTTGCCCGTCAAGACCTTGCTGCGTTTACCGAGACCGTGGCCAAAATGAGCGTGGCCTTCGATATGTCGGCTGACGAGGCGGGCGACAGCATGGCCAAGCTGGCCAACGTGTATCAAATCCCGATTGCCCAAATCGACCGGCTGGGTGATGCCATTAACCATCTTTCCAACTCCAGCCCGGCCAAAGCCTCGGATATCGTCAACACTTTGGGGCGTATCGGCGGGGTGGCCAAACAATTCGGCCTGACCGAGCAGCAGGCTGCCTCACTGTCTAATGCCTTTATCAGCCTGGGCAAACGCCCTGAAGTGGCGGGTACCGCCATCAACGGCATGCTGGTTAGGTTGATGACGGCCGACAAACAGGGCAGCCGCTTCCAAAATACCCTGAAGTCGATGGGGATGTCGGCGGCGCAATTGAAACGCGAAATCGCTGAAAACGGTGAACAGGCGCTGGTTAATTTCATCAAACGTATTAATGCCCTGCCGAAAGAGCAGCAGATGAGCGCCTTGGTGGACTTATTCGGCCGCGAATACGCCGACGATATCGCTGTGCTGGCCGGTAGTGTCGACACCTATGAGCGCTCCATCCGCCAGCTGCAGGAAACGGGGAAAAATGGCCAAGCCAATTACCTCGGCAGCATGGATAAAGAGTTCCAGAGCCGCATGTCGACTACGGCCGCGCAATGGCAGACCTTCAAGAACCAGCTGATGCATTTGGGTATCACGATTGGCTCTGTGGTGCTGCCCAAGATTAACGAATTGCTGGCCGAAGTAAAGCCTCTTATCGATAACCTGATCCGCTATTCACAAGCACATCCCGAGCTAATCCAAAACATCTACAAAGTAGTTGCGCTGCTGGTTGGATTTAAAGCAGGCTCACTATTAGCACGCTTTGGTCTGAATCTGCTGGGAACGGCATTTTGGGGAACCGCCGGTCATTTGTTTAGCTTTATCGGCGGCTTGATGCGCTTAAAGAGTGCAATGATGTTGTTCCGCATGGGACGCGGGGTAATGGCCTTGCGCACGCTGGGGTTCTCTGCCCGGCAGGCACGCGCAACCATGCGCCTGCTTGGTGGTTCGTTCCGCTTGGTGCGTGCCGTGGGTGGGACTGCGTTCAGGCTGCTGGGTAGTATCGGTTCGGCGGCTTTTCGCCTCATTATCAATCTAGGTACGGGCTTAATCCGCTTCCTGCCGATGGTTGGCCAGGCATTTATGGCACTAGGTCGATTCCTACTGACTACCCCTATTGGTATCGCGTTGGGTTTGATGGCGGTAGCTGCTTATATGTTGTACACCCGCTGGAACGATATTGTTGGAGGAGCGAAGCTACTGTGGACGGATTTGTCCAATTTCTTTAGCAGCCTGTGGCAGCAAATCGTCGGCTTTTTCAACAGTGGTATCGGCAATATTTCCGCCACCATCATCAATTGGTCTCCACTTGGGCTTTTCTATCAGGCTTTTTCGGCGGTCATGAGCTGGTTCGGTATCGAACTGCCGGCTAAGTTTACCGAGTTCGGCAGCAACATCATTCAAGGGTTATGGAATGGGTTAATCGCCAAATTCGAAGCGGTTAAGGCATGGTTTGCCGAGAAGGCGGCGTGGTTTAAAAATGCCTTTGCCCAAAGTAACCAGATCAGATCGCCAAGCCGCGTGTTCCGCCGTTTTGGCGGCTGGATGATGGAAGGCCTGCAAATCGGTATCAACCAAGCCGCCCCGCGCCCGTTGGCCGCTATCGGCTCGGTTTCGCGCGGTTTGCAACAGCGTTTCAGCGACAACACCTCATCCTTGGCTGCCTCAATGGCCGCCAACAGCGCCGAACTCTCTGCCGCACGGCAGGGCACGGCTGCGGCAGGCGGCATCACGGTACATTTCAGCCCGACCATCAATGCACCCGGCGGCGATGCGGGGCAGATTCAGGCGGCCATGCAGATGGGTTATCGCGAGTTCGAGCAGACGTTTAGGCGCATGATGGAAGATTGGGACAGGAGGTCTTATGTACGCAATGCTGGGTGACGTGCGCTTTGAATTATTGGGCAGCTTTACCGACCTTGAAGAGACCCACGGCGCCAGCTACGCCAAGCACGAGGTGTTGGCCGGGCGGCCGCGCCTGCAGGCGATGGGCAACGAGCTGACGCAGATACGGTTCGGCATCAAGCTGCATTGGAAGCTGGGCGATGTGGACGCGGCCTACAAGGGCTTGATTGCGGCCAAGGAGGCACAGCAGGCGGTGTCGCTGGTTTTCGGGAGCGGCAGATTTGTCGGCTGGTTTGTGATTGAATCACTGACCGCCCGCACCCTGCTGCAGGACGGCCGGGGGCGCACCGCCGCGCGCGAGCTGGATGTGAGCCTGACCCAGTTTGTCGGCGACCCGAACAACCCGCTGCCGACCCCGGGCGTGGCCAACGGCCAAAACCCGCTGCTTGCCATGTTGCCCGAGTCGGTGCGTGCCCCTTTGTCCAAAGTGGCCGATGCGGTGCAGACCGGCGTGCGGATTTACCGCAGTGTCGAGCAGGAAGTCGGCCAGCTGCAAACCCTGATTGCCCATGCCCGCGAGCTGAAACACGACCCGCTCGCTTTGCTCGGCGTGGTGGGCGATGCGGTCAATCTCGGCGGCACGGCGCTGGGTAAATTGAACAAGCTGCCTGAAGTCGGCAAATACATCGGCAACCTGTCCGGTGCGGCCGAAATGTTGGCCTACGGCGGTCAGGCGGCGCGCGAACTCTCCGGCGGCTTGGCCGCGCTGCGCAACGGTGCGCAAAGCGGCACGGTGGGCGGCTGGCTGGAAGGCGGTGCGGCCGCCATCGCCTCGGCCGCCGACAGCCTGAACAACGGCGCACGCGGGGCGCAAAGCCTGACCGCGTGGCTGGCCGGCAGAAAGGACGGGACGAAATGAGCGAATCGGTATTAAGACATCTGACGCGCGATGGCGACCGCTGGGATTTGATTGCCTGGCGCTATTACGGCAACCCCTTGGAAATCGCCCGCCTGATTGCCGCCAATCCGCACCTGCCGGCCGCCGAGCAGTTTACGGCCAACCTGACCGTGTTTGTACCGGTTATCCCGGCCAAACCCCAAACCCAAGCCGACATGCCGCCGTGGTTGCGCGGCAATAACGGAGACGACGATGCAGATGCCTAACCTCCATCTGGGTGCCTTGCTTTCAGGTAGCCTGAACAGCACGGCCAGCCATCCGGTGACCCTGCCCAAGGTCATCATCAAATACGAGCAGAAGGACATTACCAGCGATATCCAGCCCTATTTGTTATCGGTGAGCTACACCGATTACTTGGAAGGACAATCGGACGAAGTACAGGTGGAGCTGGAAGACGTGGACGGCCGCTGGCGGCAAAAGTGGTATCCCGAGCAGGGCGACAAAATCAGCCTGGAAATCGGCGACCAGATTAACGGCATGCTCAAGCTGGGCAGCATGGAGCTGGCCGAGATTGAGTACCAGCACCCGCCGTCCGTGATTACCCTGAAAGCGCTGTCCACCGGCATCACCAAATCCAACCGCACCCAGCGCGGCCGTGCCTACGAGCACACCACGCTGGCCGACATCGTGCGCCGCATTGCCCGGCGGTTGCGGTTGAAGGTAACCGGCACCATCCGGCACATCCCGATCGAGCGCGTGACCCAGTATCAGGAGCGCGACGTGGAATTTCTGACCCGTTTGGCCAAAGAGTACGGCCATACTTTCAAGATTGTCGGCAGGCAGTTGGTTTTTCAGGCCAACGACGCGCTGGCGGAACAAAAGCCGGTGGCGGTGTTGCTGCCGGAGGACATCAAAAACTTCAGGCTGCGCGACCTGATTAAGGGCGTACCGCAGGAAGCGGTGGTGAGCGGCTACGATGCCAAACGCAAGACCACGCGCCGCACCCGCCGCCGCAGCAAGGCGCTGCGCCCGGGCGGCAAGCGCGCCAGCAGCGGTGACACGCTCAAAATCGTGGCCAATCGCGGCGAGAGCCAGGCGCAGGTCAATGCCCGTGCCGATGCCGCGCTGGCCAATGCGCAGCAAAGCCAAGTGGCCGGCAATTTTTCTATGGTGGGCAACGCCAAGCTGGTGGCCGGGCAGGTAGTACAGCTCAAGGGGTTTGGGAAGTTTTCGGGCAAGTATCTTGTGAAACAGGCGCGGCACGAAATCCGCCGTGGCGGCGGCTTTACCAGCGATTTGGAGGTAAAAATGGTCGAATACGTGCCGGATGAGCCACCACAGGCAACCGCCGCAACCCAACCCAAAAAACAGGCAGCCAAAAATGCGAACCCATGACTTTACCGCCACCCTGCAGTTCGGCACCGTAGCGGCGGTGGACGCGGCCAAACACGCGGTGCGCGTAACCGTGCCGACCTTGGACGATATCCAAACCGACTGGCTGCCGGTGGTCAGCCTGGGCGCGGGCGGTAACCAGTTCTACGCCTTACCCGACCCCGGTGCCTTGGCTGTCTGCCTGCTGGACGCGCGCGGCGAAGGCGGCGTATGCCTCGGTGTGATTTATAACGAGCAGGACGGCACACCCGCCGCCGATGCCAATATGTGGCTGAAGAAATTTGCCAACGGCACCGTCATCAGCCACAACAGAGCCGACGGACAGGTAACCGTCGACACCCCGGGCAAGGTGGTGGTTAAGGCCGCTTCGAAAGTGGAAATCCAGTCGCCGGAAACCGAGATTACCGGCAACACCACAGTCAAGGGCATGCTGACCTACACCGCCGGCCTGACCGCCTCCAACGGCGGCGGGGGCGATACCGCCAGCATCGAAGGCACTGTGCGCGTCAACGGCGAAATCATCCTCAACGGTATCCCACTCTCCGGCCACGTCCACCCCGGCGACTCCGGCGGCACCACCGGCAGCATGCAGGCCGGCTGATTTTTGAAAACGTTTTACAAGACTGCGGACAAGTCCCGCAGCACAATCCCCGTATCCCGCCCGATACGGGGATTGTTTTTTAAACCCGTTTAAAAGACCCGCCGCCACCGCGCAGGCAGAATAAGCCCATGACTACCCAGACCACCCCGCGCAGCCGCCACTGGCAGCCCGCCCCTCTCGCGAGCGGGCAGGACATCGTGCAAGACCTCGACGACATCAACCAGTGCATCGAAAACATCCTCGCCACCCGCAAGGGCAGCGACGTGCTGCGGCCGGATTTCGGCAGCAATTGGTTCGACTACATCGACTACCCGGAAGACGAATTTATCCCCAACACCGTGCGCGAGGTCATCCTCGCCATCCAAACATGGGAAAAGCGGGCACTGGTCGAGCAGGTCACGTTTGACGGCCACGCCCCGCATATCACCATGACCGTACATTGGCGCGTGGCGGATGAAGTGGCGGGCGAAATCTACCGCACCGACATTGTGCTTGAGGCTACCTGAAAATGGATTTGAGCAAACTGAAACGCGAAGAAGTCAAGATTGTCGATGACGACTTGGCACAAACCCTGGCCGCCACCATCGCCGACTACGAGCAGCGGGCGGGCAAAGTGTTGCAGCCCGCCCATATCGAAAGGCTGCTGATCAACACCTTTGCCTACCGCGAGCACCTGCTGCGCCAGCAGGTGAACGAAGCCTACCGCCAGCAGCACCCGCGCTTTGCCACCGGCCTGATGCTGGACTTGTGCGGTGATGACGTGTCTACCCCGCGCCTGCAGGCGCAGCCCGCCCTGACCACCCTACGCTTTACTGCGGTATTGAGTGGTTTGGAACAAATCGCCGTACCCAAAGGCACGCGGGTTAATGCCGGGCAGACCAGCTTTGTTACCACCGAGGCCGCCCTGCTGACTGCTGCCCAAAGCAGTGCCGAAGTGGCGGCGGAATGTACGGAAAGCGGCAGCGTGGGCAACGGTTGGTCGGTCGGCCAAATCAACAGTCTGGCCGAGCGGCTGCATCCGACGATTGATGTGGCCGTCAGCAACACCACCGTTTCTGCCGGCGGGGTGGAAATTGAAGACGACGAAGCCTACCGCGAGCGCGTGTTGCTGGCACCGGAGAGCTTTAGCGTAGCCGGGCCGGTGGGTGCCTACCAATATTGGGCGCGGCAGGCCAGCCCGGCGGTGGTGGACGTGCACGTGGCCAACGATACCGACGGCGGCGGCCAGCCTATAGGCGGGCGGGTGGCGGTAACCGTGCTGGCCAAAGACGGCCTGCCAAATGCCGAGCTGATTGGCAAGATTCAGGCTGCCTTATCGGCCGAGAAACGCCGCCCGCTGTGCGATACGGTGGTGGTCAAAGCCCCGACCGCCGTCGATTACACGCTGGACGCCGAGCTGACCCTGTTTACCGGCACCGATGCCCGCACCGCCAAAGCGGCGGCCGAACAGGCATGGGCAGTGTATGAAGCCGCCCGCCGCAGCCGGCTCGGCTTGGACATCGTGCCGCTGGACATCATGAGTGCGCTGAAAGTGGCCGGTGTTTATAACGTGGTGCTGCATAACCTGCCGCTGACCGTGGTCAAGCCCGACCAGTGGGCGCGCTGCACCCGTGCCACCATCCGCATTGCCGCACAAACGGCGGAGGGCTAGACGATGGCCAAACTTTCCTACGCCGCCATCATCGAACGCGACCAACGCGCCCGCGCCCTGGCCGAATTGGGACTGCGTTTGGATTTGGCCGAGCTGCCGCAGCTGATGCCGCGCCTAGTCGATTTGGTCGCCCCCGAACACCTGCCGCTGTTGGCTGAAAGCCGCAGCATCCTGGGTGCCGACGGCTACTGGCTGGCCGAATCCGACGATGCGCGGCGCAAGCTGATTAAAGGTGCGTACGAGCTGCACCGCTACAAAGGCACGCCGTGGGCCATCCGCGAGATTGTGCGGCGGCTCGGGTTTGGTGAGGTGCGGATTATTGAAGGGCTCACTGGCCAAACCTACGACGGCAGCATCAACTACAACGGCAGCCATGTTTACGGTGCCGGCAGCTACTGGGCGCACTACCGCATCATCATGAACAGCGTGATTACCAACGACCAGGCCGCGCTGTTGCGCAAAACGCTGGCCGCCTTCGCACCGGCACGCTGCCTGTTGGCAGCCTTGGATTATCAGGCCGTCCCCCTGCGTTACAACGGGCGGGCGGCCTACGACGGCAACTTTAACTTTGGAGCAGCTTAAAAATGGCGAATATCACGGAAGAACTGGACAACCCGCAATGGACGGAAGGTATCTACCAGCTGGAAACCACCGACCCGGTATTGGGCGGGCCGAACGGCATTGCCAACCGGCAGGCCAAGGAACTGGCCGCGCGGACGCAGTATTTGAAGAAGAAGCAGGAAGAGTACAAACCGGGTGCGGCCAGCACTACTAAGGCCGGCATCGTACAGCTCTCGTCTGCCACTGACAGCAACAGCGAAGAGCAGGCGGCCACGCCGAAGGCGGTGAAGGCGGCTTATGACAAGGCTGTTGAGTCCGCCGGCAAAGGTCTGCCCATTGGCGCAGTAATCGGCTTTCCGCGCGCCGTTACCAACCCCGAGGGCTACCTGAAAGCCGACGGCAGCACCTTTGCCCAGGCCACCTATCCCGACCTGCACCGTGTATTGGGTGGCAACAAACTGCCCAACCTCACGCGCTCCGACATCGGCATGACCGCCTATTTCCCGTTTGGCGACATCCCGGACGGCTGGATTAAGTACGACGAGATTGCCGCCAGGGTTACCCAGTCCGCCTATCCCGAACTCTACCGCAAGCTGGTGGCACAGTACGGCAGCATTGCCAACGTCAAGCCGGTAGATGATTACTTTGTGCGCAACGTGGGCAGCAGTGGACAAATCGGCCAGCAATACCCGTGGACGGTAGGCGACCATCATCATGTTTTGGGGCTTGTGGCCTACGGCAACGACGACCTGCTGCTCAAACGCCTGCCGGTGGATAAGTATTACCCCAACCAAATCAAAGCCGGCGACCCGATGTTTGTCATCTACGGACAACTGGGCGGCGGCGAGGGAAAAAACAACGGCACGGATATGTTTGGGCAGGAGCATGTACAGGCCGGCAGCGGCAAATACCACCAAAAACACGCTGTCCCCATCACTTACGACCACGCCTACACCGACCAATACACGCCCAAGCCCTATTACCAGGACAACACGCCGAAATACATCGGCATGGTGCTGTGCATCAAGGCTAAAGACAGCCTAGATGATGTGGTGATGTGGGTCAAAGCCTACGGCACAGTCAGCAATGCCGGCACGCTGGACGCTTCCACGCTGGCCGCGCAGTTGCAAAATAAATCCGATAAAGGGCACACCCACCGCGCCGCCGAAATCAGCGACTTGGACGAAACGGTTAAGCAGCAGATGGCCGCTGCCATGCAGCACCAAGCCAGCACCAACGGCTACACCAAACTGCCCAACGACCTCATCGACCAATGGGGCGAGGTGTTGATGAGCTGGCAAGGCGAGGGGCCGGTTAAGGTAACGTTCCCAATCGCCTTCCCGAATGCGTGCTACAACGTGCAAATCACTGCCAAAAGCAGCGGCCGGTCGGGCTCGGTGGGCACGGACTTAACCATCGGCGCGGGAGAGATAACGGCCACCGGCTTTAGCGCCATGCTTAACACATGGGCTCAAGGTGCGGCAGCCAATGATTTCCAGGGCTTTTTATGGCGTGCCATCGGCAAATAACGGGAGATAACTCATGACACTGTATTACTCACAATCCAGCGGCGGTTTTTATGACAGCACCATCCACAGCAGGCTACCTGAAGATGCGGTAGCCATCAGCCCCGAGCAGCACGCGGCACTGCTATCCGGCCAGTCCGCCGGGCAAGTGATTATGCCGGGCAAAGACGGCAAGCCCGTGCTAGCCGAGCAGCCGCCTTGCCCATCCAGCACTTGGGACGGCGAGCAATGGCACATCGACCCCGAGTGCGCCGCCCGGCTCAAAGCCGAGCAGCAGGATGAAATGTGGGAGCGCATCAAGGCCAAGCGCTACGACAACCTGCGGCACGGGGTGTTTGTCAAAAGCGTGGGCAAGTGGTTTTACACCAACGATGAGAGCCGAACCCAATACATCCTGCTGCGCACCATGAAAACGCTACCGCCGAATCTGAAGTGGAAAACGATGGAAAACGATTTTGTCCTCATGACCCGCGAACTGCTGGATGAAATGACTACGCAGATGGTAGTGGATGAGCAGGCGGATTTTGCCAATGCCGAACGCCATAGAGCCGCCATGCTCAAAGCCGAAAACCCGCTGGAATACGATTATTCAGACGGCTGGACAGCCAACTACGAACAGGCCGCCGCCGAACTTGAGGAGGCTGAAAAATGAACCGGCAACAAATCTATCTCGCTCTATACAAAGGTCGTCGGGACGGCTCCGGCTGGCGCGTGTGGCCGGCGCGGTTTACCGACTGGTTCACGCGCAAACTCACCCGCGGCCAGTATAGCCATGCCGAGATTGTGGTGCGCGCGCATCCGCAGGCATCAGTTTATACCTGTTACTCCGCCTCCATCCGCGATAAAGGCGTGCGCTGCAAAGTGATGCCGCTGCCGGCGGCCAAATGGGATTTGATCCCGCTGCCCTCTACCCCGGAGGCACACGAGCAGCTGCAGCGGGTATGGACGGCCACCGAGGGGCAGGGCTACGACCTGATGGGCGCATTGGGTATCGCCTTCGGACTGCCGCAAAACCGCCGCCGCTGGTTCTGCTCCGAGTGGTGCGCCACCGCGTTGAGGCTGCCTGAAAGCTGGCGCTGGTCGCCTAACGACCTCGCCGCCATTGTGCCCACACTATATAAGGGGGAGGCATAAAAATACCCGCCACAGGGGCGGGTATACGCAATAAGTAGGACGGCGGCGCGGCCGGTGTTTGCCCACCAAACCGCGCCAGCCACGCAGACTAGACCTGCATGACCCAAGGCCGCCACCTCTAGAGGCGGGCGGATTCTAACATACCGGTAATGTGGGAGCTGCAAAAATGCAATATCGTTGCAAAAACTGCAATAAGCTGTTGGCCAAAGGCGAGGGTGAGCTGGAAATCAAATGCCCGCGCTGCAAATCGGTCAACCAATTTGGTTCTTTAACAACCCGGAGTGCCTGTGAGCGCCAAACTTCAAGGAACAAGCATCATGGGCAACATCAATCCCGTCAGTCCGCTTAGGGGCTGGCTGGGCGGCAAATACCGCCTGGTCGGTACCATCATTCCGCTAATCCCGTCAGACCATACCTGCTACGCCGAAGTGTTCGGCGGTGCGGCATGGGTGCTGTTCAAAAAGCCGCCATCCAAAGTGGAGGCCATCAACGACATCAACGCCGATGTCATCAACCTATATAGGTGTGTTCAAAACCACCTGCCCGAGCTGCTGCGGCAGGCCGAATACCTGTTGCCCAGCCGCGATGAGTATTGCCGGCTGCAGCATTGCAATCCCTCCACCCTGACCGACATCCAGCGTGCGGTGCGCTTCCTCTATCTGCACCGCATGGGTTTCGGCGGTAAGGTAGCCGAGTTCTGCTGCGCTGCCACCAGCACCCGCCCGCCCAAATTCCGCGCCGACCGGTTGGCCGAGGAGCTGCAACACAGCCACCGCCGCCTGCAGGGTGTGATGCTGGAGCGGCTCAACTACGATGACTTCATCGCCCGCTACGACAAACCCGGCACCTTCTTTTACATCGACCCGCCGTATTGGGACTGTGAGACGATGTACGGCAAAGGCATCTTTGCTAAGGCTGACTTCGAACGGCTGGCCGAGCAGCTACGCCACATCAAAGGGCGCTTCCTGCTGTCGATTAACGACGTACCTCCCATTAGGGAGATTTTCACCGGCTTCCAGTTTAAAGAGGTCAGCCTGCGCTACAGCATCAATAAGGAGATTACTACCGAGGCTGACGAGCTGTTGATTGCCAACTACCCCATCACCACGGAGCAGGCGAAGTCAGCTTGATGTAAAAAATCCCACCAAGTAAGGTGGGATTTGTAACGTTGTTGCACAGGGTGCAATAATATCAGGACTGATTTATCGCGCCGGAGTGGGGATATTTATCGCGCGCGGCTTCAATAAATAATCACAATCTAATTGGCGGGCTGGCTTCCCGTCTGCTGGCACAACTGAACGGAGCGCGGTTTTTCGGGGGGAAAGGGCTTGCATGTTCGAAGCGGCGCAGCCGCAAGTTGCAGCTAATCCAATTTCTCTTTGCGCCCGAAAAACCGTGTGCAGTGAGGGAAGTTTGGCGAAGCCAAATCTGTGCTCGCAGTCGCCTTTCTTTGCTTCCTTTCTTTGGCGAAGCAAAGAAAGGAAGTGCCCGCGCGGGCATAAAGCGCAAGAATAAATAGAGCGCAAATATAAAAACTACCTGAGAATGCTTATTTCGAAAATTCAAACCAAACGGCAGCGTCGCAACGCCGCCCTGCCCCATCATCAACGGAGAAACCCATGGAACTTCCCTTTATCCTGCTGCTCATCACCGGCTTTTTGGCCGGGCTGATGGATGCGGCCGTTGGCGGCGGCGGGCTGTTGCAGCTGCCCGCGCTGTTCGGCGTACTGCCACCCGCCACGCCCGTGCCCACTGTACTGGGCACCAACAAGGCCGCTTCGTTCGCCGGCACCTTCACCGCCGCCGGCCAGTTTGCCCGCCGCCTGAGGCTGCCATGGAAAATGCTGCTGCCCGCCGGCGTGCTGGCCTTTGCCGCATCGTTTGCTGGTGCGAAGCTAGTGGCCTATGTGCCGGTGCAATACATGAAACCGGCCATGTTGGTCATTATGGTGGCGATGTTTGTGTACACCTTCTTCCGCAAAGATTTGGGGCAAACCGAGCGCACCCGCGCGCTCACGCGGGGCGAAATGCTGCTGGGCACGGCGTTTGGCGCGGCCATCGGCTTTTATGACGGCCTGTTCGGCCCGGGCACGGGCAGCCTGCTGGCCTTCGTGTTCGTGCGCTTTTTTGCCTACGATTTCCTCACCGCCACCGCCTGCGCCAAGGTAATCAACCTGATGACCAATCTGGCCGCACTGAGCTTTTTCATCCCCAGCCAACATGTGCTGTGGCACTGGGCGTTGCCGCTGGCGGCGGCCAACCTAAGCGGCGGCTTCTGCGGCGCACGGCTGGCGGTGCTCGGCGGCAGCCGCTGGCTACGTTATGGTTTTATGGCGCTGCTGTGTCTCTTAATCGGCAACTTCGCCCGCCAGCTGTGGTCAGCCTAAGAGATAGCTGAAACAATTATTTTCCCCTACAAGACAACAAGTCGCAGACAGTACGGAAGTACGGCAAGACGAACCAATGCAGTAGCGAAAGTGAAGTTAATCCGCTA
This sequence comes from Eikenella exigua, assembly GCF_008805035.1. Classification (NCBI taxonomy): domain Bacteria; kingdom Pseudomonadati; phylum Pseudomonadota; class Betaproteobacteria; order Neisseriales; family Neisseriaceae; genus Eikenella; species Eikenella exigua. Next base: position 207,904 of record NZ_CP038018.1, on the reverse strand, counting down.
TGCCTGAAATCCAATAAGGAAACCCCATGCCCATCAAACTCATCGTCGGCCTCGGCAACCCTGGCACCGAATACGAAGACACCCGCCACAACGCCGGCTTCTGGCTGCTGGACGAACTCGCCCGCAAATGGCAGGCCCGCTGGCAAGACGATAAAAAATTCTTCGGCAGCCATGCCCGCAGTACGCAGAGTGAAGGCGAAATCCGCCTGCTCAAACCGCAAACCTATATGAACCTCTCCGGCCAATCCGTACAGGCACTCGCCGCCTTTTATAAAATCAAACCCCAAGAAATCCTCGTAATCCACGACGAACTCGACCTCGAGCCCGGCCGCATCAAATTCAAGCTCGGCGGCGGTAACGGCGGCCACAATGGCCTCAAAGACATCCAAGCTCGCCTCGGCACACCCGACTTCTACCGCCTGCGCCTAGGCATCGGCCACCCCGGCGATCGCAACGAAGTAGTGAATTATGTGCTGAAAAAACCCCGCTCCGAAGACCGAGACCTCATCAACCAAGCCATCATCAAATCCATCCACGCCCTGCCCGACATCCTCATCGGTAAAATCGAAGCCGTCCAACGAATGCTGCATAGCAAATAGCGGCGCAGTATACCTGAACGAATAAAGGCTACCTGAAAAATTAGCGCAGTACGCAAACCAATCCACCCGACCAAACCAATCTTTTCAGGTAGCCTTAACCTTTGCACCCCCCATCCCTCATCTCGGCCATCCCCCCCCTAAGGAGATTACAATGTTGCGTCATTCACTATGGTTGCTACTGTTGCTCGGCAGTAAGCTGGCCGCTGCGCCTATTCAAGGTTTCTACACCACGCAGGGCGATTGGGAGCTGGCCTGCGACAACACTGGCACGTGCCGTGCCGCAGGCTATGCCAACGAAGAAGACTCTCACGGGCTGCCGGTTTCCCTGCTGCTGCAACGCGCCGCCGGCGAGCGGGCTGTCGTGTCTAGCCATCTGCAAATTAGTTATCAAGATAATTTGGCTCGGCAGCAAACCGTAACTGAGTTACGTATCGACAACCACACAGTTGGCCGAGTTGTATTCACTGATCAGGGTGAAGGTGTAACCAAATTACCTGCCTCGCAAACGCAAGCTCTGTTGGCAGCCTTAAAACGCCGAACTGCCATCAGCCTACACACAACAAACGGCACGGTATGGCGGCTGTCGGCCAATGGTGCCACTGCCATTTTGCGCCGCATGGATGCGTTCCAACGCCGCAACGGCACTCCCTCTGCTCTCATCAACCCCGGCCACAGCCGCCGCCCCGTGTTGCAGCCGCAACCCTTACCGATAATCCATGCCGCAGCTGTACCGGAAATGCCACGCATTCAGCCAAATAGTGCGCTGGCAAATAGTAATAGCCCGTCTATGCCGATGGTGCGCGTATTAAAACGCCATACCCCGCGATACCGTGCATTGGTGCAAAAACTGCGTCGTTTGCCGCAGGCAAAATTCTGCGAGTTTGTTGATTCACCAGAGGAGACCCCAAAAATCGAAGCCTACCGCTTGAGTGGCGGCCATATACTGATACGAGCCGACTGTATGCATACGGCTTCGAACGGTGTAACCCAATTTGTTACAGTAACCAACAGGGATTTCTCACGAATCGAATCAATACTTGGCAATAAAATTAACGAAAGTTATAGATATGACGGCATCATATCCAACAACTGGAAAGAACGCGGTTTCGGCGATTGTTGGGGGCATGAAAACTGGATTTGGAACGGCAGAAAATTTAGCCTGACTTATTCCGCCACCGATCAAATGTGCCGTGGATTTGCCGGCGGTGCGTGGACAATGCCCACCTTCATCTCCCTGCCCACCGGCACGCCTGCAGCCGAAAAAAGAGCGGAGTGGATTAGGGAGTGGCTGAAAGAATATGCCGACTGAACTCTCCTCAATCATCCCAAAGCTATATATCATTTTCAGGTAGCCTTTAAATGAGATAACCTACACGACTTTATCTTCATGCTTGAGCAGTAGAGCAAACTCAAGCATTTCGCCCATCCCGTTTCCCTGCATTTGGAAATGGCTGAAATCGCCGACCGCGTGCTGCGCGCCGAAAGGTTGGTGTTGCTGTTTGAAAACTCGATTAAGCCCGACGCACACCCAAACGCGTGGCGACGGGCATGGGTGCGGACAGCGTGTCCAAGTTGCGCGAAATCGGGAAGATACTGGCGTATCTGAAAGAACCCGAGCCGCCCAAGGGCATCAAAGACGCGTTTTCCAAACTGCCACTGTTGAAAGACATTTAGAGCATGGCATCGAATGTGGTGAAAATGCCCCCATCGACTATCTCGACTTCGCCAGCCCTGTCAGCGGACTCGGCGGCAAAATGGGCTTGGACGCGACCAACAAATGGCCGGGAGAAACCGACCGCGAATGGGGACGGGTAATCAAAAAAGACCCTGCGGTTATGGCTAAGATTGATGAGATTTGGGGAGAATTGGGGTTGTAAGAAACTGAATCTTGCCGGGCATTTGGGGACTTTTCAGGTAGCCTTTGCCATGCTGATGGCTCGGCTTGGGAAATAAAATGAACAATAACGAATTGATTGAACAAATCAAAAATCCACAAACCCCGCTGCGGAACAAAATCCCACTGATTTTAGACCTTGCCGAACAACGCAATCGTGAAATCTACCCGTTGATTTTGGCCGCACTAGACAGCACGGAATATGCCAAAGTTCGCGGTACGCTGATTTATGCATTGGCAAACTATCCGGCGAAGCCTTTGTTTGAGAAAGCTATTTGCTGGCTGATTGACGGCAATTTCGAAATGGCGCATGAAGCAGTGGGTATTCTCGACAAAATTGCAAAAATAGAAGGCACGCGTGCAGACAAAGCATATGCCGCCCTCACTACCGCGTTGGACAATCCTGCCAACGAAACATGGCGCGTTGAGCTGTTGGGAGAGGTGCTGGGGATGTTTGAATAGCAGGCATAGAAAAACGCATAGATAGAGCTTCAACCGTCTTACAAAGGCTACCTGAAAATATGAAAAAGCAGCCTGCACTTGGTAAATTCAAAGTGCAGGCTGCTTTTCCCACCTCCGCCTTCACACCGCCATTCCTTGCCACACGCCAAAAACCCCTATACCATTCAACCCACTAACCATCAACACGGCCAAACCCCATGCCCACATCCCTCCCCTTCTCCCCCGCCGAACTCTGGCAAATGCTGCTTACGCATTTATGGCTTTCCGGACTGGCTTTGCTCGCGGCAGTGGTAATTGCCGTGTCCGCCGCCGTGTTGTTTGCGCGCAGGCGGCGGGCGGCGGAGGCGGTATTGCAGTTCACCAATATATTGCAAACCATCCCGTCTTTGGCACTGCTAGGTTTGCTGATTCCGTTTGTCGGCATTGGATCACCGCCCGTCTTGATTGCGCTCACGTTATACGCGCTGTTGCCGATTTTTCAAAATACCTATTTGGGGCTGACCCAAATCGACCAATCGATTCAAGATGCGTACACCGCATTCGGGCTATCGCGCTGGCAATCATTGTGGCGGATTGAGCTACCGATGGCGTTGCCTGCCATGATTTCTGGCATCCGCACGGCGGCAGTGCTGATTGTCGGCACGGCAACACTGGCGGCGTTAATCGGCGCAGGCGGCTTGGGTAACCTGATTTTGCTCGGCATCGACCGCAACAACATGACGATGACGTTTACCGGCGCATTGCTCTCCGCGTTACTGGCTGTCGGCGTAAGCGGAATTATCAGGCTGTTGCAGAAATCGCGACGCAAGTTGCCGATTATTCTTGCATTGGCTGTGGGCTTCGGCGCACTCGGTCTGTCGCAGATTTCATTTACGCCTGCCACAAAAAACGTGGTAGTTGCCGGCAAAATGGGTAGCGAGCCGGATATTCTGATTAACATGTATAAATTATTAATTGAACGTGAAAATCCGAATATCAGAGTTACAGTCAAACCCAATTTCGGCAAAACCACCTTCCTGTTCAACGCGCTGAACAGCGGCGAAATCGACATTTACCCCGAATTCACCGGCACAGTGCTGGAAACCTTGGTGCAAGTGCCGCCCGAACAAAAGAGCCGCCGCCTGTCGCCCGATAAAACCTATCGACTGGGCAAACAATTGTTGGCGGAACAATATCAGCTGGAGTTTCTACCACCGATGTCTTATCAGAACACTTACGCGTTGGCGGTCAAAGAAAGCTACGGCGCGGCGCACCAACTGAATGCCATCAGCGACTTAAAGCAGGTAGCGCCCGATATCCGAGCAGGTTTCTCACTGGAGTTTACCGACCGGGCGGACGGCTACAAAGGCATGCAGGCAGCCGGTATCACGCTAAAACATATTGTTAGCTTGGAACCAGCCTTACGCTATACGGCATTGTTGAATGACAAAATCGACCTAGTCGAAGCCTTTTCCACCGATGCAGAATTGAAACAATATCAATTGCGCCTGCTGAAAGACGATATTTCTCTGTTTCCGGCCTATCAGGGCGCACCGCTGATGAAAGCCGAATTTGCTGCGAAGAATCCGCAAATCGTGGCTGTGCTGAACCGATTGGCCGGCAAAATCAGCGAAGAAGAAATGAGCGAGATGAACTACCGCGTGAAAGTGCAAGGCGAAAGCGCGGAAAACGTGGCTCGGGATTATTTGGAGAAAAATGGGTTGTTGGCGAAGTGAAATAAGCAGCAGGCTACCTGAGACCCAAAAAGCAGCCTGCACATGGCTTGCCAGAAACCCTGCAAACGGCAAAGCTATCCCTTTTAAAACGCATAAGGAAAACAACATGAACCTCGCCATCACCGGCGCCAGCGGCCACATCGGCGGCATGGTCGCCCGCCACCTCAGCGCACGCGGTTTGCCGCTGATTCTGCCGCTGCGCAACCCCACCAAAGTGCCCGATTTGCCCGCTTGCGAAGCGCGCCCCTTTGCCTACGGCGATTTCGAACTGGCCCGGCAGGCGTTAAGCGGCGTGGATGTGCTCTTTATGGTGTCCGCTGCCGAAAGCCCGACGCGCGAGCAGGAACACCTGACCTTGGTGCGCGCGGCAGCGGCGGCGGGCGTACAGCATTTGGTGTATCTATCCTTCGCCGGTGCCAGCGCCAGCAGCACCTTCACCCTGGCGCGCACCCACGCCGCGACCGAAGCTGCCATCCAGCAAACCGCCATGCGCTACACCTTCCTGCGCGACAACTTTTACAGCGAAGCGATGGCGACGTTTGCCAATGCCGACGGCATCATCGCCGGACCTGCGGGCGATGGCCGTGTTGCCTGCGTCTCGCAGCAGGATGTGGCGCAAGCGGCGGCCAACATCCTCGCCGCCATCGTCTCCGGTGACGACCGCCACCACAACCGCAGCTACACCCTTACTGGCAGCGAAGCGCTGACCTTCGCTGACATCGCCGCCATTCTCAGCGACATCACCGGCAAACCGCACCGCTACCACAACCAAACCCTTGCAGAAGCCTTCGCCAGCCGCGAACGTGACTACCCCGACACGCCCGCCTGGCAAATCGAAGCCTGGGTATCCACCTACACCGCGATCGCAGGCGGCGAACTCGCCACTGTTTCAGACGACCTGCCGCAACTATTGGGCCGCGCACCACGCCGTTTTGCCGAAGTGGTTAAAAGCATATTTATCAAGGGAAATACAAATGACGAAAGCAGAGATTCTTGAAAAAGAGATACGCTTTACGTTTCCATGGTCAATTATCACGCCAAACTCAATAGTGAGTCTATTTGCTATTTTTAACCACGTTAGGCAGTTACAACTGATAACTTTCAAAAATATCAGCAAATACGTTTTGGCTGCGGCCACATAATTAAAGAGGTTCTTATGGATAACACCATTCTCAGCAACAAGAAAATTCACCAAGCGACCGTGCTGGCCTGTCGCGGCGAACAAAAACTTGCGGAACTATCAAAGGGCGGGATGACCTGCGATTCCCCTTTTGCCATTGCCAGCATCTCGAAGCTCTATACCCATGCGATGACCTTTGCGATGATAGATAAACGGCTGCTTGCCTACACATCACGGCTTGTTGATTTGCTGCCGGCGGATAAAGTCGGCTGTTTACCCAATGCCAAAGAAGTCACTGTGCGACACCTGATTGATCAGACTTCCGGTTTTGCCAACCATGAATTGGATAAATTGCCGAACGGCACCGTATTATTTAAGGAAATATTGCATCAGGATCGCGCAGTGAGCGTTGTGGAGTCGCTGCGGTTGGTGGCTGCATTGCCGCCGAAGGGTAAACCGGGCAGTCGTGCTTACTATGCCGACATCAATGCGTTGTTACTGGGCGAAATCTGCCAAACTCTCACCGGCAAAACCTTGCCTGCATTATTGGCAGAAATTATTTGCCAACCGCTTGGTCTTAAAAACACGCATTACTGCACAGCTAACGAAAATAATATTACGCCTATTTATAATGGTTCCCACGCTGCCTTTTGGCTCAGATATCTATCAGCGCAAATGGCGCAAGGCGGTATTGTTGCGACCAATCATGAATTGATGCAATTTTTGCAGGCCTTTATGAAAGGCCAACTATTTTCCAAAAATCACCTTACAAATCCGAACTTTCGCCGCATACAATTCATACCGCTGAAATACGGCAGCGGCATGATGCAACTCAAAATTCCGCGCATATTATCGCCATTTGTTCCGGCTCCGGAAATCATCGGCCATAATGGCAGTAGCGGCAGTTTTGCCTTTTATTGCCCGTCGAAGAATATCTTTATTACCGGCACTATTAATCAGATTCAACACCGACCCTTTGCCGTCATCTATCGCACCATCAATAAGGTTTAGTCAATGACCCCGCCGCCTGAATTAACCCTGCTGATTGAATTCAAAAACGTCAGCAAACACTACGACAGCCATGCCGCCGTGAGCGAACTGAACCTCACCATCCACCAGGGCGAATTCTTCGTGCTGGTGGGCGGCTCCGGCAGCGGCAAATCTACCACCCTGCGCATGATTAACGCGCTAATTGAACCGACCGATGGCAACGTTTATCTGCACGGCAAACGGATTAAAGACTACGACATCCGCCAGCTCCGCCACCAAATTGGTTACGTATTACAGCAAATCGCGCTCTTTCCCACTATGACTGTGGCGGAAAACATCGAACTCATGCCAGACGTACTGGGCTGGCCGAAAGCAGAACGCAAAACGCGTGTGAATGAATTGTTGGAGCTGGTGGAACTTGACCCTGCACACTACCGCGACCGCTATCCGCACGAACTTTCCGGCGGCGAACAGCAGCGCATCGGCATTTTGCGCGCCATTGCCGCCAAGCCCCAAGTGCTGCTGATGGATGAACCGTTTTCCGCGCTCGACCCACTGGTGCGCACCGTGCTGCAAGACCAAATTGCTATGATTCACCAAAAATTTGGCACCACTATCGTTTTCGTTACCCACGATATGCAGGAAGCAGCGAAACTTGCATGCCGTATCGGTGTAATGCATAACGGCAAACTGGTACAAATCGGTACGCCCGAAGAAATCAAAAAGCAGCCTGCAAACGATTACGTGCAATCGTTGTTTTCCGCCGCCGACACGCCCGATGCCGAACGCATCATCAACCAATTCCTGCGGCTGGACCAACAAGGGCAGGAGGCGGTGAGACGGGCGTTGCTTTGATGCGGGGTTGAGGCTACCTGAAAACCTAAAAAGCAGCCTGCACTTTAATGTGCAGGCTGCTTTTTCATGTTCAGACCGTCTAAAACACTCAAATATCCACAATCTGCCGTTCCATCCCTTTCACCGGCGGCAGCCACGGCGAGTTGGTCAGGCAGCGTTGCCACAGCGCGTCGGGCAGGCGGTAGTGGTCGGCGCGGTCGGGGTCAAGGTCGGTTTGGATGTTGGTATCGCGGTTTTCGCGCAGCAAATCGGCCAAATCGGGGTTAATCAGCACGGTTTTTCCCAACGCGATGAACTCCGCCCAGCCGGTGTTAAACGCTTTGGCGATGTCGCTACCGGTGTAAAGGTTGCCCACGCCGATTAAGGGCAGGCGGCCAGCAATGCGCTCGTGCAGCAGTTCCATGCGGGCGCGGTTAGTGTCTGCGCCGCGTCGGGCGTGTTTGTAGAAGTCCCACAGCGAAACGTGCAGATATTGCAGCGGTTTTTGCACCAGCGCGTCCACGAGTGCGAAAGTTTCCGCCATGGTAATGCCGTGTTCACCAGGCTCTTCGGGCGAGAAACGGTAGCCCAAGATGAACTCTGGTTTGGCGTGCGCTTTGACGGCGGCGGCCACCGCATCGACCACGGCCAGCGGGAAGCGCAGGCGGTTGTGCAGGCTGCCACCCCATTCGTCGGTGCGGCGGTTGGTTTGGGCGGACACGAATTGTTGCAGCAGATAGCCGTTTGCACCATGGATTTCCACACCGTCAAATCCGGCCTGCACCGCGAGGGTGGCGGCATTGGCATAGGCGGCGATGAGCTGCTCGATTTCGGCGGTGGTCATTTCGCGCGCACCCGTGGCTTCATCGGCGGACGGGGCGACGGTGTCACCGCAGAGTTCTTTGAGGGCGGATTTGCCGCCGTGATGGATTTGCAGGATGGCTTTCGCGCCTTGCGTTTGGGCGATTTGGGCAACTTCGCGCAAGCTGGGCAGGTCGTCCTCATTTATGGCGTAGGGTTGGCCTTCAAAGGCTTTGCCGTTTGCCTGCACCAACGTGGCGGCGGCGATAAACAGGCCGAAACCGTTGAAGCGGTTTTGCAAAAACGTGCGCTCTTGGTCGGTAATATGGCCGTTTTCATCGGAGGAAAAATGGGTCAAGGGGGCGACGGCGAGGCGGTTGGGAACAGTGGCACCGTTGTTGAAGGTGTAGGGCTGGAAGACGGGGTTCATGTTGGATTCCTTTCGGGGTGTGAGTTTCAGGTAGCCTGAAGCGGCAGGTGTATTCGGTATACGCACAGTTGCCACATCAGCAACACTTTGCTAGTTGGGCGGTTTGGCTTGGTTTTCAAGCAGAACGGCTACCTAAAAACTCTGCGGAGAGCAGCCAGCATTCTTCCCCAATATAGCCAACGCACTTATTGCTTCAGCCTATCTGGATAGGCGGCCTTGGGGCTTTCAGGTAGCCTTTCACATCATCTCAAGCTGCTTATTCGGGTGTACAATCTATTCTGCAAGATTCTCATTTCTATTTAGTCCAACAGGCTACCTGAAAGCAGAGCTGCAACCCAGTTTCTATACAGCTCAAATCTCCGTTTAAGGAAACGCCTGCAGGCAGCCCAGTTCAGGAGAGATGCTATGCTAAAAATCCAAAACGCCGTCAGCGAAACCCTGCTGATTCCGCTCTACATGAAATACCTCGATGCACAGCAAAGCCGGCCGATACTGAACGACCTCGCCGCCCTGCGCCTTGTGCCGCAAATCGACTACGACTTCGCCCGATTCCGCACTGCCCGCAACAGCCGCGTAGGCACAGCCCTGCGCGCCCGCTACTTCGACCAAGTGGCCGCCGACTTCATCCGCCGATACCCAGAAGGCATCGTTGCCATCCTCGGCTGCGGGCTCGACAGCCGCCGCGAGCGGCTCGGCAGTACCGCCGACCATACCCCTTTCTACCAGCTCGACCTGCCCGACGTCATCGCCCTGCGCGAAACACTGCTGCCGCCGCAAGCCAACGAAACCCTCATCCCCGCCTCCGCATTCGACACTGACTGGATGGAACAGCTGCGCCAAAGCCACCCCGCCGCCCCCGTGTTCTTTATCCTCGAAGGCGTGCTGATGTATTTTGCCGAAGCCCAAGTGCGCGAACTGTTCCAACAGCTTGCCCAACGCTTCCGCGGCGAAATCGCCTTCGACGTGGCCGGCACGTTTATGGTGAAGCATTCCGACCAACACGACGCCCTCAAACACGCCCGCGCCCGCTTCGATTTCGCCTGCGACGACGACCGTCAAATGGAAAGCTGGGCCGCCAACCTCCATCTCGTGTCCGCCAAACGCATGACCGATTTCCCCGAAGCCAAAGACATCGGCCTCAACTACTGGCTCATGCGCCTATTTCCTAAAATCCGCCATGCCTATCGATTGCTGCACTACCGGATTGATTAGGGCAAACAGAACAAAGGCTACCTGAAATTTCAGGTAGCCTTTTCAGCCCAACAGACAATGCCACAAATTCAGGCAACCAGGCATTAGCGTTTGAAAATTAACAGCCCAAACCTAGATGCCCGATAAAACCTTATAATCGAGCTACTAACTTTTCAGCCAGTCTCATCCCAACACACCACAGAAAGTCCGCCATGCTCATCCTGCTCGACCAAGACAATGTGCTCGCCGACTTTAAAAGCGGATTCCGCCGCCATTGGCGCGGCCGCTTCGGCGAAGACGCGCCGATAGAAGGCAAAGAACACATTTTCTACATCCGCGACCGCCTACCCGAGCACCTGCGCCCGCACGCAGCCGAGCTCTACGGCGCAGTCGGGTTTTTCGAAAGCCTGCCGTCCATGCCCGGCGCAGTGGAAGCTGCCCACGCCCTTTTGGCTGCCGGCCACGACGTGCGCATCTGTACCGCGCCGGTCAACCAATACCGCTACTGCGCCGGCGAGAAAATCGCCTGGGTGGAACAACACTTGGGCGCAGGATGGACACGGCGCGTGATTATCGCCAAAGACAAAACCTGGGTGCGCGGCGACATCCTCATCGACGACAAACCGACTATCGAAGGCAGCCTGCCGCCCCTGTGGCAACACCGCCTCTACGATGCGCCACATAACCGCCACCTGAACGTACCGCGCATTGTATGGACACAGCCGGAAACCTGGGCTGATTTGCTGGATAATTGATGCCGCCGACTTAAGGCTACCTGAAAAATGAGCGCAACTGTTTTTCAGGTAGCCTTTCTTATTCAGATGGCATGCCACTCTGCCCCCCGGCCGATAATTCTCTCTCTCCCGATTTGCCACACCCAACACTCAAACTCCGCTTATGCAGAAACTACTTTCCTGCTTTTCAGGTAGCCTTCACTATTCTGCTGAATCGGCGGGGAAATTTATTCACAGCCAATCAATCTGCCTGTTGCCTGCCGCTTTTTCCGTTGTTATACTCATTTCCCGATTAATGAAATAAATCTGCGGCCAACGTCCATCCGGCCACAAAGCTAAAGCGCTTATTTCTCCACATCGGGCAATAAACGGAGAAATTGGGCTTTGGCTTTTGCTTTTGGCGGATGTGGATTAGGCGCAGGAAAGGAGAAAGCAAAATGAATGCCGTAGTGTTGGCTGTGCTGGTGATGCTGATTTTGTCGGCGGCACGGGTACACGTTGTGTTGAGCCTGGTTATCGGCGCATTTGTGGGCGGCCTGGCCGCCGGGTTGCCGCTAGCGGATATTACCGACCCAGCCACTCATGAAGTCATCACCAAAGGCGTGATTACCCATTTCCAAAGCGGCTTGGCCGGCGGTGCGAAGATTGCGCTCTCCTATGCCATGCTCGGTGCATTTGCCATGGCGATTGCCCACTCCGGCCTGCCCTATCAGCTGGCTGGTATGGTGGTGCGCAAAATGGGCGGCAATGCCAGCCGCGACCAAATCCCTTCCGGCGTAAACGGCCTGAAATGGGGGCTGATTGGTGCGCTCTTACTGATGAGCGTTATGAGCCAAAACATCATCCCGATCCACATCGCCTTCATCCCGATGGTGGTGCCGCCGCTTTTGCTCGTATTCAACCGCATGCAAATCGACCGCCGACTGCTGGCCTGCGTGATCACCTTTGGTTTGGTGACCACCTATATGTTCCTGCCCTATGGCTTTGGCGCGATTTTCTTAAACCAAATCTTGTTGGCCAACATCCAAAAAGCTGGCATGAGCGTGCAGGGCATCAACGTGATGGAAGCCATGGCGATTCCCGCCGCCGGTATGTTCACCGGCCTGCTACTCGCCTTCATTCACTACCGCAAACCGCGCCACTACACCAACAATCAGGTGGATTGGAGCTCCGAACAGGCTGCGGCCAACGCGCCGAAAATTTCTACCTACCGCAGTGTGGTGGCCGTGGTGGCGATTGTGGCTTCCTTTGTGGTGCAGCTGGTGTATAGCGATGCGCTGCTCTTAGGCGCAATGGTCGGCTTCGGCGTATTCATGGCCACCGGCGTGGTGCGCCGCCGCGAAGTGGATGTCGTATTCGATAGTGGCCTGCGCATGATGGCGATGATCGGCTTCATCATGATTGCCGCCCAGGGCTTCGCTGAAGTGATGCAGGCCACTGGCCAGATTAAACCCCTGGTCGACACCAGCACCAGCCTGTTTGCCGGCAACAAAAGCATGGCCGCGTTGGTTATGCTCGCCGTCGGCTTATTGGTAACCATGGGCATCGGCAGCTCCTTCTCCACCCTGCCCATCATTGCCGCCATTTACGTTCCCCTGTGCGCCAGCATGGGCTTCTCACCGATGGCCACCGTAGCCATCATCGGCACCGCCGGCGCGTTGGGTGATGCCGGATCGCCCGCTTCCGATTCCACCCTCGGCCCCACCTCCGGCCTGAACGTAGACGGCCAGCACGACCACATCTACGATTCGGTTATCCCCACCTTCCTCCACTACAACCTGCCACTGATGGCCGCAGGCTGGGTGGCCGCCATGGTGCTGTGATGACGCATAACGACACCGAAGCGCGGCTGGCCGAGCTGGAAATTCAGGTAGCCCTGCAAAACGACCTGCTCGACAGCCTGAACGACACCGTCGCCCGCTTGCAGCAATCCTTAGATTTGCAACAAGCCCAGCTGCGCCTGCTCTACGGCCGTTTGCAAGAAAAAGATGGAAGCGGCGCCAACCAAGCCTTTAATCCCGCCGCCGAAATCCCGCCGCATTATTAAAGGCCAAGCGTGTATCAACCAAGAGGCTACCTGAAAAACATAAAACGTTTTCAGGTAGCCTCTTGCCAACTTGCCCATTCCTTTTTTTATCATTCCGCCTTTCATTTCCACCATGAAGAAAGCACATCATGCCCACCCGAATCTCTATCGGCCGCACCACCATCCTTGCCTGCCTCATTTACCTCACCGACGGCTGTGCCAGCCTAGACACACGTATGAAACGCTTTGTTGGCAGACCCATCGATGCCGTTATCAAATCCTATGGCGGCGAACCCACAGAAGGTGGAGTCAAATCGGGAAACAACCGCTATGCCTACCTCTGGCGCTACACTTATATTTCCTACGGCGGCCGTGAATACGAAGGCAGCAGCCCAAACGGCCCCATCATTACCAACTACTATAGCGATGTCTGCTACGGCCAAAACCACGACCGCATCTTCTACACTGATAACCAAGGCATCATCGTGGATTATTACTGGCAAAACAGTAACAAATGGCGCGTGAATTGCCGCACTCACCAAATCGGGCGGTATTTCCATAAATCTCTGTAATCAGCCACATCCTTGAAACCACATTAATACGTTTGGCATAAAGGAAACGGTTTAGCCACAGCGAGCCCTTATCAAATAGTGGGAAAATGAGAATGGAACAAAGCGGCAGGCAGCAGCCAGTACGCTCAGGCGAGCCAACGCAACAGCATTCTTAGTTGAATTCACTATAAATCAAGGCTACCTGAAACTTTCAGGTAGCCTTTCTACACTGCCAACACATTTCAAGCACACAAAAAACAGCAGCCCGAAGGCTGCCCAAACAAGTTTTACGAAAGGAAATCTGGTGGAGGCGGGGGGAATCGAACCCCCGTCCGAAAGTCCTCTACAAAGCGCTCTACATACTTAGTCTTGCCAACTTAGAATCTCACCCCCATTCCGCCGACAGACAGGCTGTTTGGGAGCTAGTTACCTTAAATCTCATTTCCCGCCAAGTAACCCGACGGGAAACCAGTCAATGTAGAATGACGTTGCGGTAGCTTACGCTACACAGCCCATTGACCAACTGCTGCAACGGCAGGCCTTAGGCGGCCAATGCGAAAGTTTCGTCGTTTGCGACTATTTAAATTCAGTGTTTTACGGGAAATCTGAGACCCCGGTATGCCCGCATCTGCTTCGCAACCCCCGTCGAAACCAAGGTCGCCCCCAGATAAAGGAAGGTGGATTATACGCTGCCGGCCGGCTTTGGACAATTCGTTTTGCCGGCTTCCCCCTAAAGGCTACCTGAAAGCGCAACTTCAACGAGATGAACCGACGTCTTGGCGCAGCCAAAGCCTGATTTCTGCAAAGCTAAAGCGTTGGCTTCAGCTAGCGGATCGATGACTTGGCGTGGCCAAGGTTGAGTTGCTGCCCAACCTTCTTCTAGCATTTAATTTCCGCACAATAAAAAATCGGCCGGAAGATTCCGGCCGATTTTCCAATTAGGCATTAAGCCAAAGCGGCTTTGGCTTTTTCAACCAGCTGAGCGAAAGCAGCTTTGTCGAATACAGCCAAGTCGGCCAATACTTTGCGATCCAGCTCGATAGCAGCGCGTTTCAGGCCGTTCATGAATTTGCTGTAAGACAGGCCGTGCTGGCGGGCACCGGCGTTGATACGGGCAATCCACAGTTGACGGAACTGGCGTTTGCGCTGACGGCGGTCGCGGTAGGCATATTGGCCTGCCTTCATCACCGCCTGTTTGGCAACGCGGTAGACGTTTTTACGACGGCCGCGATAGCCTTTGGCCAAAACTAATACTTTTTTATGACGGGCACGTGCGGTTACACCGCGTTTTACGCGTGGCATATTTCAGACTCCTTTAAGCGTAGGGCAACATTTTGTGAACAGAAGCCACGTCGCGCTCGTTCACCATAGCGGTGCTGCGCAGCTGGCGTTTGTTCTTAGTGGTTTTCTTGGTGAGGATGTGGCGTTTGAACGCATGAGCGCGTTTGATGCCACCGTTGCCCAGCACTTTGAAGCGTTTCTTCGCACTGGATTTGGTTTTCATTTTAGGCATGGGAAAACTCCATTGGTTTATCGGATTAGGCATCGGGAGGCTGCCTGCAACAGGCAGCGCTTAATACCCGAAACCACGGTTTTATGCCGCACACACAACATTGAAGCCGTTTCCCGCGTGCGGCGGAGCGGAAAACGGCGAATTATACGGTTACTTCTTCTTGGGTGCAACCATCATCACCATCTGGCGGCCTTCCATTTTCGGAAACTGCTCCACAGCGGCCACCTCGGCCAAATCGGCCTTCACACGCTCCAGAAGCTGCGCGCCCAAGTGCTGGTGCGCCATTTCGCGGCCGCGGAAACGCAGGGTGATTTTTACTTTGTCGCCATCGGCCAAGAAGCGGGTAACGTTGCGCATTTTGATTTGATAATCGCCTTCGTCGGTGCCGGGGCGGAATTTGATTTCCTTAATCTGCACCTGCTTCTGCTTTTTCTTGGCTTCGTCGCGTTTTTTCGACTGCTCGTATTTATATTTGCCGTAGTCCATCAGCTTGCAGACAGGCGGTTTGGCAGTGGGGGAAATCTCCACCAAATCCACATCTTGTTCTTCGGCCATGGCCAGGGCTTCTTTCACGGTTACGATGCCGAGCTGCTCGCCCGTGCCGCTGATTAAACGCACTTCTTTGGCGTGGATTTCGCCGTTAATCCGTGCTTCGCGTTCTTGTGCGATGATGAATCTCCTATTAAGGTTAGTCTTCTGGTGGTGCGCTTTGGCGCACCTGTTGTTCAGATAGCCTTAGGTGATAACGCTGTTCAACCCGGCTACCAAAACACTGTATTTTATCAAAAACCGCTGCGCTTGGCGCAATGCGCCCGCGATTATAGCAAGTTTCGCCATAAATACACCAAAAACCTGCATTTAGCCACCAAAAACGATACTTCCCGCCAACAATCCAAGCAATCCGTGTTGGCGATACACCCGATTTTGCCTGCTTACTGCCAAACATGCGCTGCGTATCCGCCCGAATTTTTTCAGGTAGCCTCCAGCAATCGCCGGTATAGTGCCGCATCTTGCTGCGAAAAACAGCAAAACACTACGCGCTCTATCTGCGGGCATTGCGGCAGCGTTTCGCGCACCGTCCTCACCGCAATTTCCGCTGCGTCGTACGCAGGGTAGCCATACACGCCGGTACTGATACAGGGAAAAGCAATGCTTTGCGCACCCTGTTCGGCAGCCAGGCGCAACGAATTGGCATAGGCTGCGGCCAGCAGCTCCGCTTCGCCATGTTGCCCGCCGCGCCATACCGGGCCGACGGTGTGCACCACCCAACGCGCCGGCAGCCGGTAGCCCCGTGTGATTTTGGCCTCCCCGGTGCGGCAGCCGCCCAGCTGGCGACACTCGGCCAACAGCTCCGAACCAGCGGCGCAGTGTATCGCACCATCCACTCCGCCGCCGCCCAATAGCGAAGAATTGGCGGCATTGACTATTGCGTCCACCGCCAGCGTGGTGATATCGGCTTGGCATACTTCCAAAGTGGCAGTCATATCGGTTTCCTTAGTTTTAAATGAGAGGCTACCTGAAATTGCTTCAGCCTTGCCGTAGTCTATTTTGCTGCGTTGCGGCAAAAGTTTTCAGGTAGCCTGATTCTCCGTTGGTACAATATGTCTAGTTTACTGCCCACACTATCCAAAGGCTACCTGAAACCATGCTGCCGTTTTCACCATACCAACGCGTTAGCTCCGTAGAGAAGTGCGCTTTCAGGTAGCCCTTCCTGTTTCAGGTACAATACCCACCGTCTCCTTATTCATTCACTCCCAACCGCCGTGCCCTACTGCCAAGTTGCTCTCAATGTTCCGCTCGACACGCTCTTCACCTACCGTGCCGACCGTATTCCCGCGCCCGGCACCCGCGTGGCTGTGCCGTTTCGCGGTAAAACCGTGGCCGGCATCGTGTGGGGCGCGTGCGAAGAACCGGAAATCAGCCCGGCCAAAATCCGCCCGCTTGAGCAAGTGTTTGAACACGAGCCGCCGCTGCCCGCCGCTTGGCGTGAACTGATTGAATTTACTGCCCGTTATTATCACCACCCCATCGGCCAAACCGCCTTCACCGCCCTGCCCGCCGGCCTGCGCGAAGCCAAGCCCTGCCCACCGCCCCAGCCGGAAACCTATTTTTCGCTCACCGATTTGGGGCGGCAACAGCCCGCGCCACCGCCGCACCATCGCCGCAAGGCCGCGCTGTGGCAATCGCTGTTGGAGAGCCCGGTGAGCCAAAGCGCCGCCCGCACTATCGCGCCGCAGGCCACCATCCAGCTGGCAAGCTGGCAGGCGCAGGGCTGGCTGACAGCCGAAACCAGCACTCTGCCCACCCATATACCGATTCCGCCCTCGTCCGTGCCGCTCAACCCCGAGCAGCAGGCCGCGGCCGATGCGGTGGCGCAGGCGCAGGGTTTTGCCCCCTTCCTGCTGCACGGCATCACCGGCAGCGGCAAAACCGAAACCTATTTTGAGGCCATGGCCGCCGCGCTCTTGGCGGGCAAACAGGTGTTGTTCCTGCTGCCTGAAATCAGCCTCACGCCGCAACTCATCGCCCGTTTGCAACAGCGCTTTGCCGACGTGCCGACTGCTGTGCTGCACAGCCAAACCGCCGCCGGCGAGCGCACCCAAGGCTACCTGAAAGCCATGTGCGGCCAGGTGCGGCTGGTAGTGGGCACCAGGCTGGCGGTGTTTACGCCGCTGCCGGATTTGGGGCTGATTGTGGTGGACGAAGAACACGATTCCTCGTTCAAGCAAGACAGCGAACTGCGCTACCACGCCCGCGATTTGGCCGTGTGGCGCGCACGGCAGGCCAGCTGCCCGATTGTGCTCGGCAGCGCCACGCCCGCGCTGGAAAGCTGGCACAAGGCGCAAAGCGGCGGCTACCGCCTGCTCAGCCTGCCACAACGCGCCCGCGCTGCCGCCCGCCTGCCCGAAATCCGCCTGATCGACATCCGCCGCGAGCCATTGGACCAAGGCTTCAGCCCGGCCGCTTTCAAGCTGTTGCAGCAAAATCACGCTGCCGGCGGCATGAGCATGGTATACCTCAATCGGCGCGGCTTCGCCCCCGCCCTCTTCTGCGGCGACTGCGGCCACACCTTCGGCTGCCCGCACTGCTCCGCCAAGCTGGTGCTGCACCAGCGCGCGCGCCAGCTACGCTGCCACCACTGTGGCCTGGCGGTGCCGATTCCGAAAAAATGCCCCGACTGCGGCAACCAAGACCTCACCGCCGTGGGCATCGGCACGCAGCGGGTGGAAGAAGCCCTGCGCGCGCAACTGCCCGAGGCTAAAATCGAACGGGTAGACCGCGACAGCGTCGCCCGCAAAGGCGACTGGCAGCGGCTCTACCAGCGCATCGCCGCCAACGGCGTGGATATTTTGGTGGGCACGCAGATGCTGGTCAAAGGCCACGATTTCGCCCGCCTGAATTTGGTGCTGGTGCTCAATGCCGACGGCAGCCTCTACAGCGCCGACTTCCGCGCCCCCGAGCGGCTGTTTGCCGAGCTGATGCAGGTGGCCGGCCGCGCCGGGCGTGCTGAGCTGCCCGGCCGCGTGTTCATCCAAACCCGCCTGCCGGAGCATCGCGTGTATCAAACGCTGCTGCGGCAAAACTATGCCGACTTCGCCGCCGGCGAGTTGGCCGAGCGCGAAAGTTTCGATATGCCGCCCTTCGCCCATACCGCCGCCATCCGTGCCGATGCCGCCAATATGGGCGATGCGCTGGAATTATTGCGCCTGGCTGCCGAATGGGTGGCACAACAAAGGCAAAGGCTACCTGAAAGCGCAGAAACCGAAGCCGCGGAAGTGCTCTGCCTCGGCCCCGTGCCCATGCTGCTGGCCAAACTCGCCGGCCGCGAACGCGCCCAAGTGTTTCTGGAAAGCCCCAGCCGCAAATCGCTGCACCGGCAGGTTTCCCTCTGGCAGCAAGCCCTCGCCGTGCTGGCACGGCAGTTTGCCGCGGCCAGATGGTCGGTGGATATCGATCCATTGGAAATGTGAGCTGCAAATATTCGGTTTGCAACACCACGCATTCACAAAAGGCTACCTGAAAAACATCCTGCCCTCTCAATGGAATATTTTTCAGGTAGCCTTCTTCCGCCCGAACGTTCCGCTCTAAATCACTCCGCCTATAGACAATTCCCCCGCCAAACGGCACAATGCGGCTTCGTTCCCTCATTCATCATATTTCAAAAGGAAACCACAAATGAAAAAATACCTATTTGCCACCGCCGTATTAGCCGCTGTTGCTGCTCCTGCCGCCCAAGCCAAAACCCTGCAGCAAATGCGCAATGAATTCGTGAGCGCTTGCACCCAATCTGCCACCTCCCAAGGCAGCACCCTGAACCAGCAAATGGCTCGCACCCTTTGCTCCTGCACCTTCGACGAAACCGGCAAACAATATGGCACTCGCTGGAAAGCCGCGCTGGATGCCTACGACCGCACCGGCAACGATCCACAGTTTGAAAGCCGCATGAAACGCAACACCGAAGTGTGCGTAAACCGCCACATCAAACGCCGCTAACCGGCCACACAGGCAGCCCGCTGTTTTGCAGGCTGCCTAATTTTTATCCTTCACTCATCCACATCAAAATACCATGTTGAAAAAACTCATCCCCGCCCTATTCCTGCTCGCCCTCATCCCCGGCGCCGGCGCCAATGGCTCCACCTACAGCCCGCGCGATTTGTTTATCAGCCGCTGCACCGGCGAAACCGCAGCCGCCGGCATTTCCCGCCAATCAGCCGCCGATATCTGCGCCTGCACTTTCAATCAAATCAGCAGCCGGTATGGCAGCAACTGGCCGCAAACCCTCACCAGCCAAGACATCAGCAATAAGTCCGAACTCACCAGCTTCATCGACACCGCCACCCGGCAATGCGTCACTCGCCATATGCCCCGCTAAATGCGGAATGATTCAAAACCCACTTTATCAGTTAGTCTTCACCAGCCAATACGCGAAGCCTCCTACACCTGTGCATACGTCGTCGCCGCCTACGGCACGCTCACCCCCGAACACACCAAACTCCTCACCCAATTCTTCCACCGCCACCACAGCCAATTCGCCAAAGCCCCCTTCGCCATGAAATGGGCACTCCTGATCTGGAATACCGAAACCGCCGCATAACCACCGGACAACAGAAAGGCTACCTGAAAACCTTCGCTACAACGCCGTGCAAACAAACACACGCGTTCCCGCCAAGCCAAAGTTTCAGGTAGCCTTCTCCCGCCCGCACCACACCGGATGCTTTAATCCGCCCTTCCCGCTACAATAGCCCCTTTTCCCCACCCCGCCCGCCATGAACATCCGCTTCGGCAACACCGTATTCCGCCCGCACCCGCACGGCAGCGCCGTGACCATCGGCAATTTCGACGGCGTCCACCTCGGCCACCGCCACATCCTCGAGCGCCTGCGCCATGAAGCCGACGAGCGCAGCCTCGCCGCCGTAGCCATCGTATTCGAACCCCAGCCGCAAGAGTTTTTCAGCCGGCAGCGTGGCGCGGAAAAACCCTTCCGCCTCAGCCCCCTGCGCGAAAAGCTGCGCCTTCTGCGCGACACCGGCTGCCTCGATGCCGTATGGGTGCTGCGTTTCAACGCCGGCCTCGCCGCCGTATCCGCCGCTGATTTCATCCAACACCTGCTCATCGAACAGCTGCATACCCGCCACCTGCTCATCGGCGATGACTTCCGCTTCGGCGCCGGCCGCCAAGGCGACTTCAGCCTCCTCAACCGCTGCCCCCATTTCACCACCGAGCGCACCCCCTCCGTGATGGTGCAAGACGTGCGCGCCAGCAGCACCCTCGTGCGCCAAGCCCTCAGCGAAGGCCGCCTCGGCTACGCCGCAAGCCTGCTCGGCCACCCCTATTCCCTCAGCGGCCGCGTGAAACACGGCGCCAAGCTCGGCCGCACCATCGGCTGCCCCACCGCCAACCTCCACCTCCCCGCACCGCTACCCCTCTGCGGCGTATTCGTCATCTCCGCCCACGGCGCATTCGGCACACGCTACGGCGTGGCCAGCTTCGGCCAAAACCCCACTGTATCCAGCCTGCCCACGCAAAAACTGGAAGCCCACCTTTTCGACTTTGCCGGCCAACTCTACGGCCAACGCCTGCGCATCGACTTCCTGCACAAACTGCGCGACGAAGCCAAATTCCCCGACCTGCCCGAGCTGCAAGCACAAATCGCCGCCGACATTACCCGCGCCCGCGATTGGCTGGCGCAACACCAGCGATAGGCATATCATCAGCCGTACTGCCGAACCTGGCTAGTACACAAAAGGCTACCTGAAAGCACAGCTTCAACGAAGTTAAAACCACGTGCGTGCGTACCGTACACACCCTACTCTTGCTACTCTTGCGGGCTACGCTGGCTTTGGCAGGTGGTTTCGGAAGGCGAGCATTGTGCAGCATTGGCGGGACGGCAAGAGGAAAGGCTACCTGAAAATATTTCAGGTAGCCTTTCCTCTTGCCACTGCTTAATCTTGATTATACAAACTATAATCGTAGCCCACGCAGAAAATGCCTTCCCCATGCGGCGTTCGCAGCAGGGAGGAGAAGCATCTGTCTTCCCGCTTGCCATGCACCGCCTCGCAGGCCTGAACAGCTTTCCGTACCGCCCTGTTGCCGTCTCGGTCGTAGGCTACAAAAAAATCCTGCACCGAGCGCGGCTCGGCTACCGCACTAACGAAATGGGCGCAGGTGTTATTGAAAGTGGCAAATACATGACAATTGGGGGAAGAGCAGATCTGTTTGGCTCGCTCAATGGCTCGCTGCTCAGATTTAAAACCGCCAGGCCAAATGATTGCATCTTTCTCGAAATTCCAAGCCAAAGCCATCCAAAACGGCGTGGCGCGGAAATGGGCGATACGTGCTTGCACCTCCGCCTCGCGCTGCTCCCAGGCGCGTATTTCGGCGGCGGTGGGGCCGGAGTAGGTTGGCTGTTGCCGTACGGCATTGCGCTCGCGTTGTATCCGATCTGCTTCCGACTGCATGATGCCATTAAAGTTGTGCCATTGCTGCGAGCCAACCGGATAGGGGTTGGCATATGCCAAGCCCGCACTGCCCAATAGCACTGCCGCCAATACGCCCGCTGCCGTGTTCATCATTGATTGCTTCATCTTGCCGCTCCTGTTTGGAAAGGGGAATAAGGGTATTGCCGATAATCGGATTGTAACAAAATACAAGATATTGTAAACATCTGTCCCGCTGCTTGAAGGCTACCTGAAAACCATAAGTCGGATTCCCGAATCCGACACCCCGCCCAAAGCTACCTGAAAAAGGCTACCTGAGATTTCAGGTAGCCTTTGTTTGCTTACAGCCAACTCCAACCCGTCAGCCGCGCGTCCAGCTGGTGCCGTCCGCGCCGTCGCGCAGGGTGATGCCTTGCTCGGCGAGCAGGTCGCGGATGCGGTCGGATTCGGCCCAGTTTTTGTCGGCGCGGGCTTGCTTGCGCCGGGCGATGAGGGCTTCGATTTCTTCGTTGCTCAAACCGTTTGCGGGCGCGCCGCCTTGCAGGAATTCGGTCGGGTTGCGTTGCAGCAACCCGATGGTGCCGGCAAGGGCTTTGAGGCAGCCGGCAAGCTCGGCAGACCGGGTTTTGTTGGCTTCGCCTGCCAGCTCGAACAATACGGCCACGGCCTGCACGGTGTCGAAATCGTCGTGCATGGCGGCGAAGAAGCGGCGGGTGTAGTCGTTGGCTTCGGAGGCTACCTGTAGATGGTTTCCACGAGTTTCGGCAGAGCCAAACTCGGCTGCGGGCGGCACATTGGCCAGGGTGTTGTAGAGGCGGGTGAGGGCGTTTTTGGCGTCGTCGAGGTGCGCATCCGAATAATTCAGAGGGCTGCGGTAGTGGGCGCGCAGGATGAAGAAGCGCACAACTTCGGGATCGTATTGCTTCAGCACGTCGCGGATGGTGAAGAAGTTGCCCAGGGATTTGGACATTTTTTCGCCGTCCACACGGATGAAGCCGTTGTGCATCCAGTATTTGACGTGGCTGGCGATGCTTTGGCCGTGGTGGGTGTGTGCGTGTTCGTGTCCGCAAACATGGCCGCTGGCGCCGACGCTTTGGGCGATTTCGTTTTCATGGTGCGGGAACTGCAAATCTGCGCCGCCGCCATGGATGTCGAAGGTGTCGCCGAACAGGTTGTCGCTCATGGCGGAGCATTCGATGTGCCAGCCCGGGCGGCCGTTGCCCCACGGGCTTTCCCAGGCCGGCTCGCCTGCTTTGGCGGCTTTCCACAGCACGAAATCGAGCGGGTCGCGTTTGAAACCGTCCACTTCCACGCGCTCGCCGGCGCGCAGGTCGTCCAGCGATTTGCCGGATAATTGGCCGTAAGGGGCAAACTCGCGCACGGCGTAATAAACGTCGCCGTTGGCGGCGGGATAGGCTTTGCCGTTGCGAATCAGGGCTTCAATCATGGCAATCATCTGCGGAATGTTTTCCGTGGCCTTCGGCTCAACGTCGGGGCGCAACACGCCCAAGGCGTCGGCATCTTCATGCATGGCTTGGATAAAGCGGGTGGTGAGCTCGCCGATGGTTTCGCCGTTTTCGGCCGCGCGGGCGATGATTTTGTCGTCGATATCGGTGATGTTGCGCACATAAGTGAGCGGATAGCCGCACTCGCGCAACCAGCGGGCAATCATGTCGAATACCACCATCACGCGGGCGTGGCCTAAGTGGCAGTAGTCGTATACGGTCATGCCGCAAACGTACATGCGCACGTTTTTGGGATCGATGGGGGAGAAGGACTCTTTTTGGCGGGTGAGGGTGTTGTAGATAGTTGGCATAGTGCAATGGAAGTGGTTGGTTAAAGATTAGAGGCTACCTGAAAGCGAAGTTTCTGTGCAGCCGAAAATTATTTGCTATCGGCTTCGGCGGGGCAGCTTGGGCCTTGGTAGGTGTAGTGCTGGTTAACTTGGGTGTTGTGGACGGAATTGCGTTCGGTATCGGTGGAGTTGATGGAGAAGGCAACAACAGGGCGGCCTTGCGGGTCTTCTTTCAGCACCATGCTCACGGCGTAGGCATCCAAACCTGGCTTGGCTTGGGCGGGGTTGAGCAGGGTGTAAACCCGGCCGTGGGCGGTTTGATGTTCTTCAAACCGGCCTTGGGGATAGAGGCCGGTGGTGAGCCGGCGTATTTGCTCTTGCAGCCAGGCTTGGCTGTCGGCAGGAACACAGACTTTCCGCTCGGCATGAATGGAGGGCGAACGCGGGAACGGAATAGCATCGGGCTCGTCGGCGGGGCGGTAGTTGCCGCCATCGTTGCCCTGGTATAAATAGAGGCCTGCGGGGAGCTCGGCGTGGGCAAAAGCAGCGGCAAACAAGGCGAGCGCAGGCAGGAGGAAGCGGAAGAGGCGCGGCATGTTTTCAGGTATCCTATCAGGTTGTTGGGAAGGGCATTGTAGCCGAAAGCCTTATTTACAGCCACCTAGCAGGCAAATGTAAACAAACATTTGGAAAGTTTTGAAAACGGTAAATGTTACAGCGGCGGCTTTTGTTTGCGCGGCGGCTCGCCTATAGTAACTGCTGCAAGCAGCGTGCTTTATATTAACTTTTTGTTTTCAATGGAATCTACAAAACAAGGGAACCGATTATGATGAAACGTCTAACCGTTTTAACCCTGGCCGCCACCTTTGCCCTGAACGGCTGCGTTACCGACCCGGTTACCGGCCAGCAGACTATTTCCAAAACCGCTCTATTCGGCCTCGGCGGCGCGGCGGCCTGCGGTGCCATCGGAGCACTGACTCACGGTGGCAAAGGCGCGCGCAATGCGGCACTGGGCTGCGGCGTGGTAGGTGCGGGTGTTGGTGCCTATATGGACGTGCAAGAGCGCCGTTTGCGCCAAGAACTGGCTAATACGCCGGTGGAAGTGCAGCGCCAAGGCGACCAAATCAAACTGACTATGCCCAGCGGCGTAACCTTCGCCACCAACAGCGCCAGCCTGAGCCCCGATGCGGTAAATTCGCTCAACACCGTGGCCAATGTGTTGACGCAGTATCCGGAAACCACCATCACTGTGGCCGGCCACACCGACAACACCGGCAACGACCGCATCAACAACCCCTTGTCTGAAAACCGCGCCCGCTCGGTAGCCGGCTACCTCACCAGCCGCGGCGTGGCTGCCAGCCGCATCAGCACTGTAGGCTACGGCTCACGCTCGCCGGTGGCTGACAACTCCACCGAAAGCGGCCGCGCGCAAAACCGCCGTGTGGAAATCTTAATCAACCCGACCACGCAGGCAGGCCAATAGTAAGCGTAATAGCTGAAACAAAGGCACGACGGAAGCAGCTCCAGCGTGCCTTTAGTTTTTTGGGGAGGACAACCGCCTTCATCAGGATCAAAGGCAATGCTGCTTTATTCAAATCTTCATCTCTATCTCTGCCGCAACAAAGGCTACCTGAAAACGAAGAACGAAGCGCGACACAGTCAAAACCAAAATGTGCCGTTCCACTGGCGTTCTCAGGTGGCTTTTGCACCGGAACCCAGCTGTTTTCATGTTTTTCCGGTTTTGTCTACTCTAAAAACAGCATCCGGGCAGATTTTCCCAAGTAAAATCCGCAACACAGCAGGGAAAAATATTTTCTTCGACAAATCAAGCATACTATTGCAGAATATATTCATAAAACCAGAGCAGAAAGTGTTGCATTGCTACAACTTATGTTGCATTTCTGCTAAAATTACATCTATGTTCCATTCTTGTTTTGATTATGCTGCTTGACCTAAACCGTTATTCCACCGCCGTTTTCCGCAAAGAGTCCTCCAAATTGGGTGCTTTGGCGGTGCCCATGCTGCTGGCGCAGATTGCGCAAGTGGGGCTGGGGCTGGTCGATACCGTGATGGCCGGCGGTGCGGGCAAAACCGATTTGGCCGCCGTGGCACTGGGTAGCAGCGCATTCGTTACTGTTTACATAACCTTCCTCGGCATCATGACCGCGCTCAATCCGATGATTTCCCAAGAACACGGCGCGGGCGAAATCGAGAAAGTGGGTGAGCTGGGCCGGCAGGGCATATTGTATGGCCTGATACTGGGCATTGTGGGCATGATTCTGCTGTGGCTGATGATTCAGCCCATCAATGGCTTTTTAGACTTGGATGCCGAAGTGAAACGGCAATTTGCCGTGTATGTGGGCCTTATTGCCCTTTCCATGCCGGCAGCCATGATTCACCGTGCGCTGCACGCTTTTGCCTCCAGCTTGGGTAAACCCAAACCAATTATGTGGATGAGCTGGATTAGCCTGTTTTTAAACATCCCGCTCAACCATATCTTCGTTTACGGCGATTTAGGCATGCCTGCCTTGGGCGGCGCGGGCTGCGGCCTGGCCAGTACTTTGGTGTTCTGGTTTAACGCCGCCGCGCTGTGGGCTTATATTGCCAAACAGAAATATTTCCAACGCTTCGGCCTGTTCGCGCGTTTCACCAAGCCCAGCGCCAAGATTTTCCGTCAAATTACCAAGCTAGGTGTGCCGATCGGCTTGTCTTTCTTCCTCGAAGTGAGTCTGTTTACTGTGATGATGATGCTGATTGCCCAACTGCCGGGCAATGCCGAAGACCACGTGGCCGCACAGCAAGTGGTAAACAGCATCACCAGCCTGATTTATGTGATTCCGCAAGGCATCGGCGCGGCAGTAACCGTGCGCGTGGGCTATGCCATCGGTGCCGACCGCTATTTCCAGGCGCGTTATGCCTCCGGCGTGGCCTTGGCCTGCGGCTCGGCTCTGGCCATTGTCACCGCGGTACTCACTCTACTGTTCCGCTATCCGATTATGCGCGTTTACACGGATGACCAGGCCGTGATCGGGCTCGGCGCCACTATCCTGCTGTTCGCCGCTGCCTTCCAATTAGCCGACGCCATCCAATGTATTGCCTCCTACGCCTTGCGCGGCTATAAAGTAACCAAACTGCCGATGGTGATTCACGGCATCGCTTTCTGGGTGGTCGGCCTCGGGCTGGGCTGCCTGTTGGCCTTCGGTACGCGTATGGGGATTTACGGCTTCTGGGCGGCGCTGGTGCTGTCGCTAGGCTGTGCCGCTGCCGCCCTCTTATGGTGTTTGGCGGTAGTAAGCCAAGAAATGCTGGAACATGAAGACGATGAATAGACTGCAATACGATGTCGATTTAACCGCACTGAACACCTTCGGCCTGCCCACCCGCGCCGCCGCACTCTACACGCTGGACGCCGCCGAAAGGCTACCTGAGATTTTCCAACTGCCCGAATACGGTCGCGAGCACACCCTGTGGCTGGGCGGCGGCAGCAATATCCTGCTGATGAAAAACTATGGCGGGCTGGTGGTACGCATGGCCAATAAAGGCATTTCCGCGCCCGAGCCGGCCGGCATCGGCAAAATGCGTATTACCGCGCAGGCCGGCGAAAACTGGCACGATTTCGTGCAGCACACCATCACACTAGGCTTGAGCGGGCTGGAAAACCTCAGCCTGATTCCCGGCACAGTGGGCGCCGCGCCGGTGCAGAATATCGGCGCCTACGGCGTGGAAGCCGAAAGCTGCATCGAAGCCGTGCACGCCTGGGATTTAGACAGCGGCAAACCGGTATCGTTCGGCCATGCCGACTGCCGTTTTGCCTATCGCAACAGCGTGTTCAAACAATCCGGCGGCCGCTTCGTGATTACCGCAGTAACGTTCGTGCTGGATAGCGAATTCAAACCCAAGCTGCACTACGGCGACGTGCAAGCCGAAGCCGAAACCCTGGCTCAAGGCGCGCCGCTCACCGCTGCCATCGTGGCCGAGGCCGTGTGTCGCATCCGCCGCCGCAAGCTGCCCGACCCCGCCGAAACCGGCAGCTGCGGCAGCTTCTATAAAAACCCCATCGTTCCCGCCGAGCAAGCCGCCGCGCTGAAGAAGCAGCACCCCGCCCTGCCGGTATACCCCCAGCCTGGCAGTCAGGCCAAACTCGCCGCTGGCTGGCTTATCGACCAATGCGGGCTCAAAGGCCACCGCGAAGGCCATGCCGCCGTACACCAAAAACAAGCCCTGGTGCTGATTAACCTCGGCGGCGCCAGTGCCGAAGACGTGCGCCGTTTGTCCGAACACGTGCAAAACAGCGTTTACCAACGCTTCGGCGTGCGGCTGGAGCCCGAGCCGGTGTGGCTGGAATAAGGAAGCTGAAGCATATTTTTCCTACCAAGCGGCGAAGCACAGCCGTATGAAAAATAAGTGCTTTATCTATAAGGCAATACAATCGATAATGTATTAAAATCCCGCTATATCATTTTCAGGCAGCCTCTTGCACAGGCATAATTCACATTGCAGCCAAGGAGATAACCCATGCCCAGGAAGCCCGGCAAACCCAACACCTACAACCGGATCATCGACATCAGCCTCCAGCTGTTCAACGAGGAGGGTGAGCGCAACATCAGCACCAACCACATCTCCCAACACCTCGGCATCAGCCCCGGCAACCTGTACTACCATTTTCGCAATAAAGACGAAATCATTGTTCAGCTGTTCCAGCGCTACAGCAACAAACTGCTCGACTACATCCGCCAAACCGAGCTGCCTGACAGCATGGCCAAAATGGGTGGATACCTACAGGGTGTGTACGACATCCTGTGGGAATACCGCTTTTTATTCAGCGATGTAAACACCCTGCTCTCCCGCAGTAAGCAGCTTTTGGGCGAACACAACGAATTCACCCATGTGAAAATCTCCCCGCTTTTGGTGAAAATCTTCATCGAACTGCGCGACAAAGGCATCATCGAAGCCGACGACGAAGCCCTGCGCGAGCTCGGACTGAACGTGTGGCTGCTCACCAAATACTGGTTCGACTTCGACAACTCCCAGCACATCGGCTGCTGGGACGAAAACACCAAACGGCGCGGCATCTACCAAACCATGAGCCTGATTCGCGGCTTTGTAACCAAAGAGCACTACCAAAACTACTGCGAACTGATGGCGCAATATCGTTCCTAAAACAGCAGACCAAACGGCAGCCGGAAACCGCCTTTCCGCTGCCGTTGAATATTGTGGGCGGCTTGGCGGCATTTTCCCGCAACTGCCATGCCCGGCAAGCTGAGGCCTTCGCAAAACCCAGCTTGTTTCCCCCAACATTTTCAGGTAGCCTGCCGCCCGCATTGAAGGCTACCTGAAAAATAAATCTGCCTCCCTGCCCTTCCATATCCTGTGGATTAAGTTTAAGCAGAATCAGGCAACAAGCCAACACCATGCTGGTTTAAAATGAATCACTATAAGCAAAAAAGCTACCCGAAACACACCAACCATGATCCAATCCCTCACCATCCTCGGCAGCACCGGCAGCATCGGCAGCAGCACGCTCGATGTGGTTGCCCGCCACCCCGAACGCTTCCGCATCTTCGCCCTCAGCGGCCACAGCCAAACCGCCAAGCTGGCCGAACAATGCCTTGCCTTCCATCCGCAATATGCCGTAACCGCCAATGAAGCGCAAGCCGCCGAACTGCGCTCGCATCTCGCTGCCACCGGCTGCCAAACCGAAGTGCTGCACGGCGAGCAAGCCTTGTGCGACATTGCCGCCGCGCCGGAAACCGACGGCGTGATGGCCGCCATCGTTGGCGCCGCCGGCCTGCCGCCCACCTTGGCCGCCGCCCGCGCCGGCAAAACCATCTACCTGGCCAACAAAGAAACGCTGGTGGTTTCAGGTAGCCTCTTCATGCAAACCACCGCCCAGTCCGGCGCGTGCATCCTGCCGGTAGACAGCGAACACAACGCCATCTACCAAGTGTTGCCGCCAGAAAAAGGCTACCTGAAACATAACGGCGTGCAATCCATCATCCTCACCGCTTCCGGCGGCCCCTTCCTACACACCGACTTGGCCGACTTCCCCGCCATCACGCCCGAGCAGGCGGTGAAACACCCCAACTGGCAGATGGGGCGCAAAATTTCGGTAGACAGCGCCACCATGATGAACAAGGGCCTGGAGCTGATTGAAGCGCACTGGCTGTTTAACTGCCCGCCGGAGAAACTGGAAACCGTTATCCACCCGCAAAGCGTGGTGCACAGCATGGTGCGCTATGCCGACGGCTCGGTGCTGGCGCAAATGGGCACCCCCGATATGCGCACACCCATCGCCTACTGCCTCGGCCTGCCCGAACGCATCGCCTCCGGCGTGCCGCCGCTGGATTTCGCCACCCTATCCGCACTCACCTTTGAAACGCCCGACTATCGCCGTTTCCCCTGCCTGGAACTGGCCTATCAGGCCATGCAGGCCGGCGACGGCGTGCCCTGCGTGCTCAATGCCGCCAACGAAATCGCCGTGGCCGCTTTTCTGGCCGGCCGCATCCGCTTCACCGACATCGCACGCACGGTGCGGCATTGCCTGGAACAGGGTTTTTCAGGTAGCCACCACAGCCTGGAAGGCCTGCTGGATTTAGACGCCGCCGCCCGGCACGCCGCAGAAGCGTTTGTGCGGCAAGTGGAGTATAGCTGAAATATATTTCTTCTTTCTTCATAGCCAGGCGGCGAGCCGCAGACCATATGAGTAATATGGCAAGGCGAATCAGCACGGTAGGTAGAAATAAGGCTCCTTAGCTATTGGCATAGGCTTTGTCGGGAGCATCTGTTTCTATTACAATTATGTTTTTCTTCCTGTAGCCGATTGGCGGCTGAGGCTACCTGAAAATACCACTTAGCCCTTCGCTTCCATTTTTCAGGTAGCCTCAATCCAATTCGCCTGCTTCAAGGAGCTTCTTGTTTGTTTCTTTTGCACACACTCGGCGCGTTTATCGTTGCCATCCTGATTTTAGTCAGCCTGCACGAACTGGGGCATTTGTTGGTGGCACGCTGGTGCGGCATCAAAGTGTTGCGCTTCTCGGTGGGCTTCGGCAAGCCGTTTTTCAACAAACGCTGGCGCAATATCGAATGGTGCCTGGCGCCGATTCCGCTGGGCGGCTATGTGAAAATGGTCGATACCCGCGAAGGCGACGTGACCGAGGCCGACCTGCCCTACGCCTTCGATAAGCAACACCCGTTCAAACGCATGCTGGTGGTAGCCGCCGGGCCGCTCACCAATCTGGCGCTGGCCGTGCTGCTCTACACTTTCTCCTTCGGCTATTTCGGCGCGCAAGAAGTGCGCCCGATGGTGGGCATGGTGATGCCCGACACGCTGGCCGCGAACGCAGGCTTTCAGCCGGGCGACACCATCACCGCCGTAAACGGCAAGCAGGTGCTCACCTGGGGCGATGCACAATCGGAAATCATCCTGAATTTAGAAGCCGGCAAGGTTCAGGTAGCCGTGCGCGAAGCCAATGGCAGCCAAACCACCCGCACCATTGATGCCGCCGGCACACCGGAGGCGGAAGCCGTGGCCAAACGCGGCGGCTGGTTCGGCATCACCGCCCTGCGCCTGAACACCACGCTCGCCTCTATCCAGCCCGGCTCCCCCGCCGAGCACGCCGGTTTGCGCAAAGGCGACCGCGTGGTGGCCGTGAACGGGCAAATCGTGCACACTTGGCCAGATTTAACCGCTGCCATCCGCCAACACCCACAAGACAAACTTGCTATCGATATTTTGCGCGGCAAAAAACCGCTTCAGGTAGCATTGCGCCCCAACAGCCGTGAAGACCGCAATGGCGAGCGCTACGGCTATGCCGGTTTTGAAGCCGAAGTCGACCAACAATGGATGGCTCGTGCCACCTACCGCTACCAGCCCACCTGGCTGGGCGCTGCCGAAATGGGCATGCAGCGCGTGTCTTCCTACACCGCACTTACCGGCCGCCTGTTTGCCCGCCTGCTCACCGGCCAGGCTTCTGTAAGCCACATTTCCGGCCCGATCACCATCGCCAGCTATGCCGGCAAAACCGCTTCCGCCGGCATTCAGGATTATTTGGAATTCCTCGCCGTGGTGAGTATCAGCCTGGGGATTTTGAATTTGCTGCCGATTCCTGTTTTAGATGGCGGCCATTTAATGTATTATGCCGCCGAATGGATTCGCGGCAAGCCCGTTAGCACCAATGTGCAAATGTGGGGATTGCGCCTCGGCCTCTCCCTGATGCTGATGCTGATGCTGCTGGCTTTTTTCAACGATATCACCCGCTTATTGGGATAAAGCATGAAACTGAACAAACTTACTTTCTCTTTGTTTGCAGCCGGATTGTCTTCTTGGGCGCTGGCCGCCGCACCGTTTACCATCCAAGATATCCGCATTGAGGGCTTGCAGCGCACCGACCCTTCCACTGTATTGGGCCACCTGCCGGTTAAAGTGGGCAGCACCTTCACTGATGGCGAAGGCGAACAAATCATCAAAAACCTCTATGCCACCGGCCTGTTCGACGACGTGCGCGTGGAAACCATGGGCAATCAAGTGTTGCTAACCGTGGTGGAACGCCCCATCATCAACACGCTCACCGTTACCGGCGGCAAAACCCTGCCCAGCGACGCGATCAAGAAAAATCTCGACAGCTTCGGCCTGGGCCAATCGCAGCCATTCAACCAAGCGGTCCTAAACCAAGCCGTGGCCGGCCTGCAGCAGGAATATGCCAACCAAGGCAAACTCTCTGCCACCATCACCCCCGAGATTTCCCGCCTCTCGCGTAACCGTGTGGACATCACACTGAAAATCGACGAAGGCCCTACCACCCACATCAAAGAAATCGACTTTGAAGGCAACCAGCACTTCTCCAACCGTACTCTGCGCCGCCAAATGCAGATGGATCGCCACGGTATGTTGAGCTGGCTCTCCAAAGACGACCGCTTCTCTGACGAAAAATTCCGTCAAGACCTGCAATCCATCACCGATTTCTACCAAAACGAAGGCTTCTTTGAAGGCCGAGTGCAGGATGCCGATGTGCGCTACAACGCCGACCGTACCGAGCAGACGCTGTGGATTAAAGTACACGAAGGCGAACGTTACCGTTGGGGCAAAGTGCGCATCGAAGGCGACACCCGCGAAGTGCCGCGCGAAGAGTTGGAAGCCCTGCTGAAAATGCGCGAAGGCCGCCGCTACAACCGTTCACAGATGGTAGAAAGCCTGCAAGCTATCCAAGACCGTATGGGTCAGGCTGGCTATGCGCTGGCTCAAGTGGGCGTGCAGCCGCAGCCCGACCAGGCCAACCACACCGTGGATTTTGTTCTAACGGTAAATCCCGGTCGTAAATACTATGTGAATCAAATCCACATTTCCGGCAATAACAAAACCCGTGATGCCGTTATCCGCCGCGAAATGCGCCAAACCGAAGCAGCACCCTACGATTCGGCCAAACTCAACCGCTCCAAAGACCGTATCCAGCTCTTGGGCTATTTCGACGATGTGAAAGTGAAAACCCGCCCGCTGCCCGATACGCCTGACCAAGTGGATGTGGATGTATCCGTGAAAGAACGCTCTACTGGTTCGGTGGAAGTAGCTGCCGGTTGGGTGCAAGACACCGGCTTGGTACTTTCTGCCGGCGTGGCACAAGATAACCTGTTCGGCACGGGCAAATCTGCCAACTTCCGCATTGCACGCGGCAAAACCCAAAATACCGCGTCCCTGTCGTTTACCGATCCCTACTTCACTCCCGACGGTGTGAGCTTGGGCTACGACATCTACTATCGCGGCTACATGCCCTATAAATCCAGCTCCAGCTCCAGCTCCAACAACTACGAAACTACCCGTATCGGCTTAGGTGCGCGTATGGGTGTGCCGGTTACCGAGTATGACCGCGTAAACTTCGGCCTCGCAGTGGAGCACCTGAACGTGAAACTACATGGCGACGTAAATTATCAACCCTACCGCTACCGCCAGTTCCTCCAAGAACATGGTGAGAAAAACTGGATTCTCAAAGGCAATATCGGTTGGGGACGCAACAAAACCGACGATGCCCTGTGGCCAACCCGCGGCTACACCACCAGCGTAAACGCCGATCTCGGCCTGCCTGGCGGTGATTTAAAATACTACATCCTTACCCACGACCAACGCTGGTTCTTCCCCTTAAGTAAGAGCTTCACCCTGATGCTGGGTGGCGAAGTGGGCTATGCCGGCTCCTACGGCGGCACCTCCACTGTACCCTTCTTCAATAACTTCTACGGCGGCGGCCTGGGTTCCGTGCGCGGCTACGAAAGCGGTTCTCTGGGCCCGAAGGTGTACGAAATTTACGGCAACTCTCGCAACATCGTCAATTACGGCGGCACCTATAAAGCCTATGCCTCCGCCGAGCTGCTCTTCCCCTTCCCCGGCGTGAAAGACCAGCGCTCCGTGCGCCTGAGTGTATTTGCCGATGCCGGCAGCGTGTGGGATGGCAAAAACTACAACACCGGTGCCTACAGCTCTACTAACCCCTACGGCACCAACGGCTACTACAGCCAAGACCATCGCTCCACCTTCAGCAACGAATTGCGCTATTCTGTGGGCGCAGCGCTGACTTGGCTTTCGCCACTAGGCCCAATGAAATTCAGTTTCGCCCACCCGATGCGCCGGCGGGATAACGACCAGATCCAACGTTTCCAATTTCAATTAGGCACGACTTTCTAAGGAAAGCAGATGATGAAGCTTAATCTTCCCCGTATAGCAGCGGCAGCTGCTGCGATGCTGCTCGCATTGCATGCCGCGGCCGACAGCATACAGAAGCTGGGGTTTATCGATACTGAGCGTGTGTATCAGCAGTCCACCCAAGCGCAGCGTATCCAAACCATCCTGCAAAACGAATTCAGTGCCCGACAGCAGGCACTGCAACGGCTGCGTAATCAAGGTATTGCCCTGAAAACCAGGCTCGACCAGGGGCGCCTGAGCACCACCGAACGCCGCCGCACAGAGCAGCAGCTGATTGCTCTGGATAGAGATTTACGTCACCAAGCCGCACAGCTCACTGAAGAATACAACCTGCGCCGCAACGAAGAGTTTGCCGCCCTGCAGCAAAATGCCAACCGCGTGATTACTGAGCTGGCACAGCGCGATGGCTATGACTTGATTATCCAAGACGTTATCTACGTAAACAGCAAATTCGACATCACTGACCAAGTTATTCGCGCTCTCAACAACCAATAAAAGGCTACCTGAAAATTCCGGCCTCCCTACCGCAAAACAGGTTACCTGAAAGCGAAACTTCACCGAAGTTAAAATGCAGAAACAGCTTTCCCACATTATAGCCGCCTTGGGCGGCACGCTTGCCGGGCAAGATATCGCCATCAGCCGCATTGCCCCGCTGCATGCCGCACAACAAGGCGACATCAGCTTTATTTCCCATCCCAAGCACCTGAACGAAGCCCTGGCCAGCCAAGCCGGCGCGCTGATTGTGCACCACAAGTTGGCCGACAAACTGCCCGGCCGCAATCTGATTGTGTGCGACAACCCGCAACTCTATTTCGCCCAAACTGCCCGCCTGTTCCACCCCGCTCCCGCCGCCAATCCCGGCATTCATCCCAGTGCCGTGGTGGAAGCAAGCGCCATCGTGCCCGATAGCTGCGAAATCGGTGCCAACGTTTATATCGGCGAATGTGTTGTACTGGGCGAAGGCTGCCGTATTTTGGCCAACTGTGTGGTGGAAGCCAACTGCGTGCTTGGCGAGCATACCGTACTGCATCCCAACGTCACCGTTTATGCCGGCTGCCGCCTCGGTGAGCGTGTGGAAATCCACTCCGGCACCGTGATCGGTGCCGACGGCTTTGGTAATGCCTGGGCGCAAGACCATTGGTACAAAATCCCGCAAGTGGGCGGCGTGGAAATCGGCAACGATGTGGAAATCGGCGCCAATACCACCATCGACCGCGGCGCAATCAAAGACACTGTGATTGCCGAGGGCGCAAAAATCGACAACCTCGTGCAAATCGCCCACAACGTGCACATCGGCGCCCACACCGCCATCGCCGCCTGCGTGGGCATTGCCGGCAGCACCCACATCGGCGCCTACTGCCAAATCGGCGGCGCCGCCATGTTTGTCGGCCACATCCACGTAGCCGACCGCACCTTCATCGGCGGCGGCACCCTCGTGGCCGCCTCCATCAACCAGCCGGATTACTATGCCAGCTCCTATCCGCTGCAAACCCACCGCGACTGGGTGAAAAATGCCGTGCACCTGCGCCGGCTCAACGAACTGCACCGCCGCGTGAAAACACTGGAAAACACAATCAACTATCCCGAAAACAAGGAATAACCCATGCAAATCGAAAATATCGAACTCCCGCTGGACGTGCGTACCCTGCAACGTCTGCTACCGCACCGCTACCCCTTCCTGCTACTGGATCGCGTGATCGGTTTTGAAAAAGAAAAAAGCCTCACTGCCATTAAAAACGTTTCCGTAAATGAGCCTTTTTTCCAAGGCCACTTCCCTGATTTCCCCGTGATGCCCGGCGTGTTGATTATCGAAGCCATGGCACAGGCTGCCGGCGTGCTCGCCATCCTCAGCCGGGGCGAGCGCAAAGAAAACGAAATCTACTTTTTCGTTGGCATCGACGAAGCCCGCTTCAAACGCCAAGTTGTGCCCGGCGACCAAGTACAGATTCATCTGGACGTCATCACCCACAAGCGCGACATCGGCAAATTCAAAGCCACTGCCACCGTAGACGGCCAAATCGCCGCCGAAGCCGTCATCATGTGCGCCAAACGCGCAGTGGATAAATAAGCCGGCAAGCCAGCCAACACCTTTTCAGGTAGCCTCTGCCAAACCTCCGCCGCATTTAGCACCGAACCATTTTCAGGTAGCCTCACCCGGCAAAGCCCGCTGCCATAAGGAAACACCATGTCCCTAATCCACCCCACCGCGATTATCGACCCCAAAGCCGAGCTCGACAGCAGCGTTAAAGTCGGTGCCTACACCGTCATCGGCCCGAACGTACAAATCGGCGCCGGCAGCGAAATCGGCCCGCACGCCGTTATCGAAGGGCACACCACCATCGGCGAAAACAACCGCATTTTCCAATTCGCCAGCCTGGGTGCCATCCCGCAAGACAAAAAATACCGTGGCGAGCCTACCCGCCTGATTATCGGCAACAGCAACACCATCCGCGAATTCACCACCTTCAACCTCGGCACCGTAACCGGCATCGGCGAAACCCGCATCGGCGACGACAACTGGATCATGGCCTACTGCCACCTCGCCCACGACTGCGTAATCGGCAGCCATACTATCTTCGCCAACAACGCCTCCCTCGCCGGCCACGTTACCATCGGCGACTATGTCATCCTCGGCGGCTACACCCTTGTGTTCCAATTCTGCCAAATCGGCAACTACGCCATGACCGCCTTCGCCGCCGGCGTACATAAAGACGTGCCCCCCTACTTCATGGCCGCCGGCTATCGCGCCGAGCCCGCCGGTATCAACAGCGAAGGCATGCGCCGCAACGGCTTCACGCCCGAACAGATCGCCAATGTGAAAAACGCTTACAAGATCCTCTACCGCCAAGGCTTGGCCTACGAAGAAGCCTGCAGCCAGATTGCCAAAACCGCTCAAATTTCCCCCGAGCTGGCCGTGTTGCGCGATTTCCTTGCCGACTCACAACGCAGCATCATTCGCTGACCCCCCAAGACCATCTGAAGCAACCAAACCATTTTCAGGTAGCCTGCCGTTTTCCCCTTCAGCAAGCCCCCACCGCCATGCCCACACGCTGCCTTATCTTCGCTTCTGCCCATTCTGCTGTTGTCTGCCGCAGGCGCAGCGCATGAACCGCGAAATCGTGCGCAAAGAAGACCGCCGCGCCCGGCTGTATGAACATTTCCGCGGCAGCCTCTCCCAAGGAGAATCCAAACTCCAACAAATCAACCTACGTGTCGGCAAACACTACACCTTCTTTGCCGATTGCAGCCGCCAATGCAGTAACATCGACTTCGCCCTGCTGCGCGACGGCCGCACCCTTATCGCCGACACCGATCCCCATGCCTCCCCCATGTTTGGCTGGTATGCCCGCCAAAGCGGCCAATACACTCTCACCATGCCCAACTGTATCGACCGCGTGTGTGATTACAGCATTCAAGTGTTCGAAGGCAGCCAAAAAATCCTCTAGCCGCCAAATCGGGGCGCGCAAAACTCGTGCAGATTTTGCCGAAGCCCAACAAACAGTAATGGCATGGAATACCTTCACCACAAATTTTTCAGGTAGCCTTTATCTCAAAGGCTACCTGAAAACTTAAAATACCCCCATGAACCTAATTCTAGCCCCCATGCAGGGTCTGCTCGACCCCGTCATGCGCCGCCTGCTCACCGATATCGGCGGCTACAGCGAATGCGTTACCGAATTCGTCCGCATCACCCACACCCTGCACTCCCGCGCCACCTGGCGGCGGCACATGCCCGAAATCGATCACGGCTGCCGCACCCATGCCGGTACCCCCTGCACCCTCCAGCTGCTCGGCAGCGACCCCGACAACATGGCCGCCAACGCCCAAGCCGCCGTGGCCGCAGGCGCGCAAAAAATCGACCTCAACTTCGGCTGCCCCGCCCCCACCGTCAACAAACACCAAGGCGGTGCCATCCTCCTGCGCGAGCCCGAACGCATCCGCCAAATCGTCTCCACCGTGCGCCAAAGGCTACCTGAAAACATCCCCCTCACCGCCAAAATGCGCCTCGGCTACGAAGACGGCTCCCGCGCCCTCGAATGCGCCCAGGCCATCGCCCAAGGCGGTGCCTCCGCGCTGTCCGTACACGCCCGCACCAAAATCGAAGGCTACCGCCCGCCCGCCCATTGGGAACAAATCGCCCCCATCCGCCAAGCCCTCAGCATCCCCGTCATCGCCAACGGCGACGTATTCAGCCTGGCCGACTACCTCGCCATCCGCCGCACCAGCGGCTGCCAAGATGTGATGCTCGGGCGCGGCGCCGTCATTACCCCCGACCTCGCCCGCCAAATCCAGCGCCACAACCAAGGTCTCCCGCCACAGCCCGCCGGTTTCGCCGACTACCTCGTGTGGATACGCCGGTTCTTCCAACTCTGCCGCAAACACGCCGGCGACACGCCCTACCCCGCCGCCCGCCTCAAACAATGGCTCGGCATGATGAAAACCGCCCACCCCCAAGCCGCACACCTCTTCACCCAACTGCGCCCCCTCACCTGCCCCCAACAAATCGAACAGCTGCTGGATAACTACCAGCCACAGCCCGAATAAGCAAAGGCTACCTGAAAGCCAAGCCCCGCGAAGCTCAAACTTTCAGGTAGCCCCAAACCACACACCACCATGCCCAAACTTTCCCGCCTCATCCGCCGCAGCTTCCTCAGCCTGGCCGCCCTCCTCCTGCTCTACGGCGCCGCCGTTTGGCTGCTGCCCCGCATCAAAAGCCCAGGCCGGCTCGAAGGCGAGCCCGAAATCACCGTATGGCTGCTCTCCAACGGCGTGCATACCGACATCGTCGTCCCCACCTTCAGCAGCGAAGCCGACTGGCGAGCCGTCTTCCCCGCCGAGCACACCCGCGGCCAAGAATACGCCCCCTGGCTCGCCATCGGCCTGGGCGACAAAAACTTCTACCTCACCACCCCCACCTGGGCCGACCTTCGCCCCAGCGCCGCCCTCAAAGCCGCCACCGGCCTATCCAGCAACGCCGTCCACGCCACCTACTACCACAGCCTCGAAGGCTGCACCCGCTGCGCCCCCATCCGCATCAGCCGCGCCCAATACCGCCGCCTCATCGCCTATATCCGCCAAAGCCTGCAATGGCAACACGGCCGCACCATCCCCATTCCCACCCACATGGTCTATGGAGAAAATGACGCCTTCTACGAAGCCGTCGGCAGCTACAATCTCTTCTACACCTGCAACACCTGGACCAACAACGCCCTCAAAACCATGCACACCGACGCCGCCCTCTGGACCATTACCGAACAAGGCCTCTTCCAGCATCACCCTCCCCAACCGCCCGCCAGCGAAAACGAAGGGCTGCCGGAAACAACACCGCAAAATAGCCATTGAGGCTACCTGAAAACACAACTTCAACGAAGTTCAAACAGTCCGGATACAGCATCACCCAATCCCGCCGTTAAAGGCTACCTGAAAATTCAAAGAGACCGGCAAAACCAAACGGCGGAGCCACTTGCCGCCCTGCCCCGCCACATAAGCTATCGC
This sequence comes from Eikenella exigua, assembly GCF_008805035.1. Lineage (NCBI taxonomy): Bacteria > Pseudomonadati > Pseudomonadota > Betaproteobacteria > Neisseriales > Neisseriaceae > Eikenella > Eikenella exigua. The sequence goes on along the minus strand of NZ_CP038018.1, from coordinate 168,128 downwards.
CCACAGCCAAACAAAAAGGCTACCTGAAAACTCAGCTTCGCAGAAACTCGCAAAGCTAACGCTTTCAGGTAGCCTTTTTCTAACTTGCCAGTCGCATCAGCCCCGCAACCACGGCGGATTAGCGGCGGCAGCGCGCTCGGCGGCTGGGCAGCCTTCACTGTGCGCGCCTTTCAGGTAGCCTGTGCTCACCAAAAATTCGCGCACGATTTCGGGGCCGGTGAATTTGAAGGTGCGGCGAAACAGCTTCACCCAATCGGCCAGCGGCTGCGGGTGGTGGCCGTCGAGCCAGTTTTTGAACGAACCGAATTCCTGTTGCAACTGCAAGATTTGCTGCGCATTGTGGATGGCTGCATTGATTTTCAGGCGGTTGCGGATCACTTTCGCGTCGGCCAGCAGGCGTTGGCGGTCGGCTTCGCCGAAGGCGGCCACGGCGGCGATGTTGAAGCCGGCGTAGGCGGCTCGCAGGCCGGCGGCGCGTTGCAAAATCAGCGTCCAGCTTAAGCCGGCTTGGTTGATTTCGAGCAGCAGGCGGCCGAAGAGTTCGTTGTCGTCTTCGATGGGGAAGCCGTAGAGATGGTCGTGATAATGCTTGTTGGGGTCGGGGCTGTCGGCGGGCAGGCCGTTGGCAAGGGCGCAGTAGCTGTTCATGCGGCTAGTTTTTCAAGAAGGCAAACGCGGGCGAGCCGATAAAGTACACCAGCAAAACATAAGTGCCCACGGCATTCAGCGCCACGCTAAACCAAAAAGCGCGCACAAAGCGGATATTGGCGGTGTGCTGCTGATAACGCATCTGCGCCAACAGGCCGCCGGGCCAGCCGCCGAGCATGGCCAACAGGTGCAGCACGCCATCGGGCACGCGGGTGCGGCCGCTTTGGGCGCTGCGCTTGTCCGTGCGGTAGAGAATAAGCAGCAGGCAGCTGGCCAGCAAATAGGCCGCGGCCAGCGGCAGGGAAATAAAGGACACGGCGGCAAGGAACAGCAGGATAAACGTGCCGCCGAGCAGGCTTTCGCTGAAACCGCCACCTAAAATCGTGCCGGAAGAAGGGCTTTCGCGGTCGGCCCAGCCCAATTCGTAGCCTTGCGGAATCACACGGGTGGCCACCCATTCGCCGCGCCGCCGCCCCAGCACAAAGCTCACCTGCTGGTGGTTGGCCGGGCTTTTATCGCGGAACACGAAAGCCGATTGCGGGAAAAACACCCGCGCTTTGATGGATTTAACCTTTATATAGCCCGACTTTTCCTCTTCGTTCCAGCGCACCACCTTGCCCACATAAGTTTCGCCGTTCACCAATTTATCTTGCCGCTTGGCCTGTTTGCGCTCTTTATGCAGTGCCTCTTCTTCTTCCGGGCTGCGCCGCTGCAGGCTGGACGTAGCGGCATTTTCCGCGCTGTCGAGCAGCCAATAGCCGCTAACAGGGTGGCTCTGCAACACGCCGCGCAATACATCGCCCGGCTCGGGGGAAAGGTCGGTGGCGGCAAACAGGTCGCCCACCAAAAACACGCTCAACGGCGGCTCGTCGCCATTGTTCACCACATCGGCCACTCCTGTGCGTTCTGCAGCATCCCACACACGCACGGCAGCATCCACAATCCTCCCCTCGCGCCACTTACGCCCCGGCTCGGCAACCTCCTCACCGCCATCAGCCGCCGGTTGCGCAGGAATTTCCGCCAACACAGCAGCCTGCGACTCAGCCACCACTGCGGCAAGCGTTTCAATCGCAGCAGGCTCAATCTCAGACGCCCCATCGGGCAAAGCTTGCGGCGCAATTTCGGGCAATTCGTTTTCGGTGTTCATGGTGGGCAGGAGATAGGTTTGGGAAAAAGAGGAAGGCTACCTGAAAAGCACCCGCCTGCCAAGCAGCAGGCGGGTGTTGGGGGAATTTGCAGGCAATCTGTTGCAGGTATCGGCACGGGAGCGAAGATGCCTCATCAAAAAGGCTACCTGAAACGGAGATTTGTGGTTTCAGGTAGCCTGTTTAGACAGTCCTGAAGACGATTATGCTGGCCACGTTTACCACCTATTCTATGGTTTAAATACCTTGTTTCGATGCCATTCAAAATATTTTTCGCTGTCAGGGTGGATTTCTAATACCGCATCAAGATAGATGCCAAGCCGGAACAAGTTTTTTTCAGAAAGCCTTTTACTAATACGAATTTTGCCATCAGATTCAAACGTAATCAGCCCACTATCAAACAAGGCATCAATATTCGGAGCAAGCATCAAGCCATTGTGCTGGTCAAGTCGTTCATAATCATCATTGCAGTCACACCAAGGTTTGATATGGCTGGCAATCAATAATTCGGGCATATCTACGCCGCTAATGGGACACTGCGGATATAGTTTCAATACACTGGTTCTAAATTCGCCTTGACCTCTGCGGGTGGTAATCAGGCGTTGGATTTCAGTTTTAGTTTCTTCAGTTGATGCAGATTCTAAGCGTTGGTTAAGCTCATCTAGATCATCTTCTAAGGATTGTTGAGAGGCTACCTGAAAAGTAGGAGTGTATTCTCCCATACATGTTTTGCATGGAGTTAGGGCTTTGTGGTGCTCCTGCCAAGAATAGGCTTCCAGTTCGGCAATAGAATTAGAACAGACCTTGTAATAGTTTTGAGTAGTGTAATTTATCGTTTTATCACTGCTAACGTGATGGCATTTGGCAGCATGAATCATTGGGTACAAATGGTAATAGCTAAGCGCAATATTCAATACATAACCATCAGGATTTGTTGCCAGCCATTTGAAATACTCCACATCATTGGGCTCATTCTTAAAAACTTTCAACACAGTCATACCATTTCCTTTTCGGTTTTACCTGTTGGACATCAATGCTAGACATACTACCCCCCTGCACCTTTTCAGCCAGCCTCTCCCCCTTTCGTTACCACACCCGCCTTCAACCTTCGCAACACATTCTTCACGGTATTTATTCGCGTCTCCACATCCTCCATCTGAGCCGTAAACTTCAACTTATCCGCCCCGGCCAGCCGGTAGTTTCTATCGCTCTGAATCAACAGGATAATTTCTGTCGGGTCGATTTGGTGGTGTTTGCCGAAGGTAACGGTAACGGCTTCGCCGGTGGCGTCGATGGCGTCTATGCCCAATTCTTTGGCGGCGAGCCGCAGGTGGTGGCTTTCGATGAGGGTTTTGACGGGTTGTTCAGGCAGGCCGAAGCGGTCGACGAGTTCTTCGTGTATGGCGTTGATTTGCTGCACGGTTTCGCAGACGGCGAGGCGTTTGTAGAGGACGAGCCGTTCGTGGATGTCGGGGCAGTAGCTTTCGGGCAGTAGGGCGGGGCTGTGCAGTTTGATTTCGGTGGTGATGCCCAACGGTGCGTCGAGGTCGGGCTGGCGGCCTTTTTTGAGGTCGCGCACGGCTTGCTTGAGCATTTCGGTGTAGAGAGTGAAGCCGACCTGTATCATTTCGCCGGATTGTCCTTCGCCGAGGATTTCGCCGGCGCCGCGGATTTCCAAATCCTGCATGGCGAGGGTGAAACCTGCGCCGAGTTCGTCTGCCGCCGCGATGGCGTCGAGGCGTTTTTCTGCGTCTTTGGTGATGTATTCGGGTGTGAGCAGGTAGGCGTAGGCTTGGTGGTGGCTGCGGCCGACGCGCCCGCGAAGCTGGTGCAGTTGTGCCAGCCCGAATTTGTCGGCGCGGTTGATGATGATGGTGTTGGCGTTGGGGATGTCGATGCCGGTTTCGATGATGGTGGAACAGAGCAACACGTTAAATCGTTGCTGCAAAAAGTCGCGCATCACTTGTTCCAACTCACGCTCGCGCAGTTGTCCGTGCGCCACGCCGATGCGGGCTTCGGGCAACAGGGTTTCCAGCCGCTCGCGCATGTTTTCAATCGTATCCACTTCATTATGCAGGAAAAACACCTGCCCGCCGCGTTTGAGTTCGCGCAACACGGCTTCACGCACGCTGCCTTCGCTGAACGGTTTGACAAAGGTTTTGACGGCGAGACGACGGCTGGGCGCGGTGGTAATCAGCGAGAAGTCGCGCAGGCCTTCGAGCGCCATGCTGAGGGTGCGCGGAATCGGCGTGGCGGTCATGGTGAGAATATCGACATTGGCGCGCAGGCGTTTGAGCTGCTCTTTCTGGCGCACACCGAAGCGGTGTTCTTCGTCGATAATCACTAAACCTAAGTTTTTGAATTTGATGTCGTCCTGCACCAATTTGTGTGTGCCGATAACGATATCGACCGTGCCGTCCGCCATGCCTTCCAGCGCGGCTTTGGTGGCTTTGCTGTTGTTGAAACGCGAAAGGCTGGCGACTTTCACGGGGAAATCGGCGAAGCGGTCGGCGAAGTTTTGCGCGTGCTGCTCGACCAGAAGCGTAGTCGGAGCGAGTACGGCGACCTGTTTGCCGCCCATCACTGCCACAAACGCGGCGCGCAGGGCGACTTCGGTTTTGCCGAAGCCGACATCGCCGCACACGAGTCGGTCCATCGGCTTCGCCTGTATCAAATCTTTAATCACGGCGGCGATGGCGGCGGCCTGGTCTTCGGTTTCCTCGTAACCGAAGCCGTCGGCAAACGCCTGATAGTCCAACTCGTTGATTTCAAACTTGTGTCCCGATTGGGCGGCGCGTTGGGCGTAGAGGTTGAGCAACTCGGCGGCGGTGTCGCGCGCTTTTTCGGCGGCTTTGCGCTTAGCCTTGTTCCATGCGCCGCTGCCGAGCTTGTGCAGGGCGACGTTTTCATGCGCCTGACCGGAGTAGCGGCTGATTAAATGCAGTTGCGAAACAGGCACATAAAGCTGCGCTTCGCCCGCGTATTCGAGCAACATCATTTCGTTGGTTTCGCCGCCCAAATCCATCGTTACCAAGCCCATATACCGCCCGATGCCGTGTTCTTCGTGAACGACGGGGTCGCCGATGTTGATTTCGGCAAGGTCGCGCAACAGGCCGTCTGAAACGGCGGCATGTTTCTTGCGGCGGTTGTGGACACGCGAACGGGCGACGTATTGATACAGCTCGGATTCGGTGATGACGGCGAGGTGCAGGCTACCTAAAAGGGCGTTCTGACTGCTTTCAGGTAGCCCGCCCAATTGAAAACCTTCTGCCAACGGCGTAACCGTGATGCACAGCGGCGCATTGTCATCTAAAAACGCCTGCCAACCGGCCACAGGTTTGGGTTTTAAGCCGTGCTGGGCGAAGAAGCCGAGCATGGTTTCGCGCCGGCCGGCGCTTTCGGCACACAGCAAAATACGGCCACCGAAGGCTACCTGAAAATCTTGCAACGCAGCCAGCGGCTGTTCGGACTGCCGGTTTACCGCCACATCGGGCAAGGTGTGTGGCGAAGCGGCGGAAAGATCGGGCCAGATTTGCGGATAGGCTTTCAGGCTACCTGAAAAGCGGTCGGCAGCAAGATACAAATGCTGCGGGTGCAACGGCGGATAGCTTGGGTCGCCCTGCGCCAGTGCGTGACGCGATTTGATTTCGCCTTCGAAGCGCACGGCTTCGGCGTGTACATCGCCCACGCATACGGCCAGGGCGTTTTCGCCGATGTATTCGAACAGGCTGGCGCAGCCGTCTTCAAAAAACAGCGGCAGATAGTATTCCACGCCTGCACCGAATTGGCCGTTGCTCACGGCTTGATACACGGCGGCCTCGTTCGGGTTGCTTTGGATTTCCTCGCGGAAGCGGGTGCGGAAGATTTTTTGCGCATCGGTATCGGTGGGGAATTCGTGCGCGGGCAGTAGGCGGATTTCGGACACAGGGGAGAGAGTGCGCTGGGTGTCGGGATCGAAGGTTTTGATGCTGTCGATTTCGTCGTCGAATAAATCGATGCGGTAGGGTGTGCTACTGCCGATGGGGAACAAATCCACAATCCCGCCGCGCACGGCAAATTCGCCGCCGGCCACCACATTGGACACGGCAGAATAGCCGGCTTCCACCAGATTTTCGCGCAGTTTGTCCAAATCCAGCGTCTGCCCCGTTTTCAGCCAAAACGTGCGCCCCAGCAGGAATGGCGGCGGTGCGAGCTGCTGCATGGCGGTGGCAACGGGCACAAACAGCACATCTACCGTACCATTTTTAAGCTGCCACAGCACAGATAATCGCTCAGACACCAAATCCTGATGCGGCGAGAAGCGTTCGTAAGGCAGGGTTTCCCAATCGGGCAGGAACAGCGCGTTGTCTTGCGGGCGGAAAAACTGCCATGCGGTTTGCAGGCGCAGCGTGGTTTCGGCATCGGGCGTGAGCACGAGCTTGAGCGGTTTTTCCGGCAGGGCGGAGGCCAGGAAATAAGGCAGGCTGCCGGCGGAAAGCTGCGGCCAGCGGGACTTTTGTGCGGGTTTGGGCAGAGGAAGATTCATAGTGTACCGACAAAGGGGTGCGGCAGCCTGAAGGATATTCGGGCTGCCATGTGTTTATAAGCTGCCCACCATAAAAACGATACGGCATTGGTTTGCCGCTTGGCCTCGTTTTCATTTTGAACAACTGTCGTTTGGATTGATGAAAAGCGAATTTTAGCAGATTAAGGCTACCTGAAAGTTTCAGGTAGCCTTTCTTACAGCACCGAAAGCGGCTAATCCACCGCCACTTCTACCGGCTGCGCGTTCAGGGCGGCAAGTGCGGGGGCGGGGGCAACGGTTACAAATAGGCCACGGCCGCCGCCGTTGATGTACATCAGCGGCAAATCCCAAATGCTGCGTTCGGCATACACAGGCAGGGCGGTTTTGCAGCCGAAGGGGCTGGTGCCGCCCACAAAATAGCCTGTCCACTTGTGTGCCTGGTCGTGCGCGGCCAGCTCCACGTGTTTCATACCGAGCTGGCGGGCAAGGTTGCGGGTGGAGATTTGGCGGTCGCCGTGCATCAGCACAATCAAGCCTTTTTTGTGTTCGTTAATCAACACGATGGTTTTAACAATCTGGTGTTCGTCGATGCCGAGGCACTCGGCGGAATGCGCCGTGCCGCCGTGCTCTTCATAGGGATACTGCATGGCGGTGTGCTCGATTTTGTGCGCACGTAGAAAACGGATGGCTGGGGTAACAGGGTGGTGGGGTTTGCTCATAATAAAGGTTTCATCGATGGATACAGCAATCAAAAAACACAGGCCAGGCAAAACTGCCGGCCTGTGCTTTCAATATGTCTCAGACAGTTTTTCAAACTATAACTGAACTGAGACTATCCCCGCAATTAACAGCGGCCTGCTGCATGCGATACTTCGTTACATAGCCCTTGCTCGCCACGGGCGGGAGCTGCCCGACTACTGGAGCACCCACCTGAGCAAACAGTATCAGAAGTGGTTGAGGGTATAGCTTTCAGTAATCATCACATACAACTGCCGAAATCCGGCAAAGCAGATACAAAACACGCCGGCGAGCAGGAAAATCAGGCCGAGCTCTTGGCGGCTCATGGTGTGGTTTTTTGAAAAATTTGCTCAGGCAGCATTAATAAGGTTACCTGAAAACGTAGTGAAGCGGAGTTTCTACGAGGTCAAATTAGACAATATGCCTAAAAAACATTACATTTTACCTTTCCTCGAGCTTATTTTGAAAACTTGTCTAAAAACGCTGTCGACTTGTCAAAATTCGGGTAGCATACATCATCTAAATACATGCGACGGTGCCTTTACCTGCCACCGCTATGTCCACCTGCCAGCCCGCCACACTGCATAACGGCCGCGCCGGCTACCCTGTTTAACCGAATCCCAAAAAAGGAATCCACATGCAAGTTTACTTCGATAAAGATGCCGACCTCTCCCTCATCAAAGGCAAAACCGTGGCCATCATCGGCTACGGCTCGCAAGGCCATGCCCACGCTGCCAACTTGAAAGATTCAGGTGTAAACGTGATTGTCGGCCTGCGCAAAGGTGGCTCCTGGAACAAAGCCGAAGCTGCCGGTTTCGACGTGCGCACCGTGGCTGAGGCCACCAAAGCCGCCGATTTGGTGATGATTTTGCTGCCGGATGAATCCCAGCCCGCCATATACTGCGCCGAAATCGAGCCCAACCTGAAACAGGGCGCCGTATTGGCCTTTGCTCACGGCTTCAACGTGCACTACAACCAAATCGTGCCGCGTGCCGATTTAGACGTAGTAATGATTGCCCCCAAAGGCCCAGGCCATGCCGTGCGCAGCGAGTTCCTCAAAGGCGGCGGCGTGCCCTCACTGATTGCCGTGTATCAAGACAAAAGCGGGAAAGCCCGCGACATCGCCCTCTCCTACGCCGCAGCCAACGGCAACACCAAGGGCGGCGTGATTGAAACCAACTTCCGCGAAGAAACCGAAACCGACCTGTTCGGCGAACAAGCCGTATTATGCGGCGGCGCGGTCGAACTGGTGAAATGCGGCTTTGAAACCCTGGTGGAAGCCGGCTACGCGCCCGAAATGGCCTACTTCGAATGCCTGCACGAGCTGAAACTGATTGTGGACTTGATGTACGAAGGCGGCATTGCCAACATGAACTACTCCATTTCCAACAACGCGGAATACGGCGAATACGTTACCGGCCCAGAAGTCATCACATCTGCCACCAAAGAAGCGATGAAAAAAGCCCTGTACCGCATTCAAAGCGGCGAATATGCCAAAATGTTCATTCAAGAAGGCGCCACCAACTACGCCAGCATGACTGCCCGCCGCCGCCTAAACGCCGCCCACCAGATTGAAAAGGTGGGTGCACAGTTGCGCAGCATGATGCCTTGGGTTACCAAAAACAAACTGGTGGATCAGAGCAAGAACTAATTATTTGCAAGTGATTGCTTAATAAAGTAGGCTACCTGAAAACACAGTGCAGCGGAGTTTCTGCGAAGCTAAATTTCAGGTAGCCTTATTTGTCTGTCTGATTTCCATCTTATTAAACTAAACACGGTGCTTGTGGCGCGAACGATTGTGGCCACAACGGCAGAAAAATGGCTAGGCTGATCAATCGGTGGGGATTGTTTGATTTAGGTTTCCAGATTTTAAAAAATGGTATGGGCTACCTGAAACGCTTCACTCCGTTTCGGATGAACGGTTTCAGGTAGCCTATCCCTCAACATGGATTCCTTATCATCTACTCACACCGATTTTTCAGTCCGCCCCCCTTGCCTAAATCCCCGCTACCGTATCGTCTTTACTTCCGCATTCATTTTCTCCACCATCATGCAACACAATACTCTCGGCTTCGAATTTTCCCCACCCGCACGCCTGAAGGCCGCAAAAACAGAAAATCACCCGCAACCAATCTAATAGTGGCTGCCTACTCCGAATACCACCTGCAATCGTTCAACACCGAAGACAACATCCAAAGCTTCGTGCACAAAGTGTAAAGCCCGCGCCGATTCCGCCATCATTCAGTTTTTCTTCAATGCCGATGCCCACTTCTCCAAACTCACCTGCTTCGCCGATATGTTCGGCACCGAAATCTCACGCCGGCGGCGGCTGAAGCTGCAATCCTATGCCGACGACACCGCCTCCATCAAAGCCTTGGGGCTGGACGTGGTAACCGAAATGTGCGGCCGCCTCCTGCGCCACGGTGCCCCCGGCCTGCATTTCTACACCCTCAACCAGGCCGGATTGTCTTCCACCATCTGCCAGCGTTTGGGCTACTAATCCGCCCTTTTCCAAATAGAGATGAAGGCTACCTGAAAAGGTTTCAGGTAGCCTTCATCTCTTCCGAGCGCCCATCCGGTGCTATAATTCGCCATTTCCAACATTGCTCTTAGGCCAGTAACCATGTTACGCGCACTCATTATCGTTTTCGCCTGCCTAGCCGCAGGCGAAGTGCTTTTACACCTCACCCACCTCAAGCTGCCTGCCAGCATTGTGGGCCTGCTGATTTTGTTCGGCCTGCTCCAAGCCGGCTGGGTGAAGGAAGCCTGGTTCAAACCGATGACCGAATTCCTCATGCAGCACATGATGCTGCTGATGATTCCCGCCTGCGTGGCATTGATGGATTATTTCTCCATCGTGGCGCACGATTTCTGGTCGATTACCATCGCCACCGTGGCCAGCAGCGTGCTGGTGCTGCTCTCCAGCGCGAAAACGCATGAAATACTGAGGAAACACAAATGAGGGAAATCGCCACCAACCCCATTGTGCTGGTTTTGATGATGCTCGGCCTCTACCGCCTCAGCCTGTTTTTGCGCCTGCGCAGCGGCAGCCCGCTGGCCAACCCGCTGATGGTGAGCACGCTTTTGGTAATAGGCTACCTGAAACTCTTCGGCATCCGCTACGACGATTTCATGCAAACCGGCCGCATGGTCGGCTTTTGGCTGCAGCCGGCCATCGTGTGCTTGGCCATCCCCATGTATCAGCAATGGCCGCGCATCCGCAGCCAATGGCTGCCGATTGCCGCCTCGCAGCTGGTGGGCAGCGTGGTGGGGATTGTGAGCGGCGTGCTGTTTGCCCACTGGTTGGGCGCCAGCCACGACGTGAGCCAGTCGCTGGCCGCCAAATCGGTTACCATGCCGATTGCGCTGGAAATCACCCACGTGCTAGACGGCATCCCCGCCGTTTCCGTGGCCGCCGTGCTGCTGGCCGGCCTCACCGGCCAATTTATCGGCTTCTGGATTCTGCGCCACAGCCACATCCGCAACCCCATCTCGCACTCCATCGCGCAGGGCACGGCCTCGCACGCCATCGGCATTGCCGCCAGCCTGGAAATCAGCGGCCATTTCGCCGCCTACGCCACCCTCGGCCTGATCTTCAACGGCATCCTCACCTCCTTCCTCGCCCCAATTATCGTGCCGCTGCTCGGCGTTTGAGCTGGCCGCGCAAACCAAAGGCTACCTGAGAATATCGCAAAGAGTACGCACAAAACGCCGGCAAAGCTGCCATTTTTCAGGTAGCCTCCATCCATTAGGCTACCTGAAAAACAGCCCGCCTCCCCCTCCTCACGCATTCACCCGCCATGCTCCTCTTCCCGCCCGCCCTCGCCAGCTTTATCGCCACCATCCAAGCCAAGCCCGACAACAACGGCTATTTTCCCCCTGCATTTCCCTAAAAATGCCGATTTAGCCGCCTTCCAAGATCCCTACTACAAAGAAAACACCGCCCTCTCCGCCAGCCAATACGTCTTCGCCCTCAACGCCATGGGCGACCCCTTCATCATCGACTTAAACCAAGCCGCAAAAGGCTTTCCCGTTTACTTCGCCTGGCACGACCAAATGCAACCCGAAGCCATCGCCGGCAGCCTGGCCGAGCTGGCGCAACATATCCAACGCATCCGGCAACACGCTGCCCGCAGCCCCGAAGCCGCCGCCCAATACATCGCCGATTATTGCAACACCGCCGCCTCCTTCTGGCGCGAAGTGCAACAATCCTTTGCCGAACACGAGCACCTTGCCGCCGAAATCGCCCGCTGCGCCACCCCGCCCGACGATCCGGACTACGTTTTCGGCGACATCATCGTTTCCCATCCCGGCCGGCAAAGCACCCGCCTTGCCGCCAGCCTGAAAAAACACCGCAGCCTCAACACCGCCCAAGCGCTCGCGCTCAGCAAATCCCCGCCCTTCGTGTATTGCAGCGGCATCTGGAAACACATGAAAAACCACCTCGCCGAACTGCAGGCAATCGGCGTACAGGCAGAATTTGTGCCCAAGCCCTAAGCAAAGGCTACCTGAAAAGTATTTTCAGGTAGCCTTTCAGCCTCAAACGGCAGGTTTTAGCGCTGATTGTAAAGATTGTAATCGTAGCCCACGCAGAAAATGCCTTCCCCATGCGGCGTTCGCAGCAGGGAGGAGAAGCATCTGTCTTCCCGCTTGCCATGCACCGCCTCACAGGCCTGAACAGCTTTCCGTACCGCCCTGTTGCCGTCCCGATCGTAGGCCACAAAAAAATCCTGCACCGAGCGCGGCTTGGCTACCGCACTAACGAAATGGGCGCAAGTATTGTTGAAAGTGGCAAATACATGACAATTGGGGGAAGAGCAGATCTGTTTGGCTCGTTCGATGGCTCGCTGCTCAGATCTAAAACCGCCAGGCCATGCTATGGTATTTTTATCAGAATTCCATGCCAACGCCATCCAAAACGGCGTGGCGCGGAAACGGGCGATACGTGCTTGCACTTCCGCCTCGCGCTGCTCCCAGGCGCGTATTTCAGCGGCGGTGGGGCCGCGGTTGATCGGCTGTTGCCGTACGGCATTGCGCTCGCGTTGTATCCGATCTGCTTCCGACTGCATGATGCCATTAAAGTTGTGCCATTGCTGCGAACCAACCGGATAGGGGTTGGCATATGCCAAGCCCGCACTGCCCAACAGCAGCGCCACCAATACGCCCGCTGCCGTGTTCATCATGGTTTGCTTCATCTTGCCACTCCTGTTTGGAAAGGGGAATAAGGGTATTGCCGATGATCGGATTGTAACAAAATACAAGATATTGTAAACATCTATCCCGCTGCTTGAAGGCTACCTGAAACGCACGCTTCAACGGAGTTCAAACGCTGCAAACCTGCGGCTTGCCGCCTCTCCCACAGCGAGAAGAAACAGGTTTTCAGGTAGCCTCCAACTCCAACCAGCCTTTTGCCGCCCATCAGCCCCGCCGCATAAAACCCGCGCCCGCCATACCCAAGCCCGCGCGGATTTGCTATGCTAGCCCGTATCTTTTCCCTACTACAAAGGAGCCTTCCATGTCCTACCGCGCCCCCGTAAACGAACTCTTATTCGCCCTGCAAACCCACGGCAACCTGGCCGAAATCGCCCAATGGTATGCCGAAAGCGGCCTGGACGAAGACACCGCCGCCGCCATCATCGAAGAAGCCGCCAAGTTCAGCGAAGAAGTATTCCTGCCCACCAGCCGCACCGGCGATTTGCACGGCGCGCGCCTGGAAAACGGCAAAGTCGTCACCCATCCCGACCTTGCCGCCGCCTACCAAGCCTTCTGCGAAGCCGGCTGGCCCGGCCTGCGTGCCCCGGCGGAATACGGCGGCCAAGGCCTGCCTGCGGTGATTTCCGCCGCGTGCGAAGAAATGTACTACTGCGGCAACCTCGCCCTCTCGCTGCTGCCCATGCTCACCGTGGGCGCGGTGGAAACCATTGCCAAGCACGGCTCCGAAGAGCAAAAGCAAACCTTCCTGCCTAAAATGAGCCAAGGCCTCTGGAGCGGCACCATGAACCTCTCCGAGCCGCAGGCCGGCACTGACCTTTCCCAAGTGGCCACCAAAGCCGTGCCGCAGGAAGACGGCAGCTACCGCATCAGCGGCCAGAAAACCTTCATCACCTGGGGCGAACACGAACTGACCGAAAACATCATCCACCTCGTGCTCGCCCGCCTGCCCGGCACCACCTCCGGCATCAAAAGCCTTTCGCTGTTTATCGTGCCCAAATACAAAATCCAGCCCGACGGCAGCATCGGCGGGAGAAACGGCGTGTCCGCCACCGCCATCGAACACAAAATGGGTATCCACGCCAGCCCCACCTGCGTGATGCAGTTCGACGAAGCCGAAGGCTACCTCATCGGCAAAGCCGGGCGCGGCCTGCTTTATATGTTCACTATGATGAGCCACGCCCGCCTGGGCGTGGGCATCGAAGGGCACGCTGTGGCCGAAGCCGCCTACCAGCTCGCGCTGGCCTACGCCCACGAGCGCATCCAAGGCAGCGCGCCCGACGGCACCCCGCTCACCATCATCCACCACCCCGACGTCGCCCGTATGCTGCTGGTGCAAAAAGCCACCATCGCTGCCCAGCGCGCCCTGTATCTTCAAGCCGCCGCCGCGCTCGATGCCTCGCACCAACACCCCGAACCCGCCGCCAAAAAAGCCGCCAAAGGCCGGCTCGACTACCTCATCCCCATCGTTAAAGCCTGGTGCAGCGACAACGGCACCGTGCTCTCCAACCTGGCCATGCAAGTATTCGGCGGCGCAGGCTATATAGAAGAAACCGGCATCGCCCAGCTCGTGCGCGACGTGCGCATCACCGCCATCTACGAAGGCACCAACGGTGTGCAGGCCGCCGACCTCGCCCGCAAAACCGTGTCCGACAAAGGCAGCCTCGTGCGCACCCTGCTCGCCGAAGCCCAGCAGACCGCCAACGAGCTCACCGCCATCGAGCCCGCCACCGCCGAACCGCTCCAGCGCGCCCTTGAATTGGCCGAACGCAGCACCGCCCTCCTCGTGCAGCAGCACGAAACCAACCCCGCCGCCACCGCCCTAAACGCCGCCGCCTATCTGGAGCAAATCTCCCTCACCCTCGGCGCGGCTGCCCTGGCGCAAAACTTCCTCGCCGCCCGCAATGCAGAAGCACGCTTCGGCAGCGCATTCTGCCAAGCCCAGCAGCACACCGCCCGCGCCTACCTCGCCTACGTTCTGCCCCAAGCCCACGCCTGCGCCGAACGCATCCGCCAAGGTGCCGAACCCCTGCTCGCCGTGCCGTTTGAAGCCTTCGCCTCGTCGTAAAGCGCGGCATGGCAAAGGCTACCTGAAAACGCAGAACCGCTTTTCAGGTAGCCTCTCAATATCTCTTCCAGCCAAAAGGAAAACCGATGGAACAACATATCAACTACATTACGCTCGGTGTGGCCGACCTTGCCGAATCGCGCCGTTTTTATCGGGAGGTATTCGGCTGGCAGGAAACGGCCGACAGCAACGAAAATATTGCATTTTTCCAGGCCGGAAACGCGCTGCTGCTCGCCCTGTTCGGCAAAGCCGCCCTGGCGCACGACGCACAAATACCGGAGCAAAGCAGCGGCTTCCCACGCTTTACCTTGGCGCACAACGTGGGCAGCGAAGCCGAAGTGGACGCACTGTTTGCCGGGTTTGCCGCAAAAAACATCAACATCATCAAAGCCCCGCAGAAAGTGTTCTGGGGCGGCTACAGCGGCTACCTCGCCGACCCCGATGGCTTTTTGTGGGAAATCGCGTTTAATCCGTTTTTGCAGAAATTGCGCTGAAACCGCGCTTTCAGGTAGCCTGTGGGCATCAATTAAGAATCAAACAAATATAAACGAAATTCCAACAGAGGACCCCATGTCCAAACCCTTAACATACAGCTACACCGTGCCGACCACGCCCGAGGAATACCTGAAAGGCGCATATGCCCAGATGAGGTATTACAGCAAAACCGCGCCGCGCAAATATTCGCCGCTGCTGTGCTTTTATCTGCCGCTCCTCATTATTGTGTTGGCGATGTCTTTTCTGCTGTTCCACAACCAAACCCAACTGTCCGCCCTGCTGGAAGAATGCTATTTAGACGAAGGTACGCTCGGCTCCATCATACATGCCAACACAACAGCGGTTAATATTGTCGCAGTCGGCTTTCTCCTGATCTGCATTATCAGCAGCATATTCAACCGCCGAATCCTGAAATATATCTACTGCCGCAGCTACCTGCTGCACGAAAGCCGCTTCAGCGCCGACAGCGCAGGCTGCCGCCAAACTTACCCGCAGCAGCACGAATCATGGTTCGGCTGGGCAACTTTAGACAGCGTGCAAACCGTAAAGGGCGATATCCTCCTGATTTTCGGCAGCGCGTTCATCGTCCTGCCGCACAGCATTTTTGCTGATGAAGCCGAAAAACAAGGTTTTATCGAGCAAGTAACTGCATGGCAGCAGGCCGCCCAAAAGCAGCCTACCCCCTGAGAACCCCATTCCGGCCATACAAGGCATTGGTAGGCGTTTTCTGCCGTATATCCCTTTCAGGCTACCTGAAAACTGTAAAATGGCTTTCCGCCTCGCCAAAACCAACATTTTCAGGTAGCCTTAACTATCTCATCCAAGCGAAGCACCGCCATGAAATCACTCCTCCCCTTCCTCGCCGTCCTTCTGCTCGCCCCCGCCCTGCACGCCGCGCCCAACCTTATCCTGGCCAAAGAATACAGCGGCCAAAACATTGCCGGCTGGGCGATGAGCGAAAAGCTTGATGGCGTGCGCGCCTATTGGGATGGGCGCAGGCTCATCAGCCGCCAAGGCCACCCCCTTCTCCCCGCCTGCCGGTTTTACCCGCGATTTCCCGCCCTATCCGCTCGATGGCGAGCTCTATAGCCGGCGTGGCGCATTCGAGCAGATTTCCGCCGCCGTCCGCAGCGCCAACGGCGATTGGAACGGCATCAAGCTGCACGTTTTCGATGCACCCCAAGCCCCGGGCAACCTGTATCAGCGTCTTGCCCTCGTGCAGCGCCACCTCGCCACCCACCCGCAGGCCAAAATCGCCGTTATTCCGCAAACCCCCGTGCGCGATGCCGCCCATGCCCAACAATTCCTGCGCCAAATCGAAGCCCAAGGCGGCGAGGGCGTGATGCTGCGTAACCCCAATATCCCCTACCAGGGCGGCCGCAGCGACAACCTGCTCAAGCTCAAAAGCGCGCATGACGCGGAATGCACCGTTACCGCCCACCACGAAGGCAAAGGCCGCAACGCCGGCCTGCTCGGCGCCGTGTCCTGCCGCAACGAGACCGGCGAATTCCGCATCGGCTCCGGTTTCAAAGACGCCGACCGCCGCAACCCGCCGCCAATCGGCAGCCGCATCACCTACAAATACCGCGGCTTCACCGCCAAAGGCACTCCCCGCTTCGCCACCTACCTGCGCCGCGCCAACTGAACCCGGCAGGCTACCTGAAAGCTGATAAACGCAGCCAAACGGCGGCACAGCACCACCCTGCCCTGCCATATGCTCACTTCGTAGCCGCTCCATTTTCAGGTAGCCTCCCGCCTATCCACCCCCGCCCCGCACTTTGCTATACAATAGCGCCCAATTTGAATTTCCTGCCAAACATCCCATGCTAACCTACGTTCCGCCCGAGCAACGCCCCGAACCGCCCACTTACGAGCGGCCCTGGCTCTTGCTGCTGCTGGCTTTTGTCTGGCTGTGGCCGGGCGTGTTCGCGCACGATTTGTGGCAAGACGAAACCTTGGTGTATGCGGTCATCCGGCAGGCGGCGGAGGGCGGGCAGTGGTGGCTGCCGCAGGATGGCGGGGCGCTGTTTTGGGATGTGCCGCCGCTGTATATGTGGCTTTCCCTGCTGTTTTTGAAACTGTTCGGCCATCTGCCGCCGTATGAGGCGGTGCGCATGGTGAACGCCTTGCTCGCGGCGGTGTCGCTCGCGGCCATGGGCGGCGCGGGACGGATGCTTTTGGGGCGGCGCAACGGGCGTACGGCGGTGCTGGTGCTGATCGGCTGCCCCGGTCTGCTGATGATGAGCCACTTCATCGGCGGGCAAATCGTTACCCTGTGCGGCTTAAGCCTGAGTTTCTACGCGCTGGCAATGGCGCGGCAGAAAACGGTGAAGGCGATTGTGCTCACGCTCTTGGGTTGGACGGTATTGTCGCTTTCAGGTAGCCTGTTGCCGCTGTTGGGCGTGATGCTCACCACGGCGCTGTTGCTGCTGGATTCGCATTGGCACAACAAACGCTTCTGGCTCACGCTTTTGGCGGCGGCAGGGCTGACGCTGCCTCTGCTGTTTGTATGGCCGCTGGTGCTCAATGGTTTGTCGCACGAGGCCTTCCTGCAGTGGTGGCGGTATCACGCGCTCGCGCCGTTCGGCGGCTTCGCCCGCTTGGATTTCGGTTTTTCCGCCGCTTATTATCTGAAAAACCTGCTGTGGTTTGCCTTCCCGGCCTGGCCGCTGGCCTTGTGGACGCTCTACCGCCAGCGCCGCCTGCCGTGCCACGGCTGGAACAGCCTGTGCCTGATTTGGCTGGCTGTGTTCGGCCTCGTGCTGGCCGCCTCGCCGCAGCACATGGAAGACCATTTAATGTTGCTGTTGCCGCCTTTGGTGTTGGCGGCAACGGCACAGGCCGACCAGTTGCGGCGCGGCGCGGCGGCGTTTTTCAACTGGTTCGGCATCATGACGTTCGGTTCGCTGGCGCTGTTTGTGTGGCTCGGCTTTTTCGCCATGAACTTCGGCTGGCCGGCCAAGCTGGCCGAACGTGCAGCTTATTTCAGCCCGTATTATCAGCGGGATATCGATTATTTCCCGGTTATCGTGGCCGTGTTGTTCACGCCGGTGTGGCTCTTGGCGATTACGCGCAAATACGTGCGCGGCCGGCAGGCGGTTACCAACTGGGCGGCCGGGCTCACGCTGTGCTGGTCGCTCATCCTCACCCTGTTCCTGCCCTGGCTGGATGCGGCCAAAAGTTACCGCCCCGTGGTGCAGCGGCTGGAAGCCGAACTGCCGGCCGATGCCTGCGTTTCCGCGCGGCATCCCGTAGTACGTCACGCCTGGCAGGAATACGGCCGCTACCCCTTAGGCGAAAACTGCCGCTTCGTCGCCACCCTGCGCCACGAATCCGTGCCCGATGCCGCCGAACTCGCCAGCGCCAACCGCCCGCGCGAGAAGCATGAAGCATTTGTGTTGTGGCAGCGGCAAGAATAATTTAAAGGCTACCTGAAAATTCAAACGGGCACAGCCATCATAACTATCGCCTTCTCATCTGCCTTGCGCTATGATTCGACATCCTGCCCCCGGCCGTAGCCAGATATATGCCTTCCCGCGCCCCAATCCGGTAGATTAGGGGGCAGCCAAATAGCTGACAGGCTACCTGAAATCCATCAAACCCATTTCCCACAACGCCATAAAGCAAACTCCATGAAACTCAAAACCCTCGCCACCCTTGCCGCCGTCCTTCCCGCACTCGCCATCGCGGCCCCCGCCAAACCCTCATCCGGCCGTGCATCCCAATCCAAACCCGCGCAGAGCAGGCCTCAAGAGCGCGCCTCCTCCGGCAGAAACTCATCTTCCAAACCGCAAGACAACAAACCCCAGCGAGGCCGCAACAGTCAAAACAGAACCCAAGACAGCAACAAACCAGCCAACGGCCGCGCCAACTCACGCCAGCAGCAAGAAGCCAAACCCGCCCGTGGTCGCAACAGCCAAAGCAGGGAGCACGACAACAACAAGCCTGCCACCGGTCGGGCACACTCGCGCCAACAACAGGAAACCAAACCTGCCAACACCCGCACAAACGCCCGCCAGCAGCGCAATACCGGACACAACACCACCCAATCCCCAATCCGGCACAGCCGGCCAACCCGCCAGCAAGGTAACGAACAACCCGCCCACACCCAAGAGCGCCCGCAGCCTAACCCCGAGCCACAAGACAACAGCCCGCAAGACAGCACCCAAGCTGCCGAACACGCTGCCGCAAAAGCCCAATGCCTGCGCTACGTTGTCGATGGCAACAACCTCTCCGCCTTCACCCAAGCCTGCCGTCCCGATGCCGCCACCGAGGAGCGCTACCAAACCGCCTTCAAAAACACCCAGACCCAATTTGAGCACGACAGCTGCCTAGACATCGTCAACGAAGACGAAGCCCAAGCCGCCATCAATCTTGAACTCCAGCGGCTAGGTCAGACCAGCCGCCTGTTCTGCCCAGCCGTCAAAGATGAACTGCCAGGCATTGCCCACCGCTACCGCAACGTCAAATAACCCACAGGCTACCTGAAAAACTGAAAAGCAATTTTCAGGTAGCCTCTTCTTCCCAGCCACATACAAGGAACTCCTCCAATGAAACTCCGTACCCTAGCCCTCCTTACTGCCGCTCTCCTCCCCGCCCTTGCCCAAGCCGAGCCCGTCCAAGCCAGCAAACAGCAATGCCTGGGCTACCTGAAAGATGGTTTCCAAATCACCATCCACACCTTTGCCTGCGACAGCACCGCCGCCCAAGACGAACGCTATAAAAACGCTTTCTTCGCCGCTATGAAACAGTTTGGGCAAGGCAGCTGCGAAAGTCTGGTGAGCAAAGCCGAAGCCCGCGCCTTCCTCAACAGCCAAACTGCAGGCAAAGACCACGAACAATACTGCGCTTCCATCAAAACCCCCGTACAGCGCAGCCTGCAACGCTACAACAGCAGCAACCGATAAAGCGTCTTGCCGCCGCATTTTTCAGGTAGCCTCCACGCTTGAATGAGGTTACCTGAAACCCCCTTTGGGAGAAAAAATGAACCCTGGTGCCCCAAATGTCGATGCCGCCCGATTGGCACAGTTTGAACTCGGCACCATCTAGCAATCAAGAATCAAGGCTGCCTAAAACCGGTAAGAATAGTTTCAGGCAACCTGTTCACCGCCTCTCTACCCCGCCCTTTCTGACAAACAACGGCAGGCAATCTTTGCAATATCCAACATACGCCGTTTGCTAACAGCAAATTGGGCAAACCCACAGGTCAGAGTGACTCAATAAACAACCACAACACTCAGGCTCTCCGGCAATGGACAAAAAATCCTGACGCCCAAGAAAGGCAAAAACAGCAGATAACCAGAAAAGTTACCTATTAACCAAACTATTGCAACAACAACCCCGCCAAGCCTCAGCCGGTGGGTGAAGCGGGTTCGTAAACTTCCCAAGTCATCAGGCAATCTCCCAATCCTCCTGATTTTCTATACCTTACAAGTTTCCTAATTTAAGCCAACTTGCCAAAAAGACCAAGAACGCTTTATCATACTACTTATGTACCAGTTATTTTTAAAAATTTGTTAATCCTTCTATCTGCAAGCAGCATGGTATCGAAATTGCTTGCCATACAAGGTAGAGCATTCCGTTCTCGGTATGGCAGTTATTGGCTAAATTTAACAAAAATTCAATCAATCAAAATATAACGTGTTTACAGGACGCGCCGAATTCGCCCAGTAAGACTAGGGCTTACACGGTGTCTATATATATCCGCGGGAGTTTTAAAAATGAAAACCACAACGAGAAAACAGCAAGCCAACGTCGGAAAAAGAATCACCCCGACTTATCAGGCATTGGTAGCCGCCCTGATGGCGGTTTATATACCACAAGTGCATGGTGATACCCCTTTTAACGGCGTAATTGAAGAAAACTTTTCCGGCGGAACAACTACTAATAAATGGTTGATGCCGCTGCCGGGCGATGGCTTTAAAAATCCTTGGGATCCGTCCTCTCCCTCACCCACAGTAATTAATAGCGCTTGTCTGACTGCGGGAACTCAATCATCCAAACCTACAGCTACAGTTGCTGGCTCTCCTCCTAGATGTACCGGGGTTCAAGATAATCTGGGCAAAGGGGTCTTGCGCCTAACTCCTGCGCAAAACCAAGTAGTTGGCGGCATTGTTTCAGATTTCACTTTTGGCACCCAAGAAGGTGTGGAAATTACTTTTATTACCTACACATGGGGTGGTAGTGGTGCCGACGGCATGACCTTCTTCTTGGCCGATGGTAGTAAACCGGCTACGTTAGGGGCATCAGGGGGTTCAATTGGTTATTCATGTACCAATGAAAACCCGATTTTTAGTGGTGTTTATGGCGGATACATGGGTATCGGTATTGATGAGTGGGGTAACTTTGTTTACAAGCATGATAATACTACTACTGGTGCGCCAGGCTTGAGCCAACGGTTGCCAAATACGATTGGTATTCGCGGTGCGGGCTCCATTAATCATACCTATATCAGTAAACATTTGTTGCAGGAGATTTATACTAAGTTTGGGTGGGGCACTGTACCTGCATCCGTACAAAACAACTGGACTAACTTATGGACTTCTAAAGCTGGATTCGGGCAGTGGGCTATTAATGCTCCGTCTTATCGTAGATTTGTCAATGTATGCAAAACCGGTCAATTAACCATTGATTCCGCATACCTGCCTTCAGGCCAAGGGGCTCTTGTATTAAGTGATAAAGCAACAGATCCAAGATTAAAATTATATAATTATCAGTATTTTGCCCATAAACAACTACCTCGGCGATTTGCCACAGAATCTGCCCATTCGCGTGACCAAGCAGTTCCAATGTTATATAAAATCCGTATCACGCCGAACGGCAAAGCTAGTGTATGGATTAGCTATAACGGTGGTGACTTCCAACCGGTAATGACAGATTTTGATATTGTGGCCGCAAATGGTCCATTGCCAAAAAGTTTCCGCTTTGGATTTATGGGGGCAACAGGTGGCGCTCATAACAACCACGAAGTCTTGTGCTTCAAAGCCACCCCGGCCACTCAATCTGAAGGTTCTGCAGACGTAAATCTGCCTGATGCAAAATTAGCATCTGATTCACAGGTTTATCTATCTTTCTTCAACAAAGTGCACTGGTATGGCAACTTAACGGCACAAAACATTCTCCGTAAACCCAATGGAACTTATGCGGTGCAGCCTGGTGCCAACTGGGATGCTGCGTGCGTTCTAACCGGCGGCCCATGCGAGAGAAAAGGTAACCAAATTGTTAATAAACAGCCCGTGCGTAAATTCTTTACTTGGACTGGTACAGCGGGTGCCGCATTGGAGTGGTCAAACATCAGTCCTTCGCAACAGGCTGCCTTGTCATCCCCTGGCGAGCCTGCCGGCATGGGCGAAGCCAGATTAGCCTATCTGAAGGGCGATACAAGCCGGGAAGTCGGTCAGCCCAACGGCGTCTTCCGTCCCCGCAAAAAACTGTTAGGCGATATCATCAACTCCAGCCCGGTATGGTTAGGGTATCCGAATAACAAGAATTATCTATCTGCTCCCCGTTGGCGCGATTCGCGTTATCTAGGTGCAGCCATGCAGGAAAACAATGGTCAACCTTACACCACCTTTGCCAATTCGAACCGCACACGCACCAATATTGTGTATGCGGGTTCGAATGACGGTTTCCTGCATGCCTTCCGCAGCGGTAGCTATAACGCAGCCGGGCAATTCCAGACCGCAAACAATGACGGTCAAGAAATGTTTGCCTACATCCCCGGTGCTGTACTATCACGGATTCACAATAAAACCAATGCAGGCTTGGATCTCTTCAGCCCACAGTATGCCCACAACTACTATAACGATGCCCCTGTAGGCACTGGAGACGTGTTCTACGGAGGCTCATGGCACACTTGGGTTATGGGTGGCTTGGGAGCCGGTGGCGATACCATCTATGCTCTGGATGTTACCAACCCCGATTCCTTCAATGCATCCAATGTAATAGGCGAATGGTCTCGCTCTTCCGGAGGAGAATGGAGCAATTTGGGTAACACCTACGGCACACCCGTCTTCGGCCGTTTCCATGATGGCAACTGGGGCGCTGTATTCGGTAATGGCTGGTGTTCCACCACTGATGCTGCCAACGGTAACTGTACCGCCTCCAACGGTCCGGCTGGTATTTATGTAATGTCCATCAACCAAAGTACTGGTAAGCCTTCTTTCAAATTCATCAGTACGGGAGAAGCAGGCACACCTGATGCTCCCAACGGTATTGCTTATGTTACCCCTGTGGATTTGGATGGGGACAACATCTACGATTATGCTTATGCAGGTGACATAAAAGGCAATGTGTGGCGCTTTAACCTTCTATCCCAAAATAGTAATGGTTGGACTGTGCAACCGCAGAAGCTCTTTACTGCCCCCGCTGTTCAACCAATTTCCACCAAAATTATTGTAACTCGCATGGGACGAAATGGTGCTTCTGGCGACGTTATTCTGAACTTTGGTACAGGCATGCGCAAAGAGGGTTACTTGGGTACAAAAACCACTTACGCCACCGGCCAACAAAGTATCTATGGTATCCGCGACAAAACGGCTTTGGCTTTTAATCCCGCTGCTGGAACCACTGCAGCTCAGGTAAATCGTAGCCAAATGCAAGCACAAGTAATACATGAAGGTGGTAAAAAAGATCAGTTGAGTAATATGAACGTTGATTGGAATACCAAATCAGGTTGGTATTTAGACTTAACTCGAGTAACTATCAATGGCAAAGTTGAATATGAGCAAGTAATTTACAACCCCTACCTGGAGAGAGGTAAATATTTGATTGTAAATACTTTCATTGATGGCAGTAACCCGGCTTTATCTTGTAACGTAATTCAATCTTCTGGTTATACTTATCCGCTGAATGCGGTAACTGGCTCCGGCTTGAGAGGCTTCTTCGATGGCAACTTTAACGGCTCCTCATACCGCAAACAGCTGAATGCAGTGGGTTCTCCTCTCTTGTTGAAAACAACCGACGGTAAATTGCTGCTCTTAACAAAAGATAGCCAGGGTAATGTGAACTTACACGAAGTTTACTTGCCAGAAACCCCCTCAATCCGCCGTATCTCTTGGCGCGAGATTTTCTAAGGCTGTAGTAGTAGCAAAGCCGTCTGAACTATTCAGACGGCTTTTTTATATGGGAGGATACTTAAAATTACTGGGAGCATTAGCTAGCCTTGCCTGATTCTGCACTACTGCGGCTCGCCGTATTGTATGAAAAATTAGTTCAATGGACAAAAGGATGGGTTTTCCATCTCTTTTGTCCTTTCTCTAGCCATAAAATAAAATTATTATAAATAGTCTTTTAGTACATAATTTCATCCCAGCCTGATAGTGATTTTAGCCTTTATTTTCACTAAATTTGCTCTCCAATATATTGATAACGTTAGGCATCATCAGTTCCTTATTCTTTGCAAAATCACCCAGATACGGCGGGTTTCGTTTCAGACTGCCATAAGCACCTCCCTCAGATTTTTGTAGGTGTAGCACCACTCTTCTTCCCCCGTTTTCACTTTGGTTTTTCTTCTCTTGCCGGTCTTAGTAATCATCGTTCCAAATAGCTTTCTAAGCCTGCTTGGCAGTATAATGCCGCGTTTTGAAACAAACTGAAACAGCAAGCAAAATGTGGTTTAAACAAGTCAGCTTTTATCCCCTAAACAAAGACAAACTGCCGGATTTGGAAACCTTGTCCTCCAAGCTGCAAGAGGCCGAATTTGCCCCGCCGCAGGGTTTGGACTGGTTTGGCGAAGGCTTTGCCCCACCGGAAGGGTTTTCGCCGGAATTGGTGTTTCCTGCCGATTTCACTTGGAGTGTGGCGCTGAAGAAATCCGAAAAAGTGCTGCCCGCCGGCGTGATCCGAGAGATTTTGGACGACAAAATCACCGAAATCCAAGAAGCCGAAGCGCGTACCGTGGGGCGCAAAGAAAAGCAGGAGCTCAAAGAGCAAATTACGGACGACCTGCTGCCCCGCGCCTTCACCCGCAGCAGCAAAACGCAGGCCGTGTGCAACACGCGCAGCGGCTTCCTGCTGGTAAACCAAGCCTCGGCCACCCGTGCGGAAAACCTGCTGGCCAAGCTGCGCGAAGCCTTGGGCGGGCTCGAGGCCAAGCTGCCGAACACCAAACAATCGCCCTCCTCCCTGATGACCGAATGGCTACTCGCCGGCGCATGTGGCGGCGGCTTTGAGCTCGATGATATGTGTGAACTCAAAGGCACAGGCGATGCCGCACCCACCGTGCGCGTGTCGAAACAGGACTTGACCGCCGATGAAGTGGTGCAACACGTAAAAACCGGCAAAACCGTTACCCAGCTCGGCCTCGTGTGGCGTGATCAGATTGCCTTCGTGCTCACCCAAGATTTCACTCTCAAACGCATCCAGTATTTAGACGTATTGCAGGAAGAGGCCGAAAACCACGGCGACGATGCCGCCAGCCTGGCCTTTGCCTCGCAAATCCTGATGGCCGAAGCGCTCTCTACCCTGCTGCAGGAATTGGTATCGCTTCTAGGCGGCTGGCAGGATTAAACACCCATTTTTCAGGTAGCCTGCTGCGCCAAAAGGCTACCTGAAAATAAAGAAGGAATCTGCTATGAGTTACTACACCCGCGTTGAATGTACTTGGGACGATAGCAACTATGTGCAAGGCAATTTGTCGGTAGACGATATTCTGCCTGTGGCCGAAAAATGGCTGGAGCAAATGGATATCCACCCCGATGTGCTGGATGATGTAGCAGCCGCTGTTAATCAACCGATGGAGGCTGGCTTCAACGGCCTCTATTCTGGCCTGATTATCGACTTTGTTCGCCCACATCGCCCAAACCTTCCCCCGTATACATTTCTTCGTGCGCGGCGTGGGCGAAGAGTTTGGCGACATGTGGCTTGTGCGAGCTCAAACAAGGCGAACCGGTGCGGCAGCAGGATTTTATCCGCCCAGCGAAGAAGCAGACGAAGAATAAAGAAGCAGACGAAGAATAATAGAATAAGGCTACCTGAAAACTTCAGCAGCACTTTCAGGTAGCCTCCCCTCAAACCAACCCAACCCAGGACAAACACCATGAGCATCAAATCCGACCGCTGGATCCGCCGCATGGCCGAAGAGCACGGCATGATCGAGCCCTTCGAGCCCAAACAAATCAAAGAGCAAGACGGCCGGCGCATTATTTCCTACGGCACCTCCAGCTACGGCTACGATATCCGCTGTGCCAACGAATTCAAAATCTTCACCAACATCAACAGCACCATCGTCGATCCGAAAAACTTCGATCCGAAAAACTTCGTCACCGTGGAAGATGACTGCTGCATCATCCCGCCCAATTCCTTCGCGCTGGCGCGCACAATGGAATATTTCCGCATCCCGCGCAACGTGCTTACCGTGTGCCTGGGCAAATCCACCTATGCCCGCTGCGGCATCATCGTAAACGTCACCCCGTTCGAGCCGGAATGGGAAGGCTACGTTACCCTCGAATTCTCCAACACCACCCCCCTGCCCGCCAAAATCTATGCCGGCGAAGGCGTGGCGCAAGTCCTCTTCTTCGAGAGCGACGAAGTGTGCGAAACTTCCTATAAAGACCGCAAAGGCAAATACATGGGGCAAACCGGCGTTACCCTGCCCAAGGCGTAGGGCTGACGGCATGAATAAAGGCTACCTGAAATTTTCAGGTAGCCTTTTCCATTCCAATCAACCCTGCCGGGCTATCGCTCCAAATACTTTTTCATCAGTATCAGGGCAAAGCGCACGGCTTGGGTGCGGATGGCTTCGCGGTCTCCTTCAAAGTGCTGCTCTTTGGCCCAGATGCGCTGTTTGGTGGCCAGGCTGAACCAAACCGTGCCCACGGGTTTCTCTTCGCTGCCGCCGTCGGGGCCGGCGATGCCGGAGATGCTGAGCGCATAGTCGGCTTTGGTGGTGATGAGTGCGCCCAGCGCCATTTCGCGCACGGTTTCTTCACTCACTGCGCCGTAGTGGCCGAGGGTGGCGGCGTTCACATTAAGGAGCTGCTGTTTGGCGTGGTTGCTGTAGGTAACGAAGCCTGTTTCAAACCAGGCGGAGCTGCCGGGCAGGCGGGTGAGCGCGGCGGCGAGCAAGCCGCCGGTGCAGGATTCGGCGCAGGTGATGGTTTCGCCGCGTTGGGCGAGGTGTTGAGTAACTTCTTGCAGCAGGGTATCCATAACAAGGCTCGTTTGGGGTAATGACTGCCATCATCTATCAAAGCGATGGGGCAGTCAATTTTTCAGGTAGCCTGCCCCCGGTTTCGGCGGCCAGACGCAACAATGCTTCGCGGTTGGAAGGGGAAAAGGCAAGACTGGCGGCTTCGGCCAGCGGCAGCCAGCGGTGGGCACGATGCTCGCGCGCGGAAAGGCTCACGGGGCCGGCGGCGGGAATGCGGGCGGAGAAGACGTGTTCGGTGTTGCGGGTAACGCCGGGGGCATAGCGGTGGCGCCAATGTTCGTAGATTTCGTATTCGTTTTGCGTGTGCCAGTCTTTGAGCTCTTCCGGCGAGAGCAGGATGCCGGTTTCTTCGGCCACTTCGCGCAGGGCGGTGGCAAACGGGGTTTCGCCTTCTTCCAGACTGCCGGTTACGGATTGCCAAAAGCCGGGCGGGGACACGCGCTCAAGCATCAGGGCGCAGCCTTGCCCGTCGTGCAGCACCACCAGCACGGATTCCGGGCGTTTGTAGGAGGGGCTGCTCATGACTGAGCGTCCTCTTGGCTTTCCAATGACTCGGCCGGCTCGGGATTGGCGTTGGCAAATTCGTCGGAGGCGGTATCGCCCTGCGCCTGATAGCCGGCTTTGAGCAGAGCGGCAGCATCGGGGGAGAGGTCTTGATTCAGAATGCGTACTTCACGCTGCGGGAAGGGGAATTCGATGCCTTCTTCGTTAAACCGCCGCCACACGGTGAGCAAAATGGCCGAGCTAAGGCCGAGAAAGCCGTTTTCGGGGTCGCGCACCCAAAAGCCAAGACGCAGATTGATGCCATTATCCGCGAAATCAATCAGATAGGCCTTAGGTGGCGGATCAGCCTTCACGCGCTCCTGCGCGGCAGCAGCCTCCTGCAGAATCTCAATCGCTTGGGTTAAATCGGTATGGTAGGCTACCTGAACGTCTAAACTCTGCCACAGGGATTTGCCGGTGTAGGATTCGTTGATTACGGTGGAGGTGATGAAGGTTTCGTTCGGAATCAGCGCCTCCTGCCCGTTGCCGCTGCGCAGCACCACGAAGCGGGAAGTGATTTGCGTCACGTAGCCGGTGAAGCCGTTTACCGTGAGCCGGTCGCCCGGGCGCACCGAGCGGTCGCCCAAAATAATGAAGCCCGACACATAATTGCTGGCAATCTTCTGCAAGCCGAAGCCCAAGCCAACGCCCAACGCGCCGCCGAACACAGAAAGTACGGTTAAATCAATGCCCACCAGCGGCAGCGCAATCAACACCGACAACACCAAAAGCAGCGAGCGCGTCAGTTTGGAAAGCACGATTTGCAGGTTCGGATCCAGCCGCGTGCTACCTTTGAGCCGCGCATCGATATAGCGCGACAGCCACATCGCGCCCACCAGCATCACGCCTACCCACAATAATCCGGTGAGCACGGTATAAAGCGAAAGCCGCGCCGAACCAACTGAAAACTGCAAGCCGCGCAGCCAGGCCAGAATCAAATCGTCAATGCCCGAAGCCCACAGCAGAAACGCGCCCCACAGCGCAGCGGCCAGCGAAGATTCCATCCGCTCGGAAAAACGGTTGGCCGGAATCGCCGAATGAAACACCGCCAGCACCACCCGAATCAAAATCATCCAACGTGCCGCCATCACCAGCAGGCGTAGCCACACCGCCGTTGCCCCGAAAAAGGCAAACCAGCCGCCCAAAGCCAACGCCCCGCCCAGCAGCATCAACAGAGGCCAAGCAATGCGGCGCCCGATATGGCGCAAAAAATGCGGCTTGCCGTCTTCCGCCGGCATCTTGCCCAGCAACCGGCCGGAGAGGAGATACGCCCCTACCAGCAAAGCCAACGCCAACACCAAATCCACCCAACCAAGCGTTTTGGATAAGCTGCCGAGCAGCTGGTTCAGCCCAAATTCCTCGCGCGAAAACAGGCTGAGCAAAAAGGTGTGCAGATTAGTACCGAGTTGGTCGAGCCAATCGGCATTGGTGGCAACAGTGAGCAAAGGAAGCATGATGATTTTCCGTGCGGTGTGTGATGGCGTCGATTATATAGGCAAACGGTGGGGCTTCATATGGTGGCAGGATTAGCAGGGAAAGTAATGTTTGGCTGAAGCATGAAATGGAAAGAGGGGAAACAGGCTGCCTGAAAAGTTTCAGGTAGCCATAACAATAATCGCTGCTAAGATGTAAAAACAGGAAACCTTTATCTTACCGCTCTTTCCCAATCAATACGGGGGCAGCATTACTCCTCTCCACAGCACTCCTGATGCCATCTACAGTACTCTGCCCTAATATTGATCCATTGAGAACCTCTCTGTAGTCATTACCAGTTTCCAACATCCTAAAAATTAACCACTTTGCTTGGCAGCGAAAATTGCCTTGTTTCAAGCTTCCTTTATATAATGCCAGTTGATGTGGATTATTTGTAGGTTTTGGTAAAGGATAGTGTTTATGACGCAGCAAAACGTCCAACGGGCAGACGCGCTGGTTGCAGGTAGCCAGCTTCACACCTATATCGTCCTCAAAGTGCTCGGCTCCGGCGCATTCGGTATCACCTATCTGGCCGAACATATCCATTTCGGCTCGCAACACGTTATCAAAGAATACCTGCCCGACAGCGGCATGCGCGTTCAAGAGCTGACTGTTCAAGCCAAAAGCAGCGGTGACCAGGAAATCTTCAACTGGGGCTTAAACGGCTTTTTCAACGAAGCCAAGCTGCTCTACGGCTTAAGCCACCCCAACGTAGTCAAGGTAACCGACCTGTTCGAGGCCAACGGCACCGCCTATTTTGTGATGCCCTATCTGCGCGGTATCACCCTGCACCAATGGATTAAAGAACACCCCAGCCCGAGTGAAAATGAGCTGGCCGGTATTTTTATCCCCTTGCTTGAAGGCCTGAAATATATTCACGAGCGCCAGCTGCTGCACCGTGACATCAAACCAGAAAATATCTTCATCACCGAAAACCAAACCCCGGTATTAATTGATTTCGGAGCCGCCCGGCAGGCTGTCGGCCAAAAAAGCCGGCCGCTTACCCAAATCCTTACCCCTCCATTCGCCCCTATCGAACAATACCACTCGCGCGATGTTTTCATGCCCGCACTGGATTTATACAGTCTCGGTGCCTGCATCTACCAATCCATTACCCACCAGCTGATTGAAGAAGCCCCCGCCCGCATCGCCGGAGAAGATACCCAGCCCAAGCTGGCCGGCAGTCGCTACGAAGACCGCTACAGCCATCATTTCCTTGCCGCCATCGACTACGCTCTCAACGTGCGTGCCGAAAACCGTTTCCAAAATGCTATGGATATGCAGCAGACACTGCTTGGACTGGCAGAAATTCCATCCCAGGCTGCCTCCCTCCCCGAAGCCGGCAATACCACCCAAGCCTCTTACCCAACACAAACCACCGTGCACGGGAAAACGCTACCCAAACAGCATAAAACTGCTCCAGCAGCGACCAGCAGTAAATCAAAATGGCTGTTGTGGGGCAGCATCGTTGCAGCAATGTTGGTAGTGCTGGTTATCGCCGCTTCCGTCCTGATGCGCGACGGTGATAAAAACGGCGAACCTGCCTCCCCACTCACAGCCTCAACTGCTGCCGATACACCGGTAGTACTGCCACCCGCCAGCCAAACCCAACCTGAGCAGCCTGCCGAAAACGATAGCGACAAGAATGACGGCACCGGTATCTCGGCTGCTTATCTCGACGAAATTAACAAACAGCTGCCACAAATGATCAGCGACGGCGTGCGTTGGGACAAAACCATCTATGTCGAGAGTAGCAATGAACTGATTATGCAGATTACCATGACCGACCTGCATCTCCGTGACCTCAACAGCGACCAGCTCAACGAATTGCAGAGTGCTATCGGTCCCGCCATGGCTAAAACCTCCTGTACTGACCCCAATATCAGCCCGTGGCTGATCCAGAATAACGGCACCCTTATCATTGCCTTCTACGACAAAAACGGCAAACACCTTGTCGATGGCACAGTATCCGGCAGCGACTGTCCATAAACCAGTCCCTTCTGCCGCATAGTTTTCAGGTGGTCTGCCGCCCAATTGCGGTATCAGATAGCCGCTGAAGGAGTACCTATGCAGATCAATTTCCATCAAGGCCAGTACATCGGCCAACGTGAAGAACAGCAAGATGCACTGGGCAACCTGGTGCTTTCTCCCCGGCACAAACTCTATGTGCTGGCCGACGGCATGGGCGGGCAGCGCGGCGGGCAAATTGCCGCCAAAACCGTGGTAACTGCCTTTTTAGGCTATTTCCAACATGGCCTACACGAAGCTGAGCAGGATTTGCGCCGAGCCCTGCACCAAGCCAACCAGACCCTGTCCGACACCCTGCGCCGACAGCCGGAACTCGAAGGTATGGGTACCACCGTTATCGCCGTGGTGGTAGACGAAACTGACAACAGCTACAGCTACATCAGCGTCGGCGACAGCCCGCTCTACACCTACGACCAAGGCAGCCTGCGCCGCATCAATGCCAACCATGCCTTTGCCGAAGATCTCAAACGTATGATCGCTGCGGGGGAAATCAGCAGCGAAGCCGCCGACCGCCACCCCGCCCGTCATGCCGTAACCAGCGCCGTAATGGGCAAAGACATCGCCCATATCGATTGTTCCTCCGGCACACTCTCTCCCGGCGAATTACTGCTCTTGGCCAGCGACGGTGTGCAAACCTTAAGCGATGAGGAAATCGAGCAAACCCTTATAGCTGCTTCAGGTAGCCTCGAAGACAAAGTAAACACCCTACTGGCCCTGGTGCAGGCCAAACGGCATCCGCATCAAGACAATACCTCGCTACTTTTGGTACAGGCAACTGCCAAACAAACCTCGCCCGCTACCCAAGTACACGACCTGTCTACGCAATCCCTCCCTACCACCGGCGAGTCCACGCTCTCTACCCGAATTTCAGGTAGCCCCCCGCCCGCACTATCCACCCCCAGCTTCCCCGCCAAAGGCCTTATCATTGGCTTTATTTTGGGTGCACTCTTAGTTGGCACCTGGTGGTTCACATCCAACCGCCACACCCAGCACATGCCGCCAAACGAGGATGTTTCCTCCGCATCCGCAACCTCTGCACCGGCCACATCCGAACCTTATACACCGGCCTCTCCTACCCCTACATCTGAGCCACCCTCTGTCGTATCCAACCCGAAAAATCCACCCGCTGCTTCCGTGCCGCTACCACTGACGCCGCCTAACTCCTCTGCGCCGCAAACCCGATAACACCATCTGCACAATCAATTAAGGAACCTCTATGAAACACTTTTGGCGAAAATTTCTGCTGCTATCCCTTTTGATGCTGCCCTGGCAGGCCAGCGCCAATCAGCCCGATGTTTTGAGCGCGGCCAAATCGGTATACCGCCTATGGATAGGCGTGCCGCTGCCGACGCAAATCGCCTCGCAGCTGGTCAGCCCGCAGATGCTCTCGGAAATCAACAGCAACGGCTATGTGCGCGTTGCCGCACAAAACGGGCAGAACCTTACCCTCTTCAAACAAAACGGCCAAATCTACCTCTTTGCCGGCCACGGTTCGGGCTATTTGGTGTCGACAGAAGGCCACCTCGTAACCAATGACCACGTTGCTAACGCAGATGTGGGTGAGATGGCACAGCTGGGCAAGCCGGAAGTGTTTGTGGTGCGCACCATTGCCCCCCACCTAGAGCTAATTTCCACCCAGCAGATTTTCAGCGACAGTGCCAAAGACCTTAGCCTACTGCAAGTGCACGGCCTCACTGGCAAACCGCTGCCGCTGGCTGCCGAAAAATTCCTCCAACCTACCCTACCGGTGTTTTCCATCGGTTTCCCCGGTGCTTCCGATGATATTACCTCCGGCTTCGGCTTCGGCGATCCCGATGCCTACATCCAACCGGTAATTGCCGAAGGCACGCTCAAACGCGAATTTAAAAACTACGAAAACCGCAGCTACTGGGAACACCACGCCCCTATCAGCGGCGGCAACAGCGGCGGTCCGCTGGTAAACCGCTGCGGCCAGGTGGTTGGCACCAACGAAGGCGCGCACAAAGAACAGGTCAACACTGTTATTGCCGTTTCCAACTCCGAACTTGTGCCGATTCTGCAAAACCACAACGTTAAATTTACCCAAATCAAGAACGAATGCGTAGATAGTGCCACCGCCAGCACCAAGCGCCAGCTTACCTTGCTTTATAGCGGCATGGGTTTGCTGATATTGTTGGCCGGCGGCGGCGGCGTGTATCTGCTGCGCCTGAAAAAACAAGTGAAAGCTGGCTCCAATCCGCCGATCAACTCCCAGTTGATCCGCCGCATCGTCGGCGCACAGCAGGCACAACAGCCGCAGCCAGCCCAAGCCGGTGCTTCAGGTAGCGTTACCCTCACTGCGCTCTGCGGCGGCAACAATATCGTCTTGCCGGCCGGCAAACCCACGATTATCGGCCGCAGCGCACCTGCCTCTGTCATCATCAATCAAGCGCAGGTATCCGCCCGCCACGTACAACTGCTGTTCGACGGCCGCCAAGTACAGGTGGAAGACTTGGGCAGCACCAACGGCACCTATGTAAACGGCAGCAAAATCACCCGTGCCGTTTTAAACGCCGGTGATGTATTGCAACTGACTGCCGACGAAAACATTGCCCGCTTCAGCATGGGCTCGCCACAAGCCGCCCAACCTCGTATTACCGCCACCCTACAACCGCTCAGCGCCGGTCTGCCCGCCATCGCACTCTACCTCGGTCAAACCGTCCGCATCGGCCGCAGTAGCGGCAACGACGTGGTGATCAACCGCCAGCAAATCTCCGGCAGCCACTGCCGTATCAGCGTAGACGCAGCCGGCAACGTTGTGTTGGAAGACCTGCAATCCACCAACGGCACCTTTGTAGACAGCCTGGAGCAGCGCATCAGCCGCACCACCTTGCGTTCCGGCCAAACCATCTATCTGGCCAACCGCGATATTGCCTACCAACTCACCCAATCATAAAAGGAACACAGCATGGCAATGACTCTCTGTGCTGCCGGTAAACACTACTACGACTCCGCAATACAGGCCGACTGCCCCTATTGCGGAGACTCCGGCTTTTCCGGTAGCCCCTACACCGCAGCCGCCCCGACCCCTGCCAACGAACGCACCCAAATGCTCGCTGCCGATTCGCAGCAACTGGCCGCCCAAAGCGCCAAAACCCAAATCCTTGATAACACCGCCACCGAGGCAAGTAGCGCCCCTGCCTTGAAAACCCACATCATCGGCATGAGCAACCAACCCGATGCCGAAGCCCGCGCTAAAGGCATGTGCGAATTCCCCGTGGTCGGCTGGCTGGTTATTACCGAAGGCCAAGGGCGCGGCACAGATTTCCGCCTGATTCAAGGGGAAAACCGAATCGGGCGCAACGCCGACCTCGAAGTCTGCCTCGATTTCGGCGCGCAAAGCGACAACACCGTCAGCCACGAAGCCCATGCTGTCGTGGTATATGACCATCACGCCAATGAGTTCTTCATCGAGCGCGGCAGCAGCCGCAACCTCGCTATGCTCAACGGCAGTACCATCCGTGGCGAGCCCACCCTGCAACGCAACGACATCATCCAAGTCGGCACCACCAAACTGCTGTTCCTGCCCTTCTGCGATCACAGCTTTAAATGGCAGGCAGACTGATTGAGAAGACGTGAAAAGGCTACCTGAAAAGCAGCACAGCAAGTTTCTGCGAAGCTGAAATTTTCAGGTAGCTTTTATTTACATCCACTTTTCGACACAAGCAGTAGGCCGTCGCGAATACAAGAGTACGGCAAAGCGGGCTAATGCCGTACAGAAGGGAAGTGCTTTCATTATATACCCGCCCCAACATTGTTTCAGGTAGCCTCAAATACCCGAGCCACTCAATCCTCGGGCTGGATAAAGCGCCACTGCCCCGGCAGCAAATCATCACACTCCCAATCACCGAAGCGCAGGCGGTGCAGGGCTTCCACGCGGTTGCCGGCAGCGGCCACCATGCGTTTTACCTGGTGGTATTTGCCCTGGGTGATGGTGAGCAGCAGGCTGTGCGAATTTTCCAATTCGGCAGCGGCAGCAAATACGGTTTCATTGTCGTCGTGCAGCAGCACGCCTTGGCGCAGAGCGGCACACAGCTCTTCGCCAGCGGGGTGTTTGAGCGTGGCGCGGTAGAGTTTGGCCACATGGTGTTTGGGCGAGGTTTGGCGGTGGTTGAACGCGCCGTCGTTGGTGATGAGCAGCACGCCGGTGGTGTCGGCATCGAGCCGGCCGACGGCTTGCGGCTCGGTGGCGCGGATGTGGTCGGGTAGCAGGGAAAACACGCTGGGATAGTCGCGCGGTTTGTGCGAAGTTTCGTAGCCGGCGGGCTTGTGCAGCAGGATGTAGTAGTGCGGCAGGGGGATGACAGCGATCTCTTCGCCGTCGATGGCGAGACGCTGCACTTGGTCGGGTTCGATTTCGGCAGCAGGCTGTTCGGCAGTTTCGTCGTTAATCGTAATGCGCCCTTGTTCGACCAGCTGGCGACATTGTTTGCGGCTGCCGATACCTTGGGCTTGCAGGTATTTGATGAGTTGCATGGTTGGCGAATAGCGGATTGGATGCGGGGATTATAGCAAAGTAAGTTGGCGGCCTAGCTGTACTGCTAGAGGCTACCTGAAACCCAAAGGAACAGATGGAGCCCTATATCGGCATGGTAATGCCGACCTGCCATACAAAAGGCTACCTGAAAACGGCAAGCCGTATTTTCAGGTAGCCTCTTCATATTGCAGCAGTGCAGTTTATGTGCGCCGTTGCAGTTTGCAGGCGAGCATAATGCCGGCGGCAAGCTCTTCCACGGATTTATGGGTGGTGCTGGTGTGGGGGATGCCGTGTTGACGGAACATGGATTCGGCTTCGCGCACTTCGCGCCGGCAGTTTTCGGGGCTGGCATATTGGGAGTTGGGGCGGCGTTCGGTGCGGATATGGTGCAAACGGGCGGGATCGATGGTGAGGCCGAAGATTTTGGATTTGAAGGGCTTAACCATGCGCGGCAGGTCGGTGTTGTCCAAATCGTCGGGGGTAAGCGGGTAGTTGGCGGCACGGATGCCGTATTGCAGGGCGAGGTA
Organism: Eikenella exigua; assembly: GCF_008805035.1. NCBI lineage: Bacteria > Pseudomonadati > Pseudomonadota > Betaproteobacteria > Neisseriales > Neisseriaceae > Eikenella > Eikenella exigua. Next base: position 132,102 of record NZ_CP038018.1, on the reverse strand, counting down.
GAGGCAGGTGGGGGTTTTACCGCTGCGGGATACGCCCATGAGGATGACGTCGGCGTCGGCAAGATCTTTGGCGGATACGCCGTCGTCGTGGTTGAGGGAGAAGTTTACGGCTTCCATGCGGGCATCGTAGCGCTCTGTGTTTTGGATGCTGTGGGTGCGTCCCACCTGCAATACGGCTTGGGTGCCGAGTTCTTCTTCAAGTTTATTGATAAAGGCATCGAAAAAGCTCAGGTGCAGGCCGTTGCAGTTGCGGATGATGTGGCGGATGTCTTCGCTGACGATACTGGTAAAGATAATGGGGCGCAGGTTGCAGCCGTCGGCAATTTTGTTCACTTCGGCCACAATGCGTTCAGCTTTTTCGGGAGTATCAATGAAGGGGTAGGTGAAGCGTTTGAATTCGATGCTGTCGAACTGGTTGAGCAGGGCGTCGCCCATGCCTTCGGCGGTGAGGCCGGTGCGATCGGAAATGAAGATGGCGTGGCGTGTGCAGGGTGGCATTGGTGTTCCTTTCAGCTAGCCTAGTGGGATTCCTAATAAATTTTTGATGCGTAAATATGCTTAAAAACGACTTATTCTAGCAGCTTTTGCGGTCCAGGTTTGGGTGTAGTTTTCCTACAAGGCAACGAGCCAACAGTACAGGCAGTACAGCAAGACGAGCCAACGCAGCAGGAAAAAAGCATGTGCTTCAGCTATAGCCCATGACAGAAACCCAGCCAGCGGCTAAAATACTGCCGCTTTCCCTTAACTACCCACAGGACGGAATAGAATCATGTCTGGCAACAATGTAATCTGGTTTGAAAATCTGCGTATGACCAACGTGGAACAGGTGGGCGGCAAAAACGCTTCCCTGGGAGAAATGATCAGCCAGCTGGCTGAAAAAGGCGTGCGCGTGCCCGGCGGCTTTGCCACTACGGCCGAAGCCTACCGCGCATTTTTGTCGCACAACGGCTTGAATGAACGCATTTCCGCCTCGCTGGCTGCGCTGGATGTGGATGATGTAGCCGAGCTGGCACGAGTGGGCGCACAAATCCGCCAGTGGATTCTGGATACTCCGTTTCCGGCTGAACTAGAAGCCGACATCAAAGCCGCTTGGGATAAACTGGTGGCCGACGCGGGCACCGACCAAATCTCCGTGGCCGTACGCTCTTCTGCCACTGCTGAAGACTTGCCGGACGCATCTTTTGCCGGCCAGCAGGAAACCTTCCTGAATATCCAAGGCCTGGAAAACGTGAAAGAAGCGATGCACCACGTATTTGCCTCGCTCTATAACGACCGCGCCATCTCCTACCGTGTGCACAAAGGCTTCGCACATGACATGGTGGCCTTGTCTGCTGGCGTACAGCGCATGGTGCGCTCCGACGCTGGTGCTTCTGGCGTAATGTTTACCATCGACACCGAATCCGGCTTCGACCAAGTGGTGTTCGTAACCGCCTCCTACGGCCTGGGCGAGACTGTGGTGCAAGGCGCGGTAAACCCCGACGAATTCTACGTGCACAAGCCCACCCTGCGCGCCGGCCGCCCCGCCATCCTGCGCAAAACCATGGGTTCTAAACTGATTAAAATGGTGTTCACCGACACCGCCGAAACCGGCAAATCTGTGCAGGTGGTAGATGTGGACGAAGCCGAACGCAAACGCTTCTCCATCAGCAACGAAGAAATCACCGAATTGGCCAAATACGCGCTGATTATTGAAGAGCACTACGGCCGCCCGATGGACATCGAATGGGGCCGCGACGGCTTGGACGGCAAGCTCTACATTCTGCAGGCTCGCCCCGAAACCGTGAAATCGCAGGAAGAGCGCAACAGCACCCTGCGCCGCTACCGCATCGAAAACAAATCTGCCGTATTGTGCGAAGGCCGCGCCATCGGCCAAAAAGTCGGTCAAGGTACCGTGCGCCTAATTAAAAGCGCCGCCGAGATGGACCAAGTGCAGCCCGGCGACGTATTGGTGACCGACATGACCGATCCGGATTGGGAACCAGTTATGAAGCGCGCCTCCGCCATCGTGACCAACCGCGGCGGCCGCACCTGCCACGCTGCCATTATCGCCAGAGAATTAGGCATTCCGGCAGTAGTGGGCTGCGGCAACGCCACCGATGTGCTCACTCACGGCCAAAGCGTAACCGTATCCTGCACCGAGGGTGACACCGGCCTGATTTATGACGGTCTGTTAAAAGTAGAAGTAATTGATTTGGCGTTGGATAACATGCCTGCTTCGCCAGTGAAAATCATGATGAACGTGGGCAACCCTGAGCTCTCCTTCGGCTTTGCCAGCCTACCCAGCGAAGGCATCGGCCTGGCGCGCATGGAATTCATCATCAACCGCCAAATCGGTATCCACCCGCGCGCATTGCTCGAATTCGACCGCCAAGATGCCGAACTGCAAGTGCAGATTAACGAGCGCATCGCCGGCTACGCCTCACCGGTAGATTTCTACGTGGACAAACTGGCCGAAGGCATCGCCACCATCGCCGCCTCCGCCTATCCGAAAAAGGTTATCGTGCGGATGTCCGACTTCAAATCCAACGAATATGCCAACCTGCTCGGCGGCAATATCTACGAGCCGCACGAAGAAAACCCCATGCTCGGCTACCGCGGCGCCGCCCGCTACATTTCACCCGATTTCAAAGACTGCTTCGCGCTCGAATGCCGCGCCCTGAAATACGTGCGCGACGAAATGGGCCTCACCAACGTGGAAATTATGATTCCCTTCGTGCGCACCCTGCACGAAGCTGAAGCCGTGGTGAAAGCACTAAAAGAAAACGGCCTAGAACGCGGCAAAAACGGCCTGCGTCTGATTATGATGTGCGAGCTGCCTACCAACTCCATCCTTGCCGAGCAGTATCTGAAATACTTCGACGGCTTCTCCATCGGCTCCAACGACATGACCCAGCTCACCATCGGCGTAGACCGCGACAGCGGCGGCCCGATTGCTGGCACGTTCGATGAACGCGACCCGGCGGTGAAAGTGATGCTGCATTTGGCCATCAAAGCTTGCCGCAAATTGAACAAATACATCGGCATCTGCGGCCAAGGCCCGTCCGACCACCCAGATTTCGCCAAATGGCTGGTTGAACAAGGCATCGAAACTATTTCGCTGAACCCGGATACGGTGATTGAAACCTGGCTCTACCTAGCTAAAGAGCTGCCGCCCAAGCAGTAAGCCCGGCTAGCAAGCCATAGCAAAGGCTACCTGAAACGCTACACAGCAAATTTCTGTGTAGTGGGTTTTCAGGTAGCCTTAATTACGTCCTGCCCATACGATAGGCAATCTGTGCTGCATTTTGCAGCAATATGCAAATTTTGCTGCCGCCGCAGGCAGCATGAATTACAATGCCACACCGCTACCGCCTAATCAGAAAAACTTGCCCGATATGAACGATTTCATCATCACCCCCTTCGAATCGGTAAACACCGACTCGGCCGTTTTCCAGCTGGATGCCACGTTCGACAGCATCAACCAAGAATGGAGCGAGGCCTCGAAAATCCTAATCGACAACATCCTGCGCCAAACCACCGAATACCGCTCTGCCTGCGAGCTGGTGTATGAAAATCAGGGCAAGAAATTGAAATCCATCATCTGCAACAAGCACACCAACCCCACGCTAAACAGCCTGGCCGTGTTCTCTGCCGAGAGCATTGCCGCCTGGAACGAACAATACGATTATGTGGAAGACAACTACTACCTCACCATCCCCGGCCTGGGCGTGTGCATCGGCAACATGGGCGGCAAAAAAATCCCCAAAGCGAAGACCGGCTGGTGATTGCGTTTGCGTGCGGCGAAATTGAGTATTACAAAATGTTTGTTCAGGTATAGCCGGTTTTTCAGGTAGCCCGTACACACCACCATAAGGATTCCCTCCCATGACCACCCATTTAGGTTTTCCGCTGGAAACCGTTGCCGTTTTCGTTGTCCTCTCCGTGGGCGCGATTGCCATCGACCTGTTTGCCCACCGCAGCGACAAGCCCATGTCGCTTAAAAGCGCCGCGCTGTGGTCAGTGTTTTGGGTTGCGGTGTCGCTGGCGTTCGGCGGCTATTTGTGGTTCCACCACGGCAGCGAGATGGCCAGCCTGTTTTTCACCGGTTATGTACTGGAGAAAGTGCTGTCGGTGGACAACTTATTCGTGATTATGGCCGTGTTTTCCTGGTTTAAAGTCCCAGGGGCCTACCGCCACCGCGTGCTGTATTGGGGCATCATCGGCGCGATTGTGTTCCGTATGGTGTTCGTGGCCATCGGCACCGGCCTGATGGCGCTGGGGCCGTATGTGGAGCTCGTGTTTGCCGTGGTGGTGGGCTGGACGGGCGTCATGATGCTGCGCCGCGATGAAGAGGAGGAAGCCAACGAAGACTACTCCGAACACCTGGCCTACCGCTGGGTACACCGTTTCTTCCCGGTATGGCCGCGCCTCTACGGGCACAATTTCTTCCTACACGGCCACGAGCTCACCGAAGCCTGCCGCCAAAACCCCGACGTGCGCCTCGAGCCGGCCGGCGAAGACCTGAAACATCCGGAGCAACACCACCCGCAGCCGGTAAAAAAAGGCGCGCTGGTGGCCACGCCGCTGTTTTTGTGCTTGGCTATTATCGAGATTTCCGATGTGATGTTTGCCTTCGACAGCGTACCGGCGGTGATTGCCGTATCCAAAGAGCCGCTGATTGTGTACAGCGCCATGATGTTCGCCATCCTCGGCTTGCGTACCATGTATTTCGTGCTCGAAGCCCTGCGCGGCTATTTGGTGCACCTGGAAAAAGCCGTGGTGGCACTGCTGTTTTTTATCGCGGTAAAACTGGCGCTTTCCGCCTCCGAGCACCTGTTCCAACACGGCTATGAAATTTCGCCCAACGCCTCGCTGGTGGTGGTGCTGGTGGTACTGGCCTTGGGCGTGGCCGCTTCTTTCGTGTTCCCGGAAAAAAGCAAAACAGAAGAGCAAAACAAACAGCCCTAAGCACACAGGCTACCTGAAAGCGCTGTTGCAATTCAGCACGGCAAAGCTCAATTTCAGGTAGCCTTTGCATCTGCTAAGGGCAGGCCCTTTGTGGCATAATACCGCCCATTTCCATCTTTCCAACAAACCGCGAATCATGACCAAATCACTGCAACGTAAAATCTTGGTTACCTCCGCCCTACCCTATGCCAACGGCAGCATCCACCTCGGCCACATGGTCGAACACATCCAAACCGACGTTTGGGTGCGCTTCCAAAAACTGCGCGGCCACGAGTGCCACTACTGCTGCGCCGACGACACTCACGGCACGCCCGTGATGCTGGCCGCGCAAAAACAAGGCATCGCGCCCGAAGACATGATTGCCAAAGTACGCGAAGAGCACATCGCCAACTTCACCGGCTTCCACATCGGCTATAGTAATTATTACAGCACCCATTCACCTGAAAACAAACAGTTTTCCGAACAGATTTACCGTGCGCTGAAAGCCAACGGCAAAATCGAAAGCCGCGTCATCGAGCAGCTTTTCGACCCCGAAAAACAAATGTTCCTGCCCGACCGCTTCGTTAAAGGCGAATGCCCCAAATGCCACGCCCAAGACCAATACGGCGACAACTGCGAAGTCTGCGGCACCACCTATTCCCCGACCGAACTGATTAACCCGTATTCCGCCGTTTCCGGTGCCAAACCCGAATTGCGCGAATCCGAACACTTCTTCTTCAAACTGGGCGAATGTGCGGGCTACCTGAAAGAATGGACTTCCGGCAACAACCCGCACGACGGCAAGCCCCATCTGCAAGCCGAAGCCCTCAACAAAATGAAAGAATGGCTGGGCGAAGGCGAAGAAACCACCCTGTCCGACTGGGACATCTCTCGCGACGCGCCATATTTCGGTTTCGAAATCCCCGACGCGCCGGGCAAATACTTCTACGTCTGGCTGGACGCGCCCGTCGGCTACATGGCGTCGTTTAAAAACCTGTGCGACCGCATCGGCATCGATTTCGACGAATACTTCAAAGCCGACAGCCAAGCCGAGATGTACCACTTCATCGGCAAAGACATCCTCTATTTCCACGCCCTGTTCTGGCCCGCCATGCTGCATTTCTCCGGCCACCGCGCCCCGACCGGCGTGTACGCACACGGCTTTCTGACCGTCGACGGACAAAAAATGTCCAAATCGCGCGGCACCTTCATCACCGCCAAATCCTATCTGGAACAAGGCCTGAACCCCGAGTGGATGCGCTACTACATCGCCGCCAAACTCAACAGCAAAATCGAAGACATCGATTTGAACCTGCAAGACTTTATCAGCCGCGTCAACAGCGACCTCGTCGGCAAATACGTCAACATCGCCGCCCGCGCATCGGGCTTTCTGGCCAAACGCTTTGAAGGCCGTCTGAAAGACGTTTCAGGTAGCCTGTTATTGCAAAAACTCGCCGCCGAAAGCTCAGCAATTGCCGAGCAATACGAAAACCGCGAATACGCCCGCGCCCTGCGCGACATCATGGCATTGGCGGATGCCGTGAACGAATACGTCGATGCCAACAAGCCGTGGGAACTCGCCAAACAGGAAGGCCAAGACGAACGCCTGCACGAAGTATGCAGCGAACTCATCAACGCCTTCACCATGCTGACCGCCTACCTCGCCCCCGTGTTGCCGCAAACCGCTGCCAACGCCGCGCGTTTCCTCAATCTGGACGCGATTACCTGGGCCAACACGCGCGAAACCTTGGTGGGCGAACACGCCATCAACAAATACGAACATTTAATGCAACGAGTGGAGCAAAAACAAGTGGACGATTTAATCGAAGCCAACAAACAAAGCATTCAGACGACCCCCGCGCCTGCCGCCGAAGAGAGTAAATACGAAAAAGTCGCCGAACAGGCCAGCTTCGACGACTTCATAAAAATCGACATGCGCGTCGCCAAAGTATTGAACTGCGAAGCCGTCGAAGGCAGCACCAAACTCTTAAAATTCGACCTCGATTTCGGTTTTGGAAAACGCATCATTTTCTCCGGCATCGCCGCGTCTTATCCCAACCCTGCCGAATTGAACGGCCGCATGGTTATCGCCGTCGCCAACTTCGCCCCACGCAAAATGGCAAAATTCGGCGTATCCGAAGGCATGATCCTCTCCGCCGAACTGCCAGATGGCTCCTCCCGTATCCTCAGCCCCGATACTGGTGCTCAGCCCGGGGATAAGATTTGCTAAATGCGGAAAGGTTATCTGAAAATTGTTAGCTTCGCAGAAACTACACTGTGCTGCATTGAAACCTTGCTTTCAGATAGCCTTTTCTGATACATTCTACTGCCGTTTCTTGCTGAAGCAACTCTGCTAGAGGAATCAATATTATGAAAAAATCCCTCGCCCTCCTGCTACTGGCCTCCTTCGCCGTGCCTGCCTTTGCTCAAACCCGGCCAGGCACCGACCATGCCTCACTGGCTGCCGAGTGCGAGCAGCTAATTAAAGATACCAACACCTTGGCCAACGGCACGCTCTGTTATCGGGAAAGCCCGGAAGCATCAAGCTATTTCAACGATTTATCCATGATACTGCTGTTTAACCACCCCAAAGTGGATCAATGCCGCCAGCAAGCTAGGCAATCTCCAAATCAAAGCCATACGGCCCGCCCCACCAACGCTGATTTGGGCAAACTGTGCGCCGAGAGCCGAGTCGAACGCGCCCGTCTGCGCCGCGAGATTGAAACCTATCTCGACAGCAAAATGGCCGAATACGCCGCTGCAGAAGCCCCCAAACGCGGCATCTCCGCTACAGAACTGCTGCACCAAACCCGCGCCAAGGAAACCGAGCGCCGCGCCAAAGTGGATGCCGCCATACGCCGGATAGACGGCCGTTAAGCAGCATATACCTGTGCAAGCAAAGGGCTACCTGAAAATTTGTTTTCAGGTAGCCTTTCCATATGCTCAAGCAGCCGTTTATTTCTGTTGCTGTGGCGCGCTCATCTGCTCCTGCCAGCGCTGCATATTCTGCTCCAATTGCGTTTGGTTGATGATACCGGCCGAAGCAAACAATACCATAACGACCATGGCCGTTACCAATAAAGTACAGAAACCAGCAAAATAGCCCAGCAACACCTGCCACAGACGCACGCCGCAGAGGCGGGCATAGCCCATCACACCCACGGCAAACGCCCAAGCCATCCAAACTTGCAGCAACAGCGCCAAAGCAGGCACATACAGCACCAACAAGGCTGGCACGGTGAGCACATCGGTGAGCAGCGTGTAGCCCCACAAGGATTGCCGCCGGCCGCCGAGTGCGCCCATCAGCCGGGTCATCACGCCGGCAAACACCGGCCATTTCACCAAATTTAGGCAAAACACAAACACCATCATGCCGTATTGCCCGGTCAGCACGGGCGAAAGCATCGCTGTGTTCACGGCAGCCACCATCACTAGCGCGCCCAGGCAATCCGGCAGTGAGTAGGCGTATTCTTCGGCAGGGCGCAATCGCAGCCGCATCAGGTTGGCGGCATCGCTCATCAATCGGTACATGGCAAGCAGTCGTTGGTTGTGGAAAGGCGGAATTATAGCGCCAAAGCCATAAAGTTCGCGCCAAAGCTAGAGGCTACCTGAAAGCGGCAACGAAGTTAACCGTTTTTCAGGTAGCCTCTTCATCGCCCTGCCCTAGCGCGCCCGATAATCTACTACCGGCGCCGGGTAGCCGTTGGTGTTCACTTCCGCTGTGGCCAGCCACGGGGCATGGATACGGCGGCTGTCGAGGTGTGCCAACTGCGGCAGATGGCGGCGGATGAATTGGCCGTCGGGATCGAGCTTTTGTGACCAAACCACGGGGTTGAAAGGCTGCCGCTCAACCCGCTTGCCGCCCAAACCGGCAGCCAGCTGCCAGTTGCCGCTGTTGGCGGCAGGCTCGAAATCCAGCAGCTGTCGGGCAAACCAGTCGGCACCATCCTGCCAGCGGCCGCCCAGCACGCGGCAGAAAAAGGCGGCACAGAAACGGCGCAGGCTGTGCGGTAGCCAGCCGGTGTCGCGCAGCAGGCGCATGGCGGCATCAACCAGCGGGTAGCCGGTTATGCCTTGCTGCCAAGCGGCCATCAGCACTTGGTTGGCCTGCCCGGCTGCGGCACGGTGTTCGGGCAGGCCTTGCTGCAGCATATCGGGATATTGGCGGAAATAATGCCGCCAAAATTCGCGCCGGGCCAAAGCTTCGCGCCAGGCAGCAGCATCAGGCGAGTTGCCGGCCACTGCCCACACCCGGCGTACCGACAGCGTGCCGAACACAAGATGCGGCGAGAGCTGCGAGCTGCCGTGTTGGGCGGGCAGGCTACGCAATACGGGGTAATACGGCAGACGCGGCAAAAATTCGGCCAGCTGCCGCTGGGCTGCGGTTTCGCCGCCGGGAATAGTGAGCACGGCACGGGGGACGGCAGGCAGCGCGGCAGTTTTCAGATTTTCAGGTAGCCTTTTCTGCTGCGCGGCCAAATCCGGCGGCGGCCAGGCCGGTGCTTGCCAAGCGGCATATTGTTCGGCACATGCGGCCCGCCAGGCTACCTGAAACGCGGCAAAGGCCGGCTCATTGAAATACGGCGAACGGATAAATTGGAAGGGCGGCTGTAATAGGCCGTCGGCCACGCCGTGCAGCCGGCAGCCCTGCTTTTCCAGCACGGCGCGTAATGCGCCCTGCCCCGCCCCGTTGGCGGCACACACCACCTCAGCCGCATGGCAATACGCTGCCGTTTCGGCCACCGCCTGCACGGGATTGCCTGTGCGCACATGCAGCGGAATACCGCATTCGGCCAGCCGCGCCTGCAAATCGCGTAGGCTCTGCCAAATAAAATAGCGCCGCCGCGCCGTGAGTGCACTGTCGTTCGGCCACACATACAGGCCGAGCAGCAGCCGGCCGGTGCGGGTGGCGGCTTGTAGGGCAGGCTGGTCGTCGGTGCGCAGGTCTTGCCGGAACCAGATTAAGGTAGTGGGTACGCTCATTTTGCTGGAGTTTCAGGCGTTTGTTCGGGGAAGCGGGAGCAGATGGCACGGCAGCCGGCTTGGTACACCAAATCCGGCTCGAGCTTGTTGAGGCAGTCGGTGTGGCCCAGCGGGCATTCGCGTTTGAAGCAGGGGCTGCACTCGAGGTACAGGCTCACCACCTGCGCATGCAAGCTCAGGGGCGGGGTATGCTCTGGGCTAGACGAGCCGTACACGGCAGCCAGCGGGCGATTCAGCGCGGCAGCCAGGTGCATCAGGCCGCTGTCATTGCACACCACGATTTGCGCAAGGGCGAGCAAATCGATGGCTTCGGAAAGGCTGGTCCGTCCACACAAATTGGTACAAAGGCTACCTGAAAGCCGCTGTACTTCTTCGGCGGTTTCGTGGTCTTTGGCCGAGCCGAACAACCAAATCTGATAGCCTTCAGCGGCATAGCGTTTGGCCAATGCGGCAAAATGGCGTGGCGGCCAGCGTTTGGCCGGGCCGTATTCCGCACCGGGGCAGAAAGCGGCCGCGGGGCGGTCGTGCCTCAAACCATGGGCATGCATAGCGGCTTCGCTGGCGGCAGCGGAAACGGCGAGGCGCGGGAAATCGCCGGGGCGCTGCTCGAACGGCACGCCTTTCGGGTAGGCCAAGGCAGTGTAACGATCAACCATCAGCGGCAGCGCAGCCTTATCCAGCTTGCGGATGTCGTTGAGCAGCGGGTAGCGGCTCTCGCCCACATAGCCGGTGCGCTGCGCGATGCTGCCGGCACGGGCAATCAGCGCGGATTTAAACGAGCCGGGCAACACGATCACTTGGTCATAGCCGCGCCGCGCCAGCTCCTTGCCCAGCCGCCAACGCTCGCGCAGTCGCAATGCGCCGTGAGCGAAGGGGTTTTCCAAAATCCGGTTGATTTCGGGCATGCGTTCGAACACGGCCATCGACCACTTGGGCGCAAATATGTCAATCCGGCAGCCGGGATGCAATTCGTGCAGGTGGCGGTAAAGCGGCTGCGTCATCACGCAATCGCCAATCCAAGAAGGAGAGATGATGAGGATATTTTTGGGCATGGCAAGGAATCGGCGGGATATAGCGAATGAATTTAACGTTCGCTATAGAACAGCGGCGTAACATTTTTCAGGCAGACTCTGGCGGCTTTGGTATGCCGTTATAGAGGGATTCCTGTAGTAATGCTAAGAGAGCCAAGGCGGTAACAGTTGCGAACTGCCCCACTATACTAAAACCAGAGCGTTAGTGATGCCTACCTACTTCGCCGTTGAGCTGATAGATGCTGCCACAATACGAGCATTCGATGCTGCCGTTGGAGGTAATCGGCAAAAATACACGCGGTTGGCCATCCCAGGCTTCGTGCGTGGGGCCGCTGCAATGTAGAGGCAGATCAGCAGGCGGGATAACGATGGGAAGCTGTACTTGGTAGGGCATGGTGGGTATCCTTATTAGATAATTGGTGTGTTGGTTGCAGGAAAGCATTTTGTACACAGGGTTGCTAGCAAATTAGCCTAGTCTTGGCTATGTATTAGCTTGCTATACTGCCTTATATTGGGAATGTATTTAGCCGGCCGATTGGTGGATCTGGCTAACCTTAAGGGATTATACCGATGCTTGGATAGGAGGTGTAGCAGATAGCTATTGCGGGGGTAGATTAGTATCCGCAGCTGGAATACGAACAAAGCTGCCTGAAAATAGTGTGCCAATCATAAGAATTGAGAGCACTGAATAAACGGGATTAGTGTCCTGTCCATCAAGATAGGATGCTGCACCGAAGTTCAGCAAAAGTAGCGGAGTTGTGCATGATTCCAAATATGGGACGATTAGATTCAACGCCTTTCAGAAGAGAGCTTTGAAGAAAGAAGGAGTTGGCCATTTAATTGTTACATAAATAGAATATAAATTTAGTTTGCTTTGCCACACTCCTCTGTGCTGTCCGCAACTTACCACCTTGTCTCATCCCTATTTGGAACAAATATAAAGCTTAATTCAAAGCCCAACAAATAAAAAAGCCGAATTCTATGTAATCCACAGAATTCAGCTTTCAGCAACAGCTCAATCAAACAGTTATGCAGCCTCAGTATTTGAGTCTTCAGCGGCCAAATCGGTCAATTGCACCAATGCTAACGGCGCATTATCACCTTTACGGAAGCCATATTTCAAAATACGAACATAACCACCATTGCGGCTGGCAAAACGAGTACCCAACTCATCGAACAGTTTCACTACAACATCTCTGTCGCGAGTTCTGTTAAAGGCAGTACGACGATTAGCCAAAGAAGGCTTCTTACCCAAAGTAATCAAAGGCTCTACTACTCGTCTCAACTCTTTAGCCTTAGGCAGAGTAGTTACAATAGTTTCATGGGTTAAAAGCGAATTAGCCATATTACGCAACATCGCTGCACGATGGCTGCTTGTGCGGTTTAATTTGCGGTTGGCATTACCATGACGCATAATTTTATTATCCTTTTCAATTAAATATTAAGGCTTATCTAAACCAACAGGTGGCCACACATCCAATTTTGAGCCCAAGGTCAAGCCTTTTGAAGCCAATACTTCTTTAATCTCGTTTAAAGATTTTCTGCCAAGATTCGGGGTTTTCAGCAATTCGGTTTCGGTTCGCTGAATCAAATCACCAATATAGTAGATATCTTCAGCTTTCAAGCAATTCGCTGAACGAACAGTCAATTCCAAATCATCTACTGGGCGTAGCAGAATCGGGTCGATATGCGGAGCTTCTTCTTTAGACTCTTCAACCGGTGTCCCTTCCAAGTCAGCAAATACCGACATTTGATCAATCAGTATCCGAGCTGCTCGACGCACTGCCTCTTCCGGATCAATTGCACCATTGGTTTCAATATCTAAAACCAAACAATCCAAGTCCGTCCGCTGCTCCACACGAGCAGCCTGAACCTCAAAGCTAACACGATGAACAGGAGAAAAGTTGGCATCCAAATGAATAGCGCCAATTTGCTTGTGGTCATCATCCCTGCTACTAACAGTTTGATAGCCACGACCCTTTTCTACAGTAATTGTCAGTTCAATCTTGCCATTATCAGACAAGCGGCAAATAACATGTTCTGGATTAATTACTTCCACATCATGCGGCAATTCCAAATCAGCAGCAGTTACTACCCCACTACCTGATTTATTTAAGCTAACCTGGACCGAATCACGTCCCTGAAGCTTGAATACCACTCCTTTAATATTCAGCAATATGTCTACAACATCTTCCTGAACACCATCTAAAGTAGAATATTCATGCAGTGCACCGTCAATTACTACCTCTGTAGGTGCAAAACCATTCATTGATGATAGCAATATACGGCGCAACGCATTGCCTAATGTATAACCAAAACCCCGCTCAAATGGCTCCATAAAAACTTTTGCACGCGTTGCAGACAAAGCATCTACATCAATCTGTCGCGGCTTCAGAAATTCATAGGTGCTGTTTTGCATTTAACTGCCCCCTTTTTTGAGCCAATGAAATTATTTTGAGTAAAACTCAACCACTAACTGCTCGTTAATATCACTATACAAGTCAGCACGGTCAGGCATATTTCTAAATACGCCCTCTTGCTTATCGACATCTACAGAAACCCAGCTTGGCAAGCCAATTTGAGCAGCCAATTGCAATGATTCTTGGATACGAACCTGTTTTTTAGCTTTTTCCCGCACAGAGACAGTATCTCCCGCTTTTACCTGGAAAGACGGGATATTAACTACTTCGCCATTCACCAAAATTGCTTTATGGGATACCAACTGACGAGCTTCCGCACGAGTAGAACCAAAACCCATGCGATATACCACGTTATCCAAACGTGACTCAAGCAGCTGCAACAACAGCTCGCCAGTCGCACCCCTACGACGTGAGGATTCAGCAAAATAACGGCGGAACTGTCTCTCTAACACACCATATAATCTACGGATTTTTTGTTTCTCACGTAGCTGAATACCATAGTCAGATAAACGACCTCTTCTTGCACCATGCTGACCAGGAGCGTTTTCAAGTTTACATTTTGACTCAATAGGACGGCGCGCACTTTTCAAAAAAAGATCGCTACCTTCACGACGAGCTAATTTGCATTTAGGGCCAATATAACGTGCCATAAGTTAATTACTCCAGATTAAATACGACGTTTTTTAGGTGGACGACATCCATTATGAGGCAATGGAGTAACATCGGTAATACTTACAATCTTAAAACCGATAGCATTTAGAGAACGAACAGAAGACTCTCGACCAGGCCCAGGCCCTTTAATGCGAACTTCCAAATTTTTCACACCATATTCCTGCGCAGCCTTACCAGCTGCTTCAGCAGCTACCTGAGCGGCAAAAGGGGTGCTTTTACGAGATCCTTTAAACCCTGCACCACCAGATGTAGCCCAAGACAGAACATTACCCTGTCGATCAGTAATGGTAATTATAGTATTATTAAAAGAGGCATGAATATGGACAATACCATCATTCACTACTTTCCGTACTTTTTTACGCGCACGCGCAACTATAGTTGCTTTAGCCATTTAACTTAATCTCCTAACCCTTTTTGCCTGCAATTGCCTTACGAGGACCTTTTCTAGTACGGGCATTAGTCCTAGTACGCTGCCCACGACATGGCAAACCACGACGGTGACGAAACCCACGATAACAACCCATATCAACCAGTCGTTTGATATTCATAGTAATTTCACGACGCAGATCACCTTCAATTTCATACTGCGCAACCTGCTCACGCAAAGCATCTAACTGCCCCTCTGTCAAATCCTTTACCTTAATATCAGGAGCAATAGCTGCATTATTACAAATCAATTTTGCGCGACTGGCGCCAATACCATAAATTACCTGCAAACCAATTACAACATGGGCATTATTAGGAATATTCACTCCTGCAACACGAGCCATTCTTCGTTTCCTTTTAAGACGAAAAGCTACACAAGCATAGCATATTTTATTTTAAATAATTAGCCTTGTCGCTGTTTATGACGTGGATCTGTGCAGATCACTCTCACAACGCGATTGCGACGAATAACCTTGCAATTGCGACAAATCTTCTTTACCGATGGTTGAACACGCATTTATTTTCCTTTTCATGATTTAACGAGCTCGAAAAACGATACGAGCACGGGATAAGTCATAAGGTGTCATTTCTACAGTAACCTTATCACCAGGTGAAATCCGGATATAGTGCATTCGCATCTTCCCAGAAATATGTCCTAATACTTCATGGCCATTTTCCAGTTTAATTTTAAAAGTCGCATTAGGCAAAGTCTCCAATACCTCGCCCTGCATTTGTATAGTATCTTCTTTAGCCATAATCTCTTTACTTACATAGTACAATTACTTCTTAGCTGAACCTTTCCTCATTAAATGCTCATACTGCTGATTCATACGATAGGAAGCAACCTGAGTACCAAAGTCCATAGTAACAACAACCAAAATAAGAAGGGACGTTCCACCCAAATGAAATGGAATGCCGAGCACTCCCGTAACAAACTCTGGAATCAAGCAAATAATAGTTATATACAACGCACCAAAGAAGGTAAGGCGCATAACCACTTTTTCCAAATAATTTGAGGTTTGTTCACCTGGCCGAATACCTGGGACGAAAGCCCCACTTTTCTTCAAATTCTCAGCCATTTCTCTTGGGCTAAATACTAACGCAGTATAAAAATAGCAGAAGAAAATTATGGCCGCTGCAAATACTACCAAATATAAAGATTTACCTGGGGAAAGATTAGCAGCGATAAAATCAACAAATACATTACCATCCACTCTTTTATCCAACCACCCAATAATTTGAGACGGGAATAAAATTACGCTAGATGCAAAAATTGGAGGAATCACGCCTGCCATATTTATTTTAAATGGCAAATGGGTTTTCTGTCCTTGTACAATTCGGTTCCCGATTTGTCGACGCGCATAATGAATAGGAATCTTACGCTGAGCACTCTCAATATAAACAACTATATAGATCAGGCACAACCCACCGAACAATACAAAAAGAATTGCCCCGTAGCCACTAGCGCCAGTAATTGCCAGATTCAACAAGTTACTAACCGCGCTAGGGAGAGCAGCCACAATTCCTGCTGTAATTAATAATGAAACACCATTACCAATACCACGCTCAGTCATCTGCTCTCCAAGCCACATCAAGAATATGGTTCCGGTTACCAGACACGTAATTGTAGAAATGTAGAACTCTGACCGTCCAATCACTACAAGATCTGGTTGCTGATAAACAAACGCTGCCGCTGTAAATGCTTGTACTATCGCAACAATCAGAGTTCCCCAACGAGTATATTTGGTCAAAGCTCGGCGTCCCGCTTCCCCTTCCTTTTTCAAGGCCTTTAACGATGGTAGCACCTCAGCAACCAATTGAATAATAATAGATGCTGAAATATATGGCATAATTCCTATGGCAAAAATACTAAACCTCTCTAAAGAACCGCCAGAGAAGAGATTAAGCATCCCCAAGATACCGGCATTACCTTCCTTAAAACTATTAGCGAGTGCTGCGGCATTGACTCCAGGCACAGGAATATGAGCCCCTACCCTAAAGACGATAAGAGCCCCGAGCAAAAATAACAGGCGTCTTCTCAAATCATTCATTCTTGCTAAATTCCTAATTACAGCCACCTCTCGGTATTTTCAACAAATATCAAGACAACTCTACAACCCCACCAACAGCCTCAATAGCTGCCTGAGCACCTTTGGTAACCTTAACGTCGCCACGAACAGTAAGTACTTTAGCAATAGACCCAGTAGCAACCACTTTAACCGCGCTCACCTCAGAGTTTAATAAGCCGTTTTGTTTTAATGTTAGGATATCAACCTCTTTACCATTTACTTTATTCAAGTCAGACAAAGTAATAACTGCTGCTTTCAAAGAAGAGATTGGCTTAAAACCCCTCTTGGGAAGGCGGCGTTGAAGAGGCATCTGCCCGCCTTCAAAACCAACCTTATGAAATCCACCAGCACGGCTTTTTTGCCCTTTATGTCCACGACCACACGTTTTGCCAAGACCACTACCAATACCACGTCCAACACGACGCTTAACATGGATAGAGCCTGCAGATGGTTGAATTGTATTCAAAAACATAAATAATTAGCCCCCAACCTTCAAGAGATACCTTACTTTATTAATCATTCCACGATTTTCAGGAGTATCTAACACTTCAACTGAATGATGCCGATGGCGCAAACCCAAGCCCTGGACACACTGCCGATGAGATTTAACCGTACCAATCAAACTCTTAGTAAGCGTTACAATAATTGTCTTTTGCGTACTCATCTTAAACCCCTAACTCTTCCACAGACATACCGCGTTTAGCTGCCACCTCACTCGGGGTATATAATTTTACCAAACCGTCTAAAGTGGCTCGAACGATATTATATGGATTAGTAGAACCATGTACTTTTGCAGAAATATTATGAACCCCCATTGCTTCAAAAATTAGTCGCATTGGGCCACCGGCTTTTACACCACTACCTTCTTTTGCAGGCTGCATAAACACCTTTGTAGCACCATGTTTACCAACCACCTCGTGGTGAATAGTTCCATTATTCAATGATACCTTAATCATTGAACGTCTAGCCTGATCCATAGCTTTCTGAACCGCAGCAGGTACTTCTTTAGATTTACCCTTACCCATTCCGATACGGCCATCACCATCACCAACCACTGTCAGTGCTGAAAACGCCATGATTCGACCACCCTTAACCACCTTGGTGACACGATTAACGGCAACCATTTTTTCAATCAAGCCATCATTACGTTCTTCAATATCTTGCTTTGCCATTATCTGATCCTCAAATCTGTAACTATTATCCTAGAAATTCAGGCCATTTTCACGAGCGGCCTCTGCCAATGCTTTGACACGCCCATGATACTGAAAACCAGATCTATCAAAAGCAACTCTTTCAATACCTAATGCTTTAGCTTTTTCCGCAATTCTTTTACCCACTAAAGATGCAGCTTGAACATTACTGCATGAGTCTAAGCTTTTTCTTACCTCTGACTCTACTGTGGAAGCCTGAGACAAAACAATACCACCACTCGCATCAATTATTTGTGCGTAAATATGGTTATTACTTCGAAATACGCACAACCTAATCTCTCCAAGTTGCTTTATGCGCGCACGCGCTTTATGCGCGCGACGAGCTCTTCTAGTATACTTATCCATGAATGCAATTCCTTAGCTATTTTTTCTTTGCTTCTTTCAAAACTACCACTTCGTCCAAATAGCGTACACCCTTACCTTTATAAGGCTCAGGAGGTCGAAAACCACGAATTTCAGCTGCTACCTGCCCTACAATTTGCTTATTGGCGCCCTTCAGCGCTATCTCCGTGGGAGACGGCGTCTGAACAGACACACCTGCTGGCATATCATAAACAACAGGATGCGAGAATCCCAAAGAAAGATTTAAGGTAGAGCCCTGGGCCTGTGCACGATACCCCACACCAACCAACTGTAACCTTTTCTCAAATCCTTCAGCCAACCCTTTAACCATGTTAGCTGCAATCGCCCGAATAGTACCTGACATTGTATCTGCTTCTTTAGTATCAGTAACAGCAGAAAATACTAACTGCCCATCAGCAAACTGAACTGAGATGCTACTTGGCACCGCAACACTCAACTTGTCATTCTTATTCTTTATTACTAACTCACCAGCCCCAAGCTCAACATCAAGACCAGCAGGGACATGTACTGGATTTTTTGCTATACGAGACATTTTAAATAAAGCTCCTTAATTGGCTACTTAAAGTTAAGCCACAACGCACAACAACTCGCCACCCACACCTGCGGCAAGAGCCTTATGCCCAGTCATCACACCCTTGGATGTACTAACGATAGCAATACCCAACCCATTCATAACTCGCGGAATTGAATCTGCACCCTTATATACTCTTAAGCCGGGACGAGAAACTCTCTTAATTTGCTCAATTACCGGCTTTCCTAGGTAATATTTCAACTGAATTTCCAAAATGGGCTTCACACCTGAAGATACCGAAAAGCTATCAATATACCCTTCCTCCTGCAGAACTTTAGCAATTGCACATTTCACCTTAGAAGAAGGCATAGCAACGGAAGCTTTATTTGCACGCTGCGCATTACGAATGCGAGTCAGCATATCAGAAATAGGATCATGCATACTCATTACTATTTATCCTTAAATTTACCAGCTGGCCTTAATAACACCAGGAATCTCACCACGCATCGCAATCTCGCGAATCTTAGTACGCCCTAAGCCAAACTTACGGAAGGTGCCACGTGGTCGACCCGTTAAAGCACAGCGTCTTCTTTGACGAATAGGTGATGCATTTCGAGGAATAGCTTGAAGCTTTAAACGAGCCTCAAATCGCTCTTTATCACTTACCCCAGCATCATTAATTACTGCAAAAATTGCAGCCCTCTTTGCAGCATACTTTTTTGCAAGCGCAACGCGTTTAGCTTCTCGATTAATAAGAGCTTTTTTTGCCATGATTATCCCTTAAATGGAAATTTAAAAAGCGAAAGCAATGCTCTTGCCTCTTCATCCGTTTTCGCAGTAGTAGTAATCGTGATATTTAACCCACGAAGTGTATCAATTTTATCGTACTCAATCTCAGGGAAAATAATCTGCTCACGAACACCCATATTATAATTACCTTGACCATCAAAAGATTTACTATTCACCCCTCGAAAGTCTCTAACACGCGGCAAAGCTACAGAAATTAATCTATCCAAAAATTCAAACATCCTCTCCTTACGAAGAGTAACCTTGCAACCAACCGGATAGTCATCACGGATCTTAAACCCAGCAATTGATTTTCTAGCCAAAGTAACAACAGGCTTCTGCCCAGCAATTTTTTCCAAATCGCTAACAGCATGCTCCATCACTTTTTTATCAGCAACTGCCTCACCAACCCCCATATTTAATGTTATTTTTTCAATACGAGGAACCTCCATGATGGACTTATACCCAAACTGCGACATCAACGCAGGAACAACCGTCTCAATATAAAACTCTCTCAACCGTGCCATACCTAAATTTCCTTAGCTCAACTTAAGCCAACTCAGCACCATTAGACTTAAACACTCTCACACGTCTAACCTTGCCATTCTCATCAATCAACTTAATACCAACTCGATCCGCTTTCTGCGTCTCTTTGTTATAAATAGCGACGTTTGAAATGTGAATAGGCATATTTTTAACAACCACACCACCCTCAATATTACGCATAGGATTAGGCTTTTGGTGCCTCCTAACAAGATTCACTCCCTCAACAACCACCTTATCACCTAACAAACGGGTAACTTGCCCCTGCTTACCTTTATCTCTACCCGAGATAACAACAACATGATCGCCCTTAATAATTTTACTCATAATCTTATCTCTCAGATCACTTCAGGAGCCAACGAAACAATCTTCATAAACCGCTCAGTACGCAATTCACGCGTTACCGGCCCAAAAATGCGCGTGCCCATAGGCTCAAGCTTAGTATTCAGCAGTACAGCAGCATTATTATCAAATTTAATTAACGCACCATCTGCACGACGAATGCCTTTAGCTGTACGAACAACAACAGCATTATATACATCACCTTTTTTCACTCGGCCACGTGGAGCCGCATCCTTAACCGATACCTTAATAACATCACCAACGCTTGCATAACGGCGCTTAGAACCGCCAAGCACCTTAATGCACATAACGCGACGAGCACCAGAGTTATCAGCCACATCCAAAATAGTCTGCATCTGAATCATGTCATTACCTTTTTAAAACCAACTTAACCTATCATTAGTCTCAAATAGATGACCAGCATCTACCAAAATAGATCAGTTTTGGCCCCGACAGGGAGAAACTCCTAGGAAACTAGAAGCTAGAAAGGCGAGGAGTTTACAGCTTTTTCTTTCCTACTGCAAGACCTCGCCTACAAAAATACCAAAATTACAACTAAATTTCTTGAGACTTCTCAAGCAGGCTTTGGACAACCCATGACTTTGTCTTGGACAAAGGGCGACCCTCAGCAATTACCACCACATCACCCACTTTGCACTCATTTCGCTCATCGTGAGCGTAAATTTTAGTGGATCGCTGGATAATCTTACCATACAAGGGGTGTTTTACTCTGCGCTCAATCAAGACGGTTACTGTTTTATCCATCTTGTCGCTGATCACCCTACCTTGCAAAGTTCGAATAATTTTGGCATCACTCATTGCCAACCCCTTTCTCAGCTAACTTGGTTTTTACGCGAGCAATATCACGACGAACGCGCTTCAGCTCACTATTCTTGCTTAGCTGGCCAGTAGCATGTTGCATACGCAAACTAAATTGCGTCTTTAACAAACCAACCAGATCAGCCTCCAGCTGCTCCAATGATTTTTCTTTTAAATCAATCATTTTCATCATTTACCTACCTGCCTGGACACAAATGTTGTACGTATAGGCAATTTTGCAGCCGCTAAAGCAAACGCCTCTCTAGCCAAGGATTCTGATACTCCATCCATTTCATAGAGCACTTTGCCAGGCTTGATTTCAGCGACATAATACTCTACAGAGCCTTTACCGCCACCCATACGTACTTGGATTGGTTTTTCAGTAATAGGTTTATCTGGAAACACACGAATCCAAATACGCCCACCACGCTTAATATGACGAGTCATAGCACGTCGAGCCGCTTCAATCTGTCGAGCCGTTAATCTGCCACGACCAATTGCCTTCAAACCAAAATTACCAAAGCTGACATCATATCCATTAGTAGCGACACCAGTATTGCGACCTTTATGCTGCTTGCGATATTTCATTCTAACCGGCTGTAGCATGGCGGCCACCTCCTTTTCTACGCTTATTCTCAGTGTTGGTATTTTCCAACAACTGCCCAGTCTCGCCCTTATAAACCCATACTTTCAGGCCTATAACACCATAGGTGGTATGAGCCTCGCTAGTGGCATATTCAACAGCTGCTCGCAAAGTATGCAACGGCACACGACCCTCACGATACCACTCGCTACGAGCGATATCCGCGCCATTCAGACGCCCTGAAGTCATAATTTTGATACCTTTAGCTCCAGCACGCATAGCATTTTGCATAGCGCGCTTCATTGCGCGACGGAACTGTACACGTTTTTCCAACTGCTGAGCGATACCATCAGCAATAACTTGCGCATCCAATTCAGGTTTACGAATTTCTTCGATATTCACATGAACAGGAACACCAAGCAATTGGTGCAAATCTTGCTTCAATACCTCAATATCCTCGCCCTTTTTACCAATCACGACACCAGGGCGTGCAGTATGAATGGTGATGCGAGCAGATTTAGCCGGACGCTCAATCACTACGCGGCCTACTGAAGCATTAGCTAAGCGCTTATGCAAATAATCACGCACATCGATATCCTGCTTCAATACAGCAGCAAATTCTGTGCTCTTAGCAAACCACTTAGATGACCAGTCTTTATTTACAGCTAGGCGAAAGCCAGTTGGATGAATTTTTTGTCCCATAGCTTTTCCTTAGTTTCCTACTGTCACATTAATATGACACGTTTGTTTTTCAATACGGTTGCCACGACCTTTTGCCCGGGCACGGAATCGTTTTAAGCTCGGCCCCTTGTCCACAAAAATCGTTACAACTTTAAGCTCATCAATGTCAGCGCCTTCGTTATGCTCAGCATTAGCGATAGCAGACTCTAATACCTTTTTAATCAGCTCAGCACCTTTCTTTGTGCTAAATGCCAAAATATTAAGAGCTTGCTCTACCTCTTTGCCTCGAATTAAATCAGCAACTAACCGGGCTTTTTGAGCAGAAATACGGGCATTTTTATGTTGTGCAGATACTCTCATAATTCACCTTATTTCTGAGCCTTTTTATCAGCCAAGTGTCCTTTAAAAGTACGAGTAAGCGCAAACTCACCCAACTTATGGCCAACCATATTATCGCTAATAAACACAGGCACATGAGTGCGGCCATTATGTACCGCAATAGTCAACCCAATAAAATCGGGGAGAATTGTTGAGCGGCGAGACCATGTTTTAATAGGACGCTTATCATTACCGGCGCGAGCAGCATCAACCTTTTTCAGTAGGTGCAGATCGACATATGGACCTTTTTTCAATGAACGAGCCATATCAATTAACCTTTATTTGAATAGCGGCGACGAACAATCATATTGTCCGTACGCTTATTATTACGAGTTCGGTAACCCTTAGCCGGAGTACCCCATGGGCTGACAGGCTCACGAGCCTCACCGGTACGACCCTCACCACCACCATGTGGGTGATCCACAGGATTCATTACCACACCGCGGACGGTCGGACGAATACCACGCCAGCGATTAGCACCAGCTTTACCAATTTTCTTCAGACTTTGCTCTTCATTACCAACTTCGCCAACAGTGGCACGGCAATCGATATGGATCTTACGCACCTCACCTGAACGCAGACGAACTTGAGCGTAAACACCTTCTTTAGCCAGCAAAACCGCGGAAGCACCAGCTGAACGAGCAATCTGAGCACCTTTGCCAGGTTTCATCTCGATACAGTGGATGGTGGTACCAACCGGAATATTACGAATCGGCAAAGCATTACCAACTTTGATTGCAGCTTCTGCGCCAGAAACCAACACGGCACCCGCTTGGATACCGCGAGGAGCAATAATATAACGGCGCTCACCATCAGCGTAGCAAAGCAGCGCAATGAAAGCAGTACGGTTCGGATCGTACTCAATACGCTCAACTTTCGCAGGAATATTATCCTTATCGCGTTTAAAATCTACTACGCGGTAGTGATGTTTATGCCCACCACCTTTATGACGAGTAGTGATATGACCGTTATGGTTGCGGCCAGCGATAGAGTTTTTCTTCTCCACCAGCGGCGCATAAGGAGCACCCTTATGCAGACCCTCTGCAACCACGCGAACCATGCCGCGGCGGCCTGCAGAAGTCGGCTTCATTTTTACAATAGCCATAATATTTATTCCTTATCTGCAGCTGCTGCAACAGATTCCAAATCCAGCTCCTGTCCGGCAGCCAAGCTGACATAAGCTTTCTTCACATTACTGCGGCGACCCAGAGTGCGACCAAAACGCTTTACTTTCCCTTTGATTGCAACTGTAGTCACAGAGGCTACCTGAACACCAAACAACAATTCAACAGCAGCTTTAACTTCTGCCTTGGTTGCATCAGGCAACACTTTAAAAGTCATCTGGTTGCGTTTCTCAGCCAACAAATTGCTCTTTTCAGAAACAACAGGAGCCAAAATTACTTTCATCAAACGTTGTTGATTCATACCCATTGCTCCTCAAGTTGTGCAACCGCTTCCTTAGTTACCACTACTTTTTTATAGCGAAGCAAGCTGTACGGATCAATCTGCTGAGCTTCCAGAACCAACACATTTGGCAGGTTACGTGAAGACAGATATACGTTTTCGTCCAGCTGATTGGTAACAAACAAAACCTGCTCCATACCCAAATTTTTCACTTGCTCAGCAAAAGCTTTGGTTTTAGGAGTAGCAACAGACAGCTCTTCAATCACAAACAAGCGCTCATCACGCACCAACTGGGACAAAATAGTCGCCATACCGGCACGGTACATCTTACGATTAACCTTCTGAGTAAAGTTTTCATCGGGTTTGTTTGGAAACGCACGACCACCCCCTCTCCACAACGGAGAGGAAGACATACCAGCACGAGCACGACCTGTGCCCTTCTGACGCCACGGCTTTTTGGTGGAGTGTTTTACTTCAGCACGAGTCAGCTGTGCACGGTTACCAGAACGGGCATTTGCCAAAAAAGCAGTAACCAGCTGGTGGACCAATGCCTCGTTATACTCACGGGCAAACAGCGCATCGGAAGCAGCAAGGCTACCTGAAACCTGGCCTTTAGCATCAATTACTTTTAATTCCATTACGCACCTACTTTCATGCTGGGGCGAACAACCACATCACCATTGGCGGCACCAGGAACCGCACCCTTAACCAACAGCAGATTGCGTTCCGCATCCACACGAACCACTTCCAAACGCTGCACGGTCGCAGTGGTATTACCATACTGACCAGCCATACGTTTACCCGGGAACACACGACCCGGATCTTGGTTCATACCGATAGAACCAGGAACACGGTGAGAACGGGAGTTACCGTGAGAAGCACGTTGCGCACCAAAGTTATGGCGCTTGATAGTACCGGCAAAGCCCTTTCCTTTAGAGGTGCCGGTTACATCCACAAACTGGCCAGCTTCAAAAATAGCAACAGTTACTTCGTCGCCCACTTTCAATTCAGCCAATTTTTCTTCAGTCAAAGCAAACTCATGCAAACCACGACCTGCCTCAACACCCGCTTTCGCAAAGTGGCCGGCTTCCGCCTTGTTTACACGATTGACTTTCTTCTGACCAAAGGTAACCTGAACAGCAAAATAGCCGTCGGTATCTTTGGATTTTACTTGAGTGACGCGATTAGGAGACATTTCCAACACGGTTACCGGCACGGAAACACCTTGCTCAGTAAACACGCGAGTCATGCCCACCTTTCGCCCAACCAGACCTAAAGTCATGATTCTTCCTTATATAACAACGGGTCAGCTACGATTGGCCGACCTTTTGAACAAAACAAAAACTTGGCCAAAAATGCCAAGATACTAACTATACTATATTTTCACCAAAACTTTCAAGTAGAACCTTTGCCTTAATCCCACACAGTAAGGCTACCTGAAATTAATGCATGCCTTCCAAATGCAAGCATATAGCCACGCGTTATATCGACATGGCAACAGAACAGGTTTCAGGTAGCCTCAAGGCCGTTGTTAAAATAACCATAGCGGCATAACGCCTGCCAGTTTCACCAACTAATCTCGAGGAACTCATCATGTACAGCTTGGGGGGGCATGAACTGCAACACCCCAATCGACATCGTTTTCTCCTTTGAAGAATTCCGCTTGTGCGGCAGGCCTACCGATCGACACGACGATAAGCCCTGCGCCAACTCGCCGATGGCCGAGTTTGTGGTAAAAACCTACCAAATCAAATCCACCAACGTCATCGCCCACATCCGCAAGGCTACCCAAGGCAGCGTCGGCCTGGCCAACACCCACCCCTTCATCCGCGAAATATTGGGCAAATACTGGCTGTTTGCCCACAACGGCCACCTTGGTGGTTTCCAACCTAAAGAAGGCAAATACTACCGCCCCATCGGCAGCACTGACTCCGAACGTGTTTTCTGCTTTATATTAACTGGAGCAACTGCACAGCCGTTTTGAGCACAAACTGCCGATGGGCAGACTATTTACCGAAGTGGCCACATTCACCGCCCAAATCCGCCATCACGAATTATTCAATTTCATGCTGTCCAACAGAGAAATCCTGTTTGCCCACGCCAGCACTCTGCTGTATTACATCATCCGTATCATCCGCCCCCCCTTTCGGCGAAGCGCACCTTATCGACAACGACGTAACTGTAGATTTCGCCGCGGCGACTACGCCCACGACTGCGTGACCATTATTGTCACACAACCCCTGACCGCCAACGAACCCTGGACACGAATGCCCCGATAACCCGCGCTACCTCAGCCAACAAAAGGCTTGGCCATCGCCCGCGCTGCCGACATGGCCGCATAAATCCTTTCGCGCCGCAATAATCTAGTTGTTCTGCAGACAGATTGTTTTCATTATTGCCACACCTCAAGCATTAACACTTGAAAAAATTTTGATTTACCCGCTTGACATACACCTCGCCTTTCCTTTACTTTACAGCCATGCCTTTGCGTAAAGCTGCGAGGTTTGCCGCAAATGAATGTACAAACATTGATCCTCGTCAACCTCACGGTAAGGGCGATTGATGCAACGGCATCTTCAGAAATGAAGTTCTTCAACCACAGAGACAGGCCGTCTGCCCGAGACCGCTGCTTCTCATTAATATATGGATGGATATCATGAATGAATCTCAACATACCGACACCCCCCAATTAGACGAAAGTCAGGTCATGGCAGTTCGTCGCGAGAAATTGGCAGAAATCCGCAAGCATGGCGTAGCATTCCCGAACGACTTCCGCCGCAATGCTTTTGCTGGTGACCTGCAGAGCCAATACGGCGAACTGTCTAAGGAAGAGTTGGAAGAAAAGAACGTAACCGTCAAGGTAGCCGGCCGCATGATGCTGCAACGCGATATGGGTAAGGCCAGTTTCGCCACCCTGCAAGACGTTTCCAGTCAAATCCAGCTCTACGTAAATGACCAAGGTGTTGGTGAGAAGATTCACGAAGAGTTCAAGCACTGGGACTTGGGCGATATCCTCGGCGCAGAAGGCGTGCTGTTTAAAACCAACCACGGCGAGCTGACCGTACGCGTAAGCCAAATCCGCCTGTTGGCCAAAGCCCTGCGCCCCCTGCCTGATAAAGTGCACGGCCTGAAAGACCAGGAAACCCGCTACCGCCAGCGGTATGCCGATTTGATCGTAAACGCCGAATCGCGCGAAGTCTTCAAAAAACGCGGCCGCATCATCCAAACCATTCGCAACTTCATGACTGGCGAACAGTATCTTGAAGTGGAAACCCCGATGATGCACCCGATTGCCGGTGGTGCAGCAGCCCGTCCGTTCGTTACCCACCACAACGCGCTGGACATCCCGCTGTTTATGCGAATTGCTCCCGAGCTCTATCTGAAACGTTTGGTGGTAGGCGGTTTCGAACGCGTGTTTGAAATCAACCGTAACTTCCGTAACGAAGGCGTGTCTGCCCGCCACAACCCCGAGTTCACCATGATGGAGTTCTACGAGGCATTCTCCGACTACCACCGCATGATGGACATGACAGAAGGCGTGATCCGCGCTTGCGCCAACGCCGTTTGCGGCAGCCTGCACGTTCCTTACAACGGCAAAGAAGTGGATCTGGAAAAACGCTTTGACCGCCTCACCATCGTGGACGCGATCAAAAAATACAATCCGCACTACACCGACGAGCAGCTGAACGATGAAGAATGGCTGAAAAAAGAAGTGGTGAAACACGGCGAAGACCTGCCTGCCGCCCCAGGCATCGGCAGCCTGCAGCTGGCCTTGTTTGAAGGCTGCGCCGAAGGCAAGCTGTGGAACCCCACCTTCATCATCGACTATCCGGTTGAAGTGTCTCCCTTGGCTCGTGCTTCCGATACCAATCCGAAGCTCACCGAACGTTTCGAACTGTTTGCAGTAGGCCGCGAGCTGGCCAACGGCTACTCAGAGCTGAACGACCCGGAAGACCAGGCTGATCGCTTCAGATCACAAGTGGCTCAGAAAGAAGCCGGCGACGACGAAGCCATGAACTACGACGCCGACTACATCCGCGCCATGGAATACGGCCTGCCGCCCACTGGTGGCTGCGGTATCGGTATCGACCGCTTGGTAATGTTGCTGACCAACGCCCCGAGCATCCGCGACGTTATCCTGTTCCCGCATATGCGTCCGGAAGAAGGCCAGAACTAATCCTTCAGGCTTAATCAAAGGCTACCTGAAATTTCAGGTAGCCTTTTTATTGGCCGCTGCGCTTGTGAAGGCTACCTGAAAAATAGCTCTTTTCTGACAGTCTTCAACATTACAGCAGCAAGCTGTTTCTTCGCACCTGCGAAGAAATGAAACCGGGCAGCAAGTCTCCGACAGTAAAGACAGTGCAACAAGTCTAGGGAACACTGCATTCTTTAAGAATACCAATAAAGTTTACCACCTGCCGATACATCCGCCATCACAGGCTACCTGAGACCGCTCAGTAACAGGTAATGCCAATCCATCACGCTCAATAGCTTTTAGGTAGCCTGTTCAACCAAGAAGGCTACCTGAAAACATCTTCCTCAAAAAACATAGAGAATGATAACAAGACTGCGCTACTGCATTGGCTCATCTAGCCGAACTGCTTGCACATCCACCCCGCCCGCCTTGTTCCACACTTTTTAACCCACTATAAATCCTACCACTCCAAACAAAAGGCTACCTGAAACCCTGTATCCGGTTTTCAGGTAGCCTTTGATACCCAATTTAAACGGGCTGTTTAGCTCAATTTGCCGTGGCACTGTTTGTAGCGCAGGCCGCTGCCGCAGGGGCAGGGGTCGTTGCGGTGTACCATTTGGCCGCGGGCAGCCAGGGCTTCGGGGCTGAAGTCGTCTTCGGCAAAATCAGCGGCTTCGGCGGCGTTGCCATTGGCAGCCAGGTAAGTGATGTCCGGTGCCGGCGCATGCGTTTCTTGATAAGCTATTTGCGCGGGCGCACTTTCCTCGGCCACCGGCTCGTTCATCTCGAAGCGAACTTGCGACAGAAGCTTGGCGGTTTCGCCGCGAATGCTCTGCCACAAGTTTTGGAACATCTCGAAGGATTCCATTTTGTATTCCTGCTTCGGATTCTTCTGAGCATAGCCGCGCAGGTGGATGCCTTGGCGCAGATAGTCCATAGCAGAAAGATGTTCGCGCCACTGGCTGTCCATCACTTGCAGGAAGATATTGCGCTCAAACTGACGCATCAACCCGGCACCGACCATTTCGGTTTTAGCGGCATAGTCGTCTTGCGCCAGTTTCCAAGCACGCTCTTTCACGTCTTGGTTGTCGAGGGTGGGGTCTTGCTTGAGCCACTCGGCCACCGGAGCATGAATGTGGAAGTCGGCAAACAGCTGCTTCTCCAGCGCCACCAAATCCCACTGCTCTTCGATGCTGTCGGCGGGCATATACAAATCAACCAAGTTATCGAGCGCTTCTTGGCGCATCTCGGTCATCATGGCAGAGTTGTCTTCGGTTTCCAGCACTTCGTTGCGGCGGCTGTAGATAACCTTGCGCTGGTCGTTGGCCACGTCGTCGTATTCCAGCACTTGTTTACGCATGTCGAAGTTGCGGCCTTCCACTTTGCGTTGGGCGCTTTCAATCTGACGGGTAAGCAAATTGGCTTCAATCGGCACACCACGTTCCGGCGCCAGTTTATCGAGCAAGGCAGCGTGGCGGTCGAGTGCGAAGAGGCGCAGCAGCGGGTCTTCAAACGAGAGATAGAAGCGGCTGGAGCCGATATCGCCCTGACGGCCGGAACGGCCGCGCAACTGGTTGTCGATACGGCGGCTTTCGTGGCGCTCGGTGCCGACAATATGCAGGCCACCGGCAGCGATCACACGATCGTGCTCCTCCTGCCAGCCATCTTCCAGTTCTTTGATGCGGGCGGCTTTTTCCTCTTCGCTCAAATCCGGATTGTTACGGATGATGTGGCTGAGGTGTTTCACGTTGCCGCCGAGCACGATGTCGGTGCCGCGGCCGGCCATATTGGTGGCCACGGTAATCATGCCGGTTTTGCCTGCCTGCGCCACGATATCGGCTTCGCGGGCGTGCTCTTTGGCGTTCAAAACGTTGTGTGCCAAGCCGGCGCGGGAGAGCATGTTAGACACCAGCTCGGAGTTTTCAATGCTGGTGGTGCCCACCAGTATAGGCTGGCCTTTGGCATGGCGCTCTTTAATATCGGCCACCACGGCTTCGAATTTCTCTTCGGCAGTACGGAACACTTGGTCGTTGAAGTCTTTGCGGATCATCGGCCGGTTGGTCGGGATGATCACGGTTTCCAAGCCGTAGATGCTTTGGAACTCGTAGGCTTCGGTGTCGGCGGTACCGGTCATGCCGGAGAGTTTGCTGTAGAGGCGGAAGTAGTTTTGGAAGGTAATAGAAGCCAAAGTTTGGTTTTCTTGGCGGATTTCCACACCTTCTTTGGCTTCCACGGCCTGATGCAGGCCTTCCGACCAGCGGCGGCCGGTCATCAAGCGGCCGGTGAATTCGTCCACAATCACGATTTCGCCGTCTTGCACCACATAATGCTCGTCCAAGTTAAACAGACTGTGGGCGCGCAGAGCAGCCATCAGGTGGTGCATCAGGGCAATGTTGGCGGTGGAATAGAGCGAATCGCCTTCTTGCAGCAGGCCCATTTTGGTGAGGATTTGCTCGGCATGTTCGTGGCCAGCCTCGCTGAGCAATACGGTGCGATTTTTCTCATCCACCCAATAATCGCCCTCACCCTCTTCTTCTTTCTGGCGCACCAGTTGGGCGGGCACTTTATTCATCACCAAATACAAATCAGTGTTGTCGTCGGCCTGGCCGGAGATGATGAGCGGAGTACGGGCTTCGTCGATCAGAATGGAGTCCACTTCGTCCACCACGGCGAAGTTCAGCTCGCGCTGCACTTTGTCGCTCAGCTGGTGCACCATATTGTCGCGCAGGTAGTCGAAGCCGAACTCGTTGTTGGTGCCGTAGGTGATGTCGGCGTTATAGGCTTCGTGCTTGGAGGCCTGATCCATATTGGCCACAATCACGCCCACTTTCATGCCCAGGAAATTGTAGAGCGGGCCCATGATATCGGCATCGCGGGAGGCAAGGTAGTCGTTTACCGTTACCACGTGCACGCCTTTGCCGGCAAGCGCGTTCAGATACACGGCCAAAGTGGCCACCAGGGTTTTACCCTCGCCAGTGCGCATTTCGGCAATTTTGCCTTGGTGCAACACCATGCCGCCGATGAGCTGCACATCAAAATGGCGCATGCCCAGCGTACGACGAGAGGCTTCGCGGCACACCGCAAAGGCTTCTTCCAAAATATCATCCAAGCTTTCGCCTTGGGCGAGCCGTTGTTTGAATTCTGCGGTTTTGGCTTGCAGCGCCGCATCGTCGAGCTGCTGGATATCTTTTTCCATGCCGTTGATGCGTACCACGGATTTGCGGTATTGTTTCAGAAGCCTGTCGTTGCGGCTGCCGAACACTTTCTTGGCCAATGAAGTAATCATAAAATATTTAATCCCTTATGCGGTATTGCTGTTGCCCTGTGTGCTCGATTCAAACCGCGGCAGCACTGCCCGCCGGCTTATTCCGGTTCAAATCTAATCCACTGCGATAGTAAAATAACGGGTAATTCTAGCATAATCAAACCTGTTCGCGCTTAGGAATATGGCTCGCCCTGGCAGGATTTCAAGCGCATCGGGCAGGCTTTTTTGCTTGCAGCGGCAGTTTGCCTGTTTTCAGGTAGCCTCTTCCCGCACTATCAACGATAATGTTTTGAGGTACAGCCTGCCTGCTTTGATTTTGCCCAACCACACTTTCAGGTAGCCTTTAATTATGTCCGACCTCAACCGCCTCAACCCCGGCCGCCACAGCCTGCACAGCCACGACAACCTCAGCCGTGGCGAATCGCTGCTACACGATTTAATCGTACGGGCCGAGAGCTGGCGGCATGCCGCCCAAGCACTGGAAGCACGGCTACCGGCCAAGCTGCAACAGCATTGCCGGGCGGTACGGGTGCGCGAAGGGGTTTTGGTTTGGTATGCAAGCAACAATATGGCAGCGGCACGGCTGCGGATGCTCGCGGCGGGACTGCTGCCGGCTTGGCGAGCGGTGTGCCCGGAGGTGCGCGAAGTGCAGGTAAAAATCAGCCCGCCGGAGCAGGAGCGTCCAAAAGAAAAACAGGCCAAACTGAGCCGCACCGCTGCCGAACAATGCTTAGCGGCAGCGGATGATTTGGCGCACCACCCAGAGCTGGCGGCGGCGCTGCGGCACTTGGCAAGGCATGCAGAGGAAGACGAATAAGGCCGCTATCGGTTGGCAGCCAACGGTAGCAAATATTTTTTCAGGTAGCCTCTCCCCCACACATAAAAACAGCATGACATAAAATCATGCTGTTTTCTTGTTTCCCACTTCAGGCTACCTGAAAGCTTACACTCAATGCGCACAGCCGCAATGTCCCCCGCCGCAACCACCGGCTGCGTGGTGGTTTTCAGGTAGCCTTTCCACCGCCTCACCGGTTTCGGCATGGTATGACAGCGGCACCAAATCCAGCTTGGCCATCAGCAGGCGGTCGCCGTCTTCATCGAGGTTTTCCGTGGTTAAGAGCTTGTCGCCGTAAAAAATCGAGTTCGCGCCTGCCATAAAACACATCGCCTGCATGGATTCAGGCATATTGCTGCGCCCGGCAGAAAGGCGAACGAAACTGTGCGGCATGGTAATCCGCGCCACGGCAATGGTGCGAACGAATTCCGTCCAATCCAAATCTTCGGCATCGGCCAGCGGCGTGCCTTCCACTTTCACCAGCTGGTTAATCGGCACGCTTTCCGGCTGCGGGTCGAGGTTGGCGAGGCTGGCAATCAGCCCGGCGCGCTCGGCGCGGGTTTCGTTCATGCCCACAATGCCACCACAGCAGATTTTCAGGCCGGCGTTGCGCACCTTGCCCAAGGTGTCCATGCGGTCTTCGTGTTTGCGGGTGTGGATGATGTCGTTGTAGCGCTCGGGGTCGGTGTCGAGGTTGTGGTTGTAGTAGTCCAGGCCGGCTTTTTTGAAGTCTTCCGCCATGCCGTCTTCCAGCATACCGAACGTGCCGCAGGTCTCCATGCCCAAACCCTTCACGGCTTTGATGATTTCGGACACCACCGCCACATCTTTCGGCTTCGGCCCGCGCCATGCCGCACCCATGCAGAAACGGCTGGCACCGCGCGATTTGGCGATTTTGGCTTTTTCCACAATTTCGCCCACATCCATCATCTGCTCTTTGCCCAGATTGGTGTTGTGGTGCGCCGATTGCGGGCAGTAGGCGCAGTCTTCCGGGCAGCCGCCGGTTTTGATGGAAAGCAGGGTGGAAAGCTGGATTTCGCGCGGATTGAAATTTTGGCGGTGGATTTCGGCGGCACGGAATACGAGGTCGAGAAAGGGCAGCCCGAACAAGGCTTCAACATCGCATTTTTTCCAATACTGCGCAGTGGGATGCGGCTTAGGCTCGGATTGACGGCGCAAAGCCACCGGGGAGAGGGTGGTCATAGGAGTGTTCCTTCAATAAGAGTTTGCGGCGGCGCAATGTCGCCGACGGGCAACGCCGGGTCGCAATGTCCACGGCCTGCCCTGACTGGTCGGAATCTTTGTCCCGAAGGCGGCAAGTGTAGCCAAAAACCAAACGGCAGGCTACCTGAAACATTCAAATCCCGTTTCAGGTAGCCTTTTCATTACAGCATTCGGGAAACAAGCCCGCACGTACGGTTTATTCGCCTTCCAACCGCTCTATTTGCCGATACAGAAGCGGCTGAAAATCACGCCCAGGAGATCGTCGGCGTTGAATTCGCCGGTGATGGTATTGCAGGTGTTTTGTGCCAGGCGCAGGTGTTCGGCGAAGAGTTCGAGCTGGTGGCGACCACACAGGGCGGCAAGTTCGAGCTCGGATTGGGCGGCTTCCAGCGCGCGCAGGTGGCGGCTGCGGGCGAGAAACAGGCTTTCGCTTTCGCCCTGCCAGCCGATTTGCCGCAGCAGCGCCTGTTTGAGCAAATCTAGCCCGGCACCGTTTTTGGCGGAAAGTTTGATCAGGGTGTCGGCGCCGCTGGGTTGGCCGCTTTGCCCGCGGCTTTCCGCCGCTTCGCCGCTGAGGTCGATTTTATTGCGGATTTCAATGCGTTTGAGCCCGGGCGGCAGCTGGGCGAGGATTTTACAGGTAGCCTCGTTCAGCCCTTCGTTCGGGTCGATGAGAATCAAGGCCACATCGGCCTGCTGCACGGCCTGGCGGCTGCGCTCAATGCCGATTTGCTCTACCGGGTCGGTAGTATCGCGCAGCCCGGCGGTGTCGATGATGTGTACGGGGATACCTTCGAGCGTAATCTGCTCGCGCACGGTATCGCGGGTGGTGCCGGCGATGTCGGTTACGATGGCGATGTCGTCGCCTGCCAAGGCGTTGAGCAGGCTGGATTTGCCCACGTTGGGCGCGCCCACCAGCACCACGTTCATGCCTTCGCGCAAAATCGCACCCTGCTCGGCCTGGGCGAGCACTCGGGCAAGACGCTTTTGCAAGGCGGCAAGGCGCTCATCCACCTTGGCTTCGGCCAGGAAATCGATGTCTTCTTCGGGGAAATCCAGCATGGCTTCCACCAGCATGCGCAGGGTGATAAGCTCGTCCACCAGCTCGTAAATCTGCTGGGAAAACGCGCCTTTGAGCGAACGCACTGCCAGGCGGGCGGCGGATTGACTGGCGGCATCGATAAGGTCGGCCACGCTTTCGGCCTGCGCCAAATCGAGCTTGCCGTTTAAGAAGGCGCGCTTGGTGAATTCGCCCGGCTCGGCCGGCTGCGCGCCCAGATCGAAGCAGCGTTGCAGCAGCATCTGCAACACCACGCGCCCGCCGTGGCCGTGCAGCTCGATCACGTCTTCGCCGGTGAAGCTGGCGGGAGCGGGGAAATAGAGCAGAAGGCCGTTATCGATGGTTTCGCCGGCGGCATCAACAAAATCGGTGAGGAGCGCACGGCGCGGCTGCGGGGTTTTGCCGCCGCTGATTTGCTGCGCCAGCGGCAGCAGCTGCTTGCCAGAAAGCCGGATAACGCCCACCCCGCCCTGCCCGGCGGCAGTGGCGATGGCGGCGATGGTGGGAGTGGATGGCGATGACATAAGGCTACCTGAACCGTAAAAATAAAAAGCAATATAACACAACCACAAAAGGCTACCTGAAAACTTGAAACACGGTTTTCAGGTAGCCTTTTATATGATGGGGCTTATTCGTCTTCGTCCTCTTCCTCGTCGCCCAAATCCACTTTCTCAAGCGGAATCACCCGGGTGCGGTAGCGTAGTTTGTGGTAGAGGTAGAAACCGAAGAATATGGGCAGGCCCATATAGGTCACCACAATCCGTTGCCAATCGATTTCGCCGCTCATCACCAGCTCGGTGTCCTGACCCAGAATCACCAACACACACAACACCAGCGCGATCAGCGGGCCGAAGGGAAACCATTTGGCGCGGTAATTCAAGTCTTTCAAATCAAAACCCTGGGCGATATAGGCGCGGCGGAAGCGGTAGTGGCTGATGGCGATGCCCAGCCAAGAGATGAAGCCGGTTAAGCTTGAAGCGGCCAGAATATATTCATAGGCGTGGTCGTTGAAAATTTCGATTAAAAACAGCAGCAGCACCACCGCTGCCGTGGCCAGCACCGAACGTACCGGTACGCCGAAGCGGTTTACCTTGCGGAAGCTCTTGTACGCCATACCGCTTTTGCCCATGGCATACAACATGCGCACCGAGGCATACATGCCGGAATTGCCGGCGGAGAGGATGGACGTGAGGATCACCGCGTTCATCACCGCTGCCGCCATGGCTAAGCCAGCGCGCTCAAACACCAGCGTAAACGGTGATTTGGCAATCTCAGACACGTTTTCCGCGCCCAACAGCTCCGGGCTGGTGTATGGAATCAGCAGGCCGATCACAAAAATCGACAAGATATAGAAAATCAGGATGCGCCAAAACACCTGTTTCACGGCTTTCGGGATGCTCTCTTTCGGGTTTTCTGATTCACCGGCGGTGATGCCAATCAGCTCCGTCCCTTGGAAAGAGAAACCGGCGATCAGGAACACGCCCAGCATGGTTAAGAAGCTACCTGAAAAACCGTCACCTAAAAACGGCGCGTCGCCCACGGTAAAGTTAGCCAGACCCACATAGTCGCCGCCAAGAATACCGAAAATCGTCAGCATGCCCACGCCGAGAAATACGACAACCGTAACCACCTTAACCAGCGAAAACCAATATTCCGATTCGCCGAAAGCTTCTACCGACAACATATTCAACAGCACAATCAGCCCGAAAAACAGCAGGCTCCAGCCCCAAGGCGGCATAAAGCGCATCGGCTCCCAATACGTGATTACCAGCGCGGCAATGGAAATGTCTACTGCCACTGTGATGACCCAACTAAACCAATAATTCCAGCCTAGGGCATAACCCAGCGAGGGATCGACAAACTTGGCGGCATAAGTGGAAAACGAGCCGGACACCGGCAGATAAGTGGCCATTTCGCCCAATGAAGTCATCAGGAAATACACCATCAGGCCGATGGCGGCATAAGCCACCAATGCGCCGCCTGGGCCTGCCATGTGGATGGCGCTGCCGCTGGCCATAAACAGGCCGGTGCCGATACTGCCGCCGATGGCGATCATCGAAAGATGGCGCGACTTTAAATGACGACGCACTTTGGTGCTGCCGGAAGAAGCCGGTGCGGACGCCACGGCCACCGCCGCAGCAGAACTACCATCGAAAGAACTCATTTCGGTTCCTTTCAAAAAGGCGTATAGCCAAAACCTTTTCTGCCATAAATTATTGAACAGCAACGAAAAATGATTTTAGCTATACGTTGTTACGCACAGCGGCGCACCAGCACCGCAACTCAATTTTGGGCGGATTATAAACCCTGATCGCCCGCTGCAAAACCCATAATTTTCCCTGGCAGCCAAATCAGCCAAATTAGCTGCCTTTTTTAATTGACACATTCCTCAACCAGCACCAAACCCGTTGCCCTGAAAGCCGCTTGATACCTGGCCTCACGTGCCAAGCAAGCCCCGCGTTGCCGCTGCAGCAAAACGTAACATAAAAACCACATTTGGCCAGGGGACTCTGCAAAAACACTTACAGGCTACCTGAAAACACCAGATCAAAACGAAGATGCCGCCCTCAGCTGCACTTCCCGAGTTTCAGGTAGCCTTCACCTCCCAATCACGGCCTACCGCGCATCACTACTCGCCGCGCCGGAACACCCATTCATTTTCCGAAGAAGCCGCCGCACAGAAGGCGTAGCCCTCGCTGTTGAAATCCAGCAGCTGCTCCGGCTCAGTGATGGCGCGTTCGGCAGCATAGCGCAACATCAGGCCGCGGGTGCGTTTGGCGTAGAAACTAATGATTTTGTAGCGGCCGTTTTTCTCGTCTTGGAACACGGGGGCAATCAGGCGGCCGCCGAGTTTGGCCGGTTGCACGGCTTTGAAATATTCCTGCGAAGCCAGGTTCACCAACACATCGGTTTGCGCCTCGGCCATGCGTTCGGCCAGCAATTCGGTAATCAGGCCGCCCCAGAAGGCGTATAAATCCTTACCGCGCGGGTTGGCCAGCTTGGTGCCCATTTCCAAACGGTAGGGCTGGATTAAATCTAAGGGGCGCAACAGGCCATAGAGCCCGGAGAGCAGGCCGGCATGGCCTTGCAGCCAATCGATTTGCGGCAGGGTGAGGCTCTCGGCATCGAGGCCTTCATACACATCGCCGTTAAACAAATACACCGCCTGCTTGGCATTTCGCAGGCTAAACGGCGGCCGCCAGGCCGCATTGCGCTCGGTATTAAGACGAGCGATTTTGTCCGACACGCCCATTAACGCCGACAAATCCTGCGGCGCCAACTCGCGCAGTTGCTCCATCAGAATGGCAGACTGCTCAAGCAGCGCAGGCTGGCTGTGTTCCTTGGTGGGCGCGGCGGAGGTTTCGTTTAGGTTTTTAGCGGGCGAGAGGATGAAAAACATGGCGTTCTCTTTAATTAAGGGTGTGCAAATTGGCGGGCAGTTTAGCCGCCTGCGGGGTAACAGGCAAACGGCGGAATAAATCGGCGTGATAGTTTTCAGGTAGCCTTCACCCCGCCTGCCTCATTAAAATAGCCGCCTCCATAAAAGGCTACCTGAAAACCATGTTCGGCATCATCAATCCCCTCTCCTACCTAATCGGCACCATCATCCTCATCATCATGCCCGGCCCGAACAGCATGTTTTGCCTCTCCGTAGCCGCACAACACGGCGCACGCAAAGCCTACCGCGCCGTATTCGGCGTGCTGCTGGGCGATTTAGTGCTAATCCTGCTTACTGTACTCGGCGCCGGCACCGTGCTCAAGCTCTATCCCGCCCTATTTCACGCCATGAAGCTCGCCGGCGGCCTGTATCTGGCCTACATCGGCTTCGGCCTTTTGCGTGGCGCATTGCGCAAATGGTTTGCCCCAGCGCCCGTTTTGGCAGCCGGTTTGCCGCCCACCCCGCCCGCCGGGCACATCTTCAAACGCGCCCTACTGCTCAGCCTCACCAACCCCAAAGCCATTCTGTTTTTGCTGTCGTTTTTCGTTCAGTTCGTCGATCCCGCCTATCCGCACCCCGCCCTCTCCTTCCTGCTGCTGGCACTGGTTATGCAAACCGTCAGCTTCAGCTACCTCACCCTGCTCGTTTTCGCCGGACACCGCCTCGCCAACCTGTTCCGCCGCCACCGCCGCGTTACCACCGCCTGCACCGCCGCCACCGGCCTGCTCTTTATCGGCTTCGCCGTGAGCCTGTGGCTGGCCGGAATCGAGTTTTAGCTACAGTTTCAGGTAGACTCATTCAGATAGAAATAACTGCTCAGGCTACCTGAAAAGCAAAACAGATTGCCGTATAATTGGCGGCATTTGGCCTCGCGCCCCATCTTTGCCGAATTTAAGGAATCCTCATGCGCAAACTCATCCCCCTCCTCTCCGCCCTCGCCCTTTCCGCCTGCTCCAGCCTCGGCAACCAAGCCTTCAGCGGCGAAAGCGCCACTTTCGGCAGCGACAACATCCTGCGCGACGACGTGCTCAAAGTCGTGCGCACCGCCGAAGCCGCCTCGTTCAACTGCCGCAACATCGAATCCATACACAGCAAAATCAACAGCGCCCACAAAGTGCACAGCCGCATGCAGGTGCGCGAAGTGTGGACCGTCCGCGCCTGCGGCCAGGCCCACCGCTACAACATCGGCCTTTTCGAAGACGCACGCGGCGAAACCGACTTCACCGTCAGTCTGATTTCCCGTTAAACACCAAAGAAAGGCTACCTGAAAATAAAATAATGTCTTGCTGAGCAAGGCTGAGTTTCTACGAAGCTAAAAAGGATTGGCAGGCTTTCAGGTAGCCTTTTGAAGCAAGGACTATTCAAGCATTCTTTGAATCCTCAGTAGAATGTGTGCCTCAAGGCACGCACGCGGTGAGTTGAGGTTGCCGGGAAAATGGAGAACGCGTGCGGGCGTACCGCACACGCCCTACATGCGGGCTACGGCTTGCTTAGGAAATATTTCAGGGGAAATATTTCAGGGATACCATATGTCATAATAATGTAATTATTATATAAGATGAGGATAATAATATGTCTGAAGGATTCATTATTGTTAACAAAGGCGTTTTTGAAAAACTAATCATTGGGAAATTTGAGCTAGAAATTAAACCCAAACCTAATAAAGATGGAATAGTAAAAAGATTTTACAGATATGATGAACGTGGCCACAAAAGATATATAGCTGTTGCCGATGAAGACAAAAATGATTTTAGAATAGATAAAGAAATTTATACTGAACTAGACCTTTAATATTCTTACAACTTAGAACTAGAGACCCCACTCATGCCCAAACGTACCGACCTAAAATCCATCCTTATCATCGGCGCCGGCCCTATCGTTATCGGTCAGGCCTGCGAATTTGACTATTCGGGCGCACAGGCCTGCAAAGCCTTGCGTGAAGAAGGCTATAAAGTCATTTTGGTAAACTCCAACCCCGCCACGATTATGACCGACCCTGAAATGGCAGATGTTACCTACATCGAGCCGATTATGTGGCAGACGGTGGAGAAGATTATCGCCAAAGAGCGGCCCGATGCGATTCTGCCCACGATGGGCGGCCAGACCGCGCTGAACTGTGCGCTGGATTTGGCGCGCAACGGCGTGTTGGCGAAATACAATGTCGAATTAATCGGCGCGACGGAAGACGCCATTGACAAGGCGGAAGACCGCGGCCGCTTTAAGGAGGCGATGGAGAAAATCGGCCTCTCCTGCCCAAAATCCTTTGTCTGCCACACAATGAACGAAGCTTTGGCGGCGCAGGAACAGGTCGGCTTTCCGACGCTGATTCGTCCGTCTTTCACGATGGGCGGTTCGGGCGGCGGCATTGCCTACAATAAAGACGAGTTTTTGGCGATTTGCGAACGCGGTTTCGATGCGTCGCCTACGCATGAGCTGCTGATTGAGCAGTCCGTGCTCGGCTGGAAAGAGTACGAGATGGAAGTGGTGCGCGATAAGGCCGACAACTGCATCATCATCTGCTCGATTGAAAACTTCGACCCGATGGGCGTGCATACGGGCGACTCGATTACGGTTGCACCGGCGCAAACGCTGACGGACAAGGAATACCAAATCATGCGTAACGCAAGCTTGGCGGTATTGCGCGAAATCGGCGTGGACACGGGCGGCTCGAACGTGCAGTTTGCGGTGAACCCTGAAAACGGCGAGATGATTGTGATTGAGATGAATCCGCGCGTGAGCCGTTCGTCCGCGCTGGCTTCCAAAGCGACGGGCTTCCCGATTGCGAAGGTGGCGGCGAAGCTGGCGGTCGGCTTTACGCTGGACGAGTTGCGCAACGACATCACCGGCGGCCGCACGCCCGCGTCGTTCGAGCCTTCCATCGACTATGTGGTAACCAAAATCCCGCGTTTCGCGTTTGAAAAATTCCCTGCCGCAGACGACCGCCTGACCACGCAGATGAAATCGGTGGGCGAAGTGATGGCGATGGGCCGCACGATTCAGGAAAGTTTCCAAAAAGCCCTGCGCGGCTTGGAAACCGGCTTGTGCGGCTTCAATCCGAGAAGCTCCGACAAAGCGGAAATCCGCCGCGAACTGGCCAACCCCGGCCCCGAGCGTATGCTGTTTGTGGCAGACGCATTCCGCGCGGGCTTCACGCTGGAAGAAATCCACGAAATCTGCGCCATCGACCCTTGGTTCTTGGCACAAATCGAAGACTTGGTGAAAGAAGAGCAGCAGGTAAGTGCAGGCTGCCTGCAAGATTTGGATTTCGCCGCCTTACGTCGTCTGAAACGCAAAGGCTTTTCCGACAAACGCATCGCGCAGCTTTTAGGGCTACCTGAAA
Source organism: Eikenella exigua (assembly GCF_008805035.1). Classification (NCBI taxonomy): domain Bacteria; kingdom Pseudomonadati; phylum Pseudomonadota; class Betaproteobacteria; order Neisseriales; family Neisseriaceae; genus Eikenella; species Eikenella exigua. The sequence continues at coordinate 90,596 of NZ_CP038018.1, read as the reverse complement.
AAGCAGTGCGCGAACACCGCTACGCGCTGAAGCTGCATCCCGTGTACAAACGCGTCGATACCTGCGCCGCCGAGTTCGCTACCGAAACCGCCTACCTCTATTCCACTTACGAAGAAGAATGCGAAGCGCGTCCTTCCGACCGTAAAAAAGTGATGATTCTCGGCGGCGGCCCGAACCGCATCGGTCAGGGCATCGAGTTTGACTACTGCTGCGTTCACGCCGCGCTCGCCCTGCGCGAATCGGGCTTTGAAACGATTATGGTGAACTGCAACCCCGAAACCGTGTCCACCGACTTCGACACCAGCGACCGCCTGTATTTCGAGCCGCTGACGCTGGAAGACGTATTGGAAATCGTCCGCACCGAAAATCCGTGGGGCGTGATTGTTCATTACGGCGGCCAAACCCCGCTCAAACTGGCCAATGCCTTGGTGGCAAACGGCGTGAACATCATCGGTACATCCGCCGACAGCATCGACGCCGCCGAAGACCGCGAACGCTTCCAAAAAGTGTTGAACGACCTCGGCCTGCGTCAACCGCCTAACCGCATCGCCCACAACGAAGAAGAAGCCCTCGTTAAAGCCGAAGAAATCGGCTATCCGCTGGTTGTCCGTCCTTCTTACGTCCTCGGCGGCCGCGCCATGCAGATTGTTCACTCTGCCGAAGAGTTGCAAAAATACATGCGCGAAGCCGTACAAGTTTCCGAAGACAGCCCCGTGTTGCTCGACTTCTTCTTGAACAACGCCATCGAAGTGGACGTAGACTGCGTTTCAGACGGCCAAGATGTCGTAATCGGCGGCATCATGCAGCACGTCGAGCAGGCAGGCATCCACTCCGGCGACTCCGGCTGCTCGCTGCCGCCCTACTCGCTCAGCGAAGAAATCCAAGACGAAATCCGCCGCCAAACCAAAGCCATGGCATACGCGCTGGGCGTGGTCGGCCTGATGAACGTACAGTTTGCCGTGCAGGACGGCGTAGTGTTCGTGTTGGAAGTGAACCCGCGCGCCAGCCGCACCGTTCCCTTCGTCTCTAAAGCCACCGGCGTGCCGCTCGCCAAAGTCGGTGCGCGCTGCATGGCAGGCATTTCCCTGCAAGAGCAAGGCGTGGGAAAAGAAGTCGTCCCCGATTTCTATGCCGTTAAAGAAGCCGTGTTCCCCTTCATCAAATTCCCCGGCGTGGACACCATTCTCGGCCCAGAAATGCGCTCCACCGGCGAAGTGATGGGCGTAGGCGAGACCTTTAGCGAAGCCTACCTCAAAGCCCAGCTCGGCGCAGGAGAACGCATGCCCGCCACCGGCAAAATCTTCCTTTCCGTGCGCGAAGAAGACAAGCCGATCATCGTCCAAACCGCGCAAAACTTCCAAGCCTTAGGCTACGGCGTCTGCGCCACGCGCGGTACTGCAGGCTACCTGAAAGAGCACGGCGTGGTGGTACAGGCAGTCAACAAAGTGCCCGAAGGCCGCCCGCACATTGTGGACGCGATTAAAAACGGCGAAATCGCGCTGGTGGTAAACACCGTGGCCAGCAACCCGCAATCCATCGCCGACAGCCACAGCATCCGCCGCAGCGCCCTCACCCAACGCGTACCGCAATACACCACCGTGGCCGGTGGCGAAGCCATGAGCGAAGGGATGAAAAGCTTCAACCTCCTTGGTGTGTATAGCGTGCAGGATTTACATGCCCGCTTGAAAGGCTAGCCGGCATCTGCGAACATGCCATGAAAGAATGGGGGCTGCTGCGCGAGAACCTCGTACGCAAAATCAGCAACCCGAAAAAAGGCAGAGAGAGAACTAGGTGGCCAACCGAACAAGAGATTACCAATATCTGCGCCGCTCTCTTATATCAGCCGGACGGCAAGTCGGAACTGATTGTACAACGGGTAGCCATTGCCGTTCTATTCACCATCGAAACTGCCATGCGGGCAGGCAAAATTTACGGCCTGAAATGGGCAGATGTGGCTTTCACGCGCCGCCTTGCCCATCTACAGATTACCAAAAATGGCGACAGCCGAGACGTGCCATTATCCAAGCGTGCGCTGGAACTGCTCGAGCAACTGCGCAGCATTGATGATGTGTGGGTATTTAACGTGGATGCCAAAAGTTTGGACGTGTTATTTAGGCGGGCGCGGGATAACTGCGGCATTATCGACCTGTATTTTCACGATACCCGCCGCGAAGCTCCCACACGTTTATCCAAAAAAGTACCGGTTGAAGTGCTGGCAAAAATCAGCGGCCACCAGGATTTAAGAATACTGCTCAATGTGTACTACCGCCCTGATATGGCGGATATTGCGCAAATGCTGGACTACCTTGGCCATGCCTTAATCAACCCGTCATGCCGTGCCGCACAGTCGTTATACAGATGCACCACTTCCAGCGCCCACGGCAGCATCACCTTGCCCGTTGTTCCCGACAATTCGGGCAGCCTTGGGCAGGGCATAGCCAAATCGGCCGGCGGCTCAATGGCGCTCGGCAATGGCGGCGTTGAGGACTTGCACCCCGGAAGCATCAACGCAATCGCCAGTAAACACAGGCCGCTCGATAATTTGCTGTACCACTTCACGCCTTACCCTCACTTTCTCGTCCGCTTTGGACTTCTCTTGTTGATATTCCACGCTTGCCGCATGGGCGGTTTTTTGATGCTTCTGCTTTTGCTCGGCCAGTTTGGCATTGATGGCTGCCGTGGCCGCATCGTAGCCCGCTTGGTAGCGTTGCCTACCATACCAATATTCCCCGCCTACCACCGCCGCCAACAGCACGGCAAGGGCAAGTGGTTTCCAGTATTTCAATATCCATGTCATGGGATTCCTTTCTTCTTCCTGTTTACATCTGCAAACACTTTCACTATAATCAGGCTACCTTAACCAATCGGACAGTCAGCATGAGCAAGCACCCCGACAAACACATCAGAGCTGCATTGGCTTATGCCAAGCAGCACGGTTGGGCGGTTGTTCCCGCCGGCAAGTCCGCCCATGCGTTCTGCCGCTTGCGTTGTCTGCAAGGACATACCGAACACCAAATGAGCGTGTGGAGCACACCGCGCAATCCGGAAAACCATGCCAAACAAATCATCCGTAAAGTAAACGAATGCCTGCCCGAACAGGAGTGACCCATGAATACCTACCATTTCAGCATCCTCATCCGCGATACCGACCTGCACGATTTGGAAGACCGCCTGTATGAAGCGGGCTGCGACGATGCGCTGCTGTGCTTCTATAACCAAACCCCATATCTCGAATTCGACCGTGAGGCCGAGAGTGCCGAAGCTGCCGTGCGCAGCGCCCTAGACAATATCCGTGCTGCCGGTTTCGGCAATTTGGTGTTGCAGGAATCCGGTGTGGCTACCTTGGCCGAGATGGCCGCCCGCGCCGGACTGACCCGCGCTGCCCTCTCCAACTACGCCACCGGCAAACGCGGCGGCGGCTTCCCTGCGCCGATGTATGGGGTGGGCAGCGGCTCTGCCCTGTATTCGTGGCCGGAAGTGGCCGGCTGGCTGCACCGGCACGGCCAGCTGTCGCAGGCGCAATACGATATCGCCCATGTGGCCGGATAGTTTCAGGCAGCCCGCAGCATTCCCCGCTGCGGGTTTTGTTTACGCCTCGTTTCTGCTCAGCTTCCCGTCGCTCTGCAACAGCGGCAGCGTATAGCGCCCTTCTGCGGGATAAGCGGGTTTGCCGCCTTTGTTCGGCCACAGGTAGGCAATCACGCGGCTCTTGGCAAACGGTTTGATATTGACCGCGTCGCCCTGGTTGCCGCCCAATACCATCAGGTTGCCCTGCCTGTCCTGCCCGACCACAAAGCCCACATGCCCGCCGCCCTGCCGCTCGAATACCACGATGCAGCCGTAGGCCGGCTTCGCCAAACGGGTTGCGCCTTTTGCCCAGGATTTCGCCCGATACCATTCTTTTGCAATATCCCTGCCGGCTGCCTGCAGACAGTGGCCGACAAACGTTCCGCACCACGGCGTTTTGGTATCGCTCCACCAGCCTTTCAAAGCCCGTACCCACATAGGGATGGTTTTTAAGCCGCGGGCATCCCGTTCGTGCATACCGATGTATTTTCTTGCTTCGTCAATCCACGGCAATTCTGTCATTTCGTTTCCTTTCTGGTTTTCAGGTAGCCTAAAATTCTGCCGTCTAGCGGCGTGCCTTGAAGGCGGGATTAGCGCGGCAGCTGTCGGCAAACTCTTCCAGCCTTTTGGTGTACACGGCGGCGGTGTGCAGGGATTGGGTCAGCAGTTCCACGGCCTTGTCTTGGCCGGTATCCCCTCCACGAAGGCGCGCTCTTCGCTCAAACGCCAAGCGGCCGAATTACCGTTCAAATCGGCCAGGGCCTTATCGGTCAGCGCATAGCTTTCCAGCATGCCCATACTGTCTTTGATGGTAACCGTGGTTGATTTCTCCGGCTGCACACCGTAGTTCAGCATACGCCAAGTACCCTGCGGCAGGCCGCTGCGCACCGTGGTCTTATGCTCGGTGAAACCATTGGCTTCCAACCAAGTGGCATCCTCCAAGATTTCGTTGGTTTCCGTCAGCATTTCGATGATGTCGGAGATATTCCCCTTGTCATCCATGCGGCTGGCCACATCGGCCAAAGTCGGATTGTTGTGTTTCAATACACCCATTGCTTACCCCTTTTAAGGATTCATGTTGCTTGCGTTGTAAAAACTTTGCGCAGAACGCGCCTCACCCTTGTTGGCATTGACCATACCGTCTTCCCGCAAAGTCAAACCAACCCGGTAGAACATCCGGATAAAGGCCGGATGGTTGCCCAAGCCGGACTAATTGAGCAGGTCAGTCAGTTCCGGCGAGCCGTATTGCTGCAAAGCGCGCTTCGCCACCGCCATGTTTTCGTTCAGCTTGTTCTTCCTCTTCCTCGCGGATAAGGTTGTCGGCTTTATCCATCATGTGCTTGATGATTGCAGCCCGCAACCTCTGGGCTTAGCCCGTCTATGATTTCATTCAGCGTTGTGCCTTGGATAAGGTTTATGCCGCGCTGCAGTACCTTAATGGCGCGGCTGCCCTTCCAATCTGTATTGCTTTACATGATGTTCTCCGTTAATTGGCGGCAAGGACTGCCACGCACTCTTGCCATGTGGGCATGGGTATATCGAGCGGCTGGCGCTCTTCATCTCTGTCAAGCAGGAAATCATCTATCCAGCTTTCCCATGTGGCTTGGTCGTTGAGGTCGTAGTTCTCTTCGCCATCTCTGATGGATACTTCCGCCCATTCGCGGATGATGGCGCTGCGGTATTCTTTCTCCAGCCGCAGGGCTTCGGCTTCCCGCCTGCTCTCTTCGTCCTGCTCGGCGATGATACAGTCCAGATAGCTGCCCAGCATGCCGTCGTAGTCTGGTTGGATGCAATACATAAGGCTCTCTCCTTATATCGAATGTTTAATCAAGCCATCTCCTTGAAATGGCTCTGTTAAAAATTCGCCTCGGCTTTTACTCGCCAATTTTGTTCTGCTGCCCGCTAGGGCTTATCGGCCTTGCCCCCAGCTTTTAAACTGGGCTTGCCCTCTTGTATCCCGCCAGGGCTTGGCTCGTGCGGTCTGTTTCGTGTTTCGTTGGGGTGTATTAAACACTATATTTACACGCAATGCAACACTTTGTTTAAATATTTTGTGTAGTTTTTGCGTATGTGTTTAATTTTTGTTGAATTTATTTTTTTGCGGGCAACAAAAAAGCCGCACTTGGCGGCGGGAGTCGGCTACGGGTTTACGGTTGGGATTGCTTAAATCTTGTTGCAACTGTAAAATAGTTGCATATAGCAAACAAAGGCAAAATAATGGGCAAGGCGGAAAAACTGCTGGCACGGCTGTTGAGCCTGCCGCGTGATTTCACTTGGGGCGAGCTGACTGCCGTGATGAACAAACATGGGTTTGTGCTGCACAAGGGCAGCGGCTCGGGTAGGAAGTTTCTGCATCGGGAAACGGGGATTGCGGTTACGCTGCACGAACCGCACCCGGGCAAGATTTTGAAGCGTTACCAACTGCAAGACGTGATTGAGGGCTTGCGTAAAATTGGAGTGATGGATGATGAATGATTTATTGAGCTATAAAGGCTACGAAGGCACGGTGCAATACAGCAAAGAAGACGACTGCCTGCACGGGCGGGTGCTGCATATCCGCAGCGTGCTGGGCTATGGCGGGGAGACCTTGGCCGAAGTGAAGGCGATGTTCGAGCAGGCGGTGGACGAATACTTGGCGATGTGTGCCGAAGAAGGGATCCCGCCGGAGAAGCCTTATAAGGGCAGCCTGAACGTGCGGCTGGGGGCGGAACTGCACCGGCAGGCAGCCGCGATGGCGGCACGACAACATACCTCACTGAATGATTTGATTGTGCAGGCGGTGGAAAGGCAGGTGCGGGAAACACTGCCTGCCTGACTTTTAATTACGGCGAATTCGCCATATTTGAATTGAAGGAGCGGTAAATGAAAATGCAAAAATTTGATATAGCCGAATACTTGGACAGCGAGGAAATGATTGCGGCCTATCTTTCTTCTGTGCTGGAAGACGGGGATGCGGACGAATTTATCGCCGCGCTGGGAGACGTGGCGCGAGCCAAGGGGATTAGCGAGCTGGCCGCGCAAACCGGGCTGGGCCGGAAAAGCCTGTATAAAACCCTGTCCGGCAACAGCAAGCCGCGTTTTGATACGGTATTGAAGATTACCCGGGCGCTGGGGGTGGAGATGACCTTGGCTCCGGCTGCCTTGATTGGATAATAGACACAATCGCCTGTGGGCGGTTTTTTGATGGGCAAAAGAAAAGCCAGCCCGCACGGGCTGTGGTTGAATTAATTAAGCGAAAGCGTGCTGCATCATTTCTTGATGCTGTTCAGCGTCCTCCGCTTGCCTACGAATTAGGATAGCTTCGGCAATGTTCCTTTCTGTAATGCCGTTTCCGTTTCGCAAGCGGAGTTTATTTTTAACCTTGTCCCATCCGTAGATTTTTACCAAGATGGCAATGCTTTCATCAGCAAAAGAGCCAGAGATAACATCAACACCTTGCAGGTCAATTATAATTCTGCTAACGGCTGGGTTCTCAAAAGCTTTAATAATTTGGTCTCGGATTGGGATGGCAGCTCGGCGGTAAGCAAGACTGCCTCTTGGCAAGTGGATAATTCTTTCCATGTCAGCCTCCTTTAATTTAACCTATTAATGTATCTAATATATCTGCAATTTCTGCATTAGCAGACGGTGTTGTGATTTGGTTTAGATTACTAGTCTGCAATCTGCATTGGATAATTACCCCATCCCCAAATAGGTCTTGGGGAAGAGTAAATTATACGGGCGTAGAGTCTCTACGAGGCTCGTTATTCATGACTCGTCTGAGGATGTCTAGCTCGCGTTGCGCGGCTTCGTTTTGGATCTCTTGAATCCTTTTCCACGACTCCTGGCTCTGCTGTTGCCTGTCCGACTGGGCTGTTGCTAGTCGATTGCCCTTTACTTGATATTCCATGCTGCACCTCTTTGACTTCTGCCGCATCTTGGCTTGACGGCAAGAATAATTCTACAAACGGCTAATTATTACTGATATTTCTGATAATTGTCGTTTCTATCTGCTTGAATATTGCAATCATTGTATCACATGGGGCAAAAACTTCTAGGAACAATTCAGCAGCTTCTTTGCGGTCAATCACAAAGCCATGAGACGGGTAGCCACCAACCAAGCGGTTTAGTGCATCCGGTTGTAATGCGTGCGTCATCTCATTCAGCCTGAACCCGTATTCTTGGGCTATCCCGATGGCTCGCTGATGCTCTCCTATTTTAATGGGGTCGATTTGGCAGGCAATCGGCTTGATAATGGAGTCGGTAAGTTTTGTTGCAATCTCGGCAGAAAGCTTGGTTGTAATACCTGTTCCGGCTTTGATGTCAATCATGTACTTACGCAGTTCCATCAACGCTCTATCTTCAAGAAAATTTACTGCCTTAAAAATATCCAAGCCGGAGCTTTGTTCAAAAATTTCATCTCGTTTTTGAAGTTGGATATCGAGTGGTCCAAGTTCCCCTTGGTTGCCGATAATCAAATTATTGGCGGCAATAGCCAATAACGTACCTGAACTCTTGCAATAACTGGGTGCATAAATTGCCACCCGTCCCGGGTAGTGGTGCTAAAGGCAGCGTCCAATACGATAGGCCGCATTCGGATCGCCACCATAGGTTGCCAAGCATAGCAACAGGTCTTTCTTTTTATCCTCCATCCCATCTAAATACTGCGATATTGTATGATAGCCGAAGCGGTTAATGTCTCCGCTGTATACATAAATATCCGTATTTTCAATGTTTAAATTAAGTTGTTGCATAACTTCCTCCTATCTCGATTCGACACACCGCCTACTCCTCCCCCAACCCCTGCGGCAATATCCCGCCCTGCCACAGCACCTCAATCCAACACGCTCCACCAGAACACGCGGCCTATGACTTGGATGCCTTCTAAGCTGGCTTCCTCCTCAGGATAGACGGCCTCGTTATGGCTTTTGATTTTCACGCGGCCACCGGGTAGGCGGCTGAGGTATTTCACGCGGAACAGGTCGTCATGGCGGAAGGCGTAGATTTTGCCGTCTTTGATGGTGTTGTCGCCAATATCAACGGCAATGGCCGCTCCGTCAGCTATGCGCTCTTCCATGCTGTCGCCGGTAAGGGCGCAGCAAAACACGTTATCAGGCCGGATGCCTTTGCGGTGCAGGGTGGACTTGCCGAACGGCAGGCGGAAGCCGTTGTAATCCGGGATTTCAAACGAACCATTGCCGCCGCAAAACTCCGTTTCTTTGAGGTAGGGGGCGAAGGTGTAATCTTCTTCGGGCAGCGGGTCTTTGCTGCTCCATAGCGCCGGGCGGTGGATGCCGGTTATCTCGTTTTGGCGTTGAGCTGTATACCGCATCTCCCCTTCTCCACTATTCAACCATTCGGGCGATATGCCCATAATTTTTTGAATATCAAGCAACCCTTTCTTTGAAATGCCGCGCGTTTCCCAATTTTTCACAGTTTGGGAAGAGGCGTTGAGCATGCGGGCAATCTCTGCCTGCTTGTCTATTCCATGCAGTTCTTTGGCTGCTGCATACAGCCGTTCCATTGTTTTATCCATAGCTCATATTTTCCAACGAATTAAACAAAACGTGTTATACAAAATGTTTGACTTTTGTTTAAACGTAGTGTGTAATAATGCTTATATTTGTGTAAGAGGTAAGCAAAATGAATGCTGAACAAGTAATTACTAAGCTAGGCGGTTCTGCGGAAGTCGCCCGGCTGATGGGCTACTCGAAGCATCTCGGCACGCAGCGCGTGAATAACTGGAAAAAGCGCGGTATCCCGGCCAAGGTACGGCTGGAACGTCCTGATTTGTTTCCGAGAGTGGCAGGCTAGGCCATGACTTAATTATCGGTAGAAGTGATAACAAAATCCCATAAGGTGCAAGCTACTGTTTTGAGAATGCTTGCGGATAAATCACAGCACGAAATAGCGCTGATGCTTGGTGTGGATGATGCCACCGTGAGCCGTTGGAAGTCTGACGAATGCGGGCTATTGAAGGCGGCGCGAATGATTGCTGCCTGCGGCGGCAAGGTAGTGGATGAAGATGCTGTGGTTGTGAACGCCGAAGAACATCGGCTGATGTGCCGTATCTCGGCTGAATATTTTGGCCGCCGGGCGGATAGATGACGGTCGCAAATATTTTTGAGGAAAGGAAAGAAGATGAGGGAAAGACAAGAGATTGAGCAAGTACTGTCTTTGGAAGACCGCAACGAGATTATCAATGCGTTGCTGCGGACGGCGGAGGCGCATCCGATGATTGACCTGCGGGCAACGGCTTACGGAATGTGCCGTGCGGTTGCCGCCGTGCGGCGCTATGACGACCGTCTGACGGCAACGGATGGGCTGCCTATAGAAGCCGGGCCTTGCAGCCAAGATTCGGATGACTGCGAAATTAGCGAAAAAGATTTTGCAAACGCAATTGCATCAATGGCTCTAGGTTATGCCAGCCGATATTGGAAAGCTCAGCAATGACGATGCTGTCGTTGAAATCGGTTACTTCAGCCTGGTCATGACTTCTTTGATGCTGAGTGTGGTGGAAACCAACCAAGCGGATTCCAGTAAATGAATGGTGCTGATTCCCCCAATGACTTTAATGACGTTGGTTAGTCCGGAGTAGCCTCTCCCTGGTTTCTTCAGATCGTAGCTGATTAGTAGGTAGCGGGCCATGATTTTACCTTTCGTGGTGGGTTGTTGTGAGATGTAGCCATTCTGCCACGGCGGGCAAAGCGGAAAGACGCTTGGCAGCCCGGACAGATGATGGGCAAAAGAAAGCCCGCTAAGGCGGGCTGGAAAATCACACTTCTTTAACCTGGGTGTTAGCAGTAGTGGATTTAACTAAGTCTATCGAATGGGAACAACTTTGTTTGGATGCGTAGCCTTCGGAGCTGACGGCAATGATTTCATGATTACCGGCTTTTAACCGCCAGCGCCATTCATTACGGGCATCTCTATACATTTCAAAATACATAAAGGAACTCCTATGGATTATGCGAAAAAACGAATACACGTTCTCCTACCGTTTCAAAGGCAGGACGTGGTCATTGAGCATTTGGGCGGACAGCCCGGAGGAAGCTAGGGAGAAACTGGGGGCTGCGGCCAATGCGCGTTATGACGGGCAAATCATGCAACGGATTTATGTGCCGGTCAAGGCTGCTTGGTTTCGGCGGTTTCGGGAATGGTGGGAGTGAAAAAAAGCCCGCCGGAGCGTGGCGGGCAAAAGTCGTATGAAGAAATTCCCTTTTCAAGGAGACTTGATTATGACAAATAAAGCCATGCAAAGCAAGCGCAAATCGATAACAAAAAAACTTAGGTTTGAAGTTTTAAAGCGAGATTCCTTTACTTGTCAGTATTGTGGCAAAGCCGCCCCTGATGTGGTGTTGGAAATACCTTATCGCTATCTGCACAATACGGCGTTATACGGCATTAGGCTGGATTAAGGATAATGCGAAGCAAAATAAAACACCAGCCCGCCTGCCGGTGTCTTGTTTTTCAGGTAGCCCAATCTGTTGCAATCAAGGCTTGGGCTTGGCGGTATCGCTCCCGCAGATAGTCTGAATACCATTGCATCATCTCCCGCCGCTCGGCCAGATACTCCGCCCGGTTGTAGGCGGCTCTAATCCGGTTGCTTTCTTCATGCGCTAACTGGCGTTCTATGGCATCTGGGTTGTAGCCCTGTTCGTTCAGGATGCTGCTTGCCAAACTGCGGAAGCCGTGCGGTGTGGCAATGCCCTTATAGCCCATGCCGTTCATGATTTTGCCTAGGGTGTTTTCGCTGATATGGCCGTTTTGTTTGGTACGGCTGGGGAATAGATAGGAGGTATTGCCGGTTAAGTCTTGCAGCTCCCGCAACAGCTCTAGCGCCCAATCGGAAAGCGGCACGGTATGGCTGCGTTTCATCTTCATGCGCTCGGCGGGAATAATCCATTGCGCTGCGGCAAAATCCACTTCTGCCCATTGTCCGCCGCGTAGTTCGGTATTACGTACAAACACCAGCATCAGCAGCAATAGGGCGATTTTATTTGCCGGTTCAATCTCGGCCAGTATCAGGCGGCAGTAAAACTCCATCAGTTCTTCACGCGGCAGGGCTGCTCGGTTTTTGGGCGGTTGCTTGGCAATGTATTTGCGCAATGCACGGGCGGGGTTGCGGTCGGTTACTTCCAGCATGGCCGCATAATCGAAAACTGCGCCTATCCATTCCCTTACTTTTTCGGCGGTGTTGCTCACGCCCCGCGCTGTGATGCGGTCTAAGACTTGTTTGATTTGCCCTACCGTGATGCTGTCTATCGGTATTTCTCCAATCAGCGGGAAAACGTCGGTTTCAAAATAACGCATGATGCGCTCTGCATGGTTTGGCTTCCAGCGGTGCAGATTGTCGGCGTGCCAGCGGCGGGCAAGGGCTTCAAAGGTATTTAGGGCGGCGGCTTTTCGCTCTTGTTTTTCCTGTTGCTTGGCGGCAGCGGGGTCTTGCCCGCCTGACAGCAGACGGTGGGCGTTTTCGGCAGCTTGCCGGGCTTCGGATAGGGAAACGGCAGGATACTTGCCGATAGTCAGCGTTTTTTCTTTACCGTCGATACGGTATTTCCAGCGGAAGATTTTACCGCCTGCCGGGGTAACTTCCAGATACAGGCGGCCGCCGTCAAATAGCTTGGCTTTCTTTCCTGTGCCGGTAGGTTTCGCGTTCTTGATTTGGCGGTCGTTCAGGGGCATTCTGGGGGTATATTTTTGAGGGTATTTTCTGGATGCCCCCAATCATACCCCCACAAAAGGGGCAATTCAATTAGACGGCATTAGACGGGATTAGCTGAATAGGGAAGGGGAAAGGATAGACTGAATCAGCCTGAAATCCTTGCCTGTATTGAATTTGGCTAATTGCATTGGATGGCGTTAGACGTAAAAAAACAGCCCGAAAAATTGGGCTGTTTTGTGAAGATGGTGCGGACGGAGAGACTCGAACTCTCACACCTCTCGGCGCCAGAACCTAAATCTGGTGCGTCTACCAATTTCGCCACGTCCGCGGGAAAGGCGGCATTATACTGCAATATGCCGGTTTGGCAAGATGCTGTTTGAAATCGGATTATATTGTGGAATAACGAATCAACCGACACCGATACAGCTTTGGCATGCCCTGCATGAAAAAATGTGCAGCCGCCCTACTCTTTTTCTTCGAGCTTCGGCCGCCACAACACCAGCTGTTTGCCGATGTGCTGCACCAGTTCGGCGCCGGTGGCGGCACAGAGGGCTTCGGCAATGGCGATGCGTCCTGCCTGTCGTCGCCGGCCACTAGCACTTTAATCAGCTCGCGGGCGGTAAGGCGGGTGTCGGTTTCTTTGATAACAGCCTCGGTGAGCCCTTGTTTGCCGATGAGCACGGTGGGGCGCAGTTGGTGGGCTTGTTGTTTGAAGCAGTGGATGTCTTCGTTGCTGAGTGTTGCCATTTTATTGATTGGTATTTGCTAAGTGATTGGAATTGGAAAAGGCTACCTGAAAATGCCGAACGGGCTTTCAGGTAGCCTGTTTCAGAAAGATAGACACTTAAGCAGCCACGCTTTCAAAACGGCGGGCGGCTTCGTCCCAGTTTACTACTTGCCAGAAGGCTTTGATGTAGTCGGGGCGACGGTTTTGGAATTTCAGGTAGTAGGCGTGTTCCCACACATCCAAGCCGATAATCGGGTAGCCGGACACACCGGATACGGCCTGTCCCATCAGCGGGGAGTCTTGGTTGGCAGTGGAAACGGCTTTGAGCTTGCCGTTTTCATATACCAGCCAAGCCCAACCAGAGCCAAAACGGGTAGCAGCAGCTTTTTCAAACTCGGCCTGGAAAGCTTCCACGCTGCCGAAATCACGCTCGATGGCGGCTTTGAGCTTGCCTTGCAGAGTGGTACCGGTTTTCAGGATTTGCCAAAACAGGCTGTGGTTGGCGTGACCACCGGCATTGTTACGCAGAGGAGTACGCACGTTTTCGGGCAGCTCGGCAAGGCGGGCAATCAGCTCTTCGGCGGACAGTTTTTCCCACTCGGGCAGTTTGGCCAACACGGCATTGGCATTATTTACATAGGCCTGATGGTGCTTGCTGTGGTGGATTTCCATGGTTTGCGTATCGAAATGTGGCTCCAGCGCGTCATAAGCATAGGGTAGTTCGGGCAGTTGGTATGCCATAATTTGTTTCCTTTTTCAGATGTGTTTTGCATAGCTGAAGCAATTATTTCTTCCTGCTACGTTGACTCGCCTTGTTAGGAAGAAATAATTGCTTCAGCTACAAGGGTGGCAATGATAAGTGTTATCCCCTGGCAATTCAAGGTTTTTTACAGCCTTCCATAATAGGGGTGATACGGCTTTGACTCACCTTGCCGTACTATTTATACTTATACCATCTACAGCTCGCCACCTTGTCTCATCCCTATTGGGAACGACTACACAAGATGGAAGTTTACCTGAAACTTTCAGGTAGCCTTCCCCTTCCCTGCCCTTAATCCCTCAGCTGCTGCAAAATCCTGTTCCACAGGCCGCGCAGCAGGTCGATGTCTTCGCGGCTGGGGGAGGCGCGGTCGAAGAGGCTGTGCAGGCGGCGCATCATGCGTTCTTGGTTGCGGCGGTTGGCAAAGCCGGTTTGCTCAATGATTTGCTCCAAGTGGTCCACCATGCCGCGTGTTTGGCTTTGTGTAGCGGGCGTGTGTGCCTGTTGCAGCTGGCTCATGCCGATGCCGGTTTGGCTGAAAATTTCGTAGCACACCACTTGCACGGCCTGGGCGAGGTTGAGCGAGAAATAGGCGGGATTGCCGCTGATGGTGAGCAGGCGGTTGCAGCGCTGCACTTCGTCGATGTTCAGGCCGAAGGTTTCGTTGCCGAATACGAGGGCTACCTGAAACCCTTGCTGCGCGGCCTGTAATAGCTCGGGCACGAGTTCGCGCGGGGTGTGTAGCGGGGCGGAGAGTTCGCGGCGGCGGCTGGTGAGGGCACAGCTCAATACGGTGTCGGCCAGCGCTTCGTCCAGGGTGGCCACAATTCGCGCCTGTTCCAGCACGTCGCGCGCGCCGGAAGCGAGGATGAAGCTTTCTTCCGGCAGCCGGAACGTGGCAGCCTGGGCGGCATCGAAAGTGGGCGGCTCGGGGGTCATCGGCGTGGCCATCAGGTTGGGCGCGACCAGGGTGAGGCGGCTCAAGCCCATGGTTTTCATAGCGCGGGCAGCGGCGCCGATGTTGCTAGGATGACTGGTGCGGGTGAGCACCACATGAATGTGGCGCAGATCATCGGGAACGGTGGGGGTGTCTGTCATATCACTTGGTTTCGGCTATAGCTAAAGCAATTATTTCTTCACTACTGTGTTAGCTTACTGCCTTGTATAAGAAAATAATTACCTCGGCTAAGTTTGGTTTTCACGCAGAGGTAGAGACAAACGCTTCTTATGGCGCGGCTCGATACCGCGAAACAGCGCGGCCAGGGCGGCGTGGTCGGCGACCATATCATCGGTGGGGGTAAACAGCGGCAGGAAGCGCACTTCGCGCCGCCCGTAGTCGATCGCCACCGGCAATACCGGCACACCGGCGCCGCGGGCAATCCGCCAGTAGCCGCTTTTCCATTTGGGCGCGGCGTAGCGCGTGCCTTCCGGCGAAATGCCGAGAAACAGCTGCTCGCTGCGGTGGAAGGCGGCCACGGCCTCGTCCACCACGCCGCCGGCGCGCTCTCTATCCAGCGGCATCACGCCAGCCCAGCGCAAAAACGCTGCCAAGCCGGGCACGGCAAATAGGCTTTTCTTGCCGAAGATGCTCATTTTCAAATCTAAGGCCAGCATGGCGGGCAGCACATACAGCCCGTCGAAATTCGACGTGTGCGGCACAGCCACCACCACGCATTTGGCCACATCCGGCACGCTGCCGGCTATGCGCCAGCCCAACAGCCGGAGCAAAGCGGCCGCCACACGGCGGCTGATTCCGCCGCCCCGGCGCGGCACTTGCGGCGGAAGCGGCATCATGCCTTTGCCCTCTCCGCCAGAATCCGCGCCACGGTGTCTACAATCACCTGCGTTTGCGGATCGATTTCCACATTCACCCGCTCGCCCGCCTGGCGGCTGCCAAACAGCGTGCGGCTCAAGGTTTCGGGGATTAGGTGGACATTAAATTCGCTGTCGGTTACCGTGCCGATGGTGAGGCTGCAACCATCCAAACCTATGAATCCTTTTGAAAATACATAACCTTTCAGATTTTCAGGTAGCCTAAACCACACGGTACGGTTCAAGCCGTGGGGTTCGATGCGGCTGATTTCGGCGGTGGCCGTGATGTGGCCGCTCATGCTGTGGCCGCCGATTTCGTCACCGAAGCGGGCGGCACGCTCGATGTTTACCTTGTCGCCCGGCTGCAATGCGCCCAAATTGGTTTTGGCCAGCGTTTCGCCCATCAGGTCGAAATCCGCTGCGCCGTTTTCGTGTATGCGGGTAATGGTGAGGCAGCAGCCGTTGTGCGCCACCGATGCGCCCACACGCAAATCGGCATCCGCGCCCTCGGGCAGGCGCACGGTGTGGCTGCGGAAATCGGGCGCACGCTGATCCACGGCCAGTACTTCACCCAAGCCTTGTACGATTCCTGTAAACATGGTTTCTCCTTGATTGCTTTATGGTTGGATAGGCTACCTGAAGGCTCCCTCATCCTATTTTCAGGTAGCCTTTTGCTGTTGTAGGGCTACCTGAAAATTTAGCTTCGCAGAAACTCCACCTTGTCTGCGCCAAAGCCTCGTTTTTAGGCAGCCTTTCTCAGCGCACTTCCTGCCGCCTAATCAGCCAGACGGCGACAACGGCAAACACCGTGCCAGGCAGGATGGCGGCACCGAAGGGCGGCATGCTGGAGAGTTGGGCAACGTAGCCGGATAGCAGGCCGGCGAAGTGGAAGGCGAGGCCCAGGCAGATGCCGAGGAACAGGCGCACGCCGATGTTGCCGTGGCGCGAGCTTTGCGGGGTGAAAGCAAGAGCCACCAAGGCCATTACCGTGCAAATCAGCGGGTAGAGCAGTTTGCGCCACCAGGCGGTGGCATAGGCGGCGGTTTGCTGGCCGTTGCTTTGCAGGTGGTCGATATACATTTTCAAGCTGCGGGCCGACATTTGGTCGGCGTTTACCAAAAGTACGCCGAGCAGCTCCACGCCCACATCGCTTGGCCATTCGGCGCTGGCAAGCCGTTCGGTTTGGGTGCGCTCGGCGGCAATATGGGTGCGCGCCACCTGTTTGAGCGTCCAAGTGTCGTTGCCGTTTACGCGGCCTTCGTCTGCCTGCCAGGCGGATTCCAGCGCAGCGTGTTGGTTGTAGCGGTAGATGCGGATGCCCAGCAGGCGGCCGTCGGGCAGCATTTCACGCACGTTGATGTTGTCGCTGCCCTGCCGAAACCACAGGCCGCTGCTACCCAGGCTCACGGTTTGCTGCACGGCGTACAGACGCAGCCGTTCGGCGCGTTGCTCCATATAGGGGGCAACCCATTCGCCCAAAGCCACGCCGAGCAGCCCGGCCAGCAAGCCCACCGAAGCCACAGTGGCAATGATGCGCTTGAGCGGAGCGCCGCTGGTGCGGATAACCGTCCATTCGCTGGCGGAGGCGAGCTGGCTCAAGGCGGCCAGGCAGCCGATGAGCACAGCCAGTGGCAGCAGGGTATACATATGCCCGAACAGGCGCATGCCCACATACAGAATCAGGGTGAGCACGGTGTAGTTGCCGTTGCCCACGTCGTCCACGGCATTAATCACTTCAAAAAACGAAAACAGCGCCACTAAGGCCAAGAGCGCATACAGCGTGGCCGTGCCCAAACGGCGGATCAGATAACGGGTGAGCAGTTTCATGCCGGCTTGCCTCCTAAGGCCAGGCGCAAGGCCTGCCAAAATGGCCGTGAAGGCTGGCTGCGTACACGCAGCAGTAATACGGCTAGCATCAGCATCAAGAGATGCGGCACAATCAAACCCGGCCACAGCGGAATCTTGCCGCTGCTGATGCCATCGCGCACCAGCGTGAGGCCGTTCTGATAGAGCAGAAACATGCCGATGGCGATTAAGAGGCTGTAGCTGCGGCCGCTGCGGTTATCCATATATGAAAGTGGTAGCGCCAACAGCGCCAAAATCAGCACACTCACCGGCATGGTGATACGCCACATTAATTCGCCGCGCAACTCTGGGTTGGTATTGCCCCACAGTTTGGCGGTGGGCACGGTACGGCGGTGAATATCGCGCTGCACCAGCTTGGGCGCGGTGCCCACCACCAAATGCAGCCGCTCAAACGATACTTCGTCGTAATCCGCCATGCCGGGTGTGCCGCTGTAGCGGCGGCCGTTAAACAATTCCAGCGTACGCTTATTGCCTGCTTCGGCAAAACGGCCGCGCTCGGCGGTAATCAGCGTGTCGCGCCCCTGCGCGTTTTGCTCGCGGATAAACAGATTGGCTGCATCACCACTGCCCGCATCGAATTTTTCCACAAAATACACGCGCGGTGTGCTGCTGCCGAATTCCTGAAACACCCCCGGGCGCACCATGGAAGTATCCTGCCGCTGCTTTAGCACCTCGGCAAACTCGTGGCTACGCGCATCCGCCCACGGCATCACCAGCATCGACACCAGCGCCGTGAGCAGGGCGAAAGGCACGGCAAAAGCCATCAGCGGCTTAATCCAGCCGTAGAGGGAGAGGCCGGAAGAAAGCCAAACCGTCATTTCGCTGTCGCGCCAATAGCGGGAAAATACCGTGAGCGCGCTGATGTAGGCCGTGAGGATGAGCACGATGGGCATCAGCGCCACCGTCCAAAACGCCACCAGCGTGGCCACTGCATCCGCCGCCACCTTGCCGCCGGCTGCACCGCCCAACAGTTTCACCGCCTGCACCACCACCAGCGTAGCCAAGAGCAGTACGAATACGCCCACCGCCGTTTGCGACACTTCTTTAATAAATTTTCTTTGATAAACCATATCGTTCCGTAGTTGTGCCGATTTCAGGTGGTCTGAAGCACATTCTTTCATACAAGGCGAACCACTGTTGTAAAAAGAAATTAAGTGCTTTAGCTATATAATAAAGAAACGGCGCGGATTGTACGGCAGAAGGCCACTGCCTGTCATGCCGTGCGCTGCAAAGCCGTAATCTTGATTTCCACTTTCCAGCCTGCATCTGCTAATGCGGCTTGTACGCAGGCGCGGGCGGGGGCTTTGCCAGGGGCTACCCAGGCATCCCAAACACGGTTCATGCCCGCGTAGTCAGCCATATCGGGCAAATAGATTACCGCTTCGCAGATATGTGCCTTGTCTGAGCCGCAGTCGGCCAGAATCCGGTCGATTTGCGCAAGCACATCGGCGGTTTGCGCTTCGATATCGGCTTCGGGGTTGGCAGGTACTTGGCCAGAGAGGAAAACGAAACCGTTGGCTATCACAGCTTCAGAATAGCGTGCGGTGGGGAGATGGTGGCAGATAGTCATGGCAAATCCTTTCTTTGGAGGAGTGGGAGAAACGGGGGAAGGCTACCTGAAATTTTTAATTTCGTTGAAACTCATGCTTTCAGGTAGCCCGTAGGCTGGGTATGAGTGCCCGACTTATTGCGGCTGCGGATTGGACAAAAATTCCAACAAAATCATAGACATTTGCACTACAGCTCATCATAACCAGCATTTTATAAACATTTGCTGGCGGCTATACAACGTGCTGACATCCCAGTTTATCAACGCAACCCATAAAAACAAAACTGCTGCACCAATCACTTCAACAAAATCGACTCGGGAAATCCAGCCGTTTTGAAACCATAGGTAAAAAGCCATCAACCACACCTCCAGCGGGCCACCTAATAGTGCGCGAACAATCGGCACCCGCCATGGGTAAGGCGGTTTGGCGGAAACTGCTTCTTGCGGTTTGTTTTGTTCCATTTCCATTGACCTTTCTGTATCACTGTGAGGCTACCTGAAATGTTAGCTCCGCAGAAACTCAGCTGCCTTTGGAAACCTCGTTTTCAGGCAGCCTCTTCCAATGCCATGCATATGGCTTCGGCGATCCGCTCGCTAGCGCCTTGGTGCGCTTGGATAAAGCCGGCGGCTTGGGCGGAGAAGCATTCGCGTTCAGCGGGGTTGGCCAGCCAGCGTTGCACGGCGGCATACCATTCGGCGGGGGTGGCGACCTGAAGCGCGGCGCCTGCGGCCAATGCGCCCGCGCAGGCGGCGGCGAAGTTGTAGGTGGAATAGCCAAATAGGGCAGGCTTGCCGCATGCGATGGGTTCGATGATGTTTTGGCAGCCGGTGTCCACCAGGCTGCCGCCCACAAAGGCCATATCGGCGGCCAGATAGTAGGTGAACAGCTCGCCCATGCTGTCGCCCAGCCACACTTGCGTGTCGGGGCGCACGGCGGCTTCGTCGCTGCGCCGCTGCACGCGCAGGCCGAGTGCAGCCGCGCCTTCGGCCACGGCATCGAAGCGCTCGGGATGGCGCGGCACGATTACTAAAAGCGCATCGCCTTGATACTGCCGCCACTCTTGCAGCAGCAGCAGCGCTTCGTCTTGGTTTTGATGAAACCGCGTGCTGGCGCACACCACAACGGGGCGGCTGCCGATGCGTTGCTTAAATGCCGCGGCCAGCTCGCGCATGGCTGCGGGCGGGGCGATGTCGTATTTCGTGTTGCCGCACACCAGCACGTTTTCCGCGCCGATGCTGCGCAGGCGCTCGGCATCGGCTTCGGTTTGGGCGAGCACGCGGCGGAAGGATTGCAGGGCGGGGGCGAACAGGGACGGCCAGCGTCGATAGCCCTGCGCGGATTGCTCGGAGAGGCGGGCGTTGGCCAGGAATACGGGCAGATTGGCCGCGCGGCATGCGGCCAGCAGGTTCGGCCAGATTTCGGTTTCCATGATGATGCCGAAACGCGGCTTATGCTGGGCGAGGAAGGCGGCTGTCCAAGCCGGGTGATCGTAGGGCAGATAGCGGCATTGGGCATCGGGAAACAGGCTCTCGGCGGTGGCGCGGCCGGTGGGCGTCATTTGCGTGAGCAGCAGCGGGGCATCGGGAAAACGGCGGCGCAAAGCCTGCACCAGCGGCACGGCGGCGCGGGTTTCGCCCACGGACACGGCGTGCACCCAAATGGCGTGCTGCACAGGATTATCCAGCGGCTCGCCGAAACGCTCGCCTTGATGCAGCAGATAGGCGGGGGAGCGGCGGCTGCGCTTGGCGAGCAGGTGGCGGGCCAGCGGGCGGCCGAGGAGGCGGGTGAGCAGGCGGTAGAGGGCGGGGAGCATGGGATGGTTTGTTTTTGCAGAGATTCAGCCTTGGCTGCGCCAAGACATTATTTTAGCTGCACCGAAGCTTACGCTTTCAGGTAGCTTGGGGGTAGTTTGGAGGCTACCTGAAAAAATGAATTTGGTGAAGTGAAATATGACGCTACGGCCGGTTTTTTCAGGTAGCCCTTAGTTATTGCGTGGATGAGGTTACCTGAAAACGAGATTTCCGAAGGAAGCCGGGTTTCTGCAAAGCTAAAATGTGAGCTTCAACGCTGTTCAAACGGGCAACGCAAATTTCCGCACAACCAAACATCCAGCCAAGCCAAAACTTTGTAGCGGCAGCAGCTTGGTCGAATGGCGCGCTAATCGAAGCGGATGGTGTAGCGCACTTCACCGCCCACAGAGTCAGTGCCCACGCGGCTGATGGCCTGTAGGGTGCTGTTGATCTGCCAAATCAGCTTCACGGCCTGGTTGGCGCTGGTTACGCTGTATTCGTAGCCTAGATAGAGCTCGTTGGTGATGCGCTTGCCGAAGGTGATGACTTGTTCGGCGGGGTTGAGCTCGCCGGTTTGGGTGTTGCGGGTACGGCGGGTGGTCATGCCGAAGTCGTCGAGGAGGCCGATTTTGTCGTTGATGTTGCCGGCCAGGAAGGCGCCGGCGGCAGCGGCCACGGTGGCTTCGTCACTTTCGTTGCCGCTGCTGGCGCGGCCGAGGATGAGCCAGGATAGTTTATCTTTGTCGCTCATCGGCTCGTTGGATACCAGGCTCACGCGCGGGTTGTCGAGACTGCCGAGCACTTCCACGCCGGCGCCTACGGGGGAGTATTTGCGGGTGGCGCGCAGGTTGAGGTTGGGCGAGGCGATGGGGCCGACGAAGGAGATGTGGCCTTTATTGATGACGAGGTCTTGGCCGTAGGCTTTGTATTGGCCGCGCACGATGTTTACGGTGCCCACGGCGCGCACATTCTCTTTAGGTTTGGCGCTGAGGGTGAGCTTGCCGCCGAGCAACACATCCAGCCCTTGGCCGCTGAAGCGGAAGTTGTCGTTCAAGTCGAGGGTTATGTTCATCTCGATGGGGGTGGCGGTGCTGGTTTCGGCGGGTTTTTCTTCGCCGAGCACCACCACGTCGTCATCGAGCCCGGGCATGCTGGATTTTTGGAAGCCGAAGTGGCCGCTATCCACTTTGAGCTCGCCGTTGAGCGCCATGCCGCGCCCGGGGTTGTAGAGCAGTTGGCTGTTACCGCTGAGGGTGAGCTTGCGGTTGGGGTTGTCGAGGATGGGATAGCGGGTGAACTGGGCGTTGACGTCTACATCGGGGGTGGTGCCGGTGAGGTTGACGCGGCCTTTGAGCTCGACGCTGCCGTCTTTGCGGGTGAATTTAAGCGAGTCGATCACCCAGTCGCGGCCTTGGAAGCGGGAACTGAGGCTGCCGTTATCCAGAATCACGCCGGTGTTGCGGTCGCGGTAGTAGAGGTTTTTGCCGGTAGCGGTACCGTTGAGGTGGGGCTCGCCCACGTTGCCGGACACGGTGGTGTCGATGGCGAGTGCGCCTTTGGCGCTCATGCCGCCGGGCAGGAGGTTACGGATGGCGTCGAGCTCGGGGATGTCGAGTTTCAGGTAGCCGTTGATCGGGGCTTGGCTGATGGCATTGCCGAACTGCTGGCTCACGGCCACGGAGGCGTCGAGCGTGCCGTAGCGGGTTTTGCCGGTGAGGCGGTTGTCGATGCGACCACTGTGGAAGCGGGTGTCGAACACGAGGTTGCTCAAGCCCAGCGCCTGCTGGCGATAGGGGATAACCACGTCGCCGGATTGCTGGGTGAGTTTCAGGTAGCCTGTGGCGTCGCGGCTGTAGCGCAAGTCCCAATCGCCGGCCACTACGAGCTGCAGCTTGACGGATTTGTCGTCTTTGCCCAGGCCGATCAGGTTGTCCAGCTCTTGCAGGTGCAGATTGGTGGCGTTGCCTTTGCTGCTGATGCCGGTTTGTTTTTCCCACATGAACGTGTGCAGATTGAGGCTGCCGCCCATGGCTGCCCAGCGGGCGTTGTCGAGGCGCACGTGTTTGGCGCCGGCTTCGATTTGGATGGGGTTGAGCAGCTTGAGGTTGAAGGCGCCGCTGATGTCGAGCTGGCCGATGCGGCCGTTCCATTGCTGCTCGTTGTTCAGCCCGCCGTTGGCGGCCAGATTAAGGCGGAAGGGCTTGCCGCTGAGGCTGAGGCTGCTGTTACCGGTGATGCTGTGGTTTTTGCCGCTGCCGTTGGCGTTGAGGTTGATGTTGTCGATTTGGGTGCTGCCGATGTGGATTTTCCGGCCGTCGAGCTTGATGTTGAGCGGCTGGTTGAGATCGGGAGAACCTTTGAGGTCGAAATCGAGGCGGTCGATGTGCACGGCGTTTTGCACGGCAAGGCTGTCGGCGTGGCCGCGCAGGTCGGCAGTGAGCTTGGCGGGATCGCCGGAAAGGAAGCCTTGGGCTTTCAGGTAGCCTGTGAGGCCGAAGCCGAAGAGGTTGAGGTTGGGCGCGTCGATGTCGAGATTAAGGCGGTCGCCTGCCTTACCGAAGCTGCCGTCGGCGTGGATGCGGTTGCGGCCGAGCAAAAGGTGGAGGTCGGCTTTGGGCAGGTGGTCGTTTTGATAACGCAAATCGGCCTTACCGGCGAGCGGTGCGCCGGAGAGCTGGCTGTTTTGCCAATCGAGCAGGAGGTGCAAATCGGGGTTTTGGCCGAGGCTGCCGTCGAGCTTCACGCTGCCGTTCACGCTGCCTTGCGGCAAATCGGCCAGCACGGCGGCGGGGTTGAAGCGGGTGCTGTTAACGCGGGCGGTGATTTTGCGGCCTTGGAAGAGCTCGAGCAGGGCTTCGCCATGCATTTCGCCGCCGTTTTCGGGAGTAATTTTCACTTGTTGCAGGCGGATGCTGCGCTGGCGGTTGGTTTTGTCGGTGAGCAGTTGGAAGGTGCCGCTGGTGGCGGTTTGGCCGGCTTTAAGCTGCCAATCGGCCTGCGGGCTGCCGAGGCTACCTGAAAGCTTGATGTCGCCGTCTAGGCTGAGGTCGAGCTTTTGTTTGAGGATGTCTTGCAGTTTGAATTGCTGCACGGCGGCATCCACGGTCATGTTTTGGTTGGCGCTGTCGATGTTGCCGTTGAAAGTGATGCGGCCGCCGGCGGCCAGCTCGGTATCGACATTGTCCAAATGCAGTTTGCCGCTGGTGTCTACTTTGAGTTTGCCGTTGATGCCGGCTACGGGGATGCCGTTGCCGTTGATGGGCGCGGGGGCTTGGTTGCGCACTTCGAGCAGGCCGGCGAGGGTGTCGGCTTCTTCGGCGGGATTGAGCGCGAGGTTGAACACCAAATCGGCGGCGGGCAGGGAGGGATCAAACCATGCGGGGTTGATTTGGCGGCCGTCGATGTTGAGGTTGACGATTTTGCGGTTGAGCAGCGGCTCAAAGGGGCGTAGTTTGCCGTTTACGGCAAAATGGGAATCGCCGTTGTCCAGCTGGACGAGCAGCTCGGGGTTTTGCAGGCTGCCGTTCATGGCCACGGCGCTGTCGGCTTGTTTGCCGTCCAGCTCGCCGCTGCCCACGATTTGGCCGTCGAGCTTGAAGGGCGTGGCGGTGTTGAGCGTGGCGTTACCGCTGAAATTGTGCCAGGGCAGGCGCAGGGAAACGATGTTGAGCTTGTGGTTTTGGTGGTCGAACTGGTAGCTGACCACGCCGGATTCCACCACCGGGTTGTTGCTTTTGCCCAGCAGGATGCGGCCGACTTCGATTTTCTCGATCTGTACGCCCAAGGGCAAATCCACGCTTTCAGGTAGCCTCATCGGCGGACGGTCTTCTTTGGGCGGGGTGGGCTTGCTGATGATGCGGATATCACCTGCGGCCAGGCGGTTGACGTGCAGCTGCCGGTGCCACAATTCATTGGGCTGCCATTGCAGCGCCACGCTGCTGATGTCTAAATCGGTACCCTCGGTGGCTACCTGAATGCCACTGCCTTGAAAGCCGCGCCACAGGCTGCCGTTCAATTCCTTCACGCTGATGTTCACACCGAACCAGGAAGGGATTTTGGTGATGCCGAAGCGCAGGCCGGATTCGGTGCCCACCAGCCACACCACGGCGGCCACCAGAAGCGTGAGCAGCAGCAAAAAGGCGGAAAGCAGGCGGCGCAGCCAGCGGCGGCGCGGCTTCTTCGGTGGAGTGTTGCCTGCAGCGGCTTCATTTTCGGCTTCGGGCGGCAGGGTGTCGGAATCAACGGGTAGGGCGGTGTCGGTCATTTAGAATCGGGTTCCCAGGCTGATGTGCCAGCGCAGTTTGCGGTCTTGGTGGCCGTAGGCCAAATCGAAGGAGAAGGGGGCAATCGGGCTAAACCAGCGCAGGCCGACGCCGCTGCCGTGATGCCAGTTCATATTGGTGAAGTTGTGGCTCACCGAGCCCATGTCGTGAAACAGCGCCAGCGCGAAGTTTTTGCCGATCGGTTTTTGATATTCGAAGCTGGCCACGGCCAAGGTGCGGTCGGGCAGCACAGAATTATTCGGGCCTTTGCGGCCGATGCTGTCTTGTTCGTAGCCGCGCACGCTGTTGGCGCCGCCGCTGCGGAACAGCAATACGGAGGGCACATCCAAATCTTGGTTGGAATGGGTATAGCCCAGTTCGCCGCGCGCGATGAAGGTGCCGATGTTTTTGTGTTCTTCAGGCGTGAAATAGTAGCCGGCGCGGCCGTGCACGCGCTGCACCACGGCGGACGAGCCGAGCGAGCCGACGGTGGAACCTACCTTGCTTTCCAAATAATAGCCGTTGGCCGGACGCAGCAGGGTTTCGATGTTTTGGCGGCGCCAGGCAGCAGTGAGCATCAGCACATTGCTGCGGCCGAAGTCGGGGCCGCCCACAACGCGACGTGATTCGGTGATGTATTCCAGCCCGAAACGCGCTTCGATGCCGTCGCGGTCGCGCACGCGCCAGATGCCGGATCGTAGGGTGTTTTTATCCAGCTTCTGCGTGGTGGAGCTGTCGTAGGCGATGTTGCCCGTCCAATACCAGCCGTTGCTGTTGCGCGGCTGGCTCAGGCCGATGCTGGCGCTTTTTTCGTAGCGGTTTACGTCGGTGGCGCCGGCAAACACATAGCCTCGGTTGAACACATTGTAGTGTTCGTAGCCTAGGCGGATGCCGGGGCCGTCTTTGGAATCGTAGCGCAGGCCGATGTCGAACTTCTGGCGCGGCACTTCGCTCACCGACACCAACAGCGGTACGCGGTCGTTCACCATTTTGGAAAAATCAGCCTCCACCTGCGCGCGGCTGTAGTGGCTGTCTTGTTCCAGCGCCTGCTGGTAATCCAGGATTTTGTCGAAATCGTAGGGTTCGCCGGGC
The DNA here is from genome assembly GCF_008805035.1 of Eikenella exigua. Taxonomy (NCBI): domain Bacteria; kingdom Pseudomonadati; phylum Pseudomonadota; class Betaproteobacteria; order Neisseriales; family Neisseriaceae; genus Eikenella; species Eikenella exigua. The sequence goes on along the minus strand of NZ_CP038018.1, from coordinate 64,523 downwards.
TTGAACTGTGCCATGCCGGTAATCACCGAGGCGGGGTAACGTTCGTTGCCGCTCACTTGAATATCGCCGAAATACACCGGCTGTTTGCTGTCCACGCTCACGGCGAGCACGGCTTGGCTGGTTTGCGGATTGATGGTGGCGCGGCTTTCAGTGAGCGAGGCCAGCGGGTATTTATAGCGGCGCACGGCGGAGAGAACCGCATCTTTGCTGCTGCTCCATTCGCTGTTCACAAACGGCTGGCCCACCGGCAAGGCCCAGTTGGCTATGGCGCGTTTGTAGTAGTTGGCCAGCTCGGCGTCTTCCAACACTTTACCCACAATCGACACTTCCACATTACTCACCCGCGTGCGCGGCCCGGGTTTTATCGTGATGCGCCAACCGCGGCCATGCGGGGCTACCTGAATATCGGCGCGGAAATAGCCTTGCGAACGCACAATCTGTTTGATTTCGTCCGGCGCTTCCTCGGCCAGAAACTGCATTTGTTCATAATCAATATCCGCGTCCGGCTCGGTTTGGCGGTTGATAATAGAAAGATGCTCGCGCAAAAGTGCGGCCAAATCGGCAGGCGCATTGATGGAAATGGGGAAAGGCAGTTTGTTTGGATTAACCGTGGTGGGCTGCTCGATTGATTCTTTTTCTTTATTTTTTTGCACCGAATTAGCAGCCGCCTCTCCTGCCTTGCCGTCGGCACGGGCGGGCAGGCTCAATAGCAGGGCGGCGATCACGGCAAGGGGAAATAGTGGGGTTCTCATGGGCAATCTGTAATCGATAAACATCAAGCCGGTGTGTGCGGCAAACGGCGGCATATTAGCATTTTTGCCTTACGTTTTATAGTAAAGGCAGGCAAAAGAAATCAAGGTAGTAAAGGCTGCCCGAAAGGTATGGTTGAGTTTGATTATCTAAATTGCCTGTTATTGTGTTTTTCAGGTAGCCTCAATCCATCTAAAGGTTACCTGAAAAACTTGCCTGCCCCGCCACAGGCGGCCCGTGCAGGCAGTTGCTGTTGGTAAATATTTGTGCTGATACGTTCGTTTCTGTTAAACTGGGCTCCTTTTTTTCACCCGGAACCATAGCTGAAGCGAGCCGATACACTAGAAAACAATGGGCTTTAGCTATAACAATCACACAATCTAGGGATTCGTATGCAAAACAACACTCAAAGGAAAAGCCCGTTCGGCCTTTTCAGCAGCCTGGGGCTGGTAACGCAGATTGCCATCGGCCTCGTGCTCGGCATTTTGGTAGGCGTACTGGCGCGCAACACCACTGCCGCCGGGGCAGTGGTGGAAGTAGGCGTGATTTTGGGCAGCCTGTTTGTGGGCGCGCTCAAAGCTGTGGCACCGATTTTGGTGTTTGCTCTGGTAACTTCCGCCATCTCGCAGCACCGTAGCGGCAACCCCACCAATATCCGCCCGATTTTGGTGCTGTATCTGGTGAGCACGTTTGCTGCCTCGGTAGTGGCCGTGGGTGCGAGCTTCCTTTTTCCCTCGCAGCTGCTGCTCAGCGGCGTGGAAGCGGCCAGCAATGAAGCGCCCACCAGCATTGGCGAAGTGATGCGCCACCTGCTGATGAACCTGGTTTCCAATCCGATTCAGGCACTGGCCAATGCCAACTATATCGGCATCCTCGCCTGGGCGTTGGTGCTCGGCACGGCTTTCCGCCAAGCCAGCAAACAAACCCGCACACTGATCAACGACATGGCCGAAGCCATTTCCAAAGTGGTGCGCGGCGTCATCCGCTTTGCCCCCTTGGGCATTTTCGGGCTGGTGCTGGTTACCATCGTGAAAGAAGGCTTCGACAAACTGGGCTTCTACCTGCACCTGTTGGCCGTATTGCTGGGCGCGATGCTGTTTGTGGCACTGGTGGTGAACCCCATCATCGTGTTCACCCAAACCCGCCGCAACCCCTTCCCGCTGGTGTTTACCTGCCTGCGTGAAAGCGGTGTAACTGCCTTCTTTACCCGTTCTTCCGCTGCCAATATCCCGGTGAACATGGCTTTGGCGAAAAAACTCGGTTTGCATGAAGACACCTATTCCGTATCCATCCCGCTGGGTGCTTCCATCAACATGGCTGGTGCCGCCATCACTATTACTGTGCTCACCTTGGCCGCAGTGCACACCTTGGGTATCACCGTGGATTTCTGGACGGCTCTGCTCTTAAGCGCGATTGCCGCCATCGGCGCCTGCGGTGCATCTGGCGTGGCCGGCGGCTCGCTGCTGCTGATTCCCATGGCCTGCAGCCTGTTCAACATCTCCAACGACATCGCCATGCAGGTGGTGGGGGTGGGCTTCATCATCGGCGTGATTCAAGACTCTGCCGAAACCGCCCTTAATTCCTCCACCGACGTGCTTTTTACCGCTGCCGTGGATCAGTCAAACAAACGCTGATTGTTTGGATTAAGAGCTAAATAAGAAAGGCTACCTGAAAATTTTCAGGTAGCCTTTCCCATCTATCTGCCGCAAACCTATAACTCACTACCGCGCGGATGGGTTTGCCAAACGCTGTGTTCAGCTTCCAGGGCGTGTTGCAGTGTTTCTTTTGCTGCTTCAGGCCGCAGGTGGCCGCAGAGGAAGATATCGATGGCGGCGAAACCGTGTTCGGGCCAGGTGTGGATGCTGAGGTGGGATTCGGCCAAGAGCAGCACGCCAGTTACACCACCTTCGCCACCAAAGGTGTGGAAACGGCTTTCGAGTACAGTGGCGCCGATGTGGTGGGCGGTGTGCTCCAATGCGGTTTTCAGGTAGCCTTCGTTGCGCAGCAATTCAGGCGGGCAGCCGTATAAGTCAAGCAGACCGTGGCTGCCGGGGCTGTGGCTCATTTATGCCATCCAGAAGAATAGCCACCACCCACGCGCGAGCCGTTGTAGGAACGGTTGCTGCCGCTGCTGCCCATGAAGCTGTAGTTGTAAAAGGTGCTGACCAGCATAGCTATGATGCTGAAAATCAAATAAGTATTTCTCGACATTTTGTTTCACTCATCTTCATCGTCGTCATCGCCACTGAACACATTGCCGCGTTTCCCCAGGAAATACAGCACCATCACCGACAGCATGGCGGCAAGGGATACATCTTCTTCTGAAGCCAGCATATTCAACCACGCCGGCACGTTGATGATGACAAACACTATTATAAGCAGCAGCATCAGCCCGTTCGACGGACGGTCCGCATGCATATTGGTGCTGTATTGCGGAGTATCGTTCTCGATACCGAACCAGCTAAACACGGTACGGTAGGGAACGGTGGTGCTTTGGCTCCAGGCGGCTTCGTGCCGGTTGCATTCGGCGCAGAGTTTGCCGTTGCTGTTGAGGCGGTAGTCGCTGTAGAAATCCACATCACCTTGGCGGATGTGCCAGTAAAACGCGCCGGCGGCGAAAACCACGCGGCCACCATAATCGTAGAGTTTGGGTAGGCATTGCGGCTGGAACAAATCGCCATACAGGCGCGGCCACACATTGAGCGTTTCCGACACGCTCCATTCACCGTCACCGCTTTCCACCAGCCACATAAAGCCGGCCTGCGGCTCGAAGAGCAGGTATTCCGTCCAACGCCCGACGGGCACGATGCCGAGCGGCTTTTGGCCGAACATCAGGTTGAACGCATCTTCCGGCTCCAGTTCGTCTTTACGCACCGCGCCGATGAGGGTGTAGGTGCGGTTGTTAATGCGGGCTTCCGAGCCGATTTTCAGGGTGAACGCATAGGCTTGCGCATCGCGCCTATTATTGGCTTCTAGCAATTCCAGCTTGCCTTCTGCCGCATCCAGACCGCTGCCGCAGCTGGGGCAGAGGATGGAAGGCGTGAGGCCGGTAATCCATTGGACGGGCGAGCCGCAGTTCGGGCAACTTTCGGCCTGGCGTGTGCCTTTTAGCCGACCTGCACTATCGGCCACCTGCTCGCTGCTACGGATGTTGGCGAGTTGTAAGTCGGCCAGCCTCACTCCCTGCCCGATAAAGATTTCGGGCGGCGATTCGGCATAATCCAGTGTGAGGAAGGCTTGCTCGCAGCGCCAGTCGGCTACTTGGTTCTTCATCTGCGGCGGCACGGCAAAAGGCAGCTCGCCCTGTGCGGCGGCCTGCTCCAGCACAATATCACGCACGTCGGCCGCCCAGAAGCGTTTGTTGCGGTACACCAAGTTGCTGCGGCCGGCCACTAAGCTGGAAAAATCGGGGATTTCCTGCAAGGGCTCGGCAGCGGGCAGGGTGAATACGTATTGGTCGTCCGATTCGGAGAGCCAACCGTTGCTGCCGTCGTCAAACTGCACATACCACTCATTCCACATGCCGGCATCGTATTTGGCCTGCAGGCGGCCGATGATGGAAAACGGGCGGTTGGCGAATGTGCCGGTCGTGCCGATTTGCAGCGGGCTAAAGTCTTCCAAAAGGGCAGAATCGCGGCCGCTGTTGATAATGTCTTCGCCCTGGCACACCAAGAGGCTGTGGCAGAAGCCGCACACCAGCGTAACCACCGTGGCCGAATGCGCGTGCACGGGCGCGCCGCAGCTGGGGCAGTCGGCTTTGAAGAAGGGTTCGCTCATGATGGGTTCCTAAAGGGCGGGCGGTTTGGCGGCAAATTTAGCAGCAATCTCGGCGGCCGTTAAATCGAAGCCGTCGCACAAACGGGCATAATCACGGCTGGCTAATTGGGCAACGGTTTTCAGGTAGCCTGCAAACTCCAGAAAGATAGGCTGGTTTTGCGGCGTAAGGCAGAAAATGCCGTTAATTTGATGCGAATCGCGGAGGCAGTTCACCACGGCGCTGAACGCATCCCAATCAGCGGCAGCCTGCTCCAGCGCCACAGCCTGCAAGTCGGCAATGGCTTGCAATTCCTCTGCAAAATCGAGAAAGTGGGCCGAGTTTGCAGATGCTGGGCGATGACTTGTATGGGGTTTGTGGTTGGCATGATGGTGGGGCTTGGCTTTCAGGTAGCCTCAGCGGATCAACCAATCAGCTGCTTGAGCACTTCGGCTTTGGCCTTCTCGTAGTCTTCGGCAGAAATCAGGTTGCCGTCGAGCAGAGTTTTGAGTTTGGCCAGCTTGGCTTGCGGGTCTTCGGCGGCGGGAGCAGCCGGAGCAGCAGGCTGGGCGGCAGGAGCGGGGGTGGCTTGGGCAGGCTGTTGAGGCTGCGTCATGCCGCTCATGGCGCCGGCCATGGCCTGACCAATACCGGCACCCACACCGAGGCCGGCACCGATGCCGGCGATGCCGCCTTCGTTTTGCGCGGCCATCGGAATGGCGGTGGCGGTTTGGTATTGGGTGAATTTGCCCATGTCGCCGATGATGCCCATCGACATTTTGCTGTCCAGCGCTTTTTGCACATTTTCGGGCAGGGTCACGCTTTCCACGGTGAAGTTTTCCAGCGTGAGGCCGAGTTTGGCAAACTCAGGCAGCAGCAGCTCGTTCATTTTCTGTGACAGCAGCACTTGGTTGGCAGCCATATCGAGGAAGGGGATGCCGGAGGTGCCGAAGGCGGCGGCCAGCTGGGTCATGGCGAGGTTGCGCAGCTGCTGTTCGAGCTGCTCGCCGCTGTAGGAAGCGCCCACGCCGGTGACTTCGCGGAAGAAGGCGGTGGGATCGCTGATGCGGTAGGCATACATGCCGAAGGAGCGCAGCTGGATCACGCCGAAATCGGCATCGCGCACGGTAACCGGCTGGGAAGTGCCCCAGCGGTGGGCGAGCTGCTGGCGGGTGTTGAAGAAGTAAACGTCGGATTTGAAGGGCGACTGGAATAATTTATCCCAGTTTTTCAGGTTGGTGAGGATGGGCAGGGTTTGGGTGGTGAGCGTGTAGCGGCCGGGCTGGAACGCGTCGGCGGCTTTGCCTTCGTCCACAAACAGGGCGGCCTGCGCTTCGCGCACGGTGAGGCTGGCGCCGTTTTGGATTTCCTGGTCGGCCACGGGGAAGCGCCACATCAGCAGCCCTTCTTCGGGATTCGGCCATTCGATAACGTCGATAAACTGCTTCTTGATGAAATTGCCCAGCATGGGGATTCCTTTCTTGATTAGGATAAGGGGAAGGCTACCTGAAAACGAGGTTTCCGCAGGAAGCTAAGTTTCTGCGAAGCTAAAATGGGACAAATTTCTGTGAAACGAAATTTCAGGTAGCCTGTTGTGCATGCGTTATTACGCCAAACAGGCGGCGTTGAGCAGCCCCACCGCCACGGAAATCACGGCACAGAGCGTGCCCACGGCCACGTTATTGCCAGCCAGCTCGGCAGCGGAATCAGGCACGAGGCGGGTGGCGGCGAAATACACCACAATCTGAATCGCCGCAGCAGCCCAACCCCAAAGCACGAAATCCAAAAGCCCAACGCTGTGGGCGATGCTGGAGGCCAAAGGCAGGCAGAAGCCGATGAGCGCGCCACCGAAGGAAAGGGCGCAAGCCAGGTTGCCGTTTTTAATCAGCTTCAATTCGTCGGCCGGGGTGATGCGCAGATACACGGCGGCAAACAGTGCGGTCATGCCCAGGCCCACGGCCAGGTATTGAAGGTACGACAGATATTGTTGCAGGGAAATGCTCATGGGTTGCCTTTGTAATCAGGGTGGAAAGAGAAGCCGCGGCGGCGGTAGCTGAAACAATTATTTTTTACCAGGCAAGCCGGCGCAGTAGGAAGAAATAAGTGTTTCAGCTATATTATGATGCGACTGATTATGCCACACAAAAGCCCGTTGTTCATCCAGCATCTACTGCCTGCTATATAATTCGGCACATAATCAAAGCTACCTGAAAGCGTCAGCTTCAATGAAGTTAAAAATTAAACCCGACCGTACCCTAATCATCTCCGTTTTCATCGTGGCCAGCTGCGGGCTGGCGTATGAACTCATCATTGCCGCGCTGGCCAGCTATTTGCTGGGCGACAGCATTTTGCAGTTTTCCTCCATCATCGGTCTCTACCTCTTCGCCATGGGCATTGGCGCACATCTCACCAAATACATCCGTGATGAAGACGCACTTTCGCGCTTTATCGAAATCGAATTGCTGGTGGGCATCATCGGCGGGGTGTCGGCCTTGGTATTGTTTGTGGTGTTCGGGCTAGCTGCCGCGCCGTTCCGCACGCTGCTGTATGCGCTGGTGCTGGTGGTGGGCATCGTGGTGGGCATGGAAATCCCGCTGGTGATGCGCGTGCTGAACCGGCGGCAGGCCGATTTTAAAGACCTGGTGGCCAAAGTGCTCACCTTCGACTACCTGGGCGCGCTGGCCGTGTCGCTGCTGTTCCCGCTGGTGCTCGCGCCCCGGCTAGGCATGGCGCGTTCCGCCCTGCTGTTCGGCCTGCTCAACGCCGCCGTGGCCGTGCTCACCGCGCGCGCCTTCAAAGCAGAGCTGCCGCGCTACCGCGCCATCCAGCTGCGCGGCGGCATCGTACTGGCCTGCCTGCTGGCCGCCTTCGCCGCCGCCAACCGCATCACCTTTCTGGCCGAACAAAGCTATTTCGGCGACCCGGTGGTATACGAAAGCCATTCACCCTACCAGCGCCTGGTGATCACCAAATGGCACGATGACTTGCGCCTCTACATCAACGGCAACCTGCAATTTTCCTCGCGCGACGAAGCCCGCTACCACGAAGCCCTCGTGCTGCCCGCCATGCAGATGGTGGGCGGGCAGGCGCAAAACGTGCTGATTCTGGGCGGTGGCGACGGCCTGGCCGCGCGCGAAGTGCTGAAATACCCGCAGGTGAAGGGCATCACCCTGGTCGACCTCGATCCGCAAATGACCAACACCTTCCGCACCTCCGCCGAATTAAGCCGCCTCAACGCCGGCTCGCTCGCCAGCCCCAAAGTGCGCGTGGTGAACGACGACGCGGCCAAATGGCTGGAACAGGCGCAGGAAAAGTTCAACGTCATCATCATCGACCTGCCCGACCCCTCCAACTTCTCGCTGGGCAAGCTCTATTCCGTGCCCATGTATCGGCTGGTGGCGCGGCATCTCGCGCCCGGCGGCAAAATCGTGGTGCAATCCACCTCGCCCTATTTCGCCCCGAATGCCTATTGGTCGGTGGTGGCCACGCTGGAGGCCGCCGGGCTCGCCACCGCGCCCTACCATGTGTATGTGCCTTCTTTCGGCGAATGGGGCTTCGTGCTAGCCGCCCGCGAACCCGATTTCCCCGTGCCCGCGCAATTCAGCGTGCCCACCCGATTTTTAAACGCCGACACCGCCGCCGAAATGTTCCGTTTCCCGCCCGACATGGCGCGCCGCGATGTGCAGCCAAATTATTTGAACACGCAGATTCTGGTGCATTATTTCGAACAGGATTGGCGCAATGTGATGCGCTGAGAAAAGGCTACCTGAAACTTTCAGGTAGCCTTTCCCAACCGCTCAAACAAAACAGCCTGATTAAGAAAGCCTTTATCGAGCAAACATAGGGTTTGCCCGCCGCAAACCGCGTATTGATTTCCCTATGTCCAGCCCCACTTGTTCTTTGTATTTGCAGCGGCAACACCTCTGCCCTACGGCTCTCAGCAAGCCCAGCCTCGCGTTCATCGCAAGAGGTGCCTCCTAATTTTTATCCATTCCACGGAATATCCAATATATGAGTGCCAACCAGAAAACCTACTACGACATCCTCGGCGTGGCCAAAGATGCCAGCCTGGCCGATATCAAAAAAGCCTACCGCAAGCTGGTGCGCCAATACCATCCCGACATCAGCAAAGACCCCGATGCCGACCAAAAAACTAGCGAAATCAACCTCGCCTACAACACCCTGAAAGACGAGGCCAAACGCGCCGAATACGATGAAATGCTGGCCAACCCCTTCGGCCGCGCCGGCAGCGCCCACGGCGGCGCGGGCGGTTTCGACCCCGGCCAAGACTTCGGGCAATACTACCACTTCGACAGCAGCCGCTTCGGCGAAGGCCAGCCCTTCGGCAGCGGCGACTTCCGCTTCGACGACATCTTCTCCGCCTTCGGCCACGCCGGTGCAGGCCGCCAGCGCCAAACCGGCCCCATCCCCGGCGAAGACCAGCATGCCGAACTGACGATCGACCTCGCTGCGGCCTACACCGGCGGCGAACGCTCGCTCAGCCTCGATATGCCCACCCTCGGCGCGGGCGGCCAAATGGCCTACGAGCGCAAAACCCTGCAGGTGAAAATCCCCAAAGGCATCAGCGAAGGCCAGCAAATCCGCCTGCGCGGTCAAGGCCTGCCCGGCTTCAACGGCGGCGCAAACGGCGACCTCTATTTAAAAATCCGCTTCCGCGAAAGCGACACGCTGTATGTGAAAAACCGCAAAGACGTGTACCAGCGCATCGATGTGATGCCCTGGATAGCCGCGCTCGGCGGCAAAACCGCCATCGACACGCCCGCCGGCAAACTCAATATCAACATTCCCGCCAACAGCCGCAGCGGCCAAAACCTGCGCCTCAAAGGCAAAGGCATTCCCGCCAAAGAAGCCGGCGACCTCTACCTCATCATCAACATCACCCTGCCGGAAACCATGAGCGAAGCCGACCGCGCAGCCTGGCGGCAGCTGGCCGAGCATTACGGCGTGAAAGGATAAACCATGAACCGCGAACAAGATATTCAGCTCACTTTCAACGAAATCGTGCGCGCCTGCGACGGCGATGCCGATTGGGTGGTTAATGTAATCGAGGAAGAAATCATTTCTGTGCAGGGCAGCCCACGCGAGGCCGGTTTCAGCGGCTGGCAGCTCGCCCGCATCCGCCGTGCCCGCCGTATCAGCCGCGATTTCGAAGCCAGCGTGCCCGCTACCGCGCTGATTCTGCAACTGCTGGATGAATTGGAAACCCTGCGCAAAGGCCGCTTGGAGGATTCAAACCGAGCTTTGCCGCTGTAATGTCGCTAAGTAAAAAGGCTACCTGAAACTTTCAGGTAGCCTTTTTCGTTTTAGCGAATCTCTTCGCCGAACACTTCGCGCCATAGTGCGGCCACTTGTTCGTAGTGTTCGCGCAGGGTGTCGTCCACTTGTACTGCGCCGGCGCCGTGCAGCTGCTGGCGGTGTTGCACTTGGCGGTAGTGGCGGTAGGCGGCAGCGGTGCGCGCGGCGGCATCTTGGCTGAGCAGGCCGCGGCGGGCGGCCATATCGAGCAGGGCGATGTTGCCGTAGTTTTCCAATAGTTCGGGATACTGCCGGGCATGGAGCAGCACGAAGAATTGCACGATGAATTCCACGTCCACCACGCCGCCGCGGGCGTATTTCACGTTGTCTTCGCGGGCGGGGTGGGTGGGCAGCATTTTTGCTGCGCATTTGGGCGACTTCCTGCCGCAGCGGGTTTTCTTCGCGCGGCAGGCTGAGGATTTGGCGGCGGACGGCTTCAAATTTGCGCCCCACTTCGGGGCTGCCGGCCACGAAACGGGCGCGGCTGAGGGCTTGGTGTTCCCAAATCCAGGCGTTTTCGTGCTGGTATTTGGCGAAGGCTTCGAGGCTGTGGGCTTGGAAGCCGCTGTCGCCGTTGGGGCGCAGGCGCAGGTCGGTTTGGTAGAGGCTGCCGGCGCCGGTGTTGCCGGAGAGCCAGGTGGTGAGGCGGCGGGCGTATTTGCTGTAGATGTCGGCGGCTTCGGGCGCGCTGTCGTCATACAGATACACCAAATCCAAATCGGAGCCGTAGGCCAGCTCTTTGCCGCCGAGCTTGCCGTAGCCGATGATGGCGAAGCGGGGGATGGGGCGGTGGGTTTTGGGCATGGCCTGCCATACTTGCTGCATGGTGTGTTCGAGCAGGATGTCGGCCAAGTAGGAGAGCTGGTCGCTCAGGGCTTCGAGCGGCCAGCGGCCGGCCAAATCCTGCACGGCCAGGCGGAAGGTTTGGGCGTGTTTGAAGCGGCGCAGCACGTCCATTTTGGCTTCGGGGTCGCCGGCGGCTTGGAGGCTACCTGAAAGTGCGCCGATGAATTGCGGCCAGTTGGGGTGTTCCATTAATTGGGCGGACAATAATTCGTCCAGCAGCACGGGGTGTTGCTGCAAATATTCGGCCAGCCAGGGGCTTTGCGCCATGAGCTCGGCCACTTGGGCGAGCGCGGCGGGGTATTCCTGCAAAAAGGCGAGATAGGCGGAGCGGCGGCTGATGCTGTCGAGAAAGTCGAGCAGGCGCGGCAGGGCGGCTTCGGGGCGGCTGCTTTCGGCGGCGGCGGCCACCACGCGCGGCAGCACGGCATCGAAACGCTGCTGGGCGCGGGCCGACAAATGCCGGTAGCGGCTGCTGCTGCGGATGTGCGCCAGCCGCTCGGCGGCTTCGGCTGCGTTGGCAAAGCCCAAATCGGCCAGCTGCGCCGCCCATTCGGCTGCTGCGGCATCGTCTTGCCATAGGCCGGCCAGCGGCTGTTCGGCTTCGCTGTCGTTCTCTTCGGGGCTGCTTAAGGTTTGGTTGAACTGAGCGCTTACCTGGGCGCGTTGTGCGTTGAGGCTACCTGAAAATTCTTCGTAATCGGCAAAACCCATGCTTTCGGCCAACAGCTGCTGCTGTTCGGGGTTTTCAGGTAGCGTTTGGGTTTGCTGGTCGTCCCAGTATTGCAGGCGGTGTTCGAGGCGGCGCAGGAAGCGGTAGGCTTCGAGCAGCTGGGCGGCAGCTTCGGGCGCGAGGATGCCGGCTTCGGCCAGCGCGGCCAGTGTTTCCTGCGTGCCTTTGAGCTGGAGGCTGCGGTTTTGCCCGCCGCGGATCATCTGGAACACCTGCGCGATAAATTCCACCTCGCGGATGCCGCCCGCGCCGAGCTTGATGTTGCCGGCCATGCCTTTTTTGCTCACTTCGCTGCGGATTTGGCGGTGCAGCCCGCGCAGGGCTTCGTAGGCGCCGTAGTCCAGATATTTGCGGAACACGAAGGGCTGCACCACGCTGCGGATGCCGTTGGCGTGCGGCGTGACCACGCGGCCTTTGCACCAGGCATAACGCTCCCACTCGCGCCCCTGCGCCACCAAATACTGCTCCAGTGCGGTTTCGCTCAACACCAGCGCGCCGCTGTCGCCATCGGGGCGCAGGCGCATATCGATGCGGAACACTTGGCCGTCGGCGGTGATGTCGTTCAATAGCGCAATCAGCTTCTGCCCCACCTTGGTGAAAAATTCCTGATTGCTGCGGCTGCGCCGCCCGTCGGTTTCGCCCGATTCGGGATAGACGAAAATCAAATCCAAATCAGACGACACGTTTAATTCAAACCCGCCCGCCTTGCCCATGGCCACCACGCTCAAATGCTGCGCCGCGTCGCTATAGCGGCCGATGGGCGTGCCGTAGAGCGCGGTGTAGTGCGCTTCGGCAAAAGCGAGCGCGGTGTTCACCGCAAAATCGGCCAAATGCGTGATGGAAGCCGTTACCTCCGAAAGCTCAGCCGCGCCGCACAAATCGCGCACCATAATCTGCGCGAGCACATAACGGCGCAACAGCCGCAACTGCCGCGCCAATTCGGCCTCATCCGCCGCTGCCGCGATGTCTACCCACGGCGCGAAGCCGGCCAAATCCTGCGGCTGCAAAGGCTGCGCGAGCATAGGCTGCAAACGTGCAACATCGATTTGCCCGCCATCCAGCTGGCGCGACAGCCAAAGGGAAAAACGGCGGGCGTGGGCAATCATATCGGCAGGCATGGGGATTCCTTGTGTGCGGAGGGTATAAATCAAACGGGCAGATTATAGGCTACCTGAAGCTTTCAGGTAGCCTTAGATTGAGTAGATTAAGAATGGAGGGGCAGATTCGGCATGGCTGCCAGCTAAAACAGGCTTTCCTGCCGGGTGTTGGTTTCGGGGGTTTCGGGCTGCGCCAGCATATAAGTGCGCACAAAGGTGAAGAAGTCTTCGCTGATTTCAAAATGGCCGTAGCGCAGCCGGGCGGCATATTTTTTCCATTCCGGATGAGTGCGGATAACGGCAATCGGGCATTCGCGCCGGATTTCGGCATAGGCCACGTTGCGGCGGAAGGGGATAAAGCTTGCGCTCATCTGAAACGGGTAGGCCTGGTCGTCGGTAATCTGCCCGAGAGCGGTGAAGGCTTGCAGTTTGTCGTGGCCGTCTAAGCGGATTTTCGGGCTGTAGTAGAGCAGCCAGTCGCCGCGTTGCATACGGTTGAGCGGCGCGGCTTTGCCGTGGCACACTTGGCAAAAGCCACCTGCCACGCCGCGCAGGACGTGCTCTTTGGAAACCGTGCCGATCCAGTATTTCATGGGTGTCCTTTTTCAGAAGGGTTTCAGGTAGCCTCATCGGCGGGCAGAAGGCTACCTGAAAATTTATTTTGACGGCTTGGGCAGGAATACTGATAACACGAAAGCCGCTGCCGCGCCGCAGGCAGTAAAGGCGAATCCGCCGAACATATCCATCACCAGCCACCAAATGCCCGATAGCAGCGCTCCCACAGCTGTCATGGCGGCGATGCTGGGCAGGTTGCGCTTCAGGCGCAGCAGCATAGACAAGAGGCCGGTGAGGAAGGCGGGAATGCCGCCTACCGGGTAGCTGAATAGAGTGGCAATAGGAATCAGCCGGAAAGCCTGCTGCGAATTGGGGTCGGACAGGCCGATCAGCAACAACACCGCGCCCAAGGGCGGGCCGAACAGGCTGTAAATAATCAGCACCCGCCACGAATACGGCGGTTTGGAGGCGGGGTGGTGGTTATCTGATTTGATTTCTTCAAGCATTTCTTTTCCTTGCAGGCTACCTGAAAATTATGCGGCAGTAAGCGTAGCCCGGATACTGGTATCCGACAAAACCTGCAACGCTGCCATTATTACCCGTTATCGTCATGCCTGAAATGTCGGGTTCAAGAATCCGATCTGCGGCTGCTTCGCCCAAACCTTTTTCAGGTAGCCTTTACTTGAGTGCAGGCCAGATTCTTGAATCCACCCTTCCCAATCAATTAAAATTATTGAATAGTTTCCCCATCGCAAAAGGAGTTTACCATGGTCCAACTGCAAAAAGCCCTGTCGCATGTTTCCCTCGGCACGAATCAATTCGAGCAGGCCGCCGCCTTTTATGATGCCGTACTCGCCCCGATGGGCATCCGCCGCGTGCTGGATTTGAGCGAACACCGCGCCATCGCCTATGGTCGCGCTTTCCCTGAATTCTGGATTCAGGCGCCGCACGACGGGCAGCCCGCGCAAACCGCCAACGGCGTGCACATCGCCTTTTTGGCAGAAAACAACGCACAAGTGGACGCCTTCTACGCCGCCGCCCTCACCCATGGCGCGAAGCCAGACGGCGCGCCCGGCAAACGCCCGCACTACGGCGACGCCTACTATGGCTGCTTCGTGCGCGATTTGGACGGGCACAAAATCGAAGCAATGGCTTGGAACGAATAGATTCGGCGGAGAGAGAGGCTACCTGAAATTTTCAGGTAGCCTTTTTTCTCTCGGCAGTAAGCATAGGTCGAATACCGGTATCCGACAAACCCTGCAACGCTGCCATGATTGCAACCTGTTGCCGTCATACCTGAAATGCCGGGTTCAAGAATCCGAGCTGCTGCTTCGCCCAAACCTTTTTCAGGTAGCCTTTCCCTGCCCGCTATGCCGCTATTTGCTCGGCGCAGCGGGCTTTTTCTCGGCTTCGGGCGTGTCGCTCGGCGGGAAGAACAGGCTTTTGGGTTTTTGTTTCACCAGCGAGATGGTGCTGCCGATGATTTGCAGCGGGTTGTCCAGCACGGCGTCGCGCGAGCGTAGGGCCACCCATAGGGTGATGGAGAAGCTCACCAGCAGGTTCACTGCGCCGATGAGCAGCACCATCAATAAATGGGCGGCGAAGGAGAGGAAGCCGATGTCGCCGCTCACGGCGGCGTAGCCCAGGTTGGCGGAGGAGAAGGCAACGTGGCGGATGTCGAGCGGCAGGCCGGTGAGGTGGCCGAGGTAACCGGTCATGCCGAGGAGCCAGCCGAAGCAGAAGTTGCCCATGATAGCGCCGTAGTGGTTGTGGATGTAGTCGGCCAAACGCTGCCGCCAGGCGGCGGGCAGGATGCGTTTGAGCAGGGGGTGTTCGCGTAGGCGCAGTTTGAGGTTGAGGTAGTCGGCGCGGTTGTCGAAGAAGCCGGCTATGATGCCGGAGCAAAACAGCCACACGCCGGCGATGGCGGCAAACAAGAGCGCGGGGGTGCTGAACACGGCGAGGGATTTGAGCTGGTAGGCAGTAGTGGTCGTATCCAGCAGGGGGCTGCCGAAATGGTGGGCGAAGGCGTGGCTGATGAAAACGGCAAGCAGCACAGACACGATGACGTTGCCAAACACGGCCACGCCCTGCGAGCGGATTACGTCAATCAATAACTGGGCGAGCTTCTGGTTCACAGCGCGGCCGCTGCTGCTGCGTTCCACGGCTTGGGCGAAGCGGGCAGCGGTCATGGCGGGCTGTTTGGTAGCCACGGTGAAGTGCAGCATGTGGATGAGCACGAAGCCGATGCCGTAGTTGAGGCTGGCGAGCACGGCGTGGTAGAGGTGGCCGCCGGGCAGGCTGCCGATGTGGATTTTGAGCAGCGCCATCAGGGCGATGAGCATGCCGCCGCCGGCTGCAGAGCGCAGCATGCCCCAGTATTCGCTGCGGTTGCGGGTGATGTAGTGTTCGCCGTGGCGGCTGGAGTTTTGGCTGATGCTGCGGGCGAGCATTTTCACGTTGCTGCGCCACAAGGGCATGATACGCCGCTGCGCCACCACGGCCACGGCGATTTCGTTGGCCAGGAGCAGGGTGCGCAACAGGCTTTGGGTGCGGGTGCGCGCGGCAAACAGCGCCATGAGCCGTTCCATGCGGGTGAGGGTTTGCTGGAGGCGTTGCAACAGGTGCGCCACGGCCATGGAAGAGCCGGCGCCAGCGCCGGTGCCTTTGCGTTGCAGGCGGTCGATGAGGGTGCGGCATTGCGCCAGCATCACGTTTAAATGGCCGGCATCGTAGGTGGTGCGGGAGCCGGGCTGGCGGCTGCGTTGGAAGTCGAGCCAGTCGGACACTTCGCGCATGAGGCCAACGAAGGGCGAATCCACATCCAGCAGCCTGGGCTCGAGGCGGATGAGGTCGTGATCGAGGTCTTCGGCGGCCACCCATATGGAGAGCATTTCCACGGCATACAGGCTTTCGTCGCGCAGGTGGCGGCCGCACATTTCGCGAACGGCGGGCTCGGTTTGCCGTTGGATGGTGCTGAGGAGGCGCAGCCAGGCGGAAAGCGGGATGGCGGCGAGCCATTCGCCGTCGTTGCTGCCGCAAAACAGCAGCGCGAGCACGTCGCGCAGGTCGTTGCAGTCTTTGTAGGCGGGATTGATGTGCTCGTAGAGGCGGTGGCGGAATTCGTGGCCGAAGCCGGAGCGGGAGAAGATGCCGATGGTGATCAGGGTGGGATACACGCGCACGCTGGAGAGCCAGCGGCATAACAGGGTGGCGATGGTTTTGCCTTCGCCGCCCTCTTGCCGCAAATGGCGGCACAAGATGCCTAAACGCACCGGCGCACCCGCCGCGCTGCCCTGCCGCAGCCAAGTCGCCACTGTCTGCAACACGCGCAGCGCATTGCCTTCGGCGGCGGCGCGGCTGATGGTTTCAGGTAGCGTGTGTTGGGGTTTGCGTGTGAACATGGGCTTCCTTTTTGTTGCTCCGGCCAGAGTCGGCAGCGGATGTGCGAAAAACTGCGGCCACCTTTTCAGGTAGCCTTTATCGGTATGGCATCAGGCTACCTGAAAAATGTTTTTAGAGCTTTCAGCTAGCCTGTGGCTATTAATGGCTCTTGGCTTTGAATTCTTGCAAATGCCGGCTGCCGGCCAGCCAGGCGCCGGCCATGCCCAGGCCGCACACCACGGCGATAATCACGGCCATTTCCCAGCCGTGGAAGAAGCGCCAGTCTAAGTTCAGGCCGTAGGGGCTGAAAATTCGGTCTACCAGCGGGCGGGTACTGCGCATCAGCCAGCTGCACAGCACCAGGCTCAAGGCGGAAGACAGCACGCCCTGCCATAAGGCCTGATAGAGGAAGGGGCGGCGGATGAAGGAAGCGGGCGCGCCCAACAGCTTGGTGATTTCTATTTCTTCGCGCCGGCTGAGAATTTGCAGGCGGCTGGTGTTATACGCCACCAACACCAGCGCCGCGCCCAGCGTGATCACTAAGAAGCGGAACACCTGATGCACGAATTCGTTGATTTGGAACAGGGTTTGCATCCATTCGGCATCCATCTGCACGCTCTCGGCCTTGGGCAGCGCGGCCAAATCGGCCCGCAGGGCGGTTTGCTCTTCGGGGGTGGCGCCGTCTTTGGGCGTGATCACGAAGGCATCGGGCAGCGGGTTGGCATCGAGCATCGACACCAAATCCTGCCCCTGAAACGCCTGCTGCAGCTCGGCCATGCCCTGCTGTTTGCTCACGTATTCGGCTTTTTCGATGCGGCTGTCTTCCGCCAGCTTGGCGCGGATGGCGGCGATGTCGGCCTCGGCGGCTTCGAGCGTGAGGTAGATTGTCATCTGCGGGGCTTGGTTGAGCCGACCGAGCACTTCGGCGCTGCTTTGCACGCCCAAATAGAGCATCAGCGGCAAGGTCATAGCGGCGGCCAGCATCAGCAGCACCATCAATGTGCCCAAGGGCTGGCGCACGAGGCGGGCAAAGGCCTGGCAGGCGGCTTCCAGATGCAGTGAGAGATAGTGTTTCATGCGGCAAACCTGCCTTCCTGCAAACGCAAAATGCGGTGGCCGTAGTCGGCCATCAGGGTTTCGTCGTGGGCGGCCACGATGACGGTGGTGCCGGCTTCGTGGAAGGTTTTGAAGAGCTCCATAATATCGAGCGCGTAGGCGCGGTCGAGGTTGGCGGAGGGCTCGTCGGCAATCAGGAGGCCGGGCTGGTGAACCACGGCGCGGGCAATGCACAGGCGCTGCTGCTCGCCGCCGGACAGGGTAATCGGATCGGCCGTTTCACGCCCGCCCAAACCCACTTTTTCAATGGCGATGCGGGCGCGTTTTTCGGCAGTTGCGCGGTCGTAGCCGATGATGCGCAGCGGCAGCAATACGTTTTGCAGCACGTTGCGGTCGAACAGGATTTTGTGGTCTTGAAACACCAGGCCGATGTGTTGGCGCAGATAGCCCAGGCGGCTGTCGTTGAGCGTGCCGAGGTCTTGGTTGTTCATCCACACTTTGCCGGAGGTGGGCTTAGTGATGCCGGCAATCAGCTTGAGTACGGTGGATTTGCCCGCGCCGGAATGCCCGGCCACGAAAATCATCTCGCCCTTGCTGATTTTGAAGCTGACGTTTTGCAGGGCGTGAAAACCGCCGGGATAGGTTTTGGAAACTTGTTCGAAACGGATCATGATGTGAGGTTTGGAGTGAATGGGTTTCAGGTAGCCTTTTGGGAAACGCCGTTTGAGGCTACCTGAAAACAGCCTGCAGATTATACGGCAATTCCCGCCCGCCCAACACCAAGCGGCGGCGCAGAAATGGTATCATCCGCACTTTATTATCTTGGAAGAGCTGCCATGACTGCCTGGCCCACCCCCGATTTCGAACGCAAAATCTGCCCGCCCGAGGCACTGGCCGGGAAATTGGCCGGGCTGCCGCGCCCATTGGTGTTCACCAACGGCTGCTTCGACATCCTGCACCGCGGCCACGTTACCTACCTCGCCCAAGCCCGCGCGCTTGGCGCGGCGATGGTGCTCGCGCTCAATACCGACGCTTCCGTGCGCCGGCTGGGCAAAGGCAGCGACCGCCCCATCAACCCGCTGGCCAACCGCGCCGCCGTGGCCGCCTCGCTGGCGAGCGTGGATTTGGTTACCTGGTTCAACAGCGACACCCCGGCCGAACTCATCGAATTGGTGCGCCCCGATATCTTGGTGAAAGGCGGCGACTGGCTACCTGAAAACATCGTCGGTGCCGCCGAAACCCTGGCGCGCGGCGGCAAAGTGTATTCCATCCCCTTCCTGCACCAAACCTCCACCACCCAAACCCTGGCCAAAATCCGTGCCGCGGAGCAAGGCTCATGATGCAGGCCGTACACTGGCAGCTGCTGGCCGCCTTGGCAGACGGCCGGCCGCACCACGTTACCGAGTTGGCGCGCCGCATCGGCCGCAAGCCGCCGCAGCTCAACGCGCTCTGGCAGCAAGTGCCGCCGCACATCCGCGGCTTGCTGCGCCAGCAAGACGGCCGCTGGCGGCTGGTGCGACCCTTGGCAATTTTGGATAACGCTATTTTGCAACAGCAGGCTGCAGCCGCCGGCTGGCAGGCCGAACTGCTGCACGAGCACCCTTCCAGCAACAGCTACCTCATCGCACAAGCCAAATCCGGCAGCCCTATCCACCGCCGCATCGCGTTTGTACACGATCAAACCCAAGGCCGCGGCCGCCAGGGGCGCAGCTGGCAGAGCCGCATCGGCGAATGCCTGATGTTCAGCGCCGGCTGGTGCTTTTCCCGCCCGCCCGCCGAACTGGGCGGCCTCACGCTCTCCGCTGTGCTGGCCTGCTGCCGCGTGTTGCGTGATTTGGGTGTGCCCGCGCAGATTAAATGGCCGAACGATTTGGTAATCGGCGGTGAGAAGCTTGGCGGCATCCTCACCGAAACCGTACGCTACAACGGCCAAACCGCTGTCGTGATCGGCATCGGCATCAATTTCGTGCAGCCCAAGGCCGTGGCCGATGCAGAAGCCGTGCAGGGCAGCGCGCCCCACATCGCCGTGAGCCGTCTCACCGAACGCCTGCTGCCCGAGCTGGCGAGCACTTTCGAGCAGTTCGACCGCGAAGGCCTCACCCCCTTCCTCTCGGGTTACCATGCCTGCCACCGCGACCAAAACCAGCCCGTGCGCCTGCTGCGCGATGGGCAAAACCTGCTGCAAGGCACGGCCTTGGGCGTGGATGAGGGCGGTGCGCTGCGGATTCTCGACGCCGAAGGCACGGAGCACCATGTGGTGAGCGGCGAAATCAGCCTGCGCCCGCTGCACAATCAAAATGCCACAGCGTCCGATGATAAACAGGGCAAAATGCTGCTGCTCGATGCCGGCAACAGCAAGCTCAAATGGGCATGGGTGGAAAACAGCCGCATCACGGCGTCAGACAAAGCGGCCTATTGGAATCTCGAGCCGCTTGCCCACAGCTGGCAGCAGCACGGCGGCGAAAACGTGCGCATCATCGGCTCGGCAGTGTGCGGTGAAGCCAAACAGCAAGCCGTGGCCGAACAACTTGGCCGCGAGCCGGAATGGCTCAGCTCCATGCCGCAGGCTTTGGGCATCCGTAACCACTACCGCCGCGTGAGCGAGCACGGTGCCGACCGCTGGTTCAACATCCTCGGCAGCCGCCTTTTCACCGAGCACGCCTGCGTGGTGGTGAGCTGCGGCACCGCCGTAACCATCGACGCCCTCACCGCCAACAATCACTACTTGGGCGGCAGCATCATGCCCGGCTTCAACTTGATGAAAGAGGCGATGGCGCAACACACCGCCAATCTCAATCGCCCCGCCGGCCGCGCCTACCCCTTCGGCACCACCACCGCCAACGCCATAGCCGGCGGCATGCTCGATGCCATATGCGGCGCGGTTTTGCTGATGCACACCCGCCTGCAGCAGAAACACCCTGGCCAAACCGTGGCCGTGATTATCACCGGCGGCGGCGCTGCCAAAGTAAAACAAGGGCTACCTGAACAATTTGCTTTGGACAACCCCATTCAAATTGTGGATAATCTCGTGCTTCACGGATTACTCAACTGGGCTGCACAAACATGAAGTGGCTGTTTGCTGTTTTGGTGGCATTAAACATCATCGTCTTCGGCGGGATGCTGGTAACGCGTATGGCGCAACAACAGCAGCCCGCGCCCGTTGTGCAGCCGCAACAGCCGCAGCCCACCACCGTAGTGGTGCACGCCGCGCCCGCCCAGCACGCTGCACCGCAGCAAACGGCCACACCCGTGCTGCCGGTGGACGCAGGCCGCCCCCGCACCGCACCTGCCGCCCCCGGCCGTTCCAACACCCCGGCTAAACCCGCCGGCGAAGCCCAGTCCAAGCCCACCCCCGAAAGCGGTATCCGCGCGCCCAACACCGCCTGCACCGCCGTGGCCGTGTTGCCGGAAGACGACTACCACCGCATTAAAGGCCTGCTCGCCCGCTGGCCGCACGCCGCCACCCGCGTGGTGGAGCGCCGCCGCGATTCCGGCCGTCCGCAGCGCGGCAGCGAACGCTACCAAGTGAGCGTAACCATCGAAGGCGACGTGCAGGAATTCACCGCCAAAGTGCGCTCGCAGGGCTTCCGCAATGCCAGCGTCGCCGGCGGCCGTATGAGCCTCGGTTCGTTCAGCAGCGAACAGCAGGCCGAGCAAACCGCCGCCAGAGCCCGCCAAGCTGGCCTCAATCCGCAAATCATCCGCACCGGCTCAAGCGGCGGCGAACAATCTGCCGAATTGGGCGAATCCAAAATGCAGATAACGTTTATGAACGTAGACGATAACGCTGCCGCCGGCATCAGCAGCGTTATCAGCCGCTACTCCCACCTACGCCGCGCCCCTTGTCGTAGATAAACGATTTGAGCGAATAAGCAAAAGGCTACCTGAAATTTCAGGTAGCCTTTAAGCATATTGGCAACTAGGACAGCATAGATACGCAAATCAGACCCATAAAGCTCAATCGAACAATGCGAGTTGCTGCGAAGCTAAATTCAAAAGGCGCGAAATTTAAAATATTGGCCTAACAATGCTGAGCTGCAATAGCTGCGCGGTAAAGCAACGTTGCCCCGCGCCGCCGTTTTGAGGCTACCTGAAATTTTTCAGGTAGCCTTTCCCATCACCGCCCTGCCCTGCTAAAACGAACGTCCAAACTGGATAAACACGTTGCCTTTGCGGTAGGGGTAGAAGAAGTGGCTGCTGTTTACGCGCTGCCAGGTGGCCACCAGCTGCGGGGTAATGCCGGCGAACTGGAGCTTGCGGTGAGAGAGCGAGAGGCTGGCGGTAAGCTCGTGGTCACGGCGAGTGATGCGGAATAGGTCGGGGGCGTCGTAGCTGCGGTGGCCGGCGCTGATTTGGGCGGAGGTGGTGAGCCCCCAGCCCCATTGTTGCGTCCAGCCTAGGCGCAGGCCTTTGCGGGTATAGGATTCGCTGTTGTCGACGGCGGTTTTACGCAGCCAATCGAGGCCGAAGCTGAAATATTGGGTGTGACGGCGCACGAAAAGCCAGGTGCCGGAAGCGGTGTAGCTGTCGCCGTCGAGCCAGCGGCGGCGGTCGTGGCGCTGCTCGCCGATTTCTAACGCGCTCAATATTTTATGGCGCGGGGTGAGCCAATATTGCCATTCGGCGCGCACGCCGACTTCGCGCGAGTATTTGTGTGTGCCATACCAGCGGCGTTCGTAATAGGGGGTAACGGCGGCTTCGACACGGGCGGTTTTATAGGCGGGGCCGCTGCTGAAGCGGGCGATTTGGTCGTCGTATTTGTGGTTGTTCCAATAGAATTTGCCGTAGTCGTCGAGGCTGAGCCGCCAGTAGAGGTTGCCGTGTACGTTCCAGTCGCGATCGGCGTTGAGGCGGTAGGCGAAGCCTTGGGCGGATTCAGGCTCGGGCAGCGTCCACACACCGCGCGGGGTGCGGATTTCGCGCTCGCGGCCGGCGTTGTTTACATTGCTGTCGCTGATAAAGTTTACGCTGCCGCCGAAGCTCCAGCGGTCGCGTTTGCGCAGGGCTTCGAGGTATTGCCCGGCAATCTGTTGCAGCTCGGGCGCGAGATTGGGGGTTTGGCGGAAATGTTCGAACTCTTGCCGCGCATCTTTGTCGGCACGGTTTTCAAACAGGCTCTGCGCCAGCGAAAGGCGCACGGGTGGGATGTCGGGGTCGGCTGCTAATACGGCGCGGTAGAGGCCGATGGCGTGTTGGTAGTCGCCCTCAGCGCGAGCAATCAGCGCCTGTGCCAAAGCCACCAGCAGCGCATCGTGCGGCCCGGGCAGTTCAAGATAAATCGGCAGCAACAGCGCCGCGCCTTCGGCATTGTGGGTGAGCACGGCATAGCTGAGCGCCTGTTGCAGCATCTCGGGGCGTTGCAGCAGCTCTTCGCGGCTCATTTGCAGGCGCCTGTCGGGCGGCGCGGCGGGTGTGGGCGGGGTTTCCGCCTGCGGCGCGGCAGCAGGTGTGATGTCGAAACCGGTATCTGGCTCGGTTGCCAGCCTATCTTCCGGCGGTGCGGCTAAGGCCACCTGAAAAGGCAACAGCAGCAGGCAGGCAACCACCAGCCAAGGCTTTCTCTGTATGCTCATTAAACGCTTTCCTTGAGGCAAATCCATAAAACGGGCGGATTATAGCGGATTCAGTATGCCCACCAAACCTAAACCAACATTCGTAAAACACAGAAAACTATAACGATTACACTCTTCCACAGTAGGTTTTGTAGAAAAAATGGCGAATTTCCATTCTGTTTTCAAGCAGGTTAGCTGCTTTATCTCAACCATTCACGTCCTCTTTAATGCACTTTATATCCAAAAAAAGAACATAACTTTTATTGCCAAAATTAACCAACAAGCTTGTCGCTATCACGCTATAAATTCCAAATATTTTAATATTCACCCATATTTCCTACCAAGAGGCGTGCTATACTGTCTCTGCTTTAAGCAGTGTTCCCTGAAAAATGAAAGGATTTCGCCATGAAAAAACATCACACTCTTTACATCATGATTACAGCCCTCGCTTTGGGAGGCTGCGGCAGCGCCGGCAACTCGCTGGCCAATGCGATTACCGACCCGTTTACACCAAAGCCGCACGGTAAACCTTCTCTTGCGATTAACGACCAGAACGGTAACGGATTGTTGCGAACTGGTAATAATATGGTGGCAGACACAATCAATATTGACGGTCGGGATTATAGGAATAACAGCACGTTGGATATCGGCCATAACTGGCAAAACAGGCTAACCGGTTTTCACTATGTACTGAAAGATAACGGTCGTAGTTTGGAAGACGGCCAATTAGAGATGTACAAACGTTCTTATAGCGCTATCGTTGGTGCGCACGTTAGAAACCGCTATGCTCCAGATGGCACGGCGACAAGAGCAAACGAATTCCAGATCAGAAGCATCCAAGGCACGCTTACTCAAGAAAACCAACTGCCAACCACCGGTACCGTTCGTTATCAAGGCCATGCTTTCGCCGGCTCGGATGAACGCAACGGCAGGTTGGATTACAGCATCAATTACGGCGGTCGTACGGGCTCCGGCCGAATTACCGGCCTGCCGGATTTCGGCGACATCACCCTGCGCACCGGTAATTTAGACCGCCATAATTCCAACATTGCCGGCGTTGCCGAATCCCAACGCCGAGGAAACGGCAATTACCATCTCAATATCTTCGGCCCGAATGCCAACGAAATCGCTGGTAAAGCACATAACTTTACCACCCCTCCCGGCAGTGTTAATCGGGAAGTCGGCTTCTCTGGCAGTCGTGTGAATTAACCCTGCTTAAAGCGATAGCTGAAAAGTTTTGCTCATGCGTTTTTTCTCGGTTTCCCAACAAAAACGCGCCAACCCATAACGGCAAAACACAGCCATCGCAAATTGCAAAAGGCTACCTGAAAACTTTCAGGTAGCCTTTCCTACATCTGACATAGCACAAGGCATTCAACTGTTTTGCACTCCTACAGCACCCGGGCTGACGGCATCGACAGCTTTGCAGCTGTGCACAGCAATATAGCCCATGGTTTTGGCCGGGTCGTTGAAGGTGCGGTACATCCGTTTGAAGGCGGCGCGGTTTTCGGCTTTGAGCGCGTTTTTCACGATTTGGAAGGCGCGCCGCCAGCCTTCGTCGTAAATCAGGCCTTTGGGCGAAAGCAGGGTCATGCCGCCGCTGATGGTGGTGATGTTGCTGAAGCCACTGCGGTGGAAAAGATCGGTCCAGGCGCTTTCAGTGAGCGGGGTAACTTTCACTTGGATGGTGTCACGCAGGCGTTCCACGGCTTCTTCGGTGTTGTGCTCGCTCACCACCACATCGTGCGTGAGCAACACGCCGCCAGGTTTGAGCACGCGGAAGTATTCGGCCACGGCCATTTCTTTGTTGGCCAGCGGCAGCATGGTGAGCATGGCTTCGTTGATGACGACATCGAAGCTGTTGTCGGGGAAGGGCAGCTCGGTGGCGTTGGCGTGCTGCACCTGCACCAGGTGTTCCAGCCCGGCGACACGGATGTTTTGCCGGGCTTTCTCCAGCGCGTTTTCGTCCAAATCCACGCCGGTGATGTGGCAGCCGAAGCGCTGCGCCAGCCCCACGGCGGTGGTGCCCATATTGCAGGCCACTTCCAGCACCTGCGTATCGGGGGCGAAGCGGGTTTGGTTGATCAGCCATTCGGTAGCGAAACGGCCGCCGGGGCGCAGGCGGGTTTTGCCGAGGCGGGCGAGGAAATGATGGCCGGTTTGGTCTTTCTTCATAAGATTCTCCTATGCGGATGCGGTGAGCGGGGCTGCCGCGCCAAAGGGCTTGCGTGTGTCATGACCACGCAAATGATTTCCGAAAGGCTACCTGAAAAACAGGCGGCGGTTTCAGCCACACGCGCTGATGCGGTGCGGCTGGCGGCAGTTTGGGAAAACGGAAAAGTGGCTTGAAGCGCCGATGAATGATGGTGTTGTTTTATGTGGCGCGGGGTGGTTATACTGCAAAAACGTGCTCGCGGCAAGCGGCTGGCTACCTGAATAAAGAAAGGCTACCTGAAACGCCCTATCGGGTTTCAGGTAGCCTTTTGTGCGTTTGGCTGCCGCCTTAGTCGAACAAATCGTTTTTCAAATCGCGCAGTTTGTCCATAAACGATTTCTGGCGCGGGGTTTGGGCGCGGTCGAGGCCGGTGGAAATTTTTTCAAACTCTTCCAGCAATTCGCGCTGGCGCTCGGTGAGGTTGACCGGGGTTTCCACCACGATGTGGCAATACAGATCGCCAATAGAGGAAGAACGCAGCGATTTCATGCCCTTGCCTTTCACGCGCATGCGGCGGCCGGTTTGGGTTTCTTTCGGAATATTCAGCTTCACGCGGCCGTTGAGCGTGGGCACTTCCACTTCGCCGCCCAGCGCGGCGATGGTGAAGCTCACGGGCAATTCGCAATGCAGATCCAGCCCGTTGCGCTCGAAGATTTCGTGGCGGCGGATGTGCACCACCACATACAAATCGCCGGCGGGCGCGCCGTGCGAGCCGGGCTCGCCCTCGCCGGAGAGGCGGATGGGCTGCTCGTTCTCGATGCCGGCGGGGATGTTCACATCCAGAGTTTTGCGGCTCTTCACGCGGCCTGCACCGTGGCATTTAACGCACGGCTCTTTGATTTCACGGCCGGAGCCGCCGCAGGTGGGGCAGGTTTGCTGCAATTGGAAAATGGCCTGGCGCACGTGCACCACGCCGGAACCGTGGCAGGTGGAACAGGTGGTGGCAGAGGTGCCGGGTTTGGCACCGGAGCCGTGGCAGATGTCGCACTCTTCGTGCGAAGGGATGGTGATGCGTTTTTTGCTGCCGGCTGCGGCTTCTTCCAGCGTGATTTCAATATCGTAGCGCAGGTCTTTGCCTTGGAAGTTCTGCTGGCGCGCACCACCCCCGCTGCCAAACATCTGGCTGAAAATATCGCCGAAATCGAAGCCGGCTGCGCCGCCGAAACCACCGAAACCGCCGGCATTGCCGTCTACGCCGGCCTGGCCGAATTGGTCGTAGTGGCTGCGTTTTTCGCGGTCGGAAAGGATTTCGTAGGCTTTTTGGATGATTTTGAATTTCTCTTCCGCTTCCTTATTATCGGGGTTGCGGTCGGGATGGTATTTCATCGCCAGCTTGCGGTAGGCCTTTTTGATTTCGTCATCGGAAGCATCGCGGGAGACGCCGAGGGTTTGATAATAGTCTTGATCGCTCATGGTTGCTAATGGGTAAATAAACGGTTTGCCGCGCAAGATTAGGGCAGGAGCGGGAAAAACAAGCTCTATGGCAGATTAACTTTGCTTCCACCCGCCGGCGTTGCAGCGTGTGAATCCGCTGCACCACCCCGCCCGCACAAATTCACCCGTTTTAGCTATCGCGGGAAACGGGATTTTCAGGTAGCCTTAGCGGCTTCCGCAGCTATGTAAAGAAAAGAAACGCCATGCCCAACACCATCTATCTGGCCTCGGCCAGCCCGCGCCGCCGCGAAATTTTGGTTTCATTAGGTTTCCAGCCCGTGCTGCTGACGGCGGAAACCGACGAAACGGCGCAGCCGGGCGAGGCGGTGGCGGATTATGTGGCACGAATGGCACGGCAGAAAAACGCGGCAGCACGCCGGCTGGCGGCGCAACGCGGCCTTGCCTTGGCACAGCCGCTGTTGAGCGCCGACACGGTGGTGGCGCTGGACAATGCCATTTTGGGCAAACCGCGCGATGCGGCGCACGCCCGCGAGCTGCTGGAAAGCCTTTCCGGGCGCGAACACCAAGTGTGGACGGCAGTGTGCGTGTCGCTCGGCCAGCAAACGCTGGAAGCGGCACAGCGCAGCGATGTGCGGTTTAAAGGGCTGAGCGCACAGGAAATCACTGCTTATATCGCTAGCGGCGAACCGCTGGATAAAGCTGGCGCATACGGTATCCAAGGCATCGGTGGCGTGTTTGTGTCGCACCTTTCCGGCAGCTTCAGCGGCGTGATGGGGCTGCCTGTATTTGAAACCGTGCAGCTGCTGCGCCAATTGGGCGCGCCCGTGCCGCCGTTTGCCGAGGCTAGCTGAAAAACTATTGCAAGCATAATTAAAGCATTAGCTGAAACAATTATTTTTTCATACAAGGCTGTAAGCCGCAGACAGTATGAGTAATACGGCAAGATGAGCCAACGCAGTAGGAAGAAATAAGTGTTTTAGCTGTACCTGAAAGCCTGCCGCTGTTTTTCCGGTAGCCTTCCCTGTTTGACCCTTACCCTCAAAATCAAAATCGACACCTCATGAATCTGCTTTCCCAAAACCATCCCGTTGGGCATGGCCTTCCGCCCCTTCTACCCGCTGGCCGCCCTCTACGGCACGCTTTCCATCCTGCTGTGAAGCTTCGGCTATCAAGGCACGGCCGCGCTGCCCAATTATTTCTGGCATGCCCACGAAATGATTTGGGGCTATGCCAGCGCCATCATGGTGGCCTTCCTGCTCACAGCAGTGGCCACTTGGACGAAACAGCCACGCACCTGGGTACGCCTCCATGCCGCTGGCGTTTTGGCTGATGGCAGCCGCTGCGCTGGCGCGTGCCGCCACGGCAGTGTTGATGTATCTGCTCCCCGCCGCCTACCAGCCCGGCCTGTGGCTCTCCGGCCTGCTGTTTGCCGCTTCGCTGCTGCTCTACACCTGGCGCTACCTGCCCTGGCTGACCGCGCCGCGGGTGGACAGTAAGGAAGGCTGAGTTGCAGGCTACCTGAAACCGCGCCGACATTTTTCAGGTAGCCTTTGGCTGGCTTATAGAGGCTACCTGAAAACAGAATAAACGCTGCTTTCTATCAAACACCAAACGAAAACAGGGCGGGCAAAGATTGCCCACCCTGTTTTTTATTGATACAGCAATAGCCTTGAACCCGCAGGCTGAGGCTACCTGAAACCGCCAACTCAATGATGGCTGCTGCCGATCTCGAAGGTTAGCGTGGCATAGGCAGTCAGCTGGTCGCATACAGCCTGATCGGCGAAATCGGTTTTGTGCACCACGCGCACTTTCCAGCTGCCTTGGCGCAGCGGAATGTGCTCACCATGCCGTCGGCGCGGGTGGTGCCGGAGAACGCCTGTGGTTCGAGGCGGTGTGATTTATCGACCGGATCGCGGTGGGAGAAGCCATCAAACGTGGCCACCACCGTAGCATCCGGTAGCGGCTCGCCACGGAACAACACCCGCACCGGCAACACTTTATCCACGCGCACGTTGGCCGGGTTTTGCAACGGCACAATCTCCAGCAAATCACCCACCAGCCGGCTGATCAGCTCCTTACTCGCGCTCTCGTGCCCTATGTTCACCACCGCTTTGCCAAACATACTGGTTTGCTCGCAATAAGTGGCATCTTTCATCTGCGTCAGGTTCTGCCACCGCACGCGGCATTTCAAACTGATAATTATGCTGCCCGCGCCGCATCAAATCGATTTTGCCCTGTGGCGTGAGCAATTGCAGTGGCTTGGGAAACAGCAACAAACGGTCGGCAGTAATCGGCCCCAACTCGGGATAGTGCCCATAGCTCAGTTCGGCCTTCAACACCCCGCCGCCATGCGTGTGCGCAGCATTCATCCACACCTCATGACCGTGCGCGGCCACTGATAAGCCGGCCAACAGCACGGTAGACAATGAACGGCGAAAATAAAAACTCCTTTGCAGATTGTTTGCACAAATTGGATGTTATACCATAACTATTTCATCCAAAAAACATATATAACAAAAGCACTTATCTCTTCTTATGGCATTAGCTCGCCTATTCGGGAAAAATCGCCCAGCCCTGTCGCCGCCCTTCCCGAGCAGCACAGCTTACGTGTAAGATGCGCAACAGCCTCCTTACCATATCGACATTCATTACCATGCAAGGCAAACCAGACTGGAAACGATACCGGCAGCAGCTGCAGGCAAAACTGCAAGCCCTGCGGCAAAAACAGCAAGCTAAGCCGAACGCCCGGCCATCCAAATGGCGGGGAAACTTGCGCGCTCAGTGGCAGAAACTGCGGGGAAAACTGCGTACCCTGCCACAGCAAGTGCGTGAAAAACCGCAGCTGTTGGCCGTAGCCGCCGTAGTGGCCGGCTGCCTGCTGCTCGCCTTCGGGCTCTTGGCAGGCGGCAGCCGCAAACATCCTGCCCCCGCCGCTGAGACTGCGGCTTCACAGGCCTCGGCATCGGCCGCAGGCAGCGCATCCGGCATCGAAACAGCTACTGTGTCGGTTGAGCTGGTTACTCCCGAAGTGTCGGACGGCAATACCGAAGACGACCCGCTCACTGCTGCTGAAGCCAACCCCGAACCGGAGCACGCCCTGCCGCCCACCACTGCCGACCACATGAACCCCGTGTGCGAAACCTATTTCCAACGCGCCCGCGCCTGCTTCCGCCAAGCCCCCGACGGCCAGGCCGATGCACTGTTGCAATCGCTAGAAGCCACACGCGGCGACCTCTCGCAATTAGATGCCGAAGGCTGTGAAGTGGTGAGCCGGCAGTTTGAAGAAATGGTGCAGCAGATGGATTGCGAACAAAAAGCCGCAGACAGCAAGCCGGCTAATACCAACCCGCCGCCAGCCAAGCCCGCCGAAGCCAAACCGCAAGCTGCTTCGGCAGTGCATAAGCGCTGAAGCAAAATGATCAAAAGGCTACCTGAAATACTTGATTGGCTTTTCAGGTAGCCTTTTACACAGTTCGTATAGCTAAGGTACTTCACTGCATACTGCGCTGGCTCACTTTGCCGTACTAGCTGTGCTGTCTGCGGCTTGCTGCCTGGTATGAATCAATAATTGCCCCAGCTATAGCAGGCTACCTGAAAACCTAACCCCCATCAGCCAGCCAAGCCACCCGACCACGAAAAAGGCTGAAACCGCTTATTACGGTTTCAGCCTTTTGCTTTTCAGGTAGCCTTATTCGGCTTCATCCACCTGCTCGTTCACTTGCGCCTCGTGATGCGCCTGCCACTGCGCACGGCGGCTGCGGTGGTAAGTGAGGCCGGTACCGGCCGGAATCAGCCGGCCGACAATAACGTTTTCCTTCAGACCGCGCAGGTCGTCTTTCTTGCCCATGATGGCGGCTTCGGTAAGCACGCGGGTAGTTTCCTGGAAGGAGGCCGCAGAAATGAAGCTGTCGGTAGAGAGCGAAGCCTTGGTGATACCCAGCAGGATATTGTCGAAGCGTGCCGGTTCTTTGCCTTCGGCAACGGCGCGTTCGTTGGCCTGCATTACGTCGCCACGCTCCACCTGCTCGCCGGTGATGAAACCGGTTTCGCCGGCGTCGGCAATGTTCACGCGGCGCAGCATCTGGCGGATGATCACTTCGATGTGCTTATCGGAAATGCGCACACCTTGCAGGCGGTATACTTCTTGCACTTCCTGCACGATGTAGCGTGCCAGCGCTTCGATGCCTTGCAGGCGCAGAATGTCGTGCGGGTCAACCGAGCCGTCCACGATAATCTCGCCGCGATTCACCACTTGGCCGTCGTGCACCAGAATCTGTTTCTCTTTGGAAATCAGAGTTTCGTGTGCCGCACCCTCCAAATCAGTAATCACCAGGCGCTGTTTGCCTTTGGTTTCTTTACCGAAAGACACCGTGCCGGTTACTTCGGCCAGCATGCCGGCATCTTTGGGCACGCGGGCTTCAAACAGCTCGGCCACACGTGGCAGGCCACCAGTAATGTCGCGGGTTTTGGAAGAGGCCTGCGGGATACGCGCCAGTACGTCGCCCTTGCCCACTTCCTGATCTTCGCGCACGGTAATCACCGCACCCACGGGAAAGGCCATGGAAACAGGAGTTTCAGTGCCGGGCATAGTTACCTCTTCGCCGTTCCCATCCAACAGTTTCACGGTGGGGCGCAGCAGCTTGCTGGTGCTGGTGCGGCGTTTACCATCGATCACCACCAAAGTGGAGAGGCCGGTGATTTCGTCAGTTTGACGGGTAACGGTTACGCCTTCTTCCACGTTTTCAAAGCATACACGGCCGGCGTATTCGGTAATCATCGGGCGAGTGTGCGGATCCCAAGTGGCTAGGGTTTGGCCGGCTTTAACCGCAGAGCCGTCCTGCACCAGCAAAGTGGCGCCGTAGGGCACTTTGTGGCGTTCGCGCTCGCGACCTACTTCGTCGTGAATCACTAACTCACACGATCGGCCGATGACCACCAACTCGCCTTTGTTGTTGGCTACATAGCGCATCTGGCTGCTGAAGCGGGCAGTGCCGTTGGATTTAGCTTCCACCTGGCTGGCGGCGGCAGCACGGGAGGCGGCACCACCAATGTGGAAGGTACGCATAGTCAACTGTGTACCGGGCTCACCGATGGATTGGGCGGCAATCACGCCCACGGCTTCGCCGGTGTTCACCAGCTTGCCGCGCGCCAAGTCTCGGCCGTAGCACTTGGCACACAAACCATAGCGGGTCTTACAAGTAATCGGGGTGCGGACTTTCACTTCGTCCACGCCGGAACGGTCGATTAAATCTACCAGCTGCTCGTTGAGTAGGGTTCCAGCCTCCACCAAGGTGGCGCTACTGGAGGGATCCACCACGTCTTGTGCAGTTACGCGGCCCAAAATGCGGTCGCGCAGGGCTTCAATCACATCGCCGCCCTGTACCACAGCTTTCATCACGAAGCCGTCGTTGGTACCACAATCGTCTTCCACTACCACCAAGTCTTGGGTCACGTCCACCAAGCGGCGGGTTAGGTAACCTGAGTTGGCGGTTTTCAGCGCAGTATCGGCCAAACCTTTGCGTGCACCGTGAGTAGCAATAAAGTATTGCAATACGGTGAGGCCTTCGCGGAAGTTTGAGGTAATCGGGGTTTCGATAATCGAACCGTCAGGCTTGGCCATCAGACCGCGCATACCGGAAAGCTGTTTAATCTGGGCGGCAGAACCACGCGCACCAGAGTCGGCCATCATGTAGATGGAGTTGAACGACTCCTGATCCACTTCTTTGCCTTCGCGGTCGATCACTTTCTGTTTAGAAAGATTATCCATCATCGCCTTGGCAATTTTATCGCCGGCACGACCCCAAATATCTACCACTTTGTTGTAGCGCTCGCCATTGGTAACCAAACCTTGGCGGTATTGATCTTCGATTTCCTTCACTTCGGCGTTGGCTTCGGCCAAGAGTTTGACTTTCTCTTTCGGTACCTCCATATCATCCACGCAGATGGAGATGCCACCTTTGGCTGCAAAGCTGAAGCCGGTATACATCAGGTGGTCTGCAAAAATCACTGTATCGCGTAGGCCACACAGGCGGAACGAGGCATTAATCAGTCGCGAGATTTCTTTTTTCTTCAACGCCTTGTTGATGTATTCAAACGGCAGGCCTTTGGGCAGAATTTCGGAAAGCAGGGCACGGCCGACTGTGGTTTCATAGCGCTTGGTAATCGGCTCGAACTCGTCTTGGTCGTCTTTCACCCATTCCTGCAGGCGCACGGTAATTTTGGTGCCCAATTCCACCTGCTTGGTGTAGTAAGCGCGGTGCACTTCTTTCACGTCGGAAAACAGGCTACCTTCGCCTTTACCATTGATTTTGTCGCGAGTCATGTAGTATAGACCCAACACAATATCTTGAGACGGCACGATAATCGGCTCGCCATTAGCGGGAGAGAGCACGTTGTTGGAGGCCAGCATCAGAGTGCGGGCTTCCATTTGTGCTTCCAGGCTCAAGGGAACGTGTACGGCCATTTGGTCGCCATCGAAGTCAGCGTTGAACGCGGCGCACACCAAGGGATGCAGCTGGATAGCCTTGCCTTCAATCAAAATTGGCTCAAAAGCCTGAATTCCCAAGCGGTGCAGAGTCGGGGCACGGTTGAGCATAATCGGGTGCTCACGGATGACTTCGTCCAAAATATCCCACACCACTGGCACTTCCTGCTCCACCAGTTTTTTGGCAGCTTTCACGGTAGCCGCCTCGCCGCGCACTTCCAGTTTGTGGAAGATGAATGGTTTGAATAGCTCCAAGGCCATGCGTTTGGGCAGGCCGCACTGGTGCAGGCGCAGATAGGGGCCGACGGTAATCACAGAACGGCCGGAGTAGTCTACGCGCTTGCCCAACAGGTTTTGGCGGAAGCGGCCGCCTTTGCCTTTAATCATGTCAGCTAGCGATTTGAGCGGGCGTTTGTTGGCGCCGGTCATGGCCTTGCCGCGACGGCCATTATCCAACAGGCTGTCCACCGCTTCCTGCAGCATGCGTTTTTCGTTGCGCACGATGATGTCGGGCGCATGCAGCTCCAGTAGGCGTTTGAGGCGGTTGTTGCGGTTGATGACGCGGCGATAGAGGTCATTCAAATCGGAAGTAGCGAAACGCCCGCCATCCAACGGCACCAGCGGACGCAAATCAGGCGGCAGCACGGGCAACACGTCCATAATCATCCACTCCAGCTTCATGCCATTGCGCTGGAAGACTTCCAGCACTTTCAGTCGTTTAGCTAGCTTCTTGATTTTGGTTTCGGAGCTGGTGCTTTCCAATTCCTGTCGCAGGATTTCGATTTCGGCTGGCACATCCAATGAGCGCAACAGTTCGCGGATGCCTTCGGCGCCCATTTTGGCATCGAAGTCTTCGCCATACTCTTCCAGCT
The DNA here is from genome assembly GCF_008805035.1 of Eikenella exigua. Classification (NCBI taxonomy): domain Bacteria; kingdom Pseudomonadati; phylum Pseudomonadota; class Betaproteobacteria; order Neisseriales; family Neisseriaceae; genus Eikenella; species Eikenella exigua. The sequence continues at coordinate 30,517 of NZ_CP038018.1, read as the reverse complement.
TGGCGTAGTAGTCTTCCTCGGTCAGCAGCTGGCGGCGTTGCAGCGAGGTCATGCCAGGGTCGGTTACCACAAAAGCTTCGAAATACAGCACGCGCTCAATATCGCGCAAGGTCATATCCAACACCATGCCGAGGCGGGAAGGCAGTGATTTCAAGAACCAAATATGGGCAACAGGCGCGGCCAGCTCAATATGCCCCATGCGCTCACGGCGTACTTTAGAAAGGGTAACTTCCACACCGCATTTTTCGCAGGTTACACCTTTGAACTTCAATCGCTTATATTTTCCGCACAAGCATTCGTAGTCTTTTACCGGGCCGAAGATTTTGGCGCAGAATAAGCCGTCGCGCTCGGGTTTGAAGGTACGGTAGTTGATGGTTTCCGGCTTCTTCACTTCACCGTAAGACCAAGAGCGGATGGTTTCGGGCGAGGCAATACCGATTTTAATGGCATCGAATTCTTCTTCCATGCCGGCAGCTTGCAGCGGGTTAAACAGGTTCGACAGATTCATTTTTGCTCCCAATCAGGATTTTGTATTTTGCTCACTCTGTTTCAGACAGCCTGTGAGGCTACCTGAAAAATATGGGCGGGCGGCTTGGCCGGGTTTTGCTCGGCGGCAAACGGCGGCTCGGCGGAAAATATCGCGCCGGCACAATGGCCGTTTCTATTTTCAGGTAGCCTCAGAGGCTACCTGAAAAGCCCCGTTTAATACCGCTCCATATCGATATCCAAGCCCAGCGAACGGATTTCCTTTACCAACACGTTAAACGATTCGGGCATGCCGGCTTCGATTTTGTGTTCGCCTTTAACGATGTTTTCATACATCTTCGTACGGCCGGTTACGTCGTCCGATTTCACGGTCAGCATTTCCTGCAGCGTGTAGGCGGCACCATAGGCTTCCAGCGCCCACACCTCCATCTCACCGAAACGCTGGCCACCGAACTGGGCTTTACCGCCAAGCGGCTGCTGGGTAACGAGTGAGTACGGGCCGGTAGAACGGGCGTGCATTTTTTCGTCCACCAAGTGGTGCAGCTTCAGATAGTGCATCACGCCCACGGTTACCTTGCGGTCGAACGGTTCGCCGGAACGGCCGTCGTACAGGGTGATTTGGGTCTTGGTGTCGTTGAAGCCCAGTTTCTGCACTTCGGGATCGTCGCTCGGGTAGGCCAATTCGAGCATATCGTAGATTTCCTGCTCTTTGGCACCGTCGAACACCGGCGAAGCGAAGGTGGCACCGCCCTTGAGGTTTTCCGCCAAAGTGAGGATTTCTTCGTCGCTGAGCGATTTCAGATTCTCTTTTTTGCCGCTGCCGTTATAGAGTTTTTCTAGGAAAGCACGGATTTCTTTCACTTTGCGCTGTTCGGCCAGCATTTTCTCAATGCGTTGGCCAATACCTTTGGCGGCCCAGCCCAAATGCACTTCCAAAATCTGGCCGATGTTCATACGCGAAGGCACGCCCAACGGATTGAGCACGATGTCCACGGTGCGGCCATCGGCCATGTAGGGCATGTCTTCCACCGGCAGAATGCGCGATACCACGCCTTTGTTACCGTGGCGGCCGGCCATTTTGTCGCCTGCCTGCAGGCGGCGTTTGATGGCGATGAACACTTTGACCATTTTCTGCACACCGGGCGGCAGCTCGTCTCCCTGGGTCATTTTTTTCTTCTTGATCTCATATTGCTCGTCAGCCTCTTCGCGTTTCTGCTGCAGGCTGAGCTTAATCAGCTCAAGCTGTTTGGCCAGCTCTTCGTCCGACAAGCGGATGTCGAACCAATCGTGTTTGGTCGGTAGGGAAGCCAGGTATTCGGCAGTAATTTCTTTGCCTTTGCCCAGTTTCATTGGGCCACCATTGGCTTTTTGACCAACAATCATGCGCTCGATACGGTCGAAGGCATCGTTGTCAAAAATACGCAGTTGGTCGTTCAAATCCAAGCGGTAGCGTTTCAACTCGGCATCAATGATGGACTGGGCACGTTTGTCGCGCTGGATGCCTTCGCGGGTAAACACCTGTACATCGATTACCGTGCCGCTCATGCCGGTGGGCATGCGCAGCGAGGTATCTTTCACGTCGGAAGCTTTTTCACCGAAAATGGCGCGCAGCAGTTTTTCTTCTGGCGTGAGCTGGGTTTCACCTTTGGGCGTTACTTTACCCACCAATACATCGCCGGCTTCCACTTCGGCACCGATGTACACGATGCCGCTTTCATCCAAACGGTTTTGCATGCGTTCAGATAGGTTGGGAATATCGCGGGTGATTTCTTCCGCACCCAGCTTGGTGTCACGCGCCACCACATTGAGTTCTTCGATGTGGATGGAGGTGTAGCGGTCGGCGGCAGCCACTTTCTCGGAAATCAGAATCGAGTCTTCGTAGTTGTAGCCGTTCCAAGGCATGAAGGCGATGGTCATGTTCTGACCAAGCGCGAGTTCGCCCAAGTCGGTAGAGGCGCCGTCGGCAATCAAATCACCGCGCTGCAACACGTCACTGACCTTCACAGCGGGGCGTTGGTTGATGTTGGTAGATTGGTTGGAACGGGCGAATTTCACCAGATTGTAGATGTCCACACCCACTTCTCCGGCAGCGGTTTCTTCGTCGTGTACGCGCACCACGATACGGTTGGCGTCCACATATTCCACCACCCCACCACGACGGGCCACGATAGCAGTGGCAGAATCCACGGCCACGGAGCGTTCGATGCCGGTGCCAACCAGCGGTTTTTCGGCACGCAGGCAGGGTACAGCCTGACGTTGCATGTTGGCACCCATCAAGGCACGGTTGGCGTCATCATGCTCCAAGAAAGGAATCAGAGAGGCAGCCACAGACACCACTTGGCCGGTAGCCACATCCATATACTGCACGCGGTCGGCGCTGGCCATGATGGTTTCGCCTTTTTCGCGGCAGGTAATCAAATCACCTTTCAGGTAGCCTTTCTTATCCACTTCGGCGTTGGCCTGCGCAATTACATAACGGCCTTCTTCAATGGCAGACAGATAGTCGATTTTATCAGTAACTTTGCCATCCACCACGCGGCGGTACGGAGTTTCCAAGAAGCCGTAATCGTTGGTGCGAGCATAAACAGATAATGAGTTAATCAGGCCGATGTTCGGGCCTTCAGGCGTTTCAATCGGGCACACACGGCCATAATGAGTCGGGTGTACATCTCGCACTTCGAACCCAGCACGTTCACGGGTCAGGCCGCCCGGACCGAGTGCAGATACACGGCGTTTATGGGTTACTTCCGACAGCGGATTGGTCTGATCCATAAACTGTGATAGTTGGCTGGAGCCAAAAAATTCTTTGATGGCAGCCGATACCGGTTTGGCATTGATCAAATCGGTCGGCATCAGGTTGTCAGCTTCCGCCTGATTCAGGCGCTCTTTTACTGCGCGTTCCACACGGGCCAAGCCGGAGCGGAACTGGTTTTCAGTCAATTCGCCCACGGAACGCACGCGGCGGTTACCCAGGTGGTCAATATCATCCACTTCGCCATGGCCGTTGCGCAATTCAACCAGCGTGGCAATAGAAGCAACAATGTCTTCCGTGCTAAGAATAAACCCACCTTTTTCAGCTGCACCGGCCAGGGTTTCGTTTAACAGACGGCCATACCAAGACCGCTGCTGGTCTTCAGACAGTTTTTGCTCATAGGTGCGGGTATTGAATTTCATGCGGCCAACGCGCGACAAGTCATAGCTGGCCTCATTAAAGAACAGGCGATCAAACAGCATTTCTACTGCTTCTTCGGTGGGCGGTTCGCCAGGGCGCATCATGCGGTAAATGGCAATACGTGCGGCCATTTGGTCAGCAGTTTCATCTACTTGCAACGTAGAGGAAATATAGCCGCCATACCCCAACTCGCTGATATATAAGGTTTGGATTTCATTCACCCTCTGAATTTCCAACTGTGCCAGCAATTCTTCGGTAATTTCGCTATTGGCTGGCGCCAGAATTTCACCGGTATCGGGTACAATAACGTCTTTAGCCAGCATTTTGCCGATCAAAGCCTCGGCATCCACCCGTAAGCGCTTCAAGCCAGCTTTCTCAATATCACGCAACCCTTTGGCGGTAACCCGCTTGCCCGCGGCAACCAGCACCTTGCCGTCCGCATCGTAAATATCGGTTTTCACGGTTTCACCCTTTAAACGCGACAAAACCAGCTCGGTCTCCACTCCATCTTTGCTTAGGTAAAATGTTTCTTTGTCATAGAAGGTATCCAAGATCTGCTCAGCGCTGTATCCCAATGCTTTCAGCAAAATGGTTACCGGCATTTTGCGACGGCGGTCGATACGGAAATAGAGCAAGTCTTTCGGGTCAAACTCCAAATCTAGCCATGAGCCGCGATAGGGGATGATGCGGGCAGAAAACAGCAGCTTGCCTGAAGAATGGGTTTTACCCCGGTCATGCTCGAAAAACACGCCCGGAGAGCGGTGCAGCTGAGACACGATGACACGCTCAGTGCCGTTAATGATGAATGAACCATAAGGAGTCATCAGCGGGATTTCGCCCATATAAACTTCATTCTCGCGCACTTCTTTCACCACATTAGGCTTGGAAGATTCTTTATCTAGAATCACCAAGCGAATTCGGGCTCGTAAAGGGGCAGCATAAGTAATGCCACGCAGTTGGCATTCAGCAATATCAAATAAAGGTTCACCTAAGATGTAATGAGTAAATTCCAACCGAGAATATCCATTGTGGCTCACAATCGGGAAAATAGAATTAAATGCGGCCTGCAAGCCTTCATCCAAGCGCTTATCGAAAGCAGTTTCCTGCTGGAGAAATTTGTGGTAAGACTCCAGCTGGGTAGCCAACAAATACGGCACTTCCAACACGCTATCGCGTTTGGCAAAACTCTTTCGGATACGCTTTTTTTCGGTAACTGAATAACTCATTGTTGAACACTCCAGATAATGAGAAAGGTTGACTCCAACTTGAACAGCAGCAATATCCGCCGCCACCTGAAATTTGCATATATTTGCCATTTGAGTGGCGGCATATGGTAAATATATGCAAATTATTATTTATTCCCAATCTCCAAGCAAAACAAGGCTGGCAGAAACCTGCCAGCCTGTTAGCAAGAAAATACTTATTTGATTTCCACTTTGGCACCAGCTTCTTCCAGCTGTTTCTTGATTTCTTCAGCTTCAGCAGGAGTAACTCCTTCTTTGATGGTTTTCGGAGCGCCGTCAACCATATCTTTGGCTTCTTTCAAGCCCAAGCCAGTAATGGCACGAACCACTTTAATCACGCCTACTTTCTGATCACCAGCAGCAGCCAAAATTACGTCTACCTCAGACTTAGCTTCAGCTTCACCACCAGCAGCACCAGGACCAGCAGCAATAGCAACGGCAGCGGCAGAAACACCAAACTTGGTTTCAAATTCTTTTACCAAGTCGTTCAACTCCATTACAGTCAAACTGCCAATTGCTTCCAAAATGTCTTCTTTAGTAATAGCCATGCTATCAAACTCCTAAATTTAATGAATAAGTAAAATATAAATAATGGTTAAGCAGATGCTTCTTCAGCAGCTTTTTTCTCAGCCAGAGCAGCCAAGCCGCGAGCCATGCCAGACAATGGAGCCTGCATGAGGAACAGCAATTTGGACAGCAATTCTTCACGACTCGGAATTGCAGCCAGCTGACCCACCTGAGCGGCATCCATCACCGCACCGTCATAAGAGCCTGCTTTAATGATCAGCTTCTCATCTTTTTTAGAGAATTGGTGCAACACTTTTGCAGCAGCTACAGCATCTTCAGATGCTGCATATACCAACGGGCCAACCATATGTTCGGCTAACCCTGCAAAAGAGGTGCCTTCTACCGCACGACGAGCCAACGTGTTTTTCAAAACACGCAAATACACACCTTCCTTACGTGCATTGGCACGCAATTCGGTCATGCTAGCAACGCTGATACCGCGGTATTCGGCAAGCACCATGGTCTGAGCATTGCCGATACCGGCAACAATCTCTTCCACAACTGCTTTTTTAGTTTCAATACTAAGACTCAAGGTCTACCTCCTACTGTTTATCAAAGAATGTCTAATGACATCCACCAGTTCGGCAACCTGAAAAGACATTTTGCAAGCAATTGCTTGCTCATAATCTCAGGACCACCGTCTACGTAGGGTAAAATATTAAATCTTACGATCCCTACGGTCTTGGACTCTACTTACAATCAAGTATAAGCAGTCCATATTTCAGGTAGCCTCAGCAACCCGCAAAGGCTACCTGAAAATTTCTTTTAACTAGACACGCTACCAACATCTACACGGACACCAGGTCCCATAGTGCTAGATAATGCGATTTTCTTCAGATATTGGCCTTTGGTAGCAGCGGGCCTCGCCTTTACTACCGCATCCAACAAAGTATTAAAGTTTTCGCGCAAATCAGTCGCCGCAAAAGAAGCGCGGCCAATGGTAGCATGCACTACACCAGCCTTATCAGTGCGATACTGAACCTGACCAGCCTTGGCATTACGCACGGCCTCTGCCACATTTGGCGTAACCGTACCCACCTTCGGATTTGGCATCAAACCGCGCGGCCCCAAGATAGTACCCAACTGACCAACGATACGCATCGCATCAGGAGAGGCAATAACAACATCAAAATCTAAATTTCCTGCCTTTACTTCTGCAGCCAGATCCTCAAACCCAACCACATCAGCGCCTGCTTCTTTTGCAGCCTCAACATTGGCACCTTGAGTAAACACTGCCACACGAACAGTTTTACCAGTACCTTTTGGCAACACAACAGACCCACGGATTACTTGATCAGATTTACGCGAATCCACGCCCAAATTGATAGCAACATCAACAGACTCATCAAATTTGGCTGTAGCAGTTTTCTTCACCAATTCAATTGCTTCATCAATTGAATAGTGCACATTTGAATCAACAGAAGAGCGCAAACCCTGGAAACGTTTAGATAACTTAGCCATTACACACCCTCCACATCCAAGCCCATGGAACGGGCAGAACCAGCAATAGTACGAACCGCCGCATCCAAATCAGCCGCAGTCAAATCAGGCTCTTTAGTCTTGGCAATTTCTTCCAACTGGGCACGAGTAACCTTACCCACCTTGCTAGTCAACGGATTTGAACTGCCTTTCTGCAAACCAGCAGCTTTTTTCAGCAAAATACTGGCCGGAGGAGTCTTCATTACAAATGTAAAAGACTTATCTGCAAACGCGGTAATTACCACAGGAATCGGCAATCCAGGCTCCACATTTTGCGTAGCCGCATTAAATGCCTTACAAAATTCCATAATATTTAAACCACGCTGACCCAGTGCCGGACCAACTGGAGGAGAAGGATTAGCCTTCCCTGCAGGAATCTGCAACTTAATATAACCTACAATTTTCTTTGCCACATTTAGCTCCTAAATAACGGGTAATACGCAGAAATTCTGCTCCCCAAAAAATCAAGCCGTATATTATAAATAAAATCCTACTTATTGCCAAGCAATCAGGCTAAATCTTCTCTACCTGACTAAAATCCAATTCAACTGGCGTTTCTCGACCAAAAATTTGCACCAAAACTCGCAACTTATTGCGTTCATAATCAACAACATCAACCAACCCATTAAAATCAGAAAATGGGCCTTCGCTCACCCTAATCTGCTGCCCCACCACAAACTCAACTCGCGGCCTAGGCTTTTTCTCAGAACCAGCAACATCCGACACTTGGGACATGATCGCATCAACTTCTCGCTGAGAAATTGGCAAGGGCCTATTAGCCATACCTCCAATAAACCCATTAACCCTGGGCGTACTCTTAACCAAGTGCCATGACTCATCCGTCATTTCCATCTCTATTAACACATAACCTGGAAAAAATTTACGCTCACTAACCGTCTTCCGGCCATTCTTAATACCAACAACTTCCTCAACTGGCACCAGAATCTGACCAAAAAGCCCCTCCATCCCCTCTCTCGCAATCCGCTCCTTTAAAGTTTTCTGAACATTCTTTTCAAATCCAGAATATGCTTGGATAACATACCAATCTTTAGCCATTCTCTCGACACCCCCCTGCAAATTACGTACTTTGCGTAAATAACCACACTAAAAAAGAATCTACCAGCCACAAGAATAAAGTCAGCACAGCCGTGAACACTAAAACAAAAAATGTATTCCGCCAAGCCTCATTTTTAGGCGGCCAAACAACTTTCTTAATTTCTACAACAGAATCTTTGATATATCGAATTAAACTAGGACTGGCATCACACCAAAAGAGAACAATTAATCCAGACAGCAACAACGGAACTCCTAAAATAGTGCCTCGCACATACAGCGGCTGTTGGGACAAAAATGAAAAGCCAATCACCCCCCCGGCAACTAAGACAGCTGCCAAACATAATTTAGCGACATTTTCTCTTCCAGTCTTTCGCTGAACATCCCGCCTTCGATCACGCAACTCCTGGCGAGACTGTTTCAGCGAGGCTACCGCCATCTCTTTTACCTTCTGCTTACGATCACTCATTTGCAACCACCCTAAATTTCATATTTTTCTATTTAATATAAAACAAAAGACTAACCGGTTGGCCGGTTAGTCTTTCTTTTGGCAGGCCAGGAGGGTCTCGAACCCCCAACCCTCGGTTTTGGAGACCGATACTCTACCAATTGAGCTACTGGCCTCTACCCTTTAAGCAATCACGGAAGCCACCACACCGGCACCTACCGTACGACCACCTTCGCGAATTGCAAAGCGCAGGCCTTCTTCCATAGCAATCGGAGCAATCAACTCTACGATGATTGTTACGTTCTCACCGGGCATGACCATTTCCACACCAGGCTCCAGCTCTACGGCACCGGTTACGTCAGTGGTACGGAAGTAGAATTGGGGGCGGTAGTTGGCAAAGAACGGGGTGTGACGACCTCCTTCTTCTTTGCTCAGCACATATACTTCGGCTTTGAATTTGGTATGCGGGGTAATAGTGCCGGGTTTGGCCAACACTTGCCCGCGCTCCACTTCTTCGCGTTTGGTACCACGTAGCAGTACTCCTACGTTATCGCCTGCCCGGCCTTCGTCCAACAACTTGCGGAACATTTCCACACCAGTACAGGTAGTTTGCTGGGTGGGCTTCAGACCAACGATTTCGATCTCTTCACCCACCTTGATAATACCGCGCTCTACACGACCGGTTACCACGGTACCGCGACCAGAGATAGAGAATACGTCTTCAATCGGCAACAGAAAAGGTTTGTCTACGGCGCGCTGGGGAGTGGGGATGTAACTATCCAGAGCGGCGGCCAGTTCGAAGATTTTTTCTTTGTAGCCAACATCTCCCTCGAGGGCTTTGAGGGCGGAACCTTGTACGATCGGGCAGTCGTCGCCAGGGAAATCATAGCTGGAGAGCAGATCGCGGACTTCCATCTCAACCAGTTCGAGCAGTTCGGCATCATCTACCATATCGCATTTGTTCATAAATACGAGAATGTAGGGTACGCCTACCTGACGGGCAAGCAAGATGTGTTCGCGGGTCTGCGGCATGGGACCATCGGCAGCGGACACCACCAGGATAGCGCCGTCCATCTGGGCAGCACCGGTAATCATGTTTTTTACATAGTCGGCGTGACCAGGACAATCTACGTGAGCATAGTGACGGGTCTCGGTTTCATATTCTACGTGAGCAGTGTTAATAGTAATACCGCGAGCTTTTTCTTCCGGGGCGTTGTCAATCTGGTCATAAGCCTTGGCCTGACCACCGAATTTTTCGGCCAAAATGGTGGTCAATGCTGCTGTCAGTGTGGTCTTACCATGGTCAACGTGACCAATGGTACCAACGTTTACGTGCGGTTTGCTACGTTCGAATTTTTCCTTAGCCATGGCAATTTCCTATGTAGTTAAACAAGTAAAAAATGAGGTGGTGCCCATGGGCAGATTTGAACTGCCGACCTCTCCCTTACCAAGGGAGTGCTCTACCCCTGAGCTACATGGGCTTTAAAAATTTATTGGAGCGGGCGAAGGGAATCGAACCCTCACTGTAAGCTTGGAAGGCTTCTGCTCTACCATTGAGCTACACCCGCCCTTAATGCCCCAAGCAATAGCAATAGTATTGGTGGTGGGAGAAGGATTCGAACCTTCGAAGCTCTCGCAACAGATTTACAGTCTGCCCCCTTTGACCGCTCGGGAATCCCACCAAAAGAGAAAATAAATATAGCGGTTTTCCCAACCGCTCGTCAAGCAAAATTTGCCCGTCTTTCTAAAATTAACTGCAAATCAGTATTTTTAATTGGAATTCTAGCTTATCCCCCTTTCAACAAAATAATCTTTTCATACTTAGCACGCAGCTGTTCTTCAGTTTCTGGATGCTCTTCATCAATCAAAATACAGTCCACCGGACACACCTGCTGGCATTGTGGCTCATCGTAATGTCCAATACACTGTGTGCACAGATTCGAATCAATCTCGTAAATTTCCTCACCCTGTGAAATGGCATCATTCGGGCACTCCGGTTCACACACATCACAATTGATACACTCATCGGTAATAACAAGAGACATGCTTTCCTCTTAATATTTATTCTTCTAAAATTATCCAAAATTAAAGAGTGAGATTATAGCATAAGCCCTCCTTCAGGCAGCCTACACCCTTAGCAAGACATAAAGTTTTCTTCTTTGATAACAATTATTAAAGCCACTTATTCCCACTCCTTCTTGAGCAGTGCATACTTACTCAAACCCGATCGTCCTACGTTCAATTCCAACAAATAATCAGGCCAAACAGGCAAATCTCCTGCTTCAACATATATATATGCACCACTATGCAAATGCCGCTGCAAGCGCATAAACAGTTTAGCCCATTCTCGCCAAGTAAATGGCGGATCTAAAAACACCACATCAAACTGCTCATGTGTTTTTGACAAATATTCAAAAGCATCAAGTGCTCGAACTTCCATCTTTTCGGATAGTCTCAATTCTTGTATTTGCTGTTGTAAACTTGCTGCAGTCCGCCGATTATTTTCTACCAGCACAACCCGTTTCACCCCTCTCGAAATAGCCTCAAAGCCCAGCGCCCCGCTACCAGCAAACAAGTCCAGCACCGTTCGGCCTGTTAACTCGTGTCTCAACCAGTTGAATAAACGCTCACGCACGCTATCGGCGGTTGGACGTAGACCTTCTGCATTTGCAAATCGGATTTTCCGCCCACGCTGCTCACCGCCAATGATGCGGATTTGATTTTTGTGTTTGTTGTGCATGTTGTGTTTTTGCATATCTATTCCACAAAGAATACGTAGAATCCATAGCTGGTTATTTTTAATAATACAGCTAAACATTTACTTTTTCATATAGTGTCAATTTACTTTACCTTGTCAAGTAAACCTCTTAACCACAAAAAGCCGAACAGAGACTCCGTTCGGCTTCGATATTATCTGCAAGTAGATTACTGAACCTTGATTTCCACATCCACCCCGGCCGGCAAATCCAGCTTCATCAATGCATCGGTAGTTTTATCAGTCCAATCTACAATATCCATCAAACGCAGATGAGTACGGATCTCCAACTGCTCGCGTGAGGTTTTGTTCACGTGCGGAGAACGTAGGATATTGAAACGCTCGATTTTGGTCGGTAGTGGAATCGGACCTTTTACTACAGCACCAGTGCGCTTGGCGGTTTCAACGATTTCCTGAGCAGAACGGTCAATTAGGCTGTAATCATAAGCTTTCAGACGGATACGGATTTTTTGATTTGCCATTTACTCGATATCCTTCTTTAAGCAATCACGGAAGCCACCACACCGGCACCTACCGTACGACCACCTTCGCGAATTGCAAAGCGCAGGCCTTCTTCCATAGCAATCGGAGCAATCAACTCTACGATGATTGTTACGTTCTCACCGGGCATGACCATTTCCACACCAGGCTCCAGCTCTACGGCACCGGTTACGTCAGTGGTACGGAAGTAGAATTGGGGGCGGTAGTTGGCAAAGAACGGGGTGTGACGACCTCCTTCTTCTTTGCTCAGCACATATACTTCGGCTTTGAATTTGGTATGCGGGGTAATAGTGCCGGGTTTGGCCAACACTTGCCCGCGCTCCACTTCTTCGCGTTTGGTACCACGTAGCAGTACTCCTACGTTATCGCCTGCCCGGCCTTCGTCCAACAACTTGCGGAACATTTCCACACCAGTACAGGTAGTTTGCTGGGTGGGCTTCAGACCAACGATTTCGATCTCTTCACCCACCTTGATAATACCGCGCTCTACACGACCGGTTACCACGGTACCGCGACCAGAGATAGAGAATACGTCTTCAATCGGCAACAGAAAAGGTTTGTCTACGGCGCGCTGGGGAGTGGGGATGTAACTATCCAGAGCGGCGGCCAGTTCGAAGATTTTTTCTTTGTAGCCAACATCTCCCTCGAGGGCTTTGAGGGCGGAACCTTGTACGATCGGGCAGTCGTCGCCAGGGAAATCATAGCTGGAGAGCAGATCGCGGACTTCCATCTCAACCAGTTCGAGCAGTTCGGCATCATCTACCATATCGCATTTGTTCATAAATACGAGAATGTAGGGTACGCCTACCTGACGGGCAAGCAAGATGTGTTCGCGGGTCTGCGGCATGGGACCATCGGCAGCGGACACCACCAGGATAGCGCCGTCCATCTGGGCAGCACCGGTAATCATGTTTTTTACATAGTCGGCGTGACCAGGACAATCTACGTGAGCATAGTGACGGGTCTCGGTTTCATATTCTACGTGAGCAGTGTTAATAGTAATACCGCGAGCTTTTTCTTCCGGGGCGTTGTCAATCTGGTCATAAGCCTTGGCCTGACCACCGAATTTTTCGGCCAAAATGGTGGTCAATGCTGCTGTCAGTGTGGTCTTACCATGGTCAACGTGACCAATGGTACCAACGTTTACGTGCGGTTTGCTACGTTCGAATTTTTCCTTAGCCATGAGCTAATTCCTTTTCATATAAAGATCGATTATAAAGAACAAAAGCTACCTGAAAATCGGCTTCATCACCTGAAATGGTTTTCAGGTAGCCTGAAATGGCTGCCCATCTCAACGGACAGCCTAGATTGCAAAGTTAACCTTTGCGGTCTGCTACAACTTTCTCTGCTACATGAGCCGGAGCTTCTGCATATTTCTTGAACTCCATGGTGTAGGTGGCACGACCCTGGGTAGCTGAACGCAGGTCGGTTGAGTAACCGAACATTTCAGCCAACGGTACTTCGGCACGAACTTTCTTACCGCCAATACCATCGTCGTCCATACCCAGTACGACGCCACGGCGACGGTTCAAGTCGCCCATCACATCACCCATGTATTCTTCCGGGGTTTCCACTTCTACAGCCATAATCGGCTCCAGCAGAACCGGAGCGGCCTTACGCATACCGTCTTTGAATGCCATAGAAGCGGCCAATTCAAACGCGATTTGCGAAGAGTCCACATCGTGGTAAGAACCAAAAGTCAGACGAACGCGGACATCTACCACCGGATAACCGGCCACGATACCGTTTTGCAGCGTATCACGGATACCTTTATCGACAGACGGAATGAATTCGCGAGGAATCACACCACCTTTGATTTCATCGACAAATTCGTAGCCTGCGCCGCCCGGCTCCATCGGTTCCATTTTGATCACAACGTGACCATACTGACCTTTACCGCCAGACTGTTTAACGTGTTTAGCTTCGGATTCCACTTCTTTACGGATGGTTTCGCGGTAGGCTACCTGGGGTGCACCCACATTAGCCTCCACACCAAACTCACGCTTCATGCGGTCCACGATAATTTCCAAGTGCAGCTCGCCCATACCAGAGATAATGGTTTGGCCAGACTCTTCATCAGTGCGCACACGGAAAGACGGGTCTTCTTTGGCCAAACGGTTCAGAGCGATACCCATTTTCTCTTGGTCGGCCTTAGTTTTCGGCTCAACGGCAATGTGGATTACCGGCTCGGGGAATTCCATGCGTTCCAAGATAATCGGAGCATTTTCTGCACACAGAGTTTCACCAGTGGTTACGTCTTTCAAACCAATAGCAGCAGCGATGTCGCCAGCACGTACTTCTTCAATCTCAGTACGATCAGCGGCAGTCATCTGCACCAAACGGCCGATACGCTCACGAGTGCCTTTAACAGAGTTCAGTACAGTGTCACCAGATTTCACCACACCAGAGTAAACACGGATAAAGGTCAGCTGACCAACGTATTTATCATTCAGCATCTTGAAAGCCAAAGCGGAGAATTTCTCGTCATCGCTGGCTTGGCGGCTGTCGGCTTCTTCGGTATCAGGGTTAACACCTTGAACCGGAGGAATATCGGTCGGAGCAGGCAACAGTTCAACCACAGCATCCAGCATACGCTGAACACCTTTATTTTTAAATGCAGAACCGCACAACATCGGCTGGATTTCACCGGCCAACGTACGCTGACGCAGCGCGCCAACGATTTCTTCTTCAGACAGCTCTTCACCGCCCAAGTATTTGTCCATCAGCTCTTCGCTGGCTTCGGCAGCGGCTTCGATCATATTCTGACGCCACTCTTCGGCAGTCGGAACCAAATCAGCCGGGATATCGCCATATTCGAAAGTTACGCCTTTGTCGGCTTCATTCCAAATAATAGCTTTCATCTTCAGCAAGTCCACCACGCCTTCGAATTTATCCTCGGCACCAACCGGAATCACGATCGGCACAGGATTGGCGCGCAGACGGGTTTTCATCTGCTCAACTACGCGGAAGAAGTTGGCACCTTGACGGTCCATTTTGTTTACAAATGCCAAGCGCGGAACTTGGTATTTGTTGGCTTGGCGCCACACAGTTTCAGACTGAGGCTGCACACCACCTACCGCACAGTAAACCATTACTGCGCCATCCAATACACGCATAGAACGCTCCACCTCTACGGTGAAGTCAACGTGTCCGGGAGTATCAATGATGTTGAAGCGATGCTCAGGGAACTGCTTCGCCATACCAGACCAATAGGAAGTTACCGCAGCAGAGGTAATGGTGATACCACGCTCTTGCTCTTGTTCCATGTAGTCGGTAGTAGCCGCACCGTCATGCACTTCGCCCAACTTGTGGGTCAAGCCAGTGTAGAACAGGATACGTTCGGTAGTGGTAGTTTTACCCGCATCGATGTGGGCAGAAATACCGATATTACGGTACAAATTAATCGGGGTTTTACGAGCCATTTCAATCGCCTTTCAAAATTAGAAGCGGAAGTGAGAGAAGGCTTTGTTGGCTTCAGCCATGCGGTGTACTTCTTCACGTTTTTTCATGGCACCGCCACGGCCTTCGGCAGCATCAATCAGCTCACCGGCCAGGCGCAAATCCATGGATTTTTCGCCACGTTTGCGGGCTGCGTCGCGCACCCAGCGCATTGCCAAGGCCAAACGGCGGGAAGGACGAACCTCAACAGGAACCTGGTAGTTGGCACCACCAACACGGCGGCTTTTCACTTCCACGATGGGTTTGGCATTGTCGATGGCTTCGTTAAACACTTCGATTGCTTCTTTGCCCTGTACTTTCTTGGCAATTTGCTCCAGAGCACCGTACACGATGCGCTCGGCAACCGATTTTTTACCGTCAACCATCAAGACATTCATAAACTTGGTCAGTTCAACGCTGCCGAACTTCGGATCCGGCAATACGTCGCGCTTGGGGACTTCTCTACGTCTTGGCATTTCAATTTCCTTTAATCTATTCAGCTGGGATAATTCCCGCGAATGCCCATTGGGGAGCATTCACTTACTCGGCCGGCTTATATCAGCAATAACGGCCGACGTGCCTGTATTAAAAAATTATTTCGGGCGTTTAGCACCGTATTTGGAGCGTGCCTGTTTGCGATCTTTCACGCCGGCAGTATCCAAAGAACCACGAACAGTGTGGTAGCGCACACCCGGCAAGTCTTTCACACGACCGCCGCGGATCAGCACCACGCTGTGCTCTTGCAAGTTGTGGCCTTCACCGCCGATATATGAAATCACTTCAAATCCGTTGGTTAGGCGCACTTTGCACACTTTACGCAAAGCAGAGTTCGGTTTTTTCGGAGTAGTGGTGTACACACGGGTGCATACGCCGCGTTTTTGCGGGCAGGCTTCCAATGCGGGCACCTTGTTTACGTACTCGGGCTTTTTGCGACCCTTGCGTACTAACTGATTAATAGTTGGCATATTTTCTCGTCCTGTTGAGTTAATATTTGCCGACACCATGCCGGCAAGAGCGGAATTATAGTTCTTTTGCAAGCAGTGGGTCAATGGCAGCAGCGGAATATACCTTAGCTTTTCGTGGTTTACGGTCGGAGCTGTTGTTTTCTGCACAGAAGCAGAGAGGCTCTCCGCATCAACCGACAAACAACGAGGCTACCTGAAACCATCCTAGTCGGTTTTCAGGTAGCCTTTTAATACTCTATATAAAGCATCTGCTTTTGGCTTGGCCGAGTCTCTGTTTCTAGCAGCAAACCCGGCTACAACTTTCAGGTAGCCTTTACTTTATCGCGCTGCGGATCACTCCCATAATGCTGCGGGTAATGCTGCGGGTGATCTGCTTGTTCACCTGACTGCCGAGCGAATCGGCCAAATCGTAGCCCAAGCCTTGGTTGGCGCGTTTGCGGCTGCCGAATAGGCCGCCGAGGAAACCGTCCAGCACGCCGCCTTTGTTGCTTTCAGCTTTTTGGGCAGACGCGGCTGCAGCATTTTGCGCTTTGGCTTCGGCTTCTGCCTGAGCGGCGGCGGCCTGTTCCTGCTCCAGCTGCTGCAAGGCTTCGTAGGCGGAGAAGTTGTCCACCGCATCTTTATAGTGCCGGTAAAGGATGTCGTTTTGGAAGCGGCTGTTGCGCTCAGCGGCAGAAAGCGGAGCAAGCTGGGATTGCGGCGTTAGCACGAAGGCGCGCTCCACAATACCGGGCATGCCTTTTTCATCAAGGAAAGACACCAGCGCCTCACCCACGCCCAATTCAGTAATCTCCTGCGCCACATCGAGATTCGGATTGCTGCGGAAGGTTTCGGCAGCGGCACGCACGGCTTTTTGATCGCGCGGGGTAAAGGCACGCAGGGCGTGCTGCACGCGGTTACCGAGCTGGCCAAGCACAGTGTCGGGCAAATCGAGCGGGTTTTGGGTAACGAAATAGACACCCACGCCTTTGGAACGGATCAGGCGCACCACTTGCTCAACTTGCTTGAGCAGGGTGTCGGCGGCGTTGTCGAACAGCAAATGAGCCTCATCGAAGAACATGACGAATTTGGGTTTGTCTAAATCACCGGCTTCGGGCAGGGTTTCAAACAGTTCGGCCAAAAACCACAGTAAGAACGCGCTATAGAGGCGCGGCGAACGCATTAGTTTTTCGGCATTTAGAATATTGATTACACCCTGTCCGCCTTCGGTTTGCAGCCAGTCTTGCAGATTAAGCTCCGGCTCGCCGAAAAACATATCGCCGCCCTCGCTTTCCAGCTGCAACAGCTGGCGCTGAATAGCGCCGACGCTGGCGGCGGAAACGTTGCCGTATTGGGTGCGGTATTCCTTGGCGTGCTCAGCCACGTATTGCAGCATGCCGCGCAGGTCTTTCAAATCGATCAGATGCCAGCCTTTGTCGTCGGCAGCTTTGAATACCAGGTTGAGCAGACCTTCCTGCGTGTCATTCAACCCCATCAGGCGGGAGAGCAGCAGAGGGCCCATTTCGGAAATGGTTACGCGCACGGGAATGCCGGTTTCGCCGTATACATCCCAAAAACGCACCGCGCAGCCTTTCAGGTAGCCTTCCGCATCCAGCCCGAATTGGGCCATGCGCTCGCCCACCTTGCCCTGCCCGTCGCCCGGGTTGGCGATGCCGGAGAGATCGCCCTTCACATCGCTCATAAACACGGGAATGCCTTGCGCGCTGAAGCCTTCGGCCATTTTGCGCAGGGTAACGGTTTTGCCCGTGCCGGTGGCGCCGGCAATCAGGCCGTGGCGGTTGGCCATCTGGCCGAGCAAGAATAAATCGCGGCCTTCGGCCACGGTTTTGGCAATGTGGAATTCAGCCATTGCGCCTCTCCAACTGAAAAATTGATAACGGGCGATATTGTAACGGAATTGTGGCGTTTGACGGCAAATTTGTTTGGCTGCGGAGAGAGCATATTTTCAGGTAGCCTGTTGCGCCAGCATAAGGCTACCTGAAAGCACTCACTGCCACGAAGTATTAAAGAAGTGAAAACTGCTCCTCCAAATTTTCAGGCAACCTGATTGCCAATTTTAAAGGAGCTCGCTGAAAGTATGCGGCTGTCTGAAATATATACAGTGGATTTAAATTAAGAATGAGACAAGGCGGCGAGCCGCAGACAGTACACTCGATGCGGCAAGGCAAGCCAACGCTGTCGCATTCTTAATTTTGATTCACTATAGCAGCCAGACCTCCCCACTGTTTTCAGGTAGCCTCTTCCCGGCAAACAGCGCATAATACGCCCGTTTGCCAACCCGCCTGGAGCCACCCATGCCCAACCCACTCTACGGCCAGCACCTCATCTCCATCCCCGACCTGAGCAACGAACAGCTCGAATGCCTGCTGGATACTGCCCTACGCCTCAAGCGCGAACCGCGCCGCAACCTGCTTGAAGGCCGGCTCATCGGCTCCTGCTTCTTCGAGCCCTCCACCCGCACCCGCCTCTCCTTCGAAACCGCCGTGCAGCGGCTCGGAGGTAAAGTTATCGGCTTTTCCGACGGCGCCAACACCAGCGCCAAAAAAGGCGAAACCCTGGCCGACACCG
Source organism: Eikenella exigua (assembly GCF_008805035.1). NCBI lineage: Bacteria > Pseudomonadati > Pseudomonadota > Betaproteobacteria > Neisseriales > Neisseriaceae > Eikenella > Eikenella exigua. The sequence goes on along the minus strand of NZ_CP038018.1, from coordinate 11,841 downwards.
CCCGCATCATCTCCAGCTACACCGACGCCATCATCATCCGCCACCCCAAAGACGGCGCCGCCCGCGTGCTTGCCGAATTCTCCGCCGTGCCCGTCATCAACGCTGGCGACGGCACCAACCAGCATCCCAGCCAAACCCTGCTCGACCTCGTTACCATCCAAGAAACCCAAGGCCGGCTGGACAAGCTCGTTATCGCCATGGCCGGCGACCTCAAATACGGCCGCACCGTCCATTCCCTCGCCCAAGCCATGAAACGGCACCAAGCCGAATTCATCTTCGTCTCCCCGCCCAGCCTCGCCATGCCCGACTACATCACCGAAGAACTCGACGAAGCCGGCTGCCGCTACCAAATCCTGTCCAGCCTCGAAGAAGCCGCCCGCCACGCCGACATCCTCTACATGACCCGCGTGCAGCGCGAACGCTTCGACGAGCAAGAATTCGCCAAAATCCAAGGCAAATTCAACCTCGAAGCCGCCACCCTCGCCCAGGCCAAACCCAACCTGCGCGTACTGCACCCTCTGCCCCGCGTCGACGAAATCCATCCCAACGTGGATGGCACGGTTTATGCTTATTATTTTGAACAAGCAAAAAACGGTGTATTCGCACGCATGGCCATGCTGTCATTAGTGTTAAACGAAATAATCTAACCCCGGTATCTAGACAGACTGCCTAAAAGCCGATCCCCTAACAAAAGTAATATAAAGGCTGCAAACCGGCCTGATTTGCGGTGCTGGCGAACATCATCGACTTGCTTGAATGACTAAATTCTGTCTAGCAAAGGAATTTGAATAATGCACGTAAAAAACATGTTAGCCGTTATGTGCCTGGGCGTACTGGCCGGCTGCGGTGACGGCAAAAGCAGAGATGGACAATCAGTACAGTCGATACGATTTGCCAACGGCAGTGGCAGTTCAGGGCAATCATTGACAATGTCCGTCCCTATGAAGCAACAGAGACAGAATCAAGAGCAACCTCAAAATCAGCCACAACCGCAGCCTCCGCAACCGCAGCCTCCGCAACCGCAGCCTCCGCAACCGCAGCCTCCGCAACCGCAGCCTCCGCAACCGCAGCCTCCGCAACCGCAGCCACAGCCCCCTTCCAACGGTTGCGAAAGTGCGACTGATGCGTCAGGACAATGGCGCAGCCTCAAGTGTTATGAGTTTAAAGATAATAATGTGCCAAATGATTGGGAGGCAAAAACCATACTCAACCATTTAGGCAGCCACCTCTCTTATCTTCCCGGAAATATTGGATTCGTAAATAATGATTTCGCCAGAATTACCACACGCCGCCATTGCGTGCGGAATGACAGCGAAGCCCTAACCGACAGCAACACCAGGGAAACACCCTGCCAGGCCGGTGAGAAAACCAAATACTCAAGCGGCAGATTGGAATCCAAACCCATAGTTGATGCCAGCAAACCCTTCCGCGCCGAAATCCGCGCCCTAATCAACTGGAACGGCTCAAGAGGCATGCGCACGGCGCTATGGATGCGCAATAGCGAAACCTTGCAAAATTGCGGCAGCAACCCTGCTGCCAACGACCCCTATGGTGAGCTCGATATTCTCGAGTGGTATTCCTCTGCACGGGCATATGCTTGGTCCTCAACACATGCCAGCTGTTTCTATAGCCACAAAAGGAGCTCTTGGCGTACGCGCGTTTTCGCACACCGTTTGGAACAGCACATCAACCGGCAAGCCACACCGTTAGATGGCGAGTGGCATGTATGGGCAATCGAGTTTGACGGCCAGAAAGTGCGCTACTATCTAGACGGTAAGCTCATCCCCGTGTCCCACTACACAGTGGACGACAACACCACAGTGGATGTGATCGACCGCAGCCGCACCGACGAATCAGGTGGCTACCCTTCCACCATGCCGGATGAAGACTTTGCAAAACTCAACGTTAACCGCCAAATGCTGGATCAGATATTCAGAACCAAAGGCCCTTGGTATTTCATTCTGAATGACTACGCGGAATGGGAAGACAAGCTCAAGCCACCACGCCCCACCGATAACTTCCGCATCCAAACCACCTTGATCGACTACGTGCGGCTGTATCAGAAAAACTAACCCAGCTCTTGCAGGCTACCTGAAATTTCAGGTAGCCTGTATTCCATCCAATCCCCATCGGAAATCCAAATGGACAAGAAAAGACTCAGCGTCGAAGCCATCGAAAACGGCACCGTTATCGACCACATCCCCGCCGGCCTCGCCCTCACCATCCTACGCCAATTCAAACTGTTGCGCGAAGGCTGCGCCGTAACTGTTGGTTTCAACCTGCCCAGCAAACGGCATGGCCGCAAAGACATCATCAAAATCAACGGTATCAGGCTCAACGAAGCCGCCGCCAACCGCCTCGCCCTGTTCGCCCCCGAAGCCACGGTGAACCTCATCGCTAACTTCAAAGTCGAACAAAAAATGCCGCTCAGACTGCCCGAAACTATCAGCGAAGTCTTCCGCTGCCCCAACCTCAACTGTGCCAGCCACAACGAACCTGTTTCCAGCCGCTTCTACGTGCGCCGCCCGGGCGGCCAAACCCGCCTCAAATGCCACTACTGCGAAAAAACCTACGACCGCAGCCTCGTGGCCGAAGCTTGAAACAGCAGGCATAGCAAAAGCTATCTGAATTTTTCAGGTAGCCTCTATATTAGGCAAACACCCTCATCCCAAAATATAATTTGATCAATCTACATACTTAACTAAAAAGGAGAACCACCATGAATTCTGACGAACGCTACCACGCCCCGCAAAGTGAAGGCCTCGGCTCGGGCACCGGCCAAGAAGCCCCTGAGCTGTGGAACCCAAACGTCGCTGCCTGCTGGTCGCTGCTATTTTCGCCCGTATTCGGTGCAGCACTGCATATGCTCAATGCCCGCGCCATGGGCGACAAAGAATTGGAAAAACTGAATAAAGGTTTCTTGTGGGGCATGGTGGTCGTTATCCTAGTAGCCATTCCAGTCATCCTCATTTTCGATATTGCCAACAATGTTCTCAGCATTGCGCTGTTGGGTGCTTGGTATGGTGCAGTGGGGCGCAAGCAAGTGACGCTGGTCAAAGATAAATTCGACACGAATTACCCGCGTCGCTCGTGGGGCAAGCCGATATTGTTCGGCATTCTCGGCGTGGGAGGGTTGTTCTTATATGCCAGCGTTGTTGTCTTTATACTTATACTGATGGGTGCGCCCTCTTCATAACGAAGACGGCTGTGTTTCCCTAACATTTTATTTTAGTCTTTCAGGTAGCTTCTTGAAAAAGGCTACCTGAAAATTTGTTCCGCCTGGTTTTCCTTTTCCCTATAGACTACCCGAAAGACTACTATGACCCTCACCTGGCACACCTTTCCCACTCCCGCCGCCCAAGCTACTGCACTAGCCGAAGCCGTGGCCGGCAGACTGTGTCGATACCTGCAGGTGCAAAGCCGCGCTGTGCTGGCCGTATCTGGCGGCCGCTCGCCCGTAGCATTTTTTGAAGCCCTGGCACAGGTAAAACTAGATTGGCTGAACGTTATCGTCACTCTGGTGGACGAACGGCTCGTGCCGCCACAGCACCCCGACAGCAATGCCGCACTGGTGCGCCGCCACCTGCTGCAACACGCTGCCGCAGCCGCCCACTTCCTACCGCTGGTGAATGAACAAACCGATGTGTCCGACCCCGCCGCCGCCCTGGCCGAAACCGAGGCCGGCTTTCCCATGCCCGACATCGCCGTGCTCGGTATGGGCACGGACGGCCACACCGCCTCGCTGTTCCCGCAAGCCCCGCAGCTGGCCGCAGCCGTGTCGCCCGACTGCCGCACCAAACTGGTGCACACCAGCCCGGTTACCGCTGCACACGAACGTATCGGCATGAGCCTAAACACGCTCGCCGCCGTACCGCAGCTGTTTTTGTCGATTCAGGGCGCAGACAAACGTGCCTTACTGGAACAGGCTGCCGCCACGGCCACGAGCGAATATCCCATTAGCCTGCTGCTGCACCAAACAAACGTACGCTGCGAAGTGTATTACATCGATTGAAACGGCGGGATCGGTAACAAGCTTTCATGCCCGGCCATGCCATGCTGAAAGGCTACCTAAACTTTTCAGGTAGCCTTCTTCTATTGCAAAAAACAATCCATAGTCTTTGACAATTTTTAACCGCTATCCTAATATTTGTCCGAGGCCTGCTGGCGAACAACAGGCCTGTATTTAATTGTTTCTTTATTTTCAATGGGGATAAGCCATGATAGAAGTGAACAGCTACTACACCCTGATTGCGGCCACTTTGGTGCTGCTATTAGGCAAACTGATGGTTAGCAAAATCAAATTTCTGCGGGATTTTAACATTCCCGAACCGGTGGCGGGCGGCTTGGTGGCAGCCATCTGCCTGTTTAGTCTGCATAAATTTACAGGCATCGGTTTCCAGTTCCAAAAACCACTGCAAGATGCGTTTATGCTGATTTTCTTCACCTCCATCGGCCTGAGCGCGGATTTCTCCCGTCTGAAAGCCGGCGGCATTCCATTGGTGGTGTTTACTGCCATCGTGGGCGCATTTATCTTTATTCAAAACGCTATCGGCGTGGGCTTAGCCAGTGCCTTCGGCCTACACCCGATGACCGGCCTGATTACCGGCTCCATCACCCTCACTGGCGGCCACGGCACGGCAGCTGGCTGGGCGCCCGATTTAGTCAAATACGGCGTACCTGCCGCAGCCGAGCTGGGCTTGGCTTCGGCCACCTTCGGCCTAGTAGCCGGCGGCTTAATCGGCGGCCCAGTTGCTCGCCGCCTCATCAACAAAATGGGGCATAAACCCTTGGATTCCGAAACCGTACAGGCTGAACACCTGCGCTGTGCCGACGACGATCCGGACAACAACACCGACAATATGTTTGAACGCGCCGAGCAAACCCGCCTGATTACCGCCACCTCGGCTATCGAAACCCTGGCCATGTTTGCCGCCTGCCTCTCGTTTGCCGAAATCCTGGACGGTATCGACAAACAATATCTATTTGATCTGCCTAAATTCGTGTGGGCACTGTTTGGCGGCGTGGTATTGCGCAACGTATTGGTGAGTGCATTTAAATTCAATATGTTCGACCGCGCCATCGATGTGTTCGGCAACGCCTCACTCTCACTCTTTCTGGGCATGGCGCTGCTGAACCTACAACTATGGCAACTCACTGGTTTAGCAGGGAAAGTTACTATAATCCTACTGATTCAAACCATAGTGATGATTCTGTATGCCACCTTTGTTACTTATGTATTTATGAACCGCGACTACGATGCCGCCGTACTGGCTGGTGGCCACTGTGGCTTTGGCCTCGGTGCCACCCCCACGGCCGTGGCTAATATGCAGTCCATCACCGAACACTTCGGCCCTTCGCACAAGGCCTTCCTGATTGTGCCGCTGGTGGGTGCGTTCTTCGTGGACATCATCAACGCGCTGATTTTATCGGGCTTCGTGAACTTCCTGAAATAAGCCGCCCCGATGTGAGCAAACGGCATCCAACGGCCGAGTGTGTTTCGAAACCTGCGACTACTTCACCGACCAAATCCAACCCCCCGCCGACACCTTCGACCATCTCAACTGGAACCGCATCAATCCCACCACCAGACTCCTGTTTGTGAAAGGCGCCGAGCCGAGAGGCTCCCTACCGGCACAGGCATGGCCGGCAATCGGCTGGAACGCGGACGCATCAACATCGTGCCGTGGAGGACGGCCACATTGTCTTGTTTGGCTAAAGTGCGCCTGCCGCCCAACCCGATGATCGGCGTTATCGGTACCGCACAATCAACTGTGGCACGCCTGATGCACACGGCGGCAATATTGGGATCGAAACCATCGCCAAAGGCACCACATTCCTCTTGCCGATAAATGTGCCCGGCGCACTGCTGGCCATGGGCTATTTACATGCTGGCATGAGCGGCGGCAAGGTGGGCATCTCTGGCTTGGAAATCAAAGGTGTGATGGAAGTGGAAGTGAGCGTCATCAAAAGCCACCTCTATCCCCTGCCACTAGCCGTTACCACCGACTGCTGTACACCATCGCCTCCAGCCCCGATTTGGACCAGGCCACCGAAACCGCCACCCTAATGGCCACCGGCCTACTCACCGCCCACGGCGGGCTCGACACCAACCAAGCCATCGCCCTGCAAAGCATCGCCGGCGATTTGCAGATTTGCCAAGTGGTCGATCCCAACAAAACCTGCTGCTTCGCCATGCCGCGCACGGTAACGGAACAATTAAGGATGGAGAGGATGGAGTTGCCGTAACACATTTGGCCTAGGGCTAAACAGCAAAAGGCTACCTGAAAACGGAAAAACTGTTTTCAGGTAGCCTTTGGTTTATTGGCTGCTGTTGTTGCCTTCGCTGCTAGTTTTCCCGCTTGAAGACGGGAGGATTACATTGAGGCGTTGCAGGGTTTCCTGCAATACGGGTTTATCACCACCTTTGCGCTGGGCGGCCTGCCAGATAACGATGGCTTCGTTTTTGCGGCCGAGTGTCCACAGCACTTCGCCAAGATGGGCTGCCACTTCGGCTTCGGGCAGTTTGGCGTGGGCGCGCTGCAAATATGGCAGGGCGGCTTGAGGTTGGCCTTGCTTGAACAGCACCCAGCCCATGCTGTCTTGGATTTCGGGCGAATTGGGGCAGCGCTGCAAGGCTTGTTCAATATAGCGGCGCGCCTGGGCCAGGTCGGGGTTGGGCAGGGAGAGCATGGTGTAGCCGAGGGAGTTGAGGATATCGGGATTTTTGGGCACGAGTTCTTGTGCCTGTTTGAGGTCGGCTACGGCTTTCTCGGGTTGTTGTAGGCGGTCGGCATACAGGATGGCGCGCTGCTCGAGGATGATGGCGATCATGGCGGGCGGGGCGGAGTTGTCGCTGTAGCGGCGATAGAGGCTACGGATGCTGTTGAGGGCTTCGGCAGGCGGCTGCTCGCGGGCGATGCGCAGGTGGGCAACAAGGAGGTCGTCGGCATTGAAGATGGCATTGCTGCGGCCAGCCGATACAATGGATTCGGCACACAACAGGGCATCTTCGGCTGCCGGCCAGTTTTTCTCGGCCTCGGCAATGCGCGCTTCTAGGATGTGTTTGTCGAACTGGGCTTCGGGGGCGCTGGCGCGGTTGAGCCAGTTGCGGCTTTCGGCTATGTTTTTGTCTTCAATCAGGCGCATAGCGGCAAGCAAGGCGGCGCGGCTTTTCTGCTGCTGGGTGCCGTGCAGGTAGGCTTTTTCAAAGTAGTTTACGGTAGTAGCCACGGGCTCTTTGCGACGCACAGAGAGGATGCCGGCTTGAATATAGAGGTCGGCATCGGGAGTTTTGGCCAGCATATTTTGCAGCAGTCGGTAGGCTTCTTCTTCGCGTTTGGCGGCGATGAGGGATTCTACTTGCAGGTTTTGCCACATGAGGGAGAGGTGGCGGCTGTCAGCGTGGCGGAAGAAGTATTCGAGTACTTCAGGCTGGCGCTGGGCAATCAGGCGCAGGGTGATGCCAGTAATGGGGCGGATGTCGCTGTCGAGGTGGGAGAGTCGGCGCAGGGCAGCGTTGGCATTGGCCGTGCGGTTGGCGTGGGCGGAATAAATGGCATCGGTAATGGCGGCCTCAGCCAGGCCGGGGAAGCGGCCGGCGGCTTGGTGCACGAGGCGGGCGGTTTGCGCATCAGCGGCTTCAGGATGATAGAGGGCAAGCTGGGACATGCGCAGAAAGATGTTGCGCATGCGGTGGCGGTCGGTTTGGGTGAGGATTTCGGGCAGGCCGGCGCGCACAGTGGCGATATCACCTTTGGCAGCGGCTACAATCCAGTGCATACGTTTTTGCTCAGTAGAGGGGTTGGGCTCAGCTTCCTGCCAGCGCTCAAGCACTTGCTCGGCCAAGCGGACATCGGCGGAGAAGGCGATTTCTACGGCGCGTTCGGCCACGGCGGGGTCGTTGGTGCGACGGAACAGGCGCATATAGGCAGCGAGGGCTTCGCTGCCTTTGCCTTGCTGGAGGGCAATCTCGGAGGAGAAGGCCGTCATCAGATTGTTGGCGCGGTCGATGATTTGGCGGTGGGTAAGCGGGGTTTGCGAACCAGGTTTGCGCGGTGCGGGCGCGGCTTGGGCAGCTAATGGCAGCAGGAGGGTGGCGAGAGCGAGGGCGCAGATACGGGAATGCCGTGAAGACATGGTGGTTCCTTAGAATGGGTGTGCGGTGGCGAGGCTACCTGAAAGCAGGACTTCAATGAAAGCTAAACCGCGAAGGGCGGAGTTTATAACGCAATCACGGACTGCTTACCAAAAGTCAAGCTTTTAGAGAGGATGGTTTGATTGTTTGTGTTCAAAGCGGGGCTACTTTACTTACTTGCTCCGGCAGCTCGATAATGTTTCCGCGCATATCTTTAATCGTCTTCGGTTCATTTGCGGTGGCTTTTAGACAAAGCGTTAGAAACAAAGTGCCGTCGAGTGCCAAATTTTCTTTACGAAGATACTCTTTCTTTAGTATTGAAATCTTATAAAACATTTAGGGTTGTGGCACTGCGGTGTACCCTAGGGGTTTATTCACCCCTTATTTAAATAAAAAATATCTCGGCGTCTTGTGCTTATACTCCAAATACTCCTGCCCATAAATTTGCTCGCAGTAGCGCTCCTCGCTTAGGACTAAGAGGTGGTTATACAAAACAAACGGCACTAGCACTATCAATAACCACAGCGATACCGAAGCGATGCAAACGCCCGCCATACCGAGGAAGAAAAAGAGATACATCGGATTGCGCGACAGGCGGTAGATGCCGCCTTGTGCGGCTTTGTCCACAGATGCCGCCGCATAATCGTAAAATGCCTTGATGAAGCCCGCAAAAGCCGCTACATAAATCACCGATCCGATCCAAAACCACACGGTGCCTGCTTTAAGCGGCACGAACACCGACAAAATAAGCAACACCACTTGTAGTAGCGTGCTTATGATCGCATTTCGTCTATCTTCGGCGCCGTACCACGAGGTATCTGTGGCACGCCTGCCGACCTCTTTATAGATAAACATATACACGAATTGTATCAGCACCATCGCAAATGAGGGTATCCAAGCGCCCACTAAGCTAGGCTCAAGCGTCGTAAAAAATGAAATTCCCATGGGCGCTCTTTTCGCATTTATTTAAATAAAATTTTTACCACCATCTTGCGGTTTGAACTTCGTTGAAGTTTCGCTTTCAGGTAGCCTCTGCCGGTATCAAGCGACACAGCTTAAATGCGCATCGGCATCACGATGTATTTGAAATCAGCGTTGTCGGGGATGGTAAACAGGGTGGAGCGGTTGGCATCGCCGAAGGCCAGTTGGATGTCTTCGGCATGCACGTTGCGTAACACGTCCATCAGATAATTGATGTTGAAGCCCACCTCCAGCTCTGCGCCCTGATAGGCGATTTCCAGCTCTTCACGCGCTTCTTCCTGTTCGCTGTTGCTGCACAACACGCTCAGCAGGCCGGGGCGCAGCTGTAGGCGCACGCCGCGGAATTTTTCGTTGGCCAAAATGGCAGCACGTTCCAGCGCACCCAAGAACGGCTGGCGGCCAAGCAGGAAGATTTTGTCGTTATCTTGCGGGATCACACGGTTGAAATCGGGGAACTTGCCGTCCACCACTTTGCTCACCACTACGGTGTCGTTGCAGCGGAAGCGCACTTGGTTGTTCAAGAGCTCCACGGTAACGGGTTCTTCCGGGCGGTTGAGCAGTTTGAACAGCTCGAGTACGGTTTTACGCGGCAGGATCACTTCGGCTTTGGGCAAGTCGGCATCAATCACGGCGGCGGAGTAGGCCAAACGGTGTCCGTCGGTGGCTACCAAGCGCAGATTGCTGCCTTCCACCTGCATCAACAATCCGTTGAGATAATAGCGAATGTCTTGCACGGCCATGGCGTATTGCACTTGCGAGAGCATATTGCGGAAGGTTTCCTGCGGCAGGGTAAAGGCGGAAACCACTTCTTCGCCGATGCTCATCAACGGGAAATCTTCGGCCGGCAAGGTTTGCAGGGCGAAGCGGGATTTGCCGGCCTTAAGGGTAAGGCGGTTTTGCGCCCAATCCAGCACCACAATCGCGCCTTCGGGCAGGGCGCGCAGGATGTCTTGCAGTTTTTTGGCATTGGTGGTGATGCGGAAGTCTTCGGCATCGGTGTGCGGGCCATGGGTGTGGATTTGGATTTCCAAATCGGTGGCCAAAATATTGGTTTGCCTGCCGGTGCGCTCAATCAGCACGTTGGAGAGAATCGGCAAGGTGTGCTTGCGCTCCACAATGCCGGTAACGGCTTGCAGCGGTTTGAGCAGGGTGTCGCGCTCGGCTTCTAAAATCAACATACAGATTCCTTAGGTTTAATTTTTGATTATAATCAATAGTTTTTCGTAATCTTGGGCAATTTCGGCATCTTCCTGCCGCAATTCGTCGGCCTTTTTCACGGAGTTGAGCACCGTGCTGTGGTCGCGGCCGCCGAAGGCTTTGCCGATGTCTTCGTAGCTGTGGGTGGTCAGCTCGCGGGCAAGTTTGATGGCCAGATGGCGCGGACGGACGATGCTTTGCGCGCGCTTTTTGCCGATAAGGTCGGCGGTGCGGATACCGTAATATTTGGCCACCGCATCCATAATCAACGGCAGGTTAATCGGCTTGAAGTTGCCGGCCACAATATCTTGCAGGGCTTCGGTGGCCAGCTCCACATCAATCGGTTTGTGTTCGAAGCGGCTGCGCGCTTCCACCCGCTTAAACGCACCTTCCAGTTCGCGCACGTTGGAACGGATATGGGTGGCGATGAAAAAAGCGGCTTCTTCTTTTAATTCCACTCCCACGGAATCGGCTTTTTTCTGCAAAATCTCCACCCGCATTTCCAATTCCGGCGGCTCCAACTCCAGCGTCAAACCCCATGAAAAACGGGATTTCAGGCGGTCGTCCATGTCGTCGATTTTGGTGGGCAACACATCGCAGGTAAGGATAATCTGTTTTTTGTGGTGGTGGCAATGGTTATACAGGTGGAAAAACTCTTCCATGCTGCGGTCTTTGCCTTTGATGAACTGGATGTCGTCGATAATGAGGAAATCGTAGGGCTTGTATTGCTGGCGGAAGGCATCGTGGGCATGGTTACGGAAAGCCTGAATCATGCCGCGCACGAAATCTTCAGCATGCATATAGTAGACCTTGGCTTCAGGTTTGAGGCGCAAAAGCTCGTTGCCTACGGCCTGCGCCAGATGGGTTTTGCCCAGGCCGGTACTGCCGTATAAAAAGAATGGGTTGTAGTTTTTGCCAGGATTTTCGGCAATGGAACGGGCAGCGGCCACTGCTAAGCGGTTGCCTTTACCTTCCACCAAGGTGTCGAAGGTATATTCCGGCGACAAATTGGTTTGCGCATAGTGTTGCTGCTGCCGCTCTTCGCGTTTGGCAATGGGTTTGGCCCGGGCGGACTTGGCTTCTAGTTTGGTCGGTACGGATTGCTTAGCCGGCTCGACCTGCGGGTTGATGCCCAAACTCTCTAAGCGGAATTGCACAATTTCTAGGGCGCTGCGTTTATCGGCATGTTGCGAGGCAGCTGATTTACTAACTTGCTCGGTTGGCGCAACAGCTTTGGCAGCATACGCCGGCGGTGGATTGCCTGCCGGAGCATAGTGTTTGCCTTCCCCTTGCTCGAACAGCAGTGTGGGTGTGTTTTCAGGTAGCCTTTCCGCCAGCAGCTTGCCGATTTTGGCAGCATAGCGAGAGCGCAACATATTCAATACAAAGCGGCTGGGTGCGTACACCACCCATTCGCCACCCGCCCCTTCGCCCACGCCCAAGGGCGCAATCCAGCTTTGATACTGTTTGGCGGGCAGAGTGTGGCGCAAATGATGCAGACAGTGTGGCCAGAATTGGTCGAGCGTCAT